>WYAU01000070.1 GCA_011525665.1 Candidatus Brocadia sp.
CAATTCCGCTATTAGAAAAGGAAGAAAATTTCCAAGAAATATTCAACCACATAAAAAAATCTTCGCCTTCCCTTATAAACCAATTTCTTAACTTAATGACATTGAGTTGCAAACTTGAACCCGCTTAGGAGTATTGTAGCATTGTAGGTTGGGTTGAGGAATGAAACCCAACTTTTCTGCAAATGCTATAATTGGTGTTGGGTTTCGCTTACGCTCTACTTAACCTCACGCACTCTGAAGATGGTTGATATCGGGTCGCGCTCATCCTTTACCCAACATGGCTATCGTAATAACTCAATGATTTCAACAATATCTTGCATATCTACTTTCCATAACTCCATTAATTCATAAAGTGTAGCACCCGTTCCTTGTACTTTTATTTTGCCAGGTTTAATATCGGCCAGACTCAGCAGAGCCACACCTGATGCATTTAACATACCTTGCAGGTACAAATCATAAATCTCTTGAAGTAAAGCAACCTTAGCAGTACCGACATTTCCATTGCTTCGATAGTCCTCTTGCCTGAGGTTAGAAGTATCGAATCGCGTAAATAATGCCAACAAACACATTTGACGATATGAAATTCGCTCCCCAAGTCTAATTAATAGATTTGCCTCTGCCCTGTCAATCTCAGGGTGAAAAGCTATATTTGCCACAAGGTTTCCGTAAAACAACAGTTTTTTTTCTTGGTGTTCCCTTTGTGCAACAAGCAACACACCTTCTAAAATCTCTTCAGCCGCCGCACGTTCATTATGCTGCCCTTGGAAAAAGTTGTCTTGTCGAACTTGCAAGCCATTTGCTATATTTTCCTGGATTTTTTTAGCTGCAAATGCAATGGTAGCTCCGATCCTTACTTCTTCTCGTTTTCCTAGTAGCCGATATTTGATTTCATTAGCCAAGCGGCGAAATGTAAAAGATAATAAAGGACCTGTCATCCCACCAAGAACCGCCCCTACAGAACCTGCAGTGAAGAATCCGATAGCTCCCCCTGCCGCTCCTCCTGCAATGTCTGATCCAATGGCAATAAGCTCTTCCAGGTCTTCTTTTTTATCATTTTCACTATTAGGCATGTGTGATTGTATATAAATTTTATGCTAGACGGTATTGTCATACAACTGACGTAACCAATTGATGCACTTTTGAACAGCTGCAAGCATCGTTTCACCTTGTAAATCAGCGATTGTTCTAAGGATGCCGTTGTAAATAAATTGTGCTTTTCCTCCGTGTGCGACTCTTCCTCGGGCATCCCAAAGTTTTCGAATCTCGGCAAATTCGACGGGAAACTCTTGTTCAAATGATCTTCCCAAAAATCGGTTCAAATCTCGACTGAGATGAGTTGGAAGGTCATAACCTGTCATTACACGTCCTCGTTTAAACTCTTGCCCTTTGTTCCGTGCTTCCCATAACCGTGCGAACGCTGTCTCGGTAGCCTGCTCACATCCCATTGCTGCATGAATAACCATACTTCGCAAATCAGATGTAGCAAGGTAATAATAAGCATCGAGAACCGACATTTCGTATGGAAACGTTTCAACCTCTTCCCCGACGTCTTGCACTGATCTCATCCAAAGGGTATCGTCTATTGGTTTTTCGAAGCCAAATGGTATTCGAGCATGCACGATTCCATGTCCAATATCCATTGGTGCACCGTTACGTATTATGCTAAAACGGCTGCGTTCGTATCCAAGCAAGGCATCAATAGAGCGAAGAATCCACCATTGCCTACTTCGAACTCGAAGACGCTCAAGCAGTTTGTGAAGTACAGCTGGTAAGGTAAAATCACCTTGTGGTGAGTTAACTAGGTCAATCCGCAAACTGTCCATGGGAAAGATATTAAGCTTTTTGCCCCATTGATCTGACCAAAGTGCAATAGTACCAGGACCTCCGTCAGGTTGAAATATTGGCAGTGTCACCACATGAATCAATGGTAATGAATTGCTTGGTCTTGCCTCGGATAAGAACGGAATAGCTTCGGGTTTGACCCTTGGCATCGGCATAAAGTTCGCTGAAGCACTCCTAAAAGGAGGATAGAATCGTATAAGAGTTCCACCTTTCAAGAAATCACCTGCAAGCAAAGGAGTACGAGTATCGACGTAAAGCCAGAATGGAAAAGTGTATAAACCAGCCTCACCTGTGTTTAATCCGTTTTTTTCAATCTGTTTATTCATAACTTATCTATAGCAACAGGGATTACTCCTTTGATAGATTTTTGGTTTCGTAGGTTTTATGATAAACTGCTCTCCACTATTTTGATTTCATCTTCTGTCAATCCATACAATTCATATACCAACTGATCAATCTGAAGATCGGTTGCATCGATCTGTCGCTGGATGGTGGTCTTGTCATGATCCGTCTTTGCTGATGCTATTTGTTTGTGCAGTTCGAGCATCTGATCGACAAGTTCTACCATCCGGTCGTGGCTGGCTTTTTCCACCGAGTGAGAAATGTCAATGGTGGGAAAGGGTAAGCTATATAGCTTTGCAGCTTTTATCTGTGGGATAACTCGCTGTTCTCCTTGCGAGTAAATTTGATACAGGAACTGGAAGCAAGCTGAGTGAAGAACACCTAGCACAAAGCGTTCTTTAATGGAAAAGCCCGTCTTAATTCTAAACAAATACAGAGCGTCAGTAGCGTAATAACCTACTTCTTCGTCCAAAGCAATACAAATCATCCTTGTTGTTGTAAGACCGATAAACTTTGGAGGATCAAAGATTGCTGGATTTCGGGGACGGTGCAAGGCAAACCAAGGGTGTTTACCTTCTGCTACCTCTTTACAGGTAATTTTGTCGCGATATCTGTTTAGATGCCCTCTTGTGTTAGGATATTTCTCAATGTCATCGCCGCGTGTTAGATAAATTATGAAAGTGGAAGAGTCAATGACACCATATCTGGATATATGCTTCCCAAGTACAACAGGACGCAACACGTCATTTTCAATCTTTTCTTGCTTTATTATTTCTTTCTCAACAATAAAGGCTTCGGCATAGTCTGGGCTTATACCACGCTGTATTTCTCCATCGATGATATCCGAAAATTTTGGGAATGTTTGAGTAAGTTTCTGAAAGAGCGCAACTGCATTAAGATTGAGCGTGAAATAGGTACATAAGGGATCAGAGAGAACAACCTTACGCCACTGATTACAATTTATAGGCTTTAGTTCTTTTAGTCGATGCGATTTTTCGTCTGGTATACTGTGCCTAAAATCATTTACTGTGATAAGTCCTCTTGTGGTTGGTGTACTGCGTGCAGTAAATACTAAAATAGTTGAAGTGTTAAGAACCTTAGAACCAAATACTTTTTCCCCTAAGTTTATCACAGTCTGTAAGTTAAAGTTCTCGATTATAAATCGACGTAACAATTGGGCATCTGACTGAGTAAGGAACGTGCTGGGAATAATCATGCCAAATATACCATCACGAGTTAACAGTTTTGCGGAGAGGTGAATGAAGTACATATAAGAATCAATCATTCTTACAATAATATTTCGGTGTTTTCTGCGGAGATAATCCAACTCACTGTTCGAAAAGTCAGCGCCCCATGGCGGATTTCCGATTACTACATTAAATCCGTCTGCCTTTATGATCTCAGGAAACTCGGCCTCCCAATCGAAGACATTGATCCGATATCGTTCCTCTTCATCAAACAGGCTCATCTGGCGACCTTCGTAAAAGTCTGGGCCAATGAGTGAGTTGCCGCATTTGATGTTATTGCCGAGATCTGGCAGGGCACGTTCGTGGAACAGTCTGAGTTGTTTTACAATGGTCTGCTCGGACTCGCCTTCCAGCACCTTCAAAAGGAGCGATAGCTTGGTTACCTCCACAGCCTGTGGGTCGATGTCTACACCATAGATGTTATTGAGCAGGATACGCTTGCGCTCGGCGGTGGTTAGACGCCAGTCACCACCCATTCCCTGGTATAATGTCGGTGAGCGGCCTGTTGACCATTTCTCAGGGCCATCGGCCACATACCAGTCACGGTGCCAGTCAAGCAGGTATTTGTATGCACCCAGGAGAAAAGAACCGGAGCCGCAGGCAGGGTCGAGGATGCGAATTTTAGCAACAGCCTTCGGAGTAACGTTCCTGATTTTAGATTTCGGATTTTGGATTTCGGAATTCACAACCCCCTTGCCCCCTTTGCTAAGGGGGATTTTCGCACGTTCACCATTCTGTAATTCACATTCAAGAAGTTTACCTACCGTGTTCTTTACGATATAGTCAACGATATAGGTCGGTGTATAGTAAACCCCGCCTGCCTTCTTGACCTCCGGCTTGTCCTCCACCACTGCACGATGGCCAGCCGTAAGACGGATTACCTTGCCCAAAAATTGCTCGTAGACCTGACCCAGGATGTCAGCGGAGAGGACGGAGAATTCGTACGGACTGTCGGGATAGTAGAGGTTTTTGATGATATCCTTGAGTACGCTGTCGTCAATGGTTAAACTCAGGGTGAGGGTATCTGGCGATTCAGAACGACCCTTTTCTTTTTGAAAGTGAAACAAGCCGGAGTTGTAGCGTTCATCGGCGCGATGAAATATTTCGCAGAGACGTGCGTACACACGGTCGCCATTCTGCAAGGCCATGAGACGACCATACCTTTCGATACCACGATCCTCGCATATACGCAGGAAGATAATGCGGTCGATGGTGCGCTGGATGGCAAAGTTCAGGTCGTGCTGGGTTAAATCCGGATTGCGTAGCGCCATGTTGCGGGCAAGCATGTCTCGCCAGGATTCAATTTCTTTTAGAAATGCGGTATCAACCTCGGCGGTGCCTTTTTTGGCCTTGCTCGATTCGGCATATTTATCAAAGGTGCCCTTGAGGACTGCATCGCGTGAGAAGGTGGAGGCGATCTCATCCCATCGCTGTGAATACTCGGTGTAGTTGAGGTAAAGGATTCGGGCGATAGAAGGTTTGTCGGTCTTGTCCGGTTTAACCCTGCAGTCGTAAACGACAAACTCCTCAAAATCAGTAAGGATACTGAGCGGGAGCCTGGCAGACCATGCGTAGCGGCGCAGTTGAAATGCGGGGTCGACATCGTCTTTGAGATTGACCGCGGGCTTCTTCGTCTCCACAAAAAACTTGCGGACACCACCGATGCGGAAGCAGTAGTCCGGGGCCTTGGTCATACCGCCAACCTTGATGGAGTCCTCGTGAATCACGTCTTTGTAAGCCTCGGCATAGCCCTTCTCATTATCCACGTCCCAGCCCAATATCTTGAAAAACGGATCAATAAACTCACGCCGAAGCTGGGTTTCGTTGTATGTACCGGAACGATATGCCTCGCGATTACAGTCGAATCGTCCTGTCAATTCAAGAATTTCACGAGGAACGGTCATCTTTTTTCTTGTAATTTTTGCATCATGCCATTCGAAAGATTTAGTGATAAATGAAGTGCTGAAACTTTTATAGTCATACTGTTTATTTATCTTGAAAGCCGAATTTAAAGGATTATAATATTTTTTTGCTTTTTATACCAGCAATTCATTATAAATATCACCTGCAATTTTTAAAGGGATACATAACAGATGAAATGGTCGCAGACACTGATTCCCACACTGAAAGAAAACCCGTCAGAGGCAGAAATCGAGAGCCATAAACTTATGATCCGCGCCGGGCTTATTCGAAGGATCACAGCAGGCGCTTATGCATATTTGCCTTTAGGCACGCTGGTCCTGAATAAGGTTATTGATATTGTGAGGGAAGAGATGAACCGGGGGGGGGCCATTGAGGTATTCCTCCCCGCGCTTCAGCCTTTAAATCTCCTGGAAGAGAGTGGACGGTTAAACGTATTTGGGGATGATTTAATTACCTTTGAGGACCGGCATGGCAAAACTACTGCATTGGGCCCCACCCATGAAGAAATTATTACGGATATTGTCAGGAATGAGATAAATTCCTACCGGCAACTCCCTATCACACTCTACCAGATTCAAACCAAATTCCGGGATGAAACAAGGCCACGGTTCGGTGTCCTGCGCAGTAAGGAATTTATCATGAAGGATGCCTATAGCTTTGACGTGGATTATGAAGGACTCAACAGGCGCTATAAGGCCATGTATGACGCTTACTGCCGTATATTTGACCGGTGCGGTCTCGACTACATTGTCTGTGAGGCAGATTCAGGGGCTATGGGTGGTGATGTTTCCCATGAGTTTATGGTTCCCAGCCACGTGGGTGAAGATCTTCTCATCCGATGCATGGAGTGCGGTTACAGCGCCAATCGTGAACGGGCAGAAGCTGCGCCCATCTCGTCGAAAAACAATGCAACCCTGCAGGAGATTAAGGAAATTTCAACTCCCCACACACACACCATCCAGGAAGTCAGCAACTTTCTGAAGGTAAAACCAGACACGCTGGTTAAAACAATGATTTACATCTCGGATGGCCAGCCGGTTGCCGTTCTCCTGCGGGGAGACCATGAGGTAAACGAGACCAAGCTGACCAAGCTGCTTGGACAGGAAGCCGTTGCACTTGCAGACCATAACACCATTGAACACGTCACCGGCGCACGTGTGGGGTTTGCCGGCCCCGTTGGACTACAGATAAAAATCATCGCCGACCAGGCCGTCTCCGTGCTTCGCAATTTTGTTACGGGCGCCAACAAACCGGACGCCCATCTGTTAAACGTAAATCCGGAAAGGGATTTTAAAATCGACCGTATCGCCGATATCCGCTATGTGACCAAGGGTGACAGGTGTCCGAAGTGCAATCATGAGATTGACATCTCACAGGGCATTGAAATCGGACACGTATTCAAACTCGGCACGAAATACAGCGATGCCCTGAAGGCGAAGTTCCTGGATAGCAACGGCAGGGAAAAATCCATGATTATGGGCTGTTACGGAATCGGGGTTAACCGTATTATTGCCGCGCTGATCGAAAGGTCACATGATGAAAATGGCATCATATGGCCGCTTTCACTGGCTCCATACAAGGTCATTATCATTCCCGTCAACGTTAATGATGCCGCAGGCATGAAGATGGCAAATCAAATCTATGATGAGATTGTCAATGTTGCAGGAGTTGAAGTATTGCTGGACGACAGGGACCAGAGACCGGGTGTTAAATTCAAAGACGCCGACCTGATTGGCATACCAATAAAAATTGTCATCGGTAAGAAATTTACCGAAACGAAAGAACTTGAAATAAAATTGAGAAAAAGCGGAGAAACGTTCCTGACACCTCCCGGCGAAGTTCACATGAAGATCCGGGAACTATGTGAAAGGCTCTCGAAACCGTGAAGAATAAACCACAAATACACAAATTATGTACTCAAAAGGTTCACAATTTGTGGTTTATCAAATTTATACACGGCAACCATTCCAGAAGGGTGGCACGGACAACCCCTGCTTGTCCGTGGTTCCGCAGTTTACAACTGTCCGTCATTCCGGCTTGACCCGGAATCCCATATTCTTCTGTTTTTCCGGATTCCCGCTTCTGCGGGAATGACATATTCATGTTTGATTAATGACGCTGTGTATAGCATTGGTTTTCATTAAAATTAGCAAATTACAACATTTTTCGTGGGTTACATTTCCAGACCAAAACAAGCAAATTTAATTATTGGTGTATTGACTGGTATTCCCGAACTTCTGAGTCAGACAGACAAAATCCTGGAAGAGCATTTTGGTCCCGTCGATCTTCGAAGTAACGTCCTGCCCTTCAATTTTACCGATTATTATAACGAGGAAATGGGCAAAGGGATTCTGCGGCAGTTTTACAGTTTTGAAAGACTTATCTCGCCCGACGAGATTGCTGCCATTAAGGTACAGACCAATGCCATAGAAGAATCCGTTGCCTCTTCACAAAAGTACCCCGTAAAACGTCCCGTCAATATTGACCCCGGCTACATGAATGAAAGCAGACTTATCCTGGCCTCCACCAAGGATTTCTCCCATCGTATATACTTACGAGACGGTGTCTATGCCGAAGTAACCCTTAATTACCGCAGGGGGAAATTCGAGTCCTTCCCATGGACGTTTCCCGACTACCAGAGTTCTGACTATCAAAATTTTTTCTTACTGGTAAGGGAACTTTATGTCAAAAAACTCAAAAGAAAGGAATAACACCTATGGAAAAGACCTTAATTATATTAAAACCAGATGCCGTTCAGCGTCGTTTAGTGGGAAAAATCATATCCCGGTTTGAAGAAAAGGGATTTCAGATCATCGGGCTTAAAATGATCCGGATCTCAGAGGAAATGGCAAAAAAGCATTATGCCGCACATGAAGGGAAAGATTTTTTTGAACCGTTGGTCAGATATACGTCTTCTGCACCCGTTATCATTATGGCGCTGAAGGGAAAGAACGCCATAGAAATTGTGAGAAAAATGATGGGAGCCACCTTTGGCTCAAAGGCGGAGCCCGGAACCATTCGCGGTGATTACGCCCTCAGCAACCGCTTTAACCTGATTCACGGCTCGGATTCCCCTGCCTCTGCCGAAAATGAAATCGGTATTTTTTTTGATAAAAGAGAAATCCTTGAGTATGACCCTGCCGGCATCCAATGGATCTACGATATGTCTGCGGGAGACATTATTTAAACCCGATCGCAGGTAACTCTGCGGCAAAAATCCCCTCCCGGTGCTTACCGTCGGACAATTTTTCCCCGGCGAAAAGAAGCCGAGACGTCTTGTTCGCGTGCATAACGCCAAAAGCGCACGCCCCTCAACGTCCGTAACGGTAATTTTTACCACATTTCAGGTTTGGCCAGGACACCCTCGGACCAGTTGATGATAGAGCCGACGTCTACTGGTTCTCCGCCAATGGCCATCTTATGCTGCCGTCCCTCCAGCAGTTTTTTCTCTTCCCCCTCCACTATCAAGGAGGCCTCGCCTTTTATTGCGGTTACAACAGTAGCAAAATCCCTTGCCTGGATATTCACAGAGCCCTTATTCATTCTGATCCGTCCATTCGGAGTATCAATTTCCAGTGGCACTTCCAACTCCTTCACGGAAACGATAATCTGCCCGGATTTCAGCTGTATCTTCAACGGGTCGACACAGTGCACTTCGGTATTTGAGTCCATAACCAGATCGACTCCTTTCCTCATGGACACGGCAGTTCTTCCTTCACTGCCGGTTTTCAGAGTCGTGCCATTCCGGAAACTGGTACGATTTGACACTTCCATCCAGTCCTTTCCTTCCGGGGATAAAAAGTGAATTTCTCCGCGGGTATTCAGCAAATTGATTTCTCCGCCCCTGTGGGTCAAATAGAAATATACCGCTGCCAATACGAGCGTTCCGCATCCAACTATAGCGCCTAAGAAGATAAATCCCCTTCGCGTGGGTTTTGCAATGAGTATTCCCAACTCATAAAGAACGATCATGGGCGCCGCGGTCAAACTCTGGGTAAAAGGATCGGGCGGTGTAACGACTGCGGCAATAATAAAAATTACCAGGATGGCGTACTTTCTCCATGCTATAAACTTATCCGGGGTAATAAATCCTATCTTTGAGAGGAGTAACATGATGAGCGGCAGCTGGAATACCAATCCCAGGGCCACCGTCAGCATGAAGACAAATGAAACATAATCCTTCATCGTGATGATGGGCTGTATGCCGGGGCCGAGGATACCGATCAGGAATTGCAGGCCAAAGGGGATGAGTAAAAAATACCCGAAGAGCCCCCCTACCACAAATGCCATATATGAGACAGGGAGAAATATGAGCACATATCTCTGCTCCTTTTTATAGAGACCCGCGCTCACAAATTTCCATATCTGGTAAATAACGAACGGATAGGACAGAAAAACCGCCGTGATAAAGCACAGCTTCATATAAGCATAGAAACCCTCCTGGTAACTCAGCACCTGCAGCTCTGTTGATAAACCAACCTTTTCCATGGCAAATTTATGGGGTCTTTTCGCCATATCCAGGATCTGCACCTTAAAAAGCCAGCACAATATGAAACAGAAAACAACGGCGACCATGGAATAGATAATCCTCCGCCGCAACTCTTCCAGATGTGCGCCTAATGACATCCGGATATTTCCAATTTCATCAATTATTTCGTCTTTATCGGTCTTTTCCACACCGCGCCCTCGCTGAATTTTACAAAGTCCCATCTACTCTCTGTGTAGCCGTGACACAAACCAAAGAATTTATGATACAACCCTCCCTTTGAAATTACAAGAAACAATTCATCGGGCTTTTTCAGATATTCTGATAAGTTTTTCTTTTCATAACAATTCAGCTTATCAGCTTAGCTTTTTGAATAATAAAAATTATGGGTCTTAACCTTGATATGGATACATGAATATGATATTTTATCTGCATGACATTATCCTGCAACAGATACCATGACAAACATTTCGTATGCAATAAAGCAGTATACATTTTAGGAAACTACCCGTACGCACTGTTTTAAAGTAAATTTTCTATGAATACTCTAGAAATTACACTGGACGACAGGGTGTTAGTTGTCGGGTCTACTGGTTTTATCGGTGGCAGACTGGTCTCTGAACTCCTTGGCAGGGGAACAAAACTCAGGCTTCTCGCCCGTAATCCGTCAAAACTTTCTCCCTCCCTCGTGAAAAACAAACTCGTGGAAGTTGTACGCGGGGATCTTCTGAAAAATGAAGGACTTCATGAGGCATTCCGCGCCATTCACTCCGCATATTACCTGGTTCACTCCATGGGAGGGAAGAGCATCTTTTCAAACCGGGAATTTACAAAGGCGGATAAACTTGCAGCAAAGAATTTTGTTACGGCAGCAGACGCTGCAAATCTCCGGCGGGTAATTTATCTTGGCGGACTGGGTGAAAGAGGAAAAAATCTCTCCGAACACCTGAGAAGCCGGGCGGAAGTTGCGGACATCCTCTCATCGGGCAAAGCGAGAACAACGATTCTCCGTGCGGCAATCATCATTGGAGCAGGCGGCGCTTCCTATGAAATGTTGCGGCATCTTGTCGAACGCCTTCCCGTGATGGTGTGCCCCAAATGGATTGACACCAAAATCCAGCCGATTGCGGTTCAGGACGTCCTTGCATATCTTGTGGGTTGCCTCTTTAATCCTGATACTGCCGGCAAGGTGTTTGATATTGGCGGCCCGGATATTATGACCTACAGAGAGATGATGCAGCAGTATGCAAGGGCGAAGGGACTTTGCCCGAGACTTATTATCCGCGTTCCCGTGCTGACACCTCACTTAGCAGCATACTGGGTTGATCTGGTAACCCCCGTGCCGTCAGGCATTGCGCATCCCCTCATTGAGGGCCTGAAAAATGAGGTTGTTTGCCATGAAAACATCATTGATCTTTACGTCCCCATCAGGAAAACGCCCTTTTTTGAAGCGGCGAAAATTGCGATCGCAGAAGGAAGAGACAGGAAAGAGACCCACGGTTCCTGAAACCGCTCACGAAAAAATTCCATTGTTCGCTGTTTCCCCGCGTCATCCGACACACCATTCTGAAACGCTCTGAAAACTGCCACCATGAATATAATGGACAACATCGATGTGGATTATCTCTCCTGGCTGATCGGGGTGTTTCGCTGAATGAGAAGGAGTGTTTCAGGGAATCTCCGTCGGGCGCAATTTGCATAACCACCCTTATTCCCGATAACAACACGGTTTATTTTTTTACCGCGTCTTCGAGGTCCTTCAGACGTTTTAACTTTACCGCTTCATCCTGAATACGCGTAAGATTCCCGATTGTTTGTGAAGTGCCCCACCACCAGCTGATGTCCTGTTGGGCATGGGCGGTACCTTTGTAACCCTGCAAATGGTTCCAGAACCACATCTCCACATATTCCCGTTCTGTTCCACTGGGATTCCCGTCGTTCCGGGTGAATATGGCATAGGCTCCAAGGACGGGACCAATAACCGGTAAGTGGCCGCCGGTCTTCTTAAAAAGGCTGTAAATCTCCGGCCCCAGCGTGTCGGTGCCAAGTACTTTGATTATTAAGTCGCTTAAGGGAAAAGGCGGTCTTTCTTCGGGGGATGGTTTAACGAGGTCTTTGGCGAAGAGTTCTTCCAAAATAAGCTGTGCTTCATCGATTCGTTTCCACGATTCAAACATATACCGATCCAGGGAGTCCAGCCACATGCTTGAAAACCTGCTGCTGTGGCATTGTGCGCAAAGCTCCAGCCATTGACGGCGTTTCAGCTTGCTTTCCGCAGAATAGATTTCAAGCTTTTTGTCCATAGGGGGTATTTTTATCCCATACGGGAAGTCCTTCAGCCCTGATTGAAATTCTACTTCTTTGGGAGGAATAACGCCCATACGCCATATACCCTTCGTCTCCACATTCATCTCCCAGCGGCCATCACCTACATACATGTGGCAGTATTGGCAGGTAGGCGCAAGATAGTCCTTCCCCGGAATAATCTCAAAAAGCCTCTTCTCCCAATTCCACGTCTCCCCGGTAGTATGGTAAATTACCCCCCATTTGGAGTGTTCGTAACTCTCCCAGTCAGGGTGGTCCGGCCCCATATGGCAGCTTGAGCAGGCTTCTGGTTTGCGCGCTTCAGCGGCTGAAAAGCGATGCCGGCTGTGGCAGTCATCGCACGATGACATGTTCTGGTGGCACTGATCACACCCCACCAGGGAGTATCCTTCACCACGCCTATACAGTTCGGCATACCACGGGACAGATACGCTTCCTTCCCAACTCTGCACATGGTTCGGCTTTCCATGATCTCTTCCCCGGGCAAACTCTTCTGCTTGTTTCGGGTGACACGCCCCGCACGAATTATCCACAGTGGGCATGAAAAGGTTTTTGTGATCGTCTCCGTGACAGTAAGAACAATAGACGCCATCCGTTGTCCCCGGCCTCCAGTTATTCAGTTCTTTACCAATGAGTTCCTCAATTTCGTGTGTTTCTGCGGCAACCTCCGGATTCTTCCGGGGACTGGCATGGTTCGACATCTTCCACTCGTTGACAATGCCGGGTGAGACCTCTTCGTGACACTCAACGCATTGGCCGGGTCTGTATTTCTCCAGAAGTTTTGTATAATTCACGCTGTCCGGCGGAATATAGTGGCGGGCTGGATTAAAATAGGTGTACAAAGGGATCGGTTGATAAAACTCTCCCCAGATGCCATCACCCCGGCTTAGTCCGGCAAACTCTTCATACAGACTCTTCAGTGATGGTTCCGGATATGTCAAAGACCGCGGTAAAGTATCAAGGGTTGGCGGAATACCTTCAGAAGAAGCTGCCTGCGATGCGATCCCCCCCTGAGCCTCAACCGGACGCGCAGGGAACTCGGGAAGCTGTCGTGCTTGTAAGGTTTTCTTCACCCCTTCCGCCGGGGGCGACGTTCCCTTCACCACTGCTTTTACATCCCCCTTTTCTACCACGAAAATCCCAAACATGCCGTTCATCATGTGCTCATGGAAGTGGCAATGAAACGCCCAGTTGCCGGGACCGACATCCTCGCCGGCAACGAAATCCAGAACGGAGGAGGTAAAAGGCGCCAGGCCGACGTTATCGGTAAGCTGACCAGTGGCCCTATCAACCCAGCGGTGACCGTGGGTGTGAAAGGTATGCATCTCCTCTGAGGAATTTATGAGATGGAACCGTATCTTTTCTCCCGCTTTTGCTTTCCAGACCAGACCGGGGAAGGCGGAACTGTCCCCTCTCATAAACTCCATATCCCCTGATTTATCATTAAAGGTTTCGTATTCCTGCCCGTTGACATGAAACGTATGCATAAAGACGACAAACTCTTTGTCGGGCAGGACGGGGTCGCCCCCTTTCGGTTCCACGATAAGCGCGCCCCACAATCCCCGGTATAATCCTTCTTCGCCGCCCTTCTCGAACGCATGGGTGTGATAAAACCACGTCCCTGGCGTCCCGGAGGTATCCCACTCAAAAATCCTTGTATCCCCCGGCTCCACGATACTCGCGGGATTTCCGGCGATATGGGCGCCATCATCGGCTGCGGTATATTTTACCCCGTGGGGATGCACAGAGGCAGGAACGGCCAGTTTGTTGGTAAAACGAATCTTGATCTTTACCCCTTCTCTTACCTTTATCGTAGGGCCGGGGACCGAGGGATCCTCGCCTTTCAGACAGTATCCCCACGCATCAAAGAATACCCCCGGCCTGAGTTCTATAGCCACAGGCCTGGCCTCCATTTCCAGAACAACACTGCCATCCTTTCCCGCAAGGAAGGGGATTCCGGCGTATCCCTGACAAGGACGGAAAAAAAGAAATACGCACGCCACAGCAATGGAATATACCAGGTATTTCACTTGTCTTCTTCTCAGCAAGACAAGAGGAGAAGAAACAACGCGCGTTGACGCACCTTCATCCCGCGCGGAATATCTCCTGAAGGCATTTCCTGTCAGGGGCAAAAGAAGTGAAAGGACGGAACATCTCAATCTTGAATCTCCGTTTAATTAGGCCTTCGGCGACTTTTTTCGTAACGCTAAGGCAGGCACCCCCCTCCTGACAGCGATTGGCAATGCACAACGTCCCCTGCACCTCGTCGCCATCGGGAGGTGTCTCCTACCATAAAACTTTGACATTCTTTATCACACGCGATGCGTGTCCGTTTCACCCTGCGCAACTTACTCCAGGGTGCAGATGGACTGGGGACATTTAATCCTCAGCACGGAACTCCCTACTACCCTGAACCGATGGTTCAAATCCTGCGCCCCCCAGTACTCTACCTTATAATTTGCGCCCACTGCGAGGTCGAGATTTTGCCTGCCCGCCGCTATGACGAGCGCGACGTCTTTTTTAAACACCGGACTCGTATACACACCACCCCGCACTAATTCCCGCACCCCTTCTATTTCCAATTTTCCCGTCCTCTCGTAGACCTTATGAAGGAGGGCGTAGAGCCTTGGGCTTACCACAAGGACATAAGGGGGAGAAAAACCTGCGCTTCTCAATTTCTCCAATGCCGATACGACGTCCTGAAAACCGTTCCCTATCACCGACCAGTCGCTGAGTTTCAGGATATTCCTTCCCGCGACATTCAAAAGACCCGCCATACCCATTTCCGCAAGACCATTGAATATCAGATCGTCCTCCCTGGCGGCAGCCGCCACAGCAGCCCCAACCGCGGCGCTTACGTCCAGCGGGGTCTCGCACTTTTTGCTGGCCTCCAGATCCCTCCAGAAGAGCCAGAAATCTTTGTAAATAAGGGGTATATGAGCGATATCCCTTTTTAAAGAGTGAATGGCATCATTGCCCTCTCCCAGCATATCAACACTGGCCCAAGAGGGGATGGCATAGGTATCAAGCGGCACACACTGGACTCCCGTGCCCAGGGGTCCGTAAACCTCTATAAATTTCCTTCCGACGAGATGCCGTTCAATGGTTTCATGCACCACACGTTGCAGCTTCCCCCATTCCTCGCGCCCAATATGAATTTCAGAAGAAATTTCCGCAGACCCTTGTCCTTTCATTCCCGGAGAAGGATCCCCCTGTTTACACGCACAGGATGTTCCTGACTCCTTTGCTCCATCAGGGGAAGACGCCGGCGCGTTATGGCACGCAAGGCAACCCTGATTCAGATAGGGAACGTTTTTATGGACCCTTCTTAATTCCTCCGTGCTGTGACACGAAAGACAATCATCCTGCTTAACACACGCAAGAACCCGTGAATCCGTCTGAGGAATACAAAACATCACAAGCACGGCAACAACCCCTGCCAGACCATGAAATGTTTTACATTTATTCAGCATACCCATAATCTTTCCTCCCATTCTTTTAAATCTTTTTTAGAATTTTTGTACAAGATATTAGACGGCCGTTAGCTTCCAGGTCGACCTTCATTTTATGAAAATTGTTAATTTTATACTCTTGAACACGTACAACCCAATGATTGGCCTATAATTGCAGCAATCCATCCATTAACGGCCTGCGTTCGGGTTACACATAATTACAGACCCTCAATTACTGCTAAAATGACAAGGAGCAATAAAGATGCCAGCGGAAAGATACGGGGTACCGATACGAAAAATGAATTTGCGTTTTTTTCGAGTGAATGAAAAAATTTTTTTGGATTTTTTCATCCATTATTATACTCTAAAATTAAAAAATTACCATTACTTAATAATCAAATTTCTTCCCGATTCGGGCGTGTTGAATAATCCTTTATTTTGACGGTGAAGTTCTCTCTTTCTGGGGAGGGGTGACACCTTCCAGGCAACTGCGCAGGTCCTCTTCGATATGCTCAAGATCGGTATAGCCTTCTTCTATATGTTCGAGTTCCCCATCTTTATAATAGTAGATGATGGGAATTTTCCTGATGTTGTAAACATAACTCATTTCTTCTTTATCCTTAGCCCGGAAAATAGGAAAGGTAATCCCTTTTTTTTCAACAAAGTCTTTAACTCCTTTCACTTTATCATCCAGAGATACCCCAAGTATTTCTACCTTCTTCTCTTTATATTTTTCATAAAGGGTATTGAGTTCAGGGAGATGCTCTTTACAGACCTCGCACCACGTTGCCCAGAATGTCACTGCCACTATTTTATCTTTATTTGACCGAATGACCTCTTTCAAATCCGTAGAAGTAATGTCTTTAACATCCTTCGCATAGGAGACATCTGATAAAGATATAATCGCAAATAAACCTAAAAATAATACCTTTCTGAAATGACAAACGATAGACATGATTCTCCTCCTTTTATTGAAAAAATCCCCTCTCGGGCGGGGATAAGGGGTGGGTAATAATAAATAAGACTATCTTAATCTTTTAAGTGCATCTTTTGATAAATTTTTATGCACTGTGGCAGTTCGTTGAAGAACGAAGGTCTAACACGAGGATCTGCTTCCCACCTTCACGGACTAAAGGGGCAACCGGAACCCTTACCATACTTAAAAATCTTTTCTTCTCCCTTAACGAACTTTTCCCTTATACCTGAAGACGCATGAAATTCTATACTGCTCTGAGGCTTTTCATAAAGAAGCAGCCACTCCGCGTTGGAAAAAATGGCTGAGAGTTTTTCCCCACCTTCCGGCCCTTTAATAAACAGGACCGTTGCCAGAACTCCCGCCTCTTCTGCTGTGGCAGCAATAGCCGTAGCCGCAAGAATTTCATTCTTAACCGGTCTTCCCTCTTCGGGATCAATCAGATGGGTATAAAACTTATCCTGTACGGCAGGATACAGAGAATAATCGGCAACGAAGGCAACTCCCTGATTAACCAGTTGCAGGGAACCTATTACCGTGTCGCCTTTTACCGGGTGGGGGATTCCCACCTTCCAGGAATTTTTTCCGGAAGGAGGCCCTAGCATGCGCGTGACACTGCCATAGTTTATACAAACTCCCGTTATCCCTGATTGCTTAAAAAGCTCCAACGCCCTATCTACCGCATACCCTTTTACGACCGGACCAAGGTCTACTTTTGTTTTTTTATGAGCAAAAGAGATTAATGTATCATTATCCTGTATCTTTATATTTTTATAAGAGACTGCCTGGAGAAGTGTTCTCAGCTTATCTTCCTTTACCTTCTTTCGCTTGCCTTTATAAATCCCCCAGTGATCCAATAACGGAGATACCGTTACATCAAAAGCACCTGCCGTAAGTACTCCGTATCGATAGCATCGCTTTATCACCTCCAATACCTCTGTGTTGCAGGAAAAAACAGTTTTTCCAGCCTCCCTGTTCAAAGCCTGTAATTCTTTCGTGAAAAGTTTTTCAATACGCTCCATCTCATTAAACGCTTTCGTTGCCATGGAAAAGAAATGCCTCTCATTGTCCGCCTCCGCGGCCACTATTGCTTTTACCCCCTCAATAACCCTTGCAGTGGTAAAAAGTTGTTTACGGGATGACTGCAGGGCACTGACTTCTTCAGGAGTTAAGCGATGAGCCAGAGTCGCAGAGACAGGATTTTTCCTGATATAAAATTCATTGATAAAGGCGAGCATTTTTTTGACGCCCCGGCAAACGGCTTGTACAGATACCGTAGCCCCCGTAATCCTGATAATATCTTTATTGGTCGAGAGGGGGTCGTTTAAGGACTTACCTTCGAATTGCTCAAGGAACCTCTTCCTGCTGACCTCATGTCCACGGCTCTCCCGATAGATCATTACTGCGATATCAAGAATCTTTCCCTCCACATTTGTACTGAGTATCCATGTGATCGGGTGAAAGCAACCCATCTCTTCCGTGATAATAGCATACCGGTCTGTCACGTTTCCCTTTTTCCCAATATAGACCTGAAAGGTTGTTTCAAGATCCGGCCTCTTCAGTAATCCCTTGAAGTATTCGTATCCTTCAGGTGTAAGGGTTATAAACTCAGATTCTACCCTATCACATCCCGCAAAAACTTTTGATAAGGCATCCTCTTCTTCCAGGAAGACCTGAAACTGGTAGTTTTCCGGGGGCTCTTCCCCTTCAAGCAGGGATTGTCCCGAAGATAAATTGGGAAAAAGAATAAAACTCCACAACGAAAGCAGTAAAAAGAAATATCTTTTCATAACCGCGGTTTTTTATAAACTCCCCATATCTTTATAAGGGATAGAATGTCGTTAGGCCGAGAGAGGACTCTTGCATGAAATCCACTATGACCTTCAGGAAAAATACAAGATAGGCTATAAGGAAAGCGATAACACATCCCATAGAAATATAATAAAGTTTCATCTTTATCTCTCCTTAAACTTTATTAATTCTCTTTCCGCCTGTTTTTTTATCCATCTGTTATATTGTTGTGAGGCAATAAGGTTTTGCCATTAAAAACGGAGGAAAGTCCTTTCACGGCCTCTTTAATACTGCTTTTCCACACCGAGGCAAAGATTTAACGTCTGCTATGTCCGGTAATTTTTCCTGAATGCCCGGAATGCAACGGGAATTGCCGATACCGGAACTTCCCCTGAAAGATGTACTCCCTGCTCATGGGTTATGCATTCCCTGTGCAAAAACCAGCGCGCCTATTGTTCCGGACTTCTCAGTAATTTTTCCTCCCCCGCCGGAGACTGATCTTTTTGTAATCACACATCCGTCACCGCATTTCACAGCATTTTTCCCGGTAAGGCGAGATACGATAGGACTTCAGTGAATTTGCGGATACAAGAATCGTTGTGGCATTATGCATAAAGGCTGACGTTACCGGGGAAATCATCCCCAGGATACCGAGAGCTATCAAGGTACTGTTAATTCCGATTATATATCTGAAATTCTTTTTAATGCGGGACATGGCATCCTGTGCAATCTTCCTTGCCTCGATAATTCCTTCAAGCCCTCCCGCCAAGAGTAAGACATCACAAGCCTCTTTCGCGATATCTGCACCGTTTTTCAGGGATATGCCAACATCTGCATAAGAAATAGCAGGGGAGTCATTTATGCCGTCTCCAACCATAGCAACCACATAACCCCTGTTTTTTAAATTTTTGATTATTTCTGACTTTGTTTCCGGAAGAGCCTGAGCGTAATATTCCTCTATCCCAAGTCTTTTTGCCACATTCCGCGCAGCAGCATCGTTGTCACCGGTAAGCATGATGATTCGCTCCACACCCGAATCCTTAAGCATCTTGAGAAATTTTTCAGAATCTTCTCTTACCTGGTCTTCAATGGCTATAATACCTGCAAGCTTATTTTCCACAGCTATATAAAGTACTGAGTATCCCCTGTCCATAAAATCTTTTATGACAGGTTCTCCGCATTCCGCGGGAATCCCGTTGTCTTCACATATGAAGTGTTTACTCCCTACCAGTATCCTTTTGCCCTCAATCCTGGATGCTATGCCATGGGCAAGGACGTATTCGACCTCCGCATGGTTCTCCTCATGGACAAGCCCCTCCTCTTCCGCCCTTTTCACCACGGCAGTTGCTACGGGATGTGGAAAATGCTCTTCCACACATGCCGCGTTTTTTAACAGGTATTCCCGGTTAAAACCGTTGAAGGAGAGAATATCAAAAACCTTTGGCTTTGCCGCTGTAAGGGTCCCTGTCTTGTCAAAAACAAAGATGTTTGCCTCAGCCAGTCTTTCTATAAATTTACCACCCTTTATGAGAACATCCCGCCGGGCTGTAGCTATCATCGCTGACATGATCATTAATGGGGTTGATAATTTAATGGCACATGAATAATCTACCAGCAATACGGAGATAGCCTTTAGCGGATTGTTTGTAGAGAGATATATTAGTCCACTCAGGATAAAACTATAAGGAGCAATTCTGTTTGCGAGCCTTTCTGCATAGTTTTGCACATCCGCCTTCAAACCTTCCGACTCTTCAATCACCTTGATTATTTTAGAGACCCTTGTTTCATTACCTACTTTTATTGATTTTATGGCCAGAAGGCCTTCTTCCAGGACAGTACCCGCATAAACCATTAACCCTTCCCTTTTCGGCACGGGAAATGGCTCACCGGTGATTGCAGACTGATTGACCAATGCCGCGCCCTCCGCTACAATACCGTCCACCGGGATACTGCTACCCGTCCTTACAACCACAAGATCGCCCTCAGCTATGTCCTTTATATTGACCCTCATTTCCCAACCGTTCCTCTTTATCCATGCCCACCCCTCCTGACCCTGGAACATTTTTGTAAGGCTTTCCCTAGATTTTTGACGTATCCGCCCCTCAAGGTAATCGCCTACCTTCAGAAAGAATGTAATCAGACTTGCCGTGAGGTAATCCCCCCTCAGTAACGAAATGCCTATTGCCGCGGAGTCAAGGGTATCAACGTTCAGACGTCCGTTCAGGGCTGCCCTGAAACCTTTCCTGAAGATAGGTATGGCGCCATACAGGGCAAATAATGGCACGAAGACGAATGGTATAATTGGTCTCGCTATCAGGAGTGCCCCCGCTAACACCGCAGTCTTTTTTTTCTGTTCCAGCTTATCTCGTTTAAAATTTTCTTTTTTTACAAAAGTCAAGGGCGTCTCTTTTATTGCCTTCAACAAGGCATCTCGAACATTACGATCGCCACTGTATTTAATCAGGAGGCTCCTGGTCCGGCAATTGAAGGACACCTTCTGAACCCCCTCAACGACCGAAACCAATCTCTCAAACCGGGTACTTTCCGGCGTATGCCTTCTGGGTATTCTGAGGCTAATCCTGATCCTCTGGGGGAGGCTATGAACAATTCTGTACTTCATTCCTTCATTTCCCGCTCTTCGATGAGTTTCTGCAGTATTTGTTCTATTCTCTCCATCCGGGTTTCCTTCTCTTGCTTTTCTTTGATTCTCGAAAATATATATGCCCCAACCAGGACTGCACCGGCACCTCCGGCAATGCTTACAAGTGAACCGAGATACGTTCTTGTCTTATTGATAATGCTCATCGCTATTCCTCCTTCTTTTCGGGCCTACGTTTTAAAATCTCTTCTACCATCTGTTCCACCGTCCTGAGCATATCTTTTTCCTTTTTTGCTGATTCTGCCGTCGCCTCAAGGTCTTTCTGATGTGCATGTTTTGCTTCCGCCACGATATCTTCTATATCCTCTTTCCCCTTTTCATAATTTGCAACCAGCCATTCCTTAAACGCAAGTCCTTCCTTTGTAACACCGACCGCTGCCGGCCGTATCTTATTTGACAGCTTACTGATTCCAATTGCAGCAACGGCACCCAGTGCACCGCCAGCCATAAACCAGAGACTGCGATTGCTTATAAAAAAGCCACCCATATGCACCCCTCCCGCATTTTTCGTGTTTTTATCTTCTGTTTTCTCGAGGACATTCTCTTCCATCAAAATCTCCTTTTGTTATCGAAATTAATCACACACCTCAGGCACGTATTACCTTCCCATTGCCACTTTCATTGCTATAGGTATCAGGGCATTTAACGGCTTCGGCAATATCGCATTGACAACCATACCCGCCAAAGCCTGTAAGGCATGCTTTGTAACGGGTGGTATTGAATCCTTTTCCCCTACCGAAAACCACCACCCGTCCGCCGCCTTCTCCTCGCCTTCTTTCATGATATGATTGATGTGCTGTGTTATGGTGTGTCTGTCAATCTGGTGCTCATCAAACCTGACCAGGATCCTCCCCGTTTTGTGATTTACCGTTACCTCCGTTAATCCTTTTAAATAATCCATGATGCGTTCCTGTAAATACCTGCAAATATGCGGTTTTCCTACAAGATATTGGCTTTCAAATCTTACCCTTCCCGGCAGAATACTCAATGGAGCCATGTTTATTCCCCTCCCGTAAAAACATTTTAATTAAGAAACTACAGAGATAGCCCGTACCGTGAGATATCTTTCAAAAGATATAACTGAAATTGAGACTAAGTCTCATTAATATAATAAAAAAATGTCAAATGTCAATATAATTTTTAAAAGTTGACAATTTGATTTCCGATAAACTACCCAAAGAGGCGGAGCGTGCGACTCCCGGGTAATATTTAAGTGAGATATAATTCAGAAAACAGGTTTTTAATGTAACGCCTGTTCAGGGACGAGCGGGTTTTTCAGCGATGACAATTCGTAGTCGGTCAGGAGGTCGTAAAATATATCCGGATTCTTTTCTTTCAATTCAATGGTATAATCCAGAAATTTGACAACGCCATCGCTCAGGATTTTTTTCACCTTTTTCATCAGCAGGCGCTGTTTTTGCGCCTCGTAAATGAAAAGCTTATCGGGATTCGTTTGCTTGAACAATTTAACATCCTCAATGAAATGCAGGATATAGAGCATATTTTCAAAACTTGAATTCATGTCGTGAACTATTGACCTCTCCATAAATTCGTAAAAAACATGATAGGCAGAGACATACTCCATGATTACCGATTCCATTGCTTCCAGTGATTTGTATTCCAGGTGATTGGCCTCGCTGCGCATTTGCCGTAATTCTTCCAGACTCGCATTCTTAATCCTGGATACGGTTATTACGGGAAATTTCAGCGCATGAAAATGGGTGAGAAAGAGGCCCCGCATCTTTGAGCGAAACAGGTAACTTTTCACATACATCAGCTTTCGTAATTTCTCTGCCTTTTCTTTCTTTTCCAATACCTTTTCAATTAATAAAGCACCCAGTAAAATTTCAAGGGGTATGGCCGCAAGATGCAGAGCAAATTCGTAATGAGTACGATGATTAACGAACAAAAAGAGCGCCGAACCGGATAACAGAGAAACATAGAGCCAGACTTTTTTGGTAAATGCTCCTAAAAACCTCGCAAGAGTCCATGATGAACCTTCCAGATACCGTGATTGTTCAATAGCGGTCTTCTTGTACATTTCCAGGAGATTCGTTTGTGTCGCTATGAGGGATCTCAGCCTTTCCGCCTCAGTAATCTCGCTTTTATCGATTACAAAGATTTTTTCGGACACAAAGGACAATACCGCCATCCTTGCATTCAATGCAATATTTTTGAACATATCCGCAATAGCAAGGGGAATCTTTGTCTTAGAAAACATGATCACAGCGAATAAATTTCCCGTCGGCAACATACCCCCAAAACCCAATGCGGACTTAATGCCGAAAGGAATTACAAATTCATTCTGAGCCGGAATGTACGGGCTTCCAAGGGCATCCGGGACGTAATACACGTTGAAAATCTTATTCTCCAGTTCAATCGCCAGATGCGGATCGGGATTCAGCACCGCAGAGATATCTATCCCCAGCTGATAAATGAATTGATAAACCATCAGGTTTTTTTTCAGCATGTCTTCATTGAGCAGGGGGAGAACCCTGTGGCCCTTTGAAAGCTTTGTCGAATTCCACTCTGCTTTCATTCCCGCGGTTGCCAGGAGAATCAGGCATTTCATTTCCTGCGGCGCTGGCTGCCCATTTAGCATTCCGTCGGCCAGCTGGCGTAACTCCTCGTCGATACTTGAATAAGGATACGTTATGAAAAAACGGACCAAGGCACAGGATTTCTCTCCTGTTTTTTTATCCATAAAGTGATCGTAAAAATAACGAACCATCATATCGGCCAGTTCTTCAATGTTTTTTGCCTTCACCCCGAATTGCTGTACTGCGTCCCCGCATCGTGTCATGTCTTGTAAGGTAAATTTTGTTACATCATACATCGCTTTATTATCCTGTAGTGATCAATGTCGAGAAATTCATTTTATCCTATCCTTTTAATAATATCTTAATATTTCTTTTTTTTCATCTATAAATATTCCTGTCATTAAATTCGGCCTTATTCAGGAGGGTCGGGCGTGGGGATCGTTGCGGCATGCGCACCCGGCTTGTCAAAAAGCAGCGGGGAAGGTTTCTTTTCGCGAATCGTTTTTGGCTGTTGTCAGATTTGAATCCTCAGGCCTGATCAGGAGTTTTCGGCTTGCCGGATGCCGGTGCAGCAGTCACTTGATCAGAAAGTCCGCACTCCGGCCGCGCGTGAACAGATACGAATGCGCCGCTGTCCGCTGCGCCTGAACCAGTCGCCGGTATCATCGGCATAATACACGTATCCGTTGCGTGGGCGTGCTGACTTTGCACTAATGGCCAATAATTGCCCTCTCGCCTTTTTTTACGGACGTTAGTCCTGCAGGGAAGAACGGACGTTCTTCCCTGCATTTTTTTGTCGATATTTTTTCCGCTCAAACTTCCCGTGCAGCGGAATGATTTTCCCTTTGTCGCTGGGTATTTAATGAAGCCGTATTAGGGGCAAAGCGATTGCAGTCCAAGAGGGGCTCTCACCCCCCCACCCATCCTCCATCTTTGCCTGCGTTACGACATGGAAAGCATCAATCCATCCCTGTTTCAGAGCGTATTTGCCGGTTTTGTTATGAATGGTTATTAATTCTCACTTTTTCACCGCGGCAATGCGTTCCTCCGTCAAAACAGGGATACTCCGGAGCCGCGCTTCATTTACTATCCGGTTAAGATAGGGTAAATAATGGGCATCTTTCCCCAGTATTACAAAATCAACAAACGGCACAAGCGCAATTACAGATATGTCCACCTCTCCGTTGTTCTTTGCATAACAAAGGTGGATATTTGTCACCCCATAGCCTTCCAGTTTTCGCGCCATGCCAATAAACCTGTCAAGGCTGCTGATTATCATTGCAGACATAGCTTGTCTCCTTTCGACTCTTTTTCTTTCCGGGACGTGATTGCCAAACAATCTTGTTACGAGCCGCCATTACCACTGCCGCTACCGCTGCCGGAACCGCTGCCG
Organism: Candidatus Brocadia sp.; assembly: GCA_011525665.1. GTDB lineage: Bacteria > Planctomycetota > Brocadiia > Brocadiales > Brocadiaceae > Brocadia. The sequence continues at coordinate 24,974 of WYAU01000070.1, forward strand.
CTTCCCCCAAGGCATTCACCCGCGTCACTGATATCGGCCTCTTCGGGGTCTTCTCCATTAGGACCTTTCGCACCATTTGCTATCCAACGTTCGATCTTCTGAATCTCGTACTCCGTAAAATACGGCCCGCCAAAGGGCATGCGATGATCGTCTTCTGGCGCTTCCCCGGTTTTCTGACCACGCAGACGTTTTAAGATCAGGCTGTTAGCAGGTGTTTCCAGATCGATGATTGCCTCGTGTATGATTCCCTCTGCACCGGAGATTATGCCTTCCCAGCTGGACAGATCAAGACATGTCTGTGATTCTGAACGCTCTTTGGAGGTCGCGCCGTTGTTATTATAGTGGCAAAGACTGCATGGAATACTGCCATTGACTGATTTTGTTAACAGAGGGAGCACATCACGGTTAAAATCAGGAGCGGGGGTATCGTCCTTTGCCCCCTCTTCAATCCACCTTCGAATGATGGCAATTTCCTTTTTTGAAAAGAAAGGGCCTCCGTATGGCATGCGGGATTCATCTCCTTCTCCTTCGAGCACAATAAGGAGCTCGCTTTCATCGGGATTTTCTATATCAACAACCTGCACCAGCCCGCCATCGGCGCCTGCCATGATGTCTCTGTACGAGCCCATGCCAAGTTGGTGCCACGCATTTTCCGGTATGCCGTCATTTTCCAGAGAAAGACTTGAAAAATGACACTGGATGCAAGGAATGGATTCCAATTTACCCTTCTTTTTCGGCTTTACAAATAATGGTAAAACGTCATTCGTAAAACTGACGGATTTCTTCTTTTTTTGACCTGATTTCACGTCCGTATTTTTCTCTTCACTGGCAAATTGATTATTTGCATCGCCCGACCGGAGGTGAATTACCGTGGAAAAAATGGGCGCAATGATCCCGAGAGAGACCAGAAAATATTTCATTCTCCTTTTCTTCATCTGTACATACCCTTTCTATAAGAACTTTACGTTTAAAGCAATTCACTTTCATAACGAGCGAGAATAGTTGATACCGTTTGGCTGGCGACGTCTGCATTTGCTTTATTAACCTCGTCACTGGCATCCCTCAAATCATCCAGGGCGTCTGCTATCTCTTCGCTGTCACCGGCACCGAGCCGTAATTCCAAATCCTCCAAAAATACCCCTGAATAGAGGAGAGCCTCTTCAGCAGTTACCATGGCATCGCTACGCTCATTTTCAGTAAGAGCAGATGCATTAGACTCCAATTCGCCCCTGACCCTGCCAATAAACCCTTTGCTCAGTTCACTCACCATAATATCAGCATTCACATCCGCCAGATCTCCGGTAAGCTGAGATTTTATGATTTCGTTACCTTCAGGGTTGTCACGAGAAACGAATTCCTCAATGATCCTGTAATAAACTTCACCCTCTTTTTGAAACACAAGGGCTTTCTCCGGGTCACTGTCCCTGGTATTTAAGATGCCTTCTACTTCTCTCAGTACCGCTATATAGAAGGCCCGGACGAGGGAGAGTCTGATAACCTGCCGCTGTACGCCAATGGTAATCCCATCTTCCTCATGGTCCTTTCTGTCCAGGGCTTTTTGTCCCCGTAGAAAGGCAACCGTTATTTGGTCTTCCAGGTTGGGGTTACCCCCTGTTTTGATAGAGGTGCGGTCTTCGGTAAGCACCTTGTTTTCCCTGTCTGCAGTGCCTATGATGGCCTGATACGCTGCATATGCCTCATCCCATAAGAATCTAAGATCTTTCTTTTCCCCATCATGAAAATCGTCGCGAACGTCGGTAATACGTCCGAGGATAGCTAAATAAAAAACCCGTTGTAGTGTTTTATCGATTACCTGTGCTGCCAAATCGGGCTGATTATTGTTTTTAATATCCTCAATAGCACCTGAAATATCGCTATCAAGAGTTACATTGTTTTCTGCATCTACTGCTTTTGTTAAATCCTGCAATTCTCCCTCGTAGGCAGATGCTATGGCATCCGCGTCAATGGGAACCTGTCTTCTCAGCACCCCGATTTCATTGAAGGAAGCGACCGCTGCGTCCATTGTCTGGGTGTTGTTGGTCTTTGTGTAGGCTGAAAATGTTAGGGTAACATCCTTTTGTACTTCTTCGTTGTTATTACTTATCTTCAGCGTATCGGTTGCCTTTTCATAACCGACAGATTTGATACTGAGTTTATAATTCCCCTTTTTCAGATTATCTATTTCATATGCACCTTCGGAATCTGTTACAGTCTTTTTCGATTTCTTTCCACTCGTATTCTTTTTTGATTTGACCTTTATAACGACATCTTTTATAGGATCACCGTTTTCATCTGAAATTATGCCGGTAATTGAAGCCGCATGCAAAACGGAGCCATTCATATTAAGCAAACATGTCCCGCTTAGCATACCGACAAAAATTCCTAACGACATAAACAGCTTGTTTCGTAAAAACATCACCTTAACACCCCTTTCGCTTAATTAAGACTCAATCTCATAGATAAAACAAAAAAAATTCAACGGACAGCTACGGATCTTACCTGTCCGTAAATGATACAATTAGCAGTAATTTTCTTTATAATCACAGGGCTTACTATTTTTATGACAAAAAAATACCATGTAGTGGCAAGACATTCCTTGCCACTACATGATTGTTTTAAAATTCTGAATAGGAAAAGACAAAATCCTTTCACCGGCAATTGCCTATTCATTGATATATATGGCATGCGGGTTATTTTTCCCGGCTCATGCGCCACTTCCGCTTCCGGAACCACTACCACTTCCACCGCCACTTCCAGAACCGCTTCCACTGCCCGAACCACTCCCACTACCCGAGCCACTGCCACTACCCGAACCGCTGCCGCCACCCGAACCTTTCGTCTTTAATCGAATATCGATCACCTTATCTTCCCCTTGTCCGAGTTTAACCTGTTTTTTCTTTTTTTTGAAGTCAGACTTTTTTACTTTCAAAATATATTTACCGGCATTTAAATCCGAAAATTCATATTCTCCATTCGTTCCCGTCTTCCCGCTGTCTTTGAATTGCAGTTTCTTGCTTTTTAACGTTACATCTGCGCTAGCGACCGGGCCTCCCGATTCATCCGTTACCACACCGGATATACTCCCGGTAGTTTGTGCATCCGCGCAGGTATACAAAGAGAAAGAACCAATGGTCACGACAAGACATAACGACAAAACCGTGTTTTTAAACATTTTGACCTCCTGAAAAAAGTTTGCATGTTACTAAAAAAACCACAGATCTCACGGGAAAAAAAGAGAAAATCTTCCTGTTCAATTTTGGAAGGTCAAGATGGACATTCACCCTTCCACAAATTCTTCTTCTCTGTGGTTTACCTTTCTGCCGTATAAAATCACCTCCATTCAAAACGATACAATGCCAGCCAGTTGTAGTCGGCCACACCATACCGATCCCTCTTGAACTCCGCCAGCTTTTTCAGTCTGTCTTTGTATTTGTCCCGTTCAAAGAGTTTCGAGGAGATAAGGACATTCTCCGGTTTCTTCTTTAAACGCCCCAGATCCTTGAGCACACCGCTCATCCGTGAGACAAAATACACGTGGCTGTTCTTCCTGTCACACCACTCGGGAGCATAATATTGAAATAAACGCCAGTCGTTTAAACAATAAAATTTTGTATCATTTTGATCAAAATTCTTTGTTATATAGTTAATCGTAGAGACGGAGGGCGGTTCTTCATCCCTGTTTATTGAAACGATCCGCAATGAATCAATAGCCTGGGAAACGACAAAAGCAAGCACGATTGCAAGAAACAGGGGCACCCCGTATTTCTTGCCCTGAAAGCGGGAAGCAAACAGATGGCATAAACCCGCGCTCACCACGATAACCAAAAACGGCACAAGCACCATGACCTGCCGGATGGCATCTTGTACAAAAGCAATCCATAGAAAATAGGGAATAAAAAAAGCCGCCAGAAACTTATTCCGGAAATTCCACTTTTCATGGAATATAAAATACACCAGCGAAACCACGATAAGAATCGTCGGAATAACCCTGATAAGGGAAGTATCCGTCCACCAGGCGCCTAAACTATGCGCGCCGAGATTGTAAAAAATGTCGAAAAAACGCTCCCCGTAATCGTCTGTGGTAATAATGGAGTTTCCTTCCCGGTAGAAATGATAATCGGAGTGGCTGAGGAATTTCGCGTAAAACCTGTACGGAGTGAAACGGATCACAAGGTAACCCAGCCATGCCATTACGCCGATGGCCAGGCCGGACAATCCCCAGGCGATTATCTTTTTCCGGCAAACCCTCCGGCTCATTATATATGCGGTATACGCCATGGTGGGCACTAATGCAAGATACGTAACCCTGACGCCAAGTCCCAAACCCAATAAAATACCGCCCATTCCGAGATACTTCAGGGATACACGAGGTTCTGCAGGAGCGAACGGCCGTTCGCTCCTCCTTCCGTATATATCCTGAGTGCATTCTATTGCCATATAAAAGAACAGGACAGACGTGATGACAAAAAACAGTCCGAAGGCATCCGACAGCGGCTTCTCCGCCTGCAACCACAACTGCGGATTGACAATGTATAAGGCAGCAGTCAGGATGGCCGCCTCTTGTGAAAACATGCGCCGTGTGAGTTCGTACAAGGGAAGCACGGCAAGGCTGCTGAACAGGATCCCCGAAAAGATCAGCGACTGTATATCCGCCCCGGATATCTTATACCAGATCCAGCTGACGAACATGTACACCGGGTAGCCAGGAAAGTGCGGCTGATCGTGCAGGATATCATATCCCTTTGACAGGCCAAAGGCGAAATTCACACTATCCCACTCGTCAATGTATCTCCCGAAGTATAACAATCGGGCGAGCAGGCAGATACCCGCTGCTGCCAGGGGAATTAGGTAACCTTGCCAGGAGACCGTTTTTGTCTGACACGCCATATCCATTTTATAATTGATAGTTGCCTGCATTAAAGTAAACCTTCGGAGACTTTTCACTGCAGAGCGAAGAGACTCTTCGCTCTAAAAACCGCTAAAATGAAAAAAATCCTGACCCGGATGAATCGCAACATGTAGCACGGCATTTATGCCGGCGTCCTGCAGCCGGGAGGGGCGGGGTTACCCCGCCCCTCCACAAGTGGCAGTGCAAAATTGTTTTTGCCGAAAATGTAAAAATATTTTTGTTAAGCGCCTATAGTGTTGAATCTTTTCCCTTTTCCGTGATATCCCGTGTCTTTCGGTGGTTCACCCTTGCCTTTTTAGGCAGTTACCGAAGTTACTTCAATCAGTTCCTTTTCAGAACGCATCAATTGCACGTCGGCCTTTTTCCACAGATTATCCAGCATCAGATTCTGCGCGGCCGTTATCCCCATCTCCATGGCCGTGTCCATAAAAATGTAGCGGAATGTACCCTGCCTGCCGCAGGTGATCAAATTTTCGTACTGATCCAGAAAATCGAAGAGCTTTTGCCGGTGCGCAGCATAATCAAGGCTGTAGACAGGGTAGCCATGGGTTACGCTTGTTGTAAAACAATCAATGACCTTGTCCTGAATATCAATCCCCAGTTCCTTTAAATCCCCAAGACAACGCTTCAGCAGTTGCTCCTTCGGGCAATTCCAGATTTCATCGTTTTCGTTGCAGGGGATTTCCAGCATCACAGAGGTCTTTCCTTCCGGTGCGCTAAAAGGGCTCCGCCGTTTTGGCTCCTGGATGCGGGTCATGATATATTTCCCTTCCGAGACATACATCCACGTATTATCACTGATATCGGGAAGGTCAACCAGAATATTCAGAAATCTTACGGAACGGAACGTCAGCGGTGCAGTATGACCGATAATATTCGCCGTAAGATATTCCGGAAAAGCCTTTATGAGATCGGGCAGGGGAATTGTGGAAATGACTGCATCGCACTCAATGCTTTTAGCAACGCCCCGCTGCAAGTAACATACACCTTCCACGCCGCCATTGCCCGCCTTTATACGGGAAACAGTTGCATTCAGGATGATTTTTCCGCCCATTCTCGAGATTTCTTCGCTCATGATATCAAACATCTGGCCTATGCCTTTTTTCGGGTAATAATACCCCTTGGCATAAGTACGGGGGGTACCTCTCTTCAGTTTAAAGAGACGGAAAAGGACGTCCTTCAGATTCAGCAAAGAAATCCTCTGGGATGCCCAATCTGTTGAAATACGCTTAGGGGATATACCCCAGAGTTTCTCGGTATAAGGGCCAAAGAACAAATTATAGAGCGCCCGGCCGAAGCGATTAACGATCCAATCTTCAAAAGAAACGTCTTTTTTCCGGAAAACGACCCGGGAGATGGCTGCAATTACATACGACGTAAATGCCTTCAGGTTCGTCCAGAGATCCATCTTCAGAAAGATGTCTTTTGCAGACAGAGGGTAGTCAAAGGTCTTTCCCTGCAACAAAATAACGCTCTTTCTATTCGACGTCAGGAGTTCATCACCCATCATTTTACAAACATTCTCAACGAGTTCCTTGTTTTTTGAGATAAAACGGTGCCCGCCGAGGTCAAACCGATACCCCTTATATTCGTTTGTGATACATAAGCCACCCGCCTTTGATTCTTTTTCAACGACGGTCACATCGTGTCCGTACCGGGATAACTCCCAGGCGGCAGAAAGACCGCACGGTCCCCCGCCAAGCACAAGTATCTTTTTCTTCACTTTTGACACTCCTATAAAACAAAATTAAAAATAGGTTGCAACAGAAAACAAAAAGGCGTTGTTGGCCAGATCAGGCATATCCTTCTCTTCCATATTTATCTGATAGTCCAGCTTGAAGACCGTGTCTTCTGTGTAGCGATAGTTCAGGCCGGGCGTGAGCCGGTTCCTCAACCAGTGAACCCTTTCAAAATTGTCATCCCTGCCTGCCGTTTGAACCTGATCCCACCGCAGAACGCCGGTAAACGTCGAATTCTCGGTAAAAATACGGGAATTCCAATCTTTCAGGATGGAAGGCATAAAGTGATATCTGGCCTCCAGATAATAGCCCCACATATCATCGGTAATACCGGCAGCCTCCGCAAGACTATCTGTTTCTATAAAGGCATAAGCCCCTTCGCCGACAAACTCAAAGGGCCCTTTTTGATAGATAAAATCCAGGGCAGGAATGGTTAACTGATTATCATTCCCTTCGTCATATCGGGCTGTGTAAGCGGAGCCCCCGAACTCAAGACCTATGAACGGGCTAAAAGCAACACGGCCCACAACGCCGGGACTCTTGTTGTAGTTATCGTTAAAATAAGCACCACCCGACCCCTTTGCGCTCCTCAGCCCGTTTACCTCGCCAATACGGCCGGTGCCGTCAGCATCCAGACCGTTAAAGATTCCATTCGTGACATAAATTTCATAGTCCAGCTTGCTCAGCTCGGACGGATAAAGGGTGCCAAAGAACCCCATTCCCAGGTCTGTAAGGGTGGTCGGAATAATCAACTGGTTAACCAGGGGACGGTCGGTAAGGTCCAGCAAAGGCGAATCGTGCACTAAATTCAGTTTCCCCAGTGGCGTAAGGATATACCCCCCCCTCCAGTTAAGCCAATCGTTTATCAGGAAATCCATCGTAGCAAATTCCAGAATGACCTCTCCATCTCTGCCGCCCCCCACGCCGCCAAACTCAAATTCTATTTCTGCCGCAAGTTTTACGCGGTCCGAAATATCCGAATAGATAAAGGGGATAAATCGCTTCTGGGTAAAACCATGCGGATCCGCCTCATTTTCCGGCGCCCTGAATTCAAAGTCCATATATCCGCCCAGATAGGTGTTTCTCCCGAATCTCCTCAGAAACGGTTTTGTATAGACTCCCCCAAAGGAGGGAGCAAGCTTTTTCTCGGATAATTCTGCGGATTTCCTGGCCAGGTAAGATTCCTCGGCGATGTGGCGATACTCTTCCTCATCCACAACATGCTCCCGTGCGGAAGGGGGAGGCGCTTCTGTCACAACCCTTGCCTCCTTTTTCTGCACCTCCTCTTTCAGGGACGCTATTTCCTTCTCTTTTTGAGCGTCCCTTTCAATTTGTTGTTTGAGCAGGTTTTTGATTTCTCTCAATTCTGTTTCGAGCATGTCAACTTTGCTCTTCAAGGCCTCCGTTTCGGAAGACTGCCCGAAGACCTCGGCGGTGAAAAAAGTTACGGCTAAAGGCACGACGACAAGAACAAGAAAACGCAGGAATCGCATAATCCGGGCACCTCGATAAAGGTTAACTAAGACTCATTCTCAATACGTGAAAATGATTATATAAACTAGCAGGGAATTGTCAAGGACATTTTCAAAAAAAAACGCAACAGGCAAAAAAACAAGATTGCGTCATGTTTCGGTGTAATTACGCGGTTTAAAAACATTTGCATAATACGGAACTGTCTGCTATTATTTGGGGTAATGTAAAATATATTTTTCATAAAATTCAATGATATTTTTGAGGTGCGGATATAATGGCAAAAAAGGCCATGGAAGGCAAAAAAAGCTGTTCTTTTTGCGGAAGAAGCTATGGCGCGGTAAGCCGGTTGATTCAGGGAGATGCGGAAGTTTTCATCTGCAATGAATGCGTGGAGGCCTGCCATCTGCTTCTGAAAAAGGATCAAAAGCATGTCTCTGCGAAACCCATCGGAAAGATACCGACTCCGGCGCAGATCAAAGGCCAGTTGGATGAATATATCATCGGTCAGGAAAAGGCAAAGAAAACCCTTGCCGTTGCGGTTTACAATCATTATAAACGCTTGATTACCAGGTCCAGCAATGATGGGGTCGAGATAGAAAAAAGCAACATATTGCTGATAGGGCCTACCGGTTCCGGGAAGACACTCCTGGCGCGCACCCTTGCCAGAATCCTCGATGTCCCCTTTACCATTGCGGACGCAACTACCCTCACCGAGGCGGGCTATGTGGGTGAAGATGTGGAGAATGTGCTGCTGGGGTTGTTAAGAAACGCGGATTTTAACCTCCAGAAGGCCCAGCAGGGAATTATCTACATTGACGAAATTGACAAGATCGCAAGGAAAAGCCCCAATCCGTCCATCACAAGGGACGTTTCCGGCGAAGGCGTCCAGCAGGCATTGCTGAAGATGCTGGAAGGCACGATCTCAAATATTCCGCCACAGGGCGGCAGGAAGCATCCGGAACAACAATATATTCAAATGGACACAAAGGATATTCTTTTCATTTGCGGAGGCACTTTTACGGGCATAGAGGAAATTATCCGGAGGAGAATCGGGAAAACCACCATCGGATTCGATATACAAAAAGAAGACAAACCCGATGAATCTTTCGGTGAAATCCTGAGTAAAACAGAGGTTGAAGATGTTATCGATTTTGGAATGATTGTGGAATTTGTGGGACGCCTCCCCATACTTGCCCCCTTAATGCCGTTAACGCAGGAAGACCTGATCAAGGTCATGACGGAACCAAAGAATGCGCTGGTCAAGCAATATCAAAAATTCTTCGAGATGGAAGAGACCCGGCTGGAATTTTCCCCCGAAGCATTATCGGCGATCAGCAAAAAGGCCTATGAAAGGAAAACGGGGGCAAGGGCGTTGCGGTCTATTTTTGAGAGCTTTATGTTGGATGCCATGTATCATTTGCCCTCCAACAAAGGAGACTCAACGTTTCTCGTCACACCTGCGGTGGTCAGCGGAGAAATGCCCTTGTTAGCCCAGAAATACAGGAAAACCGCATAACGCGCAATCAACGGCACAACTCTCCATATCACGGGGATTCTGAAAACCCTGCAAAACGGGAGGGAAATTGCAAGAAGGAAAAAGACGGACGGCTGAAATGTGGATATTAACACATCAGAAAAGGCAATTCAATCGTTTCATGGCATCCAGCTTCTCCACTGTTTCTCACCTTCGATTGTTTGAGGGCATTTCTTAATAATTCAATGGATCGATCGTAAACCTCTCTGTCAACGGGATACGGATGCCCGTCCTTACCCCCCTGCGCAAAACTGTACCGTACCGGGTCGTTGAAACTCGGCACCTTGCCATAGACAACTTCCGAAATCAGAGCAAGGGCGCGGATGGTCTTCGGCCCTACCCCTTCTATTCCCAGCAGGGATTCAAAATCTTCCGGGACAGCCTCATAGGTTTTTGTGAATATTTTATAGAGCCGGTCGGGATGGATATCGTGGATATCAACGTAATGGCGGGAGGGTAGATGCAGGTTCTGGATCTTTTTGATCTCACTCACCAGGGTATCCGGTTTTACCTGTGAAAGAACGACCGTCATCTTTCTTGCCTCTTCGCTTTCTCCGGCCACCATATTCACGGTATCCCCTTTGGAATCACAGCAAATGGCCTCATGGGGTTCTACTACGAAATTTGTGACCTTACTGCCCAGCCAGTGATACCGGCGGGCATATTTATTGGCATCATTCATCCCCTGCTGGACAACCGCCCAATCCCCGGACTTTGTGAAGATAAACGAATGGTGATAGAGCTGATAGCCGTCCTGAACAGCGCTACTGTCCACCTTGGCGCTCATACGGCTGGCGTAGATGAGTTTTACCGGGTCACAAGACAACTGCTCACCCACGCTCACAATCTCCGTGGGCGTTTTACGGGAAGTCCCTCCTTTGCCTCCGACAATGAAAAGTCCCAATTCCTTCTCAAGCCACTTGATGCCTTCCTTCAGAGCCCCGCAGGTAGTCGTGGTTACACCGCTGGAATGCCAGTCAAATCCTAATACACAGCCTAACGCCTGAAACCAGAATGGATCAGAAAGTCTCCTGGGCAATTCCTGAGGGCCATACTCGCCCACAATAGCAACGGTAATTTCCCTGGCCAGACGTTTCATCCGCTGAAACAGCCAGGACGGCGCCTTGCCTCCGTGAAGCGGAAGATGTGCAATGCCGGTCTTCATAGCACTTTCATTGAAAGAGATTGAAAACATACTTCTTCCCTAACTTGTGAAGGAGGGGAAAGGGGTGGTTATAAATTTAAGGGTTCTTTCCTAATTTTTATCTTACGATTTAGTTTTATGGAAATATATAAATAAAGAAGTCACTATACCTAGCCAGATTTGGACACCCACAATATAATAGATGAAACCCTTAAGAAGCTTCCCTATATACATTTTTTCCAATTTTTCCATAATCCGGGTGAAAGAATTTTTAAACAAGACCGAACCCGTTTCCCGGGGTGGTTTTAAAAGATTCCGGGATTCAGGATTGACCTGAACTGTCTTTACGTCCGAAGGCTTGTTTTCTGTATCGGTCTTTACGGCGGGTTCCGTTACGGAAGGTTGTCCGGATGGTTCTCCGGGGTTTTTTTCAATTGACCGGGTCTCTGAAAGAGACGGTCTTGGCGCATTAACTGACAGCCTTACGGGCTCTTCCTGCCGGGGAATTACCGGTTTTACTACAAAAGGCTTTTCTGCTTTGGGTTCTGTTTTTAAAGGTCTGGATTCTGCAACCTTTGTCTCCGGTGGTTTTGATTCTGCCACCCCGGATTTTTCCTGTTGTGAGGGTGGGGTGGTGGGTTTTACTACTTGCGGTGTTTCCCCGGCCATGGACTGAGTGCGTTCTAAAATTATTTTTCTGTAATTTTGAAGCGCCTCATCGGCTTTATCGTTCATGCCCAGTTTTTTATATGCCAGCCAAAGCCGTTCATACGCCTGAGCGTATTCAGGTTTAATCCGGGCAACTCTGGAAAATTCTCTGACTGCATCATCAAGCATGTTTTGTCTGAAATAAATACTCCCCATACCAAAGTGTGCCTCTGCATGATCAGGATCAATCTCTATTACCTTTTTTAGTAATTCCATGGATTGATCCAGCTTGCCCATCCTATACAGATTGTAAGCATCCAGATAGTACATATTTGCCTCGTCATATCTATCAGCAAACAGAACTTTACAGAAGTATAAGAATACTAAAATTGGAATTGGTATAAAATGCTTCTTCATGACTAATTATCAACAACTTTCGTATATGTTATACAATCCTGTAACCGTGAACGAATTTTATATTATCGATGTGTGCATCGGGGATAATGAGAGGCTTCCTAGCAGTGAATACGTAATCACTAATTCCCATATCAGTTTTAAAGCATAAATTAACATGTTCATGCTTTTTCGGATTTCCCGTGTGGGGAATACGACAACCAGAAAATGACGCGCAGCCGGCAAAGCCACGTAAGCCAGGACGGCTATGGCATATCAAGAACCAATAAATCTGGTTTTAACATCTTGCGAGCTATAACCAGGACGGGCACATCCAGGACCGCAATTAACTCATGCGTTACTAACCACGATGGCAGATATCTCAGTTAAGTCTGCAGAGTGGGGCGAGCTAATTTCCTGCGTATCGCCCTCAGCTTAGACGAAATTGTAATGCAATTTACGCATTAGCCATTTGTAGCAGGCATATTAACACCTCTGATAATATATATGTTCCCAAAATTATGAAATATTTTAAACGCAATGGGTTTATATCAGGCGATGCAGCGGTATCACTCAGACTTTTCCACATCACTTTTTTGATGCCTTTTGTCTGGCAGGAAAAAATTACAAGAACGACCACCGATACTTTATTTAACGTACGGAAATTTTAATGTTTGGTAGGAGCCAACTCCAGTTGGCGGCTGTGGCTCTTGCTCACCGTTGGGAATTGTCAGCCGCCGTCAGGGACGGCGACTACCTGTATATTTCAAGTAACCGAAGACCTGATTTAATGATAGGAATTTCAAAAGATGGAACATAGCGGGGACAACCCCCTGAATCGTTCGGCTGAGCTCACGACGAAGTCTAAGGGGGGGCTGGTAGAGACGATCCGCCGGGTCGTCTCTACTAATAAATCCCCCTTAATAAAGGGGGCAAAGGGGGTTGTTTTTAACCGGCATTTGCCGTGTATCTAAAAAGTCGCTGCCAACCCAACCAGGAATTTACTGGCAGTTCGCACCATTTCTACTGTCTTCAGATTTGTTTGTAATGTCAAAAGGGATCTCTGCAAGTTTTTTTCCAAAGCACTTTTAACTCAGACTTATTTACGGTTCCAGAGTTACTTCGACTTTGTGGGATTCATAGTCATTTTCTTCCAGGGAAATCTCATACCCATTTTTTGCTGCAAATTCCAGGGTACCCTTTGGGAGGAAACGATAGATAAGCCTGGCTGTTATGGTGATTTTGCCGGCATCGATTGTTTGAAACTCATAATGTGTCGTGTCCGTCTGGTTTGCCTTGATTCGCGAATCATACAACTCTTCTACGGCGTAGGCATACAAAACATCATAGAAGAAAGGACTGAGTTCTTCATTATCCACCACCATTCTATTGTGTTTCATGAATATTTTTCCCGGTTTTCCTGCATAATCTCCTTTGCCTTCATAGTACCCATCGGGAAAATTTCCACCCGGCGTATCCACGGTCTGATCGTTGCTTTGAGTAAGAACAGTTCCTGATTGGGTGGCCTCCACGAGAAGGATAACGTTTCTCTGGGTCACCCCGGAAGGATAGGTGTGGCCTGTATGGGAATTTGTGACATTGACATCAAAACTCAAAATACCATCCTTTACCTGAACGTTGGTAACGGTAAGGTCTACCGCCCAATCCAGATACCTCTTTCTCTTCCCGGGTGATAAATTCTGGTTAGTGCCTTCAAAACGGTGGGGATAGACCGTCCTGGGGTCCCGTTTGGCAGCTGACTTTCTTTTCTCTTCCGAAACCATATAATAGGGATCGGTAACTTCCGTATAATCCGCAATCGATTTGCCTGTTGTTGGGTCCGGTGGCGGGTCTTTCATGTGGCAATCCTGACATTGCAGCACCTTTCCTGCATAATTGTTTACCGGATAATCAGCTTCCAGTCCGCTGTATCCGCTAAAACGCCACTCACGGTAAGTGTCCTCGCTCCAGATGATGCGTTCAATTGTTTCTCCCTGAGGCTGATTGTTTTTATCCAGGGGCTGGAGATAGAGCTTCCTTGCATCCTGGTGACAGGGCGAACATATTTCACTTTTCATAAACTGGGGGACAAAGGACGCCTGCATGCTCTTATAGGTGACATCGTCAAACGGGCCGAACATAACCTTCCCTTCCTGGGTTGATTCAAGCAGAGGATCGGGGCGCAAGAGATTTACCTTATAATTTATCCCCGGTTCCGTCCAATACTCTTCTTCATCGCGAACCTCATGAATTTTATGGCATAAATCGCAGTGAACGCCCTGTTTATCGATAAAGGAAAGCTTGTCAGCGTCAGTCAGCACACCCGCCCTCATATCCCATAAGGGCGTAACACCGTCATCCTGTAACTTCGAAGCGTAGGACGGAGAATGACAGTCCGCACAATCGTGGATATGCCCCGCATCGCCGAGAATCTTATATCGCCCTGTGGAATCTTCGAATATCTTTCCCTTGTCTCCCACAAAGGAAGGGTTCGGGTCATTAAAGATGGAAGGATCCGTAAAATTGGCGCGGTCACCGGTAGCATACCATGCCGTATAGAGGAGAAAGACAAGCTGATTAACGGGATTCACCGCCGCATTTGCCATATCACTATCCTGCCAGTCGTTATAAATAGCGTTGTGGCATTTTTTGCATGAAACGGCGGAGCGGTAGTCGTACGAAGAGTGATCTTTGACAGGAACAGGGGTAAGGGTAATCTCCGTATTCTGATCTTCCCCCACCGCTGTTTTTCCGCCTGCATTTTTGTACCCTTCCTTGCCCGCCGTAATTACCAGCGCCTCACCGGAAATGCCTTCGTATTCAATGGAAAAATTTCCATTTTCATCTGAAAAGGCAAATTTGTCCGCTTTTTTTGGGTAATAACTTCCATCATCCGCATCGATATCGGCAACGCCCTGAATACGCACGCGCGCATGGGCGAGGGGACTCCTGCCCTTATCCGAGGTTTTTTCGTAAATGGCTCCCCTTAATGTCCACCTTCCGGCGCTGCCCATGACAAAGCGGTCTTTCCTCTTGATTTCGTCCTTCGTTTTTTTCCCCCGCAACGTTATCTTAATGGTTATCTTGTCGCCAATCGGATAATGTTCAAGAGGAGCAATCCCGGTAAAGGCAGCAAGGTCGGCGTTCCAAATCAACGGATGCCTGTCTTTCTTGTTCTTCTTGTGGGATTTTAAGGTAAAGAACGCTTTTGTAATTTCCTTGTAATCGAGAATATTTTGCGTTACATGGACGTAGAGGGTATCGGCGGAGAGAAAGGCGCGGTCGTCCGTTGAATAATCTGCGTTCCTGCTGAGAATGTGGGATACGCCTGCAAAAGAGATTCTGCATAATAACAGGGATATGGCGACTACAGAAAAAATAATAATATGTGTTTTTTTGCGGTACTTCATGGCTTCATGAAATCCTCCTAAAAAGATTGGCCGGAGAGTCAAAAGGCGCAAAGCAAATAGATCTCAATTTCCCGGGGCCCGGCACTGTGCGGCAGAGAAGAGTTGCCAGAGTATTAGCGTAAGAGGACTTGCAATCCTTTGTTTCGCAATTCCTGCTGACACTCCTTCATTTTTTGATAAATAGACGACCACGACCTTTTCGCATAAACGACAGGAATCCTTCTCTTCTCGGCAAAGCCCTTGATCTTGTGAGCAAGGTTATGATTCA
>WYAU01000071.1 GCA_011525665.1 Candidatus Brocadia sp.
CTTCAAGTAATTTGTTTTTGAAACGGTTTAACGAATTGAAATCAGTACTTAAATATTCTGAAACAGAATCAACAATTTGATTTAATGTTTCGCCCGATTGTTGTCTTGCTTCCAATGAAAGATGATAGAGAAAAAGATTTGCCAGATTGCTTGTGTCAAGTTGTCTTTCGCTGCTTATGTGCACTTTCTGATGATTGTTTTGGTGAGTTGTTTTTATCTCAACGCTCCATGTTCCTGACTGAAAATCCCTGATTTGCTTTTCTGGGCCAACCCAAGAATTAATAATGTTTAGAAAGTCAGAATTAGATTGAAGAAACTTCCTCAGAAAATATATTTCACCGTAAAATCCCCTTTGTTCTTCCGGTGTTAGTCCTTGTTGTTTGAAACGTTCAAATAAGCTTTGCCACTTGATTAAACGATTGGAGTAATTTTTCAAAATCGCTTTTATGTCAGATTCATTTATGACTGCTGCAAGAACATCAGCAACCAAGGTGTCAAACACATCTTTGAATTGCTTGTCAACCAGAACAAGATTCAGCAATAAATATTTTGAATCATCAGGGTCGTAAATTTTATCAAACTTCAAACCTCTGAACTCATAGCGGAAATTAAATTCCTTACCGATTGTAAGCGGTGCTTTGAGAATAAGCATCCGGTGTGTTTCAGGAAATTTCACTCCCAGAAAAACATCACACTTACTTGTGTCTGAATAACGCAACTTAAATAGTCCAGGCACTGCTGCACTGTTGGCTTCAAGTTGTGTCCATATTTGTTTAATCCGTTCCTTCATTTTCGTCTTGTTGGTCAAGTTCATCAGGATATTCATATTCTTTCCTGAATTGTTGGTTCACTGCATATTCGATTTTCTCATCGTTCTCAATCTCAGGAAAGCTTACTGCAATACCTATAATTGGAATTTCACTGATTTTGCTCCGTTCCAACGTCTTAGGAGTTGCAGTGCTGTCAACTACATACTGACAATTTCCATTTAACGGATAAATCAGCAACAATCCATTCTTGCTGTCACGCTGCCACTTGATTCTCTTTCTGCTTGGCAAATCTGGAATTTCATTTTTACCTTCTTCCTTGTAATCTGCTTCTGTCTGAGCTTTTGCTGCTTTTACTTCACCTTCTGTCAAGTCAATCAATTCGTGTCGGTGGTCTGTAATGTTGTATTTTGCGACCTCATAGTCCATCGGGTTATTGCTGATGTTTGTTCTGTCTGTAAGTCCAACTTTTTCCGTCAAGCCATTGAATGCAAATTCATCCTCTGGTTTTGCAGTTGAATTATTTATCAATGCAACAGTCCAGTTCACAAGGTTGTCTTTCTTGGTTTGCACGTTGATGTAATCTACAATCTTGTTTGTGTCAATCACTTCTTCACCAATTTTATATTTCTGTAGAAATGCAATAACCGCATTGAAATTGTTTTCTCCTTTCCACACAAACTTTTGCTTCTTGTTGTATTCGTTTACTGGTTTTTCAATTGGTTTTCCAAGTGAAGCGATTAACTCATTCGTTGCATCAAAATTTTTCTTGAAGCGGTTTTCATCAATTTTGAATTGATAGGTTTGCTCAAGTTTTCCTGAGTAACTCAGATACATAATTTTCTTGTATCGGAATTTGTTGGCAGCGGTAATTTTCAGAACTCCAGGATGAGTTCTTACCTTCAAGCCAAATTCTTTTGGAGTTTTCTTTAGAAGAAACATGTAGTCAAAATCTCTCCGCATTTCCTCTGATGCAATCGTTATGTGCTTATACCATCGTGTGAGTTCGTCACTCGTAAATATGCGACACAAGTCCATATATCCATGTCTGTAACCAAACCATCTGCCCATCTGCATGAGTGTGTCATACATTTTAGATGCACGCAAGTAGTAACTTACAGTCAGTCCTTCTAAAGTCAGACCTCTTGAAAGTTTGTTGCCACCAACCGCAATGACAGAAAGAAATTTTCCCTGCTGTTCTGAAAAGAAATAATCAAGCGGTGAAATGTTGTGGTACGTTAATCCTGCAATGTTTTTATCTCCGTGAACTGCTCTCACTTCCATTTTGGAAATGGCAGGGAAAATTTGCGGTTCAATTTCTTTCCAGTCAATCGCTGTGATTTCAGGGTCAGTGTAAATGTGTTTTTCCTTTATCACTTTCGCAGTGGTTGGAACAAATTCTTTTTTCCAGATTGCTTGCAGTTCTTTCATCAAATTACCCGACTTCATTTCAATTTGCTTCTGATAGAATTTCAGCTCAGCATCTACAAGCGTTGCAATTCTGTCTTGCCACACAATGAACCTTGAAATGTGAATGAGCATTGAGTTGTGAACATCAATTTGCTTTCTCACTCGTCTTGCTGCTGCTGAAAGAACAAAGCACTTAATCGCAGTCTTCAAACTATTTGGAAGTTCTTCCGGCAATGGATCGTTCTTTTTGTGTAAGTCTGGAACAAATGCTTCGTAATCTACTACTAAACGAATTACTGGCAAAGTTTCTTCGTTTTCATCAGATGATGTGAGTGCAGGCAAACCAAAAACCTTTGCCGGACCAATGTAGTTTGAAGGTGCAGGAATGTTGATGATAAAATCTTTGGGAAATAAATCCTGACCAACAGTGAACTCATAATCTTTTATTGTGAGGTCAATTCCTTTGAACGATTGTTCTTCAAGAATCGGGATGAAAATATTTGCGAATGGTGTTGCTGTGTAGCCAACATAAGCACTCTGTTCAAACAAAGAGAGTAATGCTCTGATGTAGCCATTGATTGCAGAAACTTTTTCCTTGCTTACATTGATTGATGCATTGTCCGCTTCATCATCAATCAAAAGAAATGGAACATTGCGAATGATAATTTTCCCGTCTGGCTGCTTGTTTCCCCAAACTGCCAACCATGAAATCAGATTTTTCAGTATCGAACCATTCTTTTTTACCACGGCAACAATCGGGTCTGAACTTCTCAAATGAATTCCTGCCGACTGTGCAACCTTGCGGTTGAAATCACCGTTGAGATGGCTTGAAGTCAAAGCATTTGCTGGAAGGTCAATCGGCTGATTGGTTTTGCTGTCAAGCGGATTGTAAAATCCAACTCCGATTTTATTTGTGTTTGAATACTGAAGTGAACGCTGACTGTTGAAGCCCAAAAAACCTTCGTCAATTCTTATTTGTGTCTGGCTTCTCAGTGAATCGTGCATACCTGCAAGAACAATTATCAATTTGTAACCTGCATCTGCGGCTTTGTTTATCAGTCCAGTGTAGTTAGAAGTTTTTCCTGACTGAACCTGACCTACTACCATTCCTCTTTTGTCCCATGCTCCAGGCGTAGAAGGATTTGCAATGCGGTCTAAAATATCGTCAGTCAGATTGTCAAGTTTGTTAATGGTGTCTGGTGCAATTTTCTTTTGCAGATAACTGATGTAGCGATTCCAGAAGTTCCATTGAATGCTTGATTTCGCATCTTTCAGCCACGGAGTGTAACCTTCATCTGTGTCAAGTATTCTGTAATCCTCAGAGAAAACAGAAAATGTTGCAGCCAGATAATTGAAAAGAGTTTCCCTTTCTGAAACCAAGTCAGGAAAAATTTTCAGAACATTATCAATAGAACTGTTTATGTCCTGTGAAGAAGGATTTTTGATTTTCCTCAGAAGTTCAATGCAGATATTTTTTGCTTGTTCAATCATGATCAGTCAAGATTTGCGATGTATTCAGGGTAATGATTGAAAGGTTCAAGATTTACGATAACTGCCTTCGCTTCTTCTTTCGTCTTTCCCTGTTTTGTAAGTGAATCAAAAATGCTTTTCATCAGTGTCCAGATGTCATCATGCTTTATTCCTTCAAATGGTTTTCCCTGTGCTTCTGGTTCTTCTGCTTCTCTGATGTAAATTGATTTTACCGGAATCGTTTCTTCAATAAATTTCAGTAACGTATCAATTGCTTTGTCCGGTTTTTCTTCCGCTTGTTTTCTGATTTTCTCAATCAATGGATGTTCACGATTGATTTTGTAAAACCATTTGTCACCTCGCTTGTGGTCAATCCAAAGCGGAACGAACTTTTGTCCAGGATATGGCTTTACATTTTTTCCTTTATGTCTGTAAACTTCAACTGCCTGTGATCTCACCTTACCTGCGTATGCTTTCAACTGGTCACGCAATGCAAGTGGTGGTCGTGCAATAGATTTCTTGATGTCAATCTGCCACTCTGAATCAAGATTGTTCGGAAGATTTATTTCTATCCGTGCAAGTTTGTAGTGTTCTTCTTTTCGGAACATTCCCAGCCAATCACTTGCAAGCAACAATCTTTCGTTTCGGTAGATGTAAAAACCTTGCTGTTCATTCCAACCCTTCGGACCTTCTGCTTCTTTGAATTTGTCTTCACTAATTTTTGATTTGTGTGGCAGCACATAACCTTTCACAATCACTTTTCCATTGTAAAAAGGTTCTTCTGGAAATCCTTGTGTTGCCGGTTCGTTTGGCAGAAATGGATTCCATGCTTCAACTGGTCTGTCCTGAAAGAAGATTTTTACTCTGCCGTTTTCAATGAAACGGTGAAACACCATTGCAAGATGTTTTTTTACATGTTTCATTATTTCAAGAAACTTGTCCAAAGCATTCTCATCATTCTTTTGCAAATCTTTTACAAGCCGGTCAATGTCATTCCAGATTACAATTGTTCCAGACTTAACTGAGTTGATTTCATTTTCAAAATTTCCCTGTGGCAGATATTTTATTAATTCCCAATTGCATGTCTGTTTTACAAAATCTAAATCCCATGTCCAGAAAACAGGTTTGTAATTTTCTCTCTTGCTTATTACAGAAAGTTTTTTGCACTGAGAAAACGAAGCAGTCTTTAATCCTAAACCAAATCTTCCTAAATCTTTACGACTTCTGTCGTTTAGTGGATTTTTACTTCCAGGTCGCATTGCCTGAATCAGTTCTTCGTTGTCCATTCCATGTCCGTCATTTTTAACTGAAAGCCATGTACGAGAACCTTTCCATTCGAAATTTACCAAGATGTTTTTTGCTCCGGCTGATATTGAATTATCAATAATGTCAGCTATTGCAGCTTCAATGCTGTATCCGACAGCCCGAAAGGTTTCAATCATCGAAGATGCTTTTGGAATCGCTTCTACTGTTTGGTACTTTGTGTAATCGATAGACGATGTCATGTTTACAAAAGTTCTTTTATCATTGGGAATACTCGCTATCTTCTTCATTTCAGATATTCTATCAGTAGTTTTGCCATTTTCTCTATCATAAGAGGTGGAACAGCATTTCCGATTTGTCTGAAAGCAGCAGTTCTGTTTTTCCCCTCTTTTATTCCCTCAAAATAATAATCGTCAGGAAATGACTGTAGCCTGGCAGCTTCCCGAACTGAGATTGAACGATTCTGTTCTATATCAGGATGAATGTAATAGTGTCCGTCTTTGGCAATATGTGCAACAACTGTTTGTGAATAAGGCATGTTATCAGCCACAACCTTGAATCTGTCGAGGAAAGCACTCCTGTTTTTGTGAGTTTTAAGCTTTTCCGGAAGGTCGTTATAATTAAGCCTTTCTTCGCTACTTTCCCATTTTTTGACAGCAATACGATAAATTTCTTTATCCTGCTCTGTGTGCGGCCTTGTAATGTGTTGCGTCAGGACGTCAAGACCATTTCTTATTCTTGCAAAGCTCAGATAATCATTGATTCCTTCAGCATATTCATAATATTTATCTTTGCCTTTCCCGTCACTTAATTTCGGTAAGTCATTAAAAATATTCCCAACCTTATATTCAACCCTGCTTTGACATTTTAGTTGGTCAAACGAAAAATTTATATCCTTTTTCCATCCGATAATGATTACCCTTTTTCTGTTTTGAAGTACTCCAAATTCATTCGCATTTACAATAAATGGTTCAACTATATATCCAAAACTCTTAAAATCTGCCTGAATATTCTTGAAATATTTCCCTTTTTCTGCTGAAAGCAATCCAAGTACATTCTCAAAAATAAATAACTTCGGGCTGTATTTTTTCAGGAATCTTCCATACTGGACGTACAGATGATTTCTTGGATCATCCCGCATTCCGTTTCTGTCTCTTGCCCGCCCTACTAAAGAATATGCCTGACATGGGGGGCCACCTACTATTATATCTATCTCTTTCCTGCCAGCGAGCTTTTCTATTATCTGAAAAATCTCAGAGTTGTTTTCATCAGCAATAGAAAGATTAATTACAGATTCCAGAATATGGGAAGGAGTGACAGAATAGAGTTGATCTCTGTTTATTTCGCCTTTGAGGTATTTGATATAAACACCCAACTTATTATTCTCTTTGAGATGATGATATGCAAGTCTTGTCTTTAAAGTAAAACACGCGGCGGTATCTACTTCAATAAATGCCACAGGTTCAAAGCCCGCCCTTTTAAAACCTTCTGCGAAACCACCTGCTCCTGCAAATAAATCAATAAATCTCATCTTATTAATCTCGTTGCTAACTGATTCAGGGTTTTTTCCATGTTCTTGGGTCTTAGTTTACACTCAAATACGGTCAAGATTTTCCAGCCCAGCTTTTTTAATTTGCCGGAGTTTTCGGTATCAAGCTGCTTGTTACGATTAATTTTATTCAGCCACCATTTCGTCCGAGTTTTGGGTACTACAAAATATTTACAGCCCTCATGCCCATGCCAGAAACAGCCGTGAATAAATATAACTGTTTTATATTTTGGGAAAACAAGGTCTGGTTTGCCAGGTAATGTTTTATCGTAAAGTTTATATCTGAATCCATTCCCAAACAGGAATTTTCTGACGATGATTTCCGGCTTTGTGTCCTTGCTCCGGATCATGGACATATTATAACTTCTGGTCTTCTTGTTGTGAACGTCTGCCATGAATTTTATTGCTTACTTAAAAAGTTGCGGAATGGTCTGCTTTTTTTCTTTTACCTTTTTTGATGTTTCTTTTCAAAATATTCTTCTGCCTTCTTGTAAATTTCATCTACAGTCATCCCTTTAAATAGTTCTTCCTGAAGTTTCACGGAATCTCTCTTTTCATAGGTAATCTGGGACAGAAATCTCATAGCATCAACTTCGCCCAGGTTTTTAAACAGAACGCTCAGTCCTTTCTTTCTTACTTCAAAATCACTTGTCATTTCAGTCATGTACCACCAGTTTTTAACATCCCATAAGCCTGAAACTAAAATAGCCTTGCAAGAAGGAGGCGCGGGTTTACATGCCTCACACTTGTTGCATCATATCCCTGATTCGAGAACCATCTTTCTACCTTTTGCCCACCCCCCTACGTCGATTAAGAATTTAAAGTTTTTTTTCTCCACCATTAACCACCTGAACCAACTTCAAATACCTGTTCTTCACTCACTAATTCAGCCGCATAGAGTAAAACGGCTTGAATGTCTTCAGGCTCTAAATCTGGATAATCCTCAAGAAGCTCCTGGGTTGTAATTCCACCGGCTAATGCCTTCAAAATTTGCTCAACGGTAATTCTTAAACCTCTAATGGTTGGTTTGCCAACCATCACTTCGGGATTAATGGTAATTCTGTCGAATAACTATTTGGTATTCATTTTCCCTTCCTTCTTTTCGTACTTTTTCGTGTAATTAAATTTAAGTACACATTTTAAAGGTTTTAATTTATCGGAGATATTCTCATCAAGTACATTCACGAGTCAGCCGTCTCCGCCATGAATTCCGTCGAATGAGTAATTAATGCCTCACGAGCCAGGCGAATGGCTTCAGCAATTGCATCTCTGGTCAGTTTTCCACGCCATTCTTCAATGATTGCCTCCCAGTCCATGCCATTGGCTATCTGGTCAAGTACGTCTGCAACCAAAATGCGCGTGCCGCGAAAAGTTGGCTCTCCATGACAGATATCAAGATCAGCCACGATGTATCGCCCTAATGATTTTGTTTTCATAAAGTTACCTCCTGTATTACACCCTTTGGTATTACAAGTTCCGAACATAAATCTGTAAGAATATTCAGGTATCCAATCTTATTCAACAAGATTAATGGTGATGTATTAGTAACCCACCGCCTATTCATGGGATATTTCTTCTTTTATTTCTTCAACGGTATACTGAAACGGAGAAACACCAAATTTCCCCAGCGAAAATATAAATTCAGCCCGTGTGAGGCTGCTATTTCCGCCGCTTTTTCTCGTCGTTATCAACCTAACCCACCATTATCCCCTTTTGTCTTATTTCATATATCAGTGGTATCCATGTGTCTTTTTCATAAGACTCCGAAGAAATTGGCACGGCCTCAATCCGGGGATCAATCCTCCATGCTAACTGCATAAGCAGTTTTCCTTCTTCGAATCTGTCCTTACCAAAATCGGGTGAAATAATGGCGATATCTATATCACTGCTGGTATGTTCTTTTCCGGATACATAAGAACCATAAAGTATAGCCTTTTCTACTTTGATACCTCTTGCAGTCAATGCATCCACAAACTTTTTTATTATGTTTCTAATTTCCGGATCAACCATTTATAAACATCCTCTATCTCTTCGAATTTTTTGAAAGCAAATCTTTCCGTGCATTTATTGTAAAAATCCTTCTTCTCTCCAGGATACCTCGATTCGATATGAAATTCCATATACTCTGCAAGTTGATCAATGATCGATTCGGGTATTTCAATTTTTGCCTTTTTTGCGAGTAATATTAAGGCGTGGGTGTATGGGGCATGATCTCTTGTAGTCTTTACGACAAGTGCCTTCAATACCTTTTCAAGGGCAAGGTGACCAAAAAAAAGTGCATAGGGAAATCTCTTTGCCTCCAAAAGAGTTTTTCCTGTCTCAAGGTCATAAGCGGCAGTGTCTATCCAGTATTTAACAGTCTTATCAACATCAAAAGTCACAACTTTTCACTTTCCTGAACAATCCAATAAGGGAATTAAAATGAATTTATCCTGTATTTTTGGCACTGTAATTTTGTTTACTATGGAGTTAAAGCGGGATTTTACTGTATGTCAAACTTATATGCAACAAAAATGAAAAAGTCTTGCGTTATTGCAATATTCTTACTCTTATAAAGAATAAAAATTTTTTATGCAAGTTTTTCACAATCCCCTTTACCCCCTTTTCGTTCGACTGAGCGTTCGTCTGAGCTCACGCCGAAGACTCACGACGAGGTCTAAGGGGAATTTGGTTGCGGTTACGCCGCGCCAGGTGCATTCTCATCTAAACCTCATTGTATTCTAATTTTTTAATAATTATCTTTGCATAATCAGGCATTTTCAGTTAACAAAAAGTTATTTTATAAGAATTCTATCCGATTTTTCATTAGCAAATATGAATATCAACATTTTCGTCAGTGTATATCTTTAATCTTGCCAAGTTTCTTCTCCAGAATGGACGAATGTTCTTTCTTCATACCTTCTGTATCTTGAACCGCAGCTTTCCATGCACTGTCAATCTCGTTCTTGTGTTCATAGTAATATGAAAGCGCGTCATGAACTTGTGGCAAATTTATCTGTGGCAGTGCGACTATTATATCTTCCGGAGACTGTCCCATGATTTCATATCGAATAACTATGTCCAGCACCCGGATACCTGTACCTGAAATAACAGGCACCCCGCCTCTTATTTTTTTATTCCTTGTAATATAAGGATGTCTGATTTGTTTTATTACCGTACTCATTACCGATTCTCCTTCACGTTACATTTTAAGAGATTAATGATAAGACGTTTTTCTGACAATTTATCGTTATATTTATCAAGGAAACGTTTTAATGATTTAAGCAAAGAATCTGCTTTCCGGTAAGTCAATCAGTGCGTATGGTATATTCTCATCGAGCAGAAATTTTATGCTCATATCGCATACGCCTCATATTCGCATAGCTTCGCGGCGTAATGGACAGCCGCTTTTATATCATCAGGAGTGAGTGATGGATAGTCCTTTATGATATTCTCTATGCTTTCCTCCTCGGCAACAAGGGAAACTACTAAATAGACCGGTATCCTCGTTCCCTTAATGCATGGTTTGCCACGACAAATATCAGGGTCAGATGAAATCCTCTGCAAAATTTCTTTTTCTTCCATTTTTTCCCTCCAGCACATAGAATTAAGGCATATCTTCAACCCATAAAACACTTCTTTTGAGTGATGTTTTTTTGATGGCATTGTATAGTTTAAGGTCCGCGGTAACCATTTGACATCCGTTTCTTACTGCAAGCGATACACCTAGAGGCCGTCGTAGATTGTTCTTTTTGCACGACAGGCTATGTCAAGTGCCTCCTCTGTCAGAATTCCGGTATCCCCTATCTGAAAGGGCAAAGCTTCAATTGCTTTTATTATTTTTACTGCCTTTTCATACGGACATTCAGATTTCATTACTCGTTTCCGCAAAACATTGCCTATTTCGGAAAACAAAAGTTCCGGAACAAGCAGTTCAAAAAACGAATTTAAAAAACGGTCAGCATGTTCGCTGTAATGTTCTGGCAAATACCATTTAATGGCAACACTTGCATCAACAACAAATTCATTCAACGGTTACGGTCCTCGCGTATAAGGTCAGCGCTGTCTGAAAATATCTTTTTCCCAAAACTGGCGCGTATCTTTCTGGCTTTTATTCGTGCATCCTTTAGAGACATTTTGATATTTTCTTCCCGTATCTGTTTTACCTCTCCCTGCAATGAACGATTATGCAGTTTTGCTTGTTTTTTCCATAGTTCAATAGTTTTTTCTTGAAGATTTCTGATTCATAAGTGTGACATTTTTCTATCCCTTTTCTGTTCTTTTTCACGGCCGAAGCCTTGAGTTATCTGTCATTTCTATCCAAACACCGTATCAGAATGATAGCATTCTGATACTCGTGAGGCAATCACAATTATCCCGTATGATAGTCAAATCAAAGGATTGGTTCAGGTGTTTGAGTTCCATGATTACGGCATGTTGCATCGCCCTACGGAGTGGTCGGGGATTATAAGGATCAAACCGAACGAACTCCCGACTGTTCTGATATGTCTCGAGCAAAGAAACCATTTCACATCTTAAAAAAAGCCCATGGGGTTCTTGTCGTATGATACGAGCAGGTTCTTCGTGCGGCGGTAATGTTCCAGCATCATCTTGTGCGTCTCCCGGCCAATGCCCGACTGTTTGTACCCGCCAAATGCCGCATGTGCCGGATAGAGATGATAACAGTTTATCCAGACCCTGCCCGCCTCAATCTGCCGCGCTACCTGGTAGGCCTGATGCATGTCCCGTGTCCACAAACCCGCCCCCAGACCATACAACACATCGTTTGCTATTTCCACGGCCTCCCTTTCATCCTTAAATTTTGCAACGGAGACCACCGGCCCAAAAATCTCTTCCTGAAAGACCCGCATCTTATTATTTCCTTCGAAGATGGTAGGCTCAATGTAGTAACCACCGGGATATTCTTTACTTCGATACGGTTTACCTCCGGTAAGACATCTGGCACCCTCCTGTTTGCCAATATCGAGGTAATGGCTGATCTTCTCGTACTGGTCTTTTGACGCCTGCGCCCCCATCATAGTTTCCGTATCCAGCGGATTGCCAATCTTTATTTTGCTGACACGGCTTAATGCCCGCTGCAGAAATTCATCGTATATCGATTCCTGGATCAGCGCACGGGAGGGACACGTACACACCTCCCCCTGGTTCAACGCGAACATGGCAAAACCTTCCAGACACTTCTCAGAAAAGGCATCCTTCTCTCTCAAAATATTTTCCATAAAAATATTCGGCGATTTCCCGCCCAGTTCGAGGGTAACGGGGATAATATTCTCTGAGGCATACTGCATGATGAGCCGTCCGGTGGTCGTTTCGCCCGTAAAGGCCACCTTGCCCACCCGGGGAGACGACGCCAAAGGCTTGCCCGCTTCTATGCCGAAACCGTTGACAATATTGACCACTCCGGGAGGCAGAAGGTCCCCGACAAGTTCGATCAGCAGCAAAATGGTAACCGGGGTCTGCTCTGCGGGCTTGAGTACCACGCAATTACCTGCTGCCAGGGCAGGCGTCAGCTTCCACGCCGCCATCAGCAACGGAAAGTTCCAGGGGATAATCTGACCCACCACACCGATGGGTTCCTTGAGATGATACGAAACGGTCTGTGCATTGAGCTCGGACATGCCGCTTTCCTCGGCCCTTATAACACCGGCAAAATAGCGGAAATGATCGATTGCAAGGGGCAGGTCGGCGGCCAGGGTCTCGCGTACCGGCTTGCCATTCTCCCAGGTCTCCGCCACCGCAAGCCGTTCCAGGTTTGCCTCCATCCGGTCTGCAATTTTCAAAAGAATATTACTCCGCTCAGCAGTGGACGTGTGTCCCCATTGTTTCTTTGCCTCATGCGCCCTATCCAGGGCCAGTTCAATATCCCCTTTTTTCGACCGTGCGACCTTCGTAAAAGACTTTCCGTTCACAGGAGAAATATCGTCAAAATACTCTCCGTCTACGGGAGCAACCCATTTCCCGCCAATATAGTTGTCATATGATGGCTTGAAAGTAACAAGACTTCCTTGTGTATTTGGTTCTTTGTAGATCATAGATACTCCTCCGTATACATAAATTCCTATACATCAAGCCCCAAAGGGGCAAAAGGACACCTCTTTATTTTCAGATATAATTTTCATCGTATTCAATGCTATATTTGCTAAGAATTCCTTTCACCCTTTCAGGTCTAACCAATTTATCATTCATTTTCAGAGGGCTTCACCCCCTGCTATACCCTGTCTGCCCTTCGGGCATAAAAGGTAACATCTCGGTATGTTGTAAGGCAAAACACTTGCCATTTTCAAAATGCTAAACTGATGCCATGGTTATTTCTTCACCTCCTCATATATATATACCGTAAAGCATAGCCGGATGCCTCTTGAAGTCAGTGCATCCACAAACATTTTTACAGAATCTCTAATTTCTGTAAAGAATAAAAATTACCCACCTTCTTCAAACAGGCGCTTCTGCCCAAAACCCTTTTCGAAATGCTTTCCCCAGTTCATGCCACACAGCGGTTCTCCGGTAATATCCGGATTCTTGCAGCCGCATACATAGGCATGTACCCCAAAATCTTTCGCCCATCGTGAAATATTCCCATAAGCCTGTTTCCGGTATTCCACGGCTAACGCAGTCACGCGGGATCGCTCCGCGAGCAAATTCAGGGACATCCCGCTTTGGTAATATCCCAGAATCTTTTGCAGAAAAGGCGTGTTCCGTAGTGCCTTGCACAGATTTTTCTTTATCTGCGGTCTCAGGAAGAGGTAATTCATGCAGGCGGAATGTACGCCAAATCCCTGAAGCGCCTTAAACAAGGCAGTTACATTTGACTCCGTATCCGTCACGCCGGGAATCAATGGGTCTAATTTTACTTCGGGCACAATGCCTGTCTCACAGAGTCGTTTGATATTGAGCAATCGTTCCTGTGGCGTTGCGGCATACGGCTCCATCTTCTTCTGAATGTCCCTGTCTACAGTAGTAATACCGATCTGGACGTGCACCAATTTCCTGTACTGACTGAACAACTCCAGAAATTTTGAGGGAATCCTGCCCTTGGTAAGCAGGTTTATGCCGACACCATATTCAAGCAAGGCGCTCATCAGATTATAGGTCACCCAGAGCACCTGGGGTATGGGTTGCAGGACATCACAGGTTGGGCTAAAAAACACATAGGCGGGCAGCCTCCGGCGGGTAGATAACTCTTGTTTTAATTTTTCAGGCATATTCCCGTAAACAAGCACCTTGCCGTCACCCGGATAGATGGAGTATCCCCGTGCATAGCAGTAGGCGCACTGATGAATACATCCCAGGGCCGGATTGACCGAGGCCACCTGGCTAAGGCATTTCAAGGTGGATCGGGTAAGGACATGGCCTTTGCGTTCGATGAAATTGATGTGCATACAGTAGTTCTAAAATTACGAATGATTGTAATGTTCTTTGTAGTTATTATGGTTATTTGTTGTTATTGTTATTTTTAGCAGCCCTTGATTTTATGGAAGAAATGAAACTGTTCATCTTTACTCACAATACATCTCATTTTTCAATTATAGACTTGTAGGTATCTTCAGGAATCATATTCCTTTCATGAAGCAAATCAGCCCAATATTTTGACTCCCACAGAGACCCTCTTGCATTGTAGTAAAATTTTACCGAATCTAAATAATGGTACCTGCCAAATCCTTCAGCTATATTCGCTCCGATAGAATCAACTGCCTTGATAAATTGTTGCCCAATCCCAAATCTATATTCACTTTTCATCTTGGTATAAACATCCCACCCAAGCCTATTTATTTCCTTCGCAATCTGATATACTTCAAGCTCATCAATTCTCATTTCTTACTCACTCAACAAATAACCATGAATAACTATGAATATCCACAAATGACACCTTACCGTATCGCCTCATCTATTAAGCACCAGCCCCCCATTTGACCGGTACAAGAGCAGGTTTTCCGCAATGATATCATGAAAGATATCCCGGCCACCTTGATTGTCAATAAAGATTCCCATACCGCGAACTTCCTCGGTCTGCGATGGTAACGAAACTCCCCGGCTACGATCGTTTGCATCATAGGTATCGTTCCCCTGAAAATCCGCCAGGATACCAATGCCTTTTTCCAGGCCAACGCCTTGCGAAGTGGTTTCGCTGCGATACGTGTCATTCCCGCAATCATCCACCAGAAATCCGATGCCTGTATCATGTCCGCATCCCTGTGAAACGCCAAAGGTACATTCGTAGATGTCGTCTCCCGACGCGTCCTTCAGAAGGCCAATGGCCGAATGGATACCCGCGCCCTGGGCATAGCGACCCGCATAATACGTATCGTTCCCCTCGTTGTCATATAACAATCCCAGGGAGAAATAATAGCCACTGCCCTGAGAAAAATAGTCTCCATGATACCGATCGGCGCCTTTTTGATCGATAAGTATGCCAATTCCACCTGATGCACCGACGATGGTTTCTTCCGGACGGATGCCCATCCCCATTCCCTGTGACATGGACTGAAACGACTTCTCCGGATCCCGGAAATCCGGATATCCTCCCCCGGTAAAGTAATAATCATTTCCCTGCGCATCGATTAAAGCCCCAAATCCCTTAGTAAAACCCACACCCTGGGCGAACTGCCGGCTAAAATAAATATCGTTACCCCCCAGATCACTGAGAATCCCTGCCCCGAAGAAACCCACCCCCTGGTTGATGACGCGACCGTCATAAAAATCGTTACCATCGCTGTCCAGTAACAACCCGACACCAAACAGGCACGTCCCCTGCGAATAATCTTTCCCCACATACTGGTCATTCCCCCGATAATCTATCAGGATCCCAATTCCAAAACTTCCGGTTCCCTGAGAGAATGGGGCGTCCGTATGGTAAATATCGTCTCCGGACAAATCAATACAGAGGGATACCGGAATATCTTTACGAGAAGAACCTGCGTTATTAAAGTAACAATCATTCCCCCCGAGGTCGATGATGACCGCAGCATCGGCATAATAATAGGACGTACCTTTCCCACCTACAACGATTTTTCCGATACTGGTGTCCTGCACAAACAGGATATCACCGGCAAAATCCTGTGATGCCCCTGTGCCCCCTCCCCCTAACCCCCTCCCGCCAGGGGAGGGGGTGCTATCTGTGGATACATCATCGGTTTCCCTTCCCCTTGTTCCTCCAATATCCTCTGCAAGTTTAAGGTGCATGGCTGCTTCATCAGGAATTTCCGGCTGATGTGCACCCTGAAGGGATGCTGGCAGACGAAATGGCAATACCTTCGTTTGCATTGCTTTGGGGTGAGTCTTTTCCTGCCCGGCTATGCCTTGTTCATAAGTAAAAAGGGTAAGTTGACTCAGCAGCAATGATATCGCATGAAACAACTTTACCAGGTCAACCTTTTGAGATAATGCCAGTACCCTGGCGAGGTCCTTTGGTTCAATCTTCTCGTTGGGCGACCAAACTTTATGGGCGTTTTGACAGAGGAACTCAGCTTCGTCCCGGGACAAGTCCCGGAATGCCTCTTTGATAAGAGAAACGATGGATGGCAACCTATCTACAACGCCCTGTAATCGCCCTTGCAAACCGGTCGTTTCTCTTTTTTGTAATTGCTCAGTATGCAATGGTATCCTTGGAGATTCGTCAACCACCCCTCTTTCCTCTCCTTCACAAGGAGGAGACAAAGGGGCGGTTGGCAAAAAAACCTTCCCGCCGGCTCCTGCGGCGGATGGAAACGAAGAGAAGGTTTCAGGTTCAAAGTTCTGTGTATTCAATTTTACATCCAGCAATACCGCTGCACACCCTATTTGAGCACAGGCATCCTTCTTACACAACGCATCGACGATGTCCTGCCCAATCTTCGGAATATCAAAGGGGTGCAACATGAAATAATTTACGACGGACAAACGAAACGGATTGGCCTCGTCATTGGATTGAAATCCTTCCCGGACATAGATCTCTTCGCCAATCCGCTGCAATGTTGCGCCGAGCATATCCCGGTATCTTTCGTTTTTGATTGCACATTCGATAAAACTCGTTCCTTTGTGTTCTGAACGAGGGGGTATTTTTCTTTCTTCACCCGGAGATAGATTTTCTACCTCCCCATCCCGCCCTTGCGAGGGGGGGGTATTTTTATCCTCTTTTGTAAGTCCGTGGCTTGCCTTTGGGATAAAAGGAGTTATAGGTTCCGTTACATTTTTGAGCAGTTTCGCAAAAAGCCTTGGGTAAAACACGATTTCTGTAGTATCGCGGGAAACCGTAAGTGCGGGTGTACCCCCCGCGCCCAGGGCTTCTATGGTCTTTTTGAACTGGATGAGATTGAGTTCGCCCCTGCCTGTGGCAGGTACATCATTAACCTTTGTAATAATATCCCCAACCCTCAAACCAGCCTCAGCAGCAGGCGATCCCCGGGTAATCTCCCTTACGAGTATCCCTTTCCCTTCTGCATTTTCCATAAAGATACCCAGCCACCCTTTATTGAAATTGACCTTGTCTTTCTCAAATCCCAGGCCTTCAAGATCAAAAAAGTCTTTGGTATCAAAATCCTGCCCATCCACAGATACCTGTATACCTTCGTCCGCGAAAGTATTTGAGTGCACCGCAGATAGTACGAGAACAGAAAAATAAAGGAATATGAAATACAAGATTCTCTTGAGCATAATGAAGTTTGCTCTACTATAGCATTTTAAGGAAAATTCTGGGTTTTCTTGCACTACTTCCCAGGAAGGATTATTCTAATAACGCAACAGCAATAGCGGAAATTCAGGATAATAGAACCAAGGGCCAAAAGCAATGGGAAAAAATAAGGTACAGGAATTTGAAACGACGGGTTCCTCCCCTTGATACTTACCGTTTGTAAGGGCATTACGGCTCTTCCGGCGGTTTTACCAGGGAAATTCAGACAAGGTATGGGAAAAGAGGTATGTGCCCATACTGTGGGAAAGAGATGAATGAACCACCAGAAAAACCATTTACCAACACATAATGTAGAAATAAAAAAAACGGTTTTCATCTCCTCCTCCATTTCATTACCTTCCCCTTTTCTCCGTTAAAAATACCTTGATAAGAAACACTATTTAGGCTATAAATGGGTCGGTTTAAACCCATCGTCTATAAAATCTGGAGTCTTAAAACCATGATAAGAAAGGCGTTGCTTTTAAAGATTTTCAGCGCTGCCTATATGCAAAGATGGAATGACAAGATACGTCCCATCGAACTCATCGAACTGGATAAGCAGGCGCATAAAATGGTAATTGCCTATTTCCTGGGCAAATTTGTGGAAGAAGATCCGGGATTTCAGTGGACAGATATCATAGAAGGCGGAATCTTTGAGTTATTGCAGCGCATCGTTATCACCGATTTAAAACCTCCCATTTTTTATAAAATCAAGGAAGATGAGGATAAATACAAGCGATTAAACGAGTGGGTTTATAGAGAATTGGAATTCATTATATCACCCCTCGACCCCGATTTTTGTAAAAGGTTTAAGGGTTATTTTTCAAAGAGCGACGACACGTTGAACAAGAGGATTCTAAGCGCAGCACACTTTTACGCCACAAAGTGGGAATTCAACATTATAGAACGCGCGAATCCGGATGGCTACGAGATTGGTGCGATAAAAAGAGACCTGCAACAAAGACAGGAAAGATACTACGACTTAAAGGGTATGGAACAATTGATAAAGCACGTGAGATATAAAAACTTTATCGACCTGTGCGGACAGCTCAGATTCCAATCAAGATGGGCACACCTCCACAGAATACCAAAGACGTCTGTTCTGGGTCACTCGCTGTTTGTTGCCATCCTGTCGTATCTTTTTTCCCTGGAAATCAAGGCTTGCAGGAGGAGGTGCATTAATAACTATTTCACCGGGCTGTTTCACGACCTGCCTGAGGTACTCACTCGGGACATTATTTCGCCTGTAAAGAGGTCGGTCGAAGGGCTGAGTGATCTGATAAGGGAATATGAGAAGGAACAGATGGAGAAAGAAGTCTATGGCCTTGTTCCGCAGGAATGGCATCCGGAGATTAAGATGTGTACGGAAGATGAGTTTGACAGTCTGGTGACAAAGAATGGGAAACGGGAAAAAGTAACCAGTAAAGACATCAACGACAGGTACAACGAAGATGCCTTTAACCCGAAAGACGGAGAACTCGTGAAAGCGGCCGATAGTCTTGCCGGATTCATAGAAGCATCCGTAGCAATCCTGAACGGAAGCGGCAGTCCGGAACTGCAGGAGGCAAGGTTGTCATTAAAAAAACAGTATGAGAGGGCAAATATTGCAGGCATAAATTTTGGGGAAATCTACGCGGATTTTGACTGAGGAAATCCAAAAAGCGCATGGAAAACGAAAGACCTGCCCCCACTGTGAAAAAGACGCTCACGAACCGCCAGAAAAATTGTAGAAGAGCGGATAATTAGAAGAGAGAAGATATATGAAATGCACGTCCCCGAATAGTATATTTCCATTTACTAAGAAAAATGTTTGCAAGCAAGCGTCTCACTCCGCTTAATATGATTATAAGTTATTGTATGTGAAGCTATTTTCTTTCATTGCAGGGCAAGAAGTGTCGAAGTAAAAAATTGGTGATATGTTTGATTATAAGCAATTTATGAAAATTTCGGTTACAAAACGAGATAAATAATGTTCAAACCAGATCAACCAATTCAATCCTCTAAAGAAGATATTTTAGGTAGAAAATCATTCGCACAATCACTTGGCAATGCTATTCTCAATTACAAAGAAAAAGATAGTATTGTAATCGGACTTTTTGGTGCATGGGGTTCCGGAAAAACCTCAATAATCAATATGGCATTAGAGCATATTGACTATGTATGTAAAGATACGAAGAGTGAGAGCAAACCTATCATTGTTAGATTTAATCCGTGGAACTATTCTGATCAAAATCAACTAATTAGCCAGTTCTTTAAACAATTATCTGTTACCTTAAAACGAAAAGATTATTCTGTCAATATTAGGAAAGTAGGGCAAAAATTAGAAACATATACAAAGTTTTTTGAGCCAGTAAAATTAATTCCGGTAGTTGGTCAGCTTATGGGAATGGTAAAAGATATTATTCAAACCACAGGCAAGACCTTAAAAGTTTTTGGTGAACACAGAGAAAATGATTTGAATAGCATACGTAAAGAATTAAACGATTTATTGGCTAATCAGTCCCATAAAATTATTATTATCATCGATGACATAGATCGTCTTAGTAGTATTGAAATTCGACAGATTTTTCAATTAATAAAATCATTAGGTGATTTTCCCAATACAATATACTTACTTGCTTTTGACAAGGATGTAGTTATAAAGGCGTTAGAAAGAGTACAGGAAGGTTCTGGCTTAGAATATTTAGAAAAAATAGTACAAATTCCTTTTGACATTCCTCTTATCTCGAAACAAGAAGTAGAGCGTTTGTTATTCAACCAACTTGATGAATTGATTAAAGATATACCAGAAGATAGGTGGAATCAAATTTATTGGGATTACATTTTTCACTATAGTGGATTAAAACACGTCTTTAACAATATCAGAGATGTCACACGGTATATTAATTTGTTAAGATTTGGTTTTAGCCTGGTAAAAGATGAGGTAAATGTGGCTGATTTTTTTGCTCTTACTGCAATTCAAGTTTTTATGCCAGAGGTTTACGACGGAATTAGAGATAATAAAGATATTTTTTTAGGGGTACATGATTCAAATTATGAAAAAGACAAAGCGGTAACAGAGCAAGCTAAAAAACGTTGTGATGAAATAATCAGCAGAACGAATGCATTACAGCAAGAAAAACTAAAGGAAGTTTTGACAAACTTATTTCCAAAACTTAAATCTATTTATAGGAGCTTTGGGTATCATTATGGAAGTATGGGAGATTGGCGAAGAGAAGGTCGAATATGCAGCCCAGATATTTTTGAAACATTCTTTAGCCTCTCCATCCCAAAAGGAGAATTTTCTCAAAAAGAAATAAGGACAATCTTATCACTGGCCAATAGCTATGATACCTTTGCCGAGGCATTACTAAGGCTTAGTGAGGATGGGAGAATAGTCAAATTTTTAGAGCGATTAGGGGATTATACTGACAAGGATATTCTTGAGGAAAATATAGAACCTGTCATAACAGTTTTGATGGATATTGGTGATTTATTTCCTGAAGTCGATGCCTATTCTTTGGGTAGTGAAATTCCTAGAATAATTCACAATTTAACTCATCAATTACTTAGCCGTTTTGACAGTCATGAAAAAAGGCTATCCATTTTAAAAAACGCCATAGAAAAAACAACAAAAAGTTTACACACGATAGTATATGAAGTAAACGAACAAGAACGAGAATACGAAAAAGATGATTCAAAGGAAGATTCCGAATTAAAAGAGAAAGCGGCGGTAGATGCTATGTTGCTTGAATTGAAGAAGCTTATTTACGACAAAATTGAAAGTTGGACAAACGACGGTCGGTTATTAAAACACAATCATTTAGCTTTTATACTTGTTTATTGGGAAAAGCGGGGAAAACAAGAACAGACCGATGGATTTGTAAGTCATACTATAAAAGACGATGACGGATTAATTGATTTCATTAAAGGATTTTTAAATAAATCTGTAAGTACAAAGGGAATACAATGGCGTATTTATCTTAAAGTTATAGAAAAATTCGTGGACTTAAAACAGATAGAACCAAGAATAAGAAACTTCTTTTCTTCTCCCAAGTTTGAACAGTTAGACGATAATGACAAAAGAAAATTGGCTATAAAGGCTTTTTTAGATACCATCGATGGGGAAATTGAGGACACGTCATAAGGTGCTACCAAAATATCTTATAACAAAGAAAGGGACACGGTGCTCCGTGTCCCTACATTGGCATAACGGTATAACGGTACAATCGGGGGGAAAAATGGCATATGATCCGGACAAACACCATCGCAGATCAATCCGGTTAAAGGAATACGATTATTCCCGGGCGGGTACGTATTTTGTAACGATATGCACCTATAACAAGGAATGTATTTTTGGCAATGTTATAAATGGTGAAATGAGATTGAATGAATATGGTATGATTGTTGAAAATGAATGGGTAAAAACAGCGGAAATACGTTCAAATGTTATCATAGACAAATACATTGTGATGCCGAATCATGTGCATGGGATAATCATCATTTTGGATGATGGTAGGGACACGGTGCTCCGTGCCCCTACATGGGAATAACGGCACAATCGGGGAAAAACAATGACCTACGACCCGGAAAAACACCACCGACGATCAATCCGGTTAAAGGAATACGATTATTCCCGGGCAGGCGCTTATTTTATAACGATATGCACTTATAACAAGGAATGTATTTTGGGAAAGGTGACAAACAGCAAGGTGCAACTAAATGAATATGGTATAATCGTTGACAATGAATGGACAAAAACGGCGGAAATACGTTCAAATATTATCATAGATAAATATATTGTGATGCCGAATCATTTGCATGGGATAATCATCATTTTGGATAACGGTAGTAGTAGGAACACGGGGCACCGTGTCCCTACATTTGAACAATTTGGCAGACCGACCTCCAATTCTATCCCAACGATAATTCGGTCGTTTAAGGCGGTAACAAAAAAACGGA
This sequence comes from Candidatus Brocadia sp., assembly GCA_011525665.1. Lineage (GTDB taxonomy): Bacteria > Planctomycetota > Brocadiia > Brocadiales > Brocadiaceae > Brocadia. Next base: position 22,046 of record WYAU01000071.1, read on the forward strand.
TTAATGAAACCAGAAAATCCTATGGCAAAGCGGTGTGGCAACCCAGATTTTACGAACATATTATCCGAAATAGAGATGAATTAGACAAGATCAGGCAATATATTATTGACAATCCTTTGCAATGGGAACTTGATAGCAAAAATCCCGATAACACAAAATAGCATTGTAGTGGGGACACGGTGCTCCGTGTCCCCATGTTGATATATCAGCATAACGGTACAATCGGGGGAAAGAAACGAGGCAACCACCCTTGGGCAAAAAAACACGTTCAGTCTTTTTTTTGGGTGGAAATTTCAAAATATTTGTCTAACAATTCACCCTTTTTCTTTTCGTAATTTTCAGGAGAAATCAGTTCCTCTTCTAACAAACTCTTTAAAAGCCTCAGATGCTCTTTTAGTACGCGCGACGTTTCAGCTGTTTGTTTCATTCCGTCATTCACCGCTTCGTTATCAGCACGATTGCTCTTCAGGGTAAAACCGGAGGCACTTCCCCCGTTACCTTCTTTCTCCTGCACGGGCTTTTTGAATACAACTTTTTGTTCAGCTTCAGCAACGAACGGAATACTCTCATGCTTACGAAGGGGAATTATTAATGTGTTTTCCCGGTCTGGTTGCACTGACTGCCCGGAAACCGGGGATAGTTTCCACAATGCACCCTTTTTTATACTCAGTGGATTTTCAAACTCTATACCATTTATGATTATATTTTCTTCATCGGTATAAGGTCTCGTCAAATCCTGATGAATACGGCTAAAAACAATATGTAAATTCTGCCCCACTATAAAAAGACAAAAATAGTTGTGCTTGTTTTTGATATAAGATCTTGTCAACGAATTATACACCAACAAATATTGTGTTGGCTTTAGTTGCGCGAAACCCGTCACAAGAAGGGGCGACAGGACGAACGCCATATCCCCTTCGGAAAATACCTGTTTCGTTTTTTTGGAACCCAAAATCCCTTTTTCCTGAAAAAATATCTGAGAAAATATATCGGTCAGTTCCTTCTCTGAAAAATGATAGGGATGGCTGAGTCTTCCATAGGTAGCCGGAAAGCTTTCATTGAACTCTTTTATTTTAATAAAGCTATTTTCCTTTCTTATGATGGCATCATTTGCAATGCCAAAACTTCCCCCGTAAAAAAGGAAATAATTCATAATGATTATTAATGCCGTGAGAAATACTTTGTGATTTTTATATCTATTGATATTCAAAACAGTCCCCTTTGTCAATTAAGACAAAAAGCCCGTAACGGGTCATTTTTTATTCAGCATGATATAAAAAAACTTACCCTTTTATGCGACAGAGAAAAAAACCATTCAAAGGCTTTTAAAGGGTTTCCTTTGGCTCTACATTCGCCAGCAAGCCCATCTTTATAGCATATTTTGTTAAACCAACGGCGTCGTGGATATTCAGTTTTTTCATGATACTCGTCCGGTGGTTGTTTATCGTATTGATGCTGATTAAAAAACATTTTGCAATCTCCTTACTGCTGTATCCCTCTGCCACCATGTACAAAATGGTCTTCTCTCGTTCCGTAAGCTTGTTGTATGATTCTTTGTCCGCATCAGAAATGGCGGCGTCACTTTTTTTACCCGTTACCTTCTCGACCAGCACTTTTGATACCGATGGACTCAAAAATACCTGTCCTTTCCTTGTCGCTTCTATGGCAGCAATCAAATCAGTATCGGTTGATTCCTTATTAAGATACGCTGATATTCCTATATCGAACATCCGTGTGATAAACTCTTTACTTTCATACATGGTAAGAACAATGACTTTGGTATCGGGGCTGATTAATCGTATTTGTTTTGCGGCCTCTATCCCATTCATCCTGGGAAGAGAAATATCCAAGATAACAACGTCAGGAAGGAGCGCTTCCACCTCTTTTATGGCGATCAATCCATCACTTGCCTCTCCCACGACCTCATAGATTTCATGCAGTTTCAGGAGTTGTCTGATTCCCTGTCTCACGATCGTATGATCTTCAACCAGCAAAATTCTCACCTTTTTCATCTTCACACCTCGTCGTCCTTTTTCCGATGCCCGGTTAACAGGGAACGTTTATGTAGAGAGTTGTACCTTTATTTATTTTTGAAACAATCTGAAAGTTCCCTCTCATGATGTCAACCATTTCTTTTATGGTAGTTATACCCAGCTTAAACTCCTCAGTCCCTTTTTCCCAGATGTCTTCGACATTAAAACCATGGCCATTGTCAATAACCCGCAAGGCAATCGTATCCGTTTCTGAAACAAGTTCAAGTTTTATCAGGGTTGCATTCGCATGCTTTATAACATTGGTTATCGCCTCCCGTACAATACGGAACAAATACATCTTCATGTTCGTAGGAATATTATCCTCTTTCACACTGCTATAGGTAACGATTCTTATCGGTAATCTTCTTGAAATTTGCTCGGTATAATTGTTTATCGTTGCAATCAATCCCAATTTCTCAAGAAGACTGTAATTGAGATTGAACGTTAAATCTTTTATGCTCCGGAAAACCATGTCCACGATCTTCCGGCAGTCTTCCACACACATTTTGAATTCATTATTCTGGTCAATGACACTTTTCAGATTGTAGCATTCCAGGAGTTTTATATTGATTTTTAATGCAGACATTGCCTGCCCGATCTCTTCATGGAGCACCTGAGACAAGTACCTCCGCTCATCCTCCTGAACCGAAATCATCTTATGAGAAAGTTTTTTCAATTCCCGGTTTTTCGCTTCTAAATTCCGATTATACTCCTTGATCTTTATCTGGTCACTCCTGAGAGTATCCACCATTTTGTTGAATACCATCGATAGGGTGCCAATTTCATCATACTGATTGACATTTAACCTGACCGAAAGGTTCCCCTCCACAATTTTTTGGGCGGAATCCATTAATTTTGCCAGCGGATTTGTTATCGACGATGCAATCTTTACACTTAAAAAAATGCTGCATATCACGGTGGCTAAGAAAAAAAACAATATTGTTAAAGAAGCAGAATTAATAACGCTCCCCAGGAGATTTTGCAACGTACTGCTGTATGCATAATTCTCCTGCTTGAGAGCTTTGGCAATGGTAACGAGATTATTAATGTCTATTGACAGTGTTTTACTGTTGAGGGGCGAACGGGTCTTATATTGTGTGTGCAGTATCTCACAATGATTTTTCATTACATTAGCCAGTTGCAATAAAACCGTACTGCCAACGCACGCATTCTTTAATCTGAAAGATTCCTTCCTCATCGTATCCAGGACATTTAGAAAATCCTCGGTTATCTCTTGTTTATTCCTTTTTGCTTTATGTCTGCCTCCAACAGCCCTCAGTCTTTCAATGTTGGTCTCCAGATTACAGATTGATTCAATCCGGACACGGCTATCATCTGTCAGGCATCTCTTGAGATAATTGACGCTCCCCAGCTTTACCAGAGCAACAATGGTGATAATTCCCAAAAAAATGATGATGATAAAATAGCCGTTAAACAAACGCGTACTGATACTATTTCTTGAAAACATAAATATATCTGTTTAAAAGGCATGACACTTCATTCAGGGTTCATCCAGAGATAACTGCTCCATCTCATCCGGCTGAAAGAAATCTATAATTGGTATAAGAATGGTATATCCGGCAGAAAACATAAGCCACACCAGCGTTCCGATAATCCAATAGCTAAAAAAACCCTCCGAAAACGTAAAGCCGGAGAAATACATCACTGCCGGGAAAAATACCCCCATAAGTAACGAACTATATATTGCCAACAATATGATTTTTCTGCCATCTGTCCTGAAATACAGGTTAATATTTTCAAAATAGGCGCGTTTTGCAACAGGCTTGATCTCTTTCATATCTTTCATCTCTTGTTTTCTCAAAAATGAACCTATCTTGTGTTGGAGTATGGTAAAATCAAATTGATTCTTGTGCAAAAGGCAGCCATCAATCAGACAAACAATCCCACTCACGAAAACGACGGAACAATTTGCACATACTATGGGTACCATTTTACTCATTGCCTCAAAAAATGAGCCTTCTTCCTGGACAGAGGCCATGATCAACCAGACAATAATTCCGCTCATAAACCCCAGCAGGGTACCCCAAAAGGCGCCAAATGAAGACAATCTCTTCCACATGACGCCCAGAATGACAGGAAAGATACCTGAACTCAGAAAGATTCCCATAGCGAGGTAGAGAAAGTAAACCTGCACGCCAATGGAAAAGAGAAAAACACTGAATATTCCCGTAACGATGCCAAAAAGACCGGTTGTAAAACGGGAAACTCTCAGGATTTGTTTGTCCGTGGCCTGTGGTCTCATATGCAAACGATATATGTCGTTCGCAATGAGGGAAGACACGGCCACCGATTCAGAATTCCCCGTTGAAATAATCGCCATAAAGAGCATTACTAAAAAAGCAATACCCCCGACATCCCCAGACATATGGTAAGCGGTCAAGGGAGCAATTGTTGTAGAATCACCAACATTAATACCCAATGCCAGTCCTCCGACCCCCAGAGCGGTGGCAATACAGAGGGGGAGCGCAAACCATACGAGTCCGGCGGTAAAAAAACAGCTTCCCACAGACTTATAATTAACCGCGATCGCCCTTTGCCAGTACGTTTGATCTAAAAATACTGTACCAAAATTCCCGATCGTGTTAATGATGCCAAACATGATTCCAGAGAAAGAGGTAATCGTAAACAGCCTGCTGCCGCTATGCAGATTGTCCAGCATCATGCATATGCCAAAGTCGCCGTATTTGTAATAGAGAAACACCGACAACCCCAAACCAATTACCAAAATAATCGCAAGCTGCAGGTAATCGGTAACGATAGAACCTCTCAGCCCGGTGATAGAACTGTAAAAACAGAACGCCAAAGGGATAACGAGGACTGCAATCTTTACATTGATACCGGTTAAAACGTTTAACGCCAGGGCGCCTCCCAGTATTACCATCGTGGTTACTATGGTACAGGCCATCAGGCCGATAATAATCATAATCCAGTGGGTTTTTTTATCAAACCGGTAGAGGATGAATTCGGGGAATGTATGCAATTGCGGGGTTAATTTTTTCACATAAACTGCAATGGCGCTAAACAAAAGGATGGGTATGGTAGCACCCGCGGCATACCAGTATGGACCGCTGATACCATAATCATAACCCATTTTAGACGACACCATAATGGTTGCAGCCCACGTCCATGTGCTGACAATTGAAGCAGTTACTATTCCTCCCTTCATATTTCTGCCTGCCGATAAGAACCATTCGGCAGTATTGCGGTAAGACATCCTCAGGATGCTCTTCCACCACAAAAGGCTGAATACGAAAAAAATAATGCCAAAAATTATAATAATATAATATACCGATTGATACGGGAGCACGTAGTTGACTTCGCTGCTTGCCGGCATAAGTAAATACCCTATAAAAACGACCCTGTCTACCTATTGCGTCCTTTCATGCTTTGCGTCTCCCGCGGATTTTCCGGTCACTGCATTATGAGGAGAGCTGGCAATGAGTATGCGATCAATGCGAAGAACAGCTTTAACGATTTCAGCTGCTGATTTTAATGCATTTATCTTAATTCCCGCAGAATCAATAACGCCTGCGTCAAACATATTTTCACTTTTTCCCGTATTAACATCAATTCCGTATTCGCCCGATTTCTTTTTAATCTCCGTCATTTTCTCAAAGCCGCTGAAGCCCGCATTAATAAGAATCTGACGCATGATGCCGGAAAGCGCATGGGCAACCACCTCCACACCAAGGGACTCCACGCCGCTATTCATGCCTTTATCTTTTAATTTTTCACTGATATAAAGTTCTATCGCCCCGCCTCCCGCCACAACACCATCACTGAGCGCTGATTGTGCAGATGAAATGCCATCTTTCACGCTGCGCCATCGCTCCTGCGAGGTTACCCTGGTAGCTCCGCCGACAACAATCGTCACCACTTTTCTCTGCGGGTTGTTTTCCAAAAACAACAATCCTTTCTCTTCATCGTAAGACACGTTTTTCATTGTACCGGCAGAGACACGTCCCATATCCTCTCTTCTTTTTACAATGGGTAAATCAAACGCATACGCAAGAGACGAAATTTCTTCGTTTGAGACAGATATTGGCAGGATATTCCTTGCAATCAGGCTGGCGAAAAGAAATTCATCCACATGCGGTGAAGCAAGAAATACCACACCCGCACCGGATGCAATGATACTATCAGAAATTTCCTTGATTATTTTTTTGTGACTATCCTTCATCCGCACAACGTCGTCATAATTTTTCATCTCCTTAATCCACGATTCTTTAATTTCCCTCACGTCCATTTTCAGAAGGAGCGCACCGGCATTCTTCATATTATCAGGCATTTGAGTATCCACGAGTTGTTTCTGAAGAACGATTCCATCAAAGACCATATCTTCTAACTCAGGTTTATTGATTAACAAGATGCTTTTCTTAAAATTAATCCCGTCCCTTTTCCCCTCCGACCTTTTCAAAAGGGCAACAGCTTCATTTACAAGGGATACCACCTGGTTTCCGTCCATCCTGCTTCCTGCGGCAGTTGCAATCACGTGCGCAAGCCGTGCATCATCCATGTCAATCTTTACCGCCATCTGCCTGAAAAGCTCGATGGAACGCTGAATTCCCGACTCCATACCCCGTATAATCAGGGTAGGATGAATACCCATATCAGTAATTAATCTCTTGCCTTCCTTGATCATTTCAGCGGCAAGTACAACCGCTGTGGTCGTTCCGTCTCCTACCCTTATTTCCTGCCTATCTGCAATTTCAACAACCATTTTCGCTACCGGATGGACGGTTTTGATTGAAAGCATTATGGTTGCGCCATCATTTGTAATAAAACGATTGCCCAACTCATCCACAAGCAATTTATCCAGGCCCTTGGGGCCGAGCGTAGTGCGTACCGTATCGGCAACGGACAGTACTGCAGCACAATTATTTTCCAGCGCCGTATTTTCCATTCTCTGTGCCTGAACACCCCCCGAATTTTGTTCCGTCATTGAATACTTCCTCTTATCATATCCGTGACATTTTTTGCTATTATTTTCTGAGATCCGGGGCAGTTATCCCGAACAATTTAACACGAACAGCATTCCATATCTTTTTACAAACGAGAGACACATCGCTCGCCTTGCTGCCCAGTATGCGCACACAGATACCATCGAAACGGGGAAGCGGAGAAGAGGCACAACAAACAGTATCTCCGTCCTGAATTATGTTTTCCACGAAATTATTCAATACTTTACTTTCTATTTTTCTGGTTAGCAAATAAAAATTTCCTACGACTTCCCAGTGTCCCAGCACTCCAAGCCTTTTTGCAGTGAATGTCTTTGGAGAAAAAACCATATAATCAAGACATCGAAAATGCCCTGATAAACCGGTTGCCCGAAAACGCGAATAAAATATATCGTATAAAAAGGACTCTCCGTGTGCTACACGTCCGGGCGTCACTATTTCACTATAAAGACACGTTGCCTCTTCGTGAATTTTCACATTAACCTCCTGATAAAAGCGGGAATTTTTATAAGGAATCATCATATCGGGTAAAAACTCTGCGTAAGACCCCTTCTCCAGGGTTATGTTCAGTATTTGAGTAGCAAAGTTGTTTTCCATGCGATAAATCTTCGTTGCAGCCTGTGTGGTGATATGAAATGCGCTATTTTCCTCCCCATGAATGTCTATTCTTATTCTATCACCCTGGAGTATTCCACCGCCCGGACTCATAATAAAAACGTAAGGCATATGGGGCATCCCTTCATCAAGATAAAGAGCTTTCTGCACTTGCAGCGGAACGGTATGATAATTATCTTTCAGTATCGTTTTTCCCTTTCTGTTCTCCAGACTTAAGCGGAGCAATCCGACCTTGCCGGCCCGGCCGACCCCAAGTTGAGGAATATCGACATTGTACTGACTAACTTCAGGAGGAATGTTTTCAGGTGTATACAACCGGTAATCGCAGGTATCAATAATGGTATTTTTCAGCATACTACTGAGAGTTGCTTAGCTGCGCCAGACCTTCTCCGTTCAAAGGGTTCACAGTTTGTGATTTGTCAAATTATCCAGAGTGGCCATCCCAAAGCGCGGCATAGCCGCGACCAAATTAACCACCCCTCCTTCGCAGGGGGGATAAAGGGGAGGTAAAAAATCTTCCTAAAATCTGAAATTACTCCGCAAAAAACACCTCTTTTTTAATCAGATGATAGACCGCATCAATTCCCTCTTTCGTGTGGCAGTTCGTAAAAATAAAAGGCCTGTTTTTTCTCATCATCTTTGAATCACGTTCCATAATGTGCAAATCCGCCCCGACAAGATGGGCGAGGTCTATCTTGTTAATAATCAACAGATCGGATTGGGTAATCGCCGGCCCGTTTTTGCGCGGGATCTTATCGCCGGCCGCAACATCAATCACATAAATAAAATAATCGACTAAAGCGCGACTAAAGGTAAGCGTCAGGTTATCTCCGCCGGTTTCAACAAAAAGGATGTCTGAATCCGAATACTTACGTTCCATTTCTTCCACTGCAATGAGATTCATGCTGGGGTCCTCACGTACGGCGGTATGGGGACACCCTCCCGTCTCAACCCCCAGAACACGATCGGGTGGGAGGATACCCTGCAGCGTCCTTTTTACATGTTCCGCATCCTCTTTGGTCACAATATCATTGGTGATAACAATTGGTTTATATCCGTTTCTTACCAGTACCGGAACGAGCGCCTCAATAAGCGCGGTTTTTCCGGAGCCAACCGGGCCTCCGACGCCTACCCTTGGTATTTTTTTTTCCATTACTACTCCTTCTCTTAAGAGCAAGAAGAAAATTTTTGTAACAAAATTTTCACAAATTATTCAACTCAAAAACATGCGGACCGTCGCTTTTTCATGCTTTACCGACATGATATCTGCCAAAGGAGCACAAGAATACATTTCTTCCGTCGTCTTGTAAATATTTTTCTGAATCATATCCGCAAGTAAGGACTGCAAATCACTGATTATCTTAAGAGACTTGTAGTGGTCCATTTTCATAAGTCTCATTGCAGCCCCGACAAAACTAACGCAGAAAGAATATAATGCCATCATCATTACTTCAGGACAGTCAATTTCCAGTAAATATCCACCGAAACCCAGCACAACAGCGTAATTTCCCGGACTGGCTCCCGTACGCACCATTTCATGAAAATCGCGGAGGATTATGCGGTCAGAAATCATCAAAAGAAGATTGGCCAGGAGACATTTGCCCGTTTTCACGGAGCCTTCCCTGATTTCACCCGGCAGTTTCATAACGTAGAGCATCTCGTCTATGCGCAAAAGGGTATTCAAATCGGATTGTTCTGCCGCCCGGTAAGCGTTAGCCAGCGCAACACCATCGACAGGCGCAATCTGATGCATTAGAATGTCCTTCAGCAGACAAACAAGGTCATCAACATCTCTCACTATTTCCCTTTGAACAAATGATTCCAGACCATGGGAAAAATGATACATGCCAACAGGAAAAAAGGTATCAGATATCTGCAACGCCCTTACAAACGTTTTCAACCTCTGGTCTCGCACCTTCCCGTTCGGGGGTGTTTTTTTGCCATTATTGCTCACGCGCAGCAGCCCTTTCTGTTACTAAGCGCCCGGATGATGACTATGCCCTGGGTGGGAAAAACACCCAGGTTTTTCCTGAGATACCTGGCTGGCATCATCTGTCGTAAAACTATATTCCACGCCGGGAATATTATGTGTTTTCATAACTGACTCCATTACCTTCCGATCTAATGTTACGGGAACAAATACCTTTTTGCCCGCAACCTTCATGTGCCAGTGCTGATTTCCAAGGGCATGACCGAGCCGAACCCCTGCCTCGAATAATGCATCTTCGTGACCTTGTCCGGCAAAAGTGAGCACCATCACCTCTTCCGGTTCAATCCTTGCCAAAAGCATTATTTCATTTGCTCTACAGTACAGAACATCTCCGTTATGAAGTTCAGCACCCCTCTTGAGATTAATTCCTATTTCTTCGTTGAGTTCCGGCAACTTTTTTAACAACCGGCTTCTTTCTGACTCTAAACGGGAAAATGACACCGTGTACACCCGGCCTTCACCCGCCATTTTCCTGTGAAGTGCCTTCCATTCGTCATCGGCAGCAATATTTCCTAAAATTTCATGAATAATCACCATTAAAGACGGCACCTTTTTATCCATTCCATCCTTCGGGCATCAATATCGACAAATCCATAATGCTGATAACTTTCCTTCTTCACGTGCGCAAAGACAAAGCCATTATCCCTCATTTTTACGAAAGCATATTTACAAAACTGGCTAACAATAATACATTCCTTCACCCGATGATCGGCAAAATCAAGGTTCAGATGCGTTCGCGAGTCAATAAAGCCTGCCAAGTCCCATACCTTCCCTGCCCTGACAACTCCATGCTTAATCCTGAAGGCATCTATAACATAGCCGTCATCACCTACATTTGTCGCTTCAACCACATGTCTGACAACCATACCTTCTGTCCTCTTCTCACGAACGGATCCGAATGGCGCAAAAAACCGGACGTCATTATCACCACGGTGAAAAGCCCTATCAACAGATGAATTCGAGACATTTTATCCCCTGTTTTACTCCCAATACTAAACGAGGAAAAAAAGCTGTGTCAGGGCCAATTCCTTTGCGGGTTCGCACGTAGCAATAGTTCCATTCACTTTTACCTCGTATGTTTCGGGGTCGATCTCTATTTTGGGAGCTACGTCATTTCTTACCATATGGGATTTTACCAGCCCCCTGCAATTTCCGACGGCAACGTATCCGCCCACCATACCGATTTTTTCAGGCACTCCCAGATCAACGGCGGCCTTTGACAATAATGTCACCTTTGTTTTTGGCATGGCGCCTCCAAACGAACCAAACATAGGGCGGTAAATAACAGGCTCCGGCGTCGGGATAGAAGCATTGGGGTCTCCCATCAGCGCCCAATTTACGAAGCCCCCTTTAATCACCATCTTCGGCTTCGCCCCAAAAAAGGCAATCGGCCAAAGGACGATATCCGCAATTTTTCCTGTTTCTATCGAGCCCAGAACATGAGCAAAACCATCAGAAATAGCATAATTCAGGGTACATTTTGCAATGTAGCGAAGAACCCTGAAGTTGTCATTCCCCGGCACGTCCTCTTTCAGTTTTCCCCTTTGCTTTTTCATCTTGTCGGCAGTCTGAACCGCCTTGAGAAAATTTTCTCCAACCCTCCCCATTGCCTGCGAATCTGAACTATACATACTTAATATTCCAAGGTCATGAAGTACATCCTCCGCTGCTATTGTCTCTGCCCGGATACGGCTTTCCGCAAACGATACATCCTCCGGGATTGCGGGATTGAGATGGTGGCAGACCATAAGCATGTCGAGGTGCTCATCCAGGGTATTTATCGTATAGGGTCTCGTCGGGTTTGTTGACGAAGGCAACACATTCTGTTCGCCAGCCATACGCATAATATCCGGGGCATGCCCTCCGCCCGCCCCTTCGGTATGATAGGTGTGAACGGTACGTCCATCAATCGCCTTAAGGGAGTCTTCTACAAATCCCGCCTCATTTAAGGTATCCGTATGAATTGACACCTGAACATCATAGGTATCGGCCACGGACAGACTCTGGTCTAACACGGCGGGTGTGGTGCCCCAATCTTCATGATCTTTGAGTCCGCAGGCGCCGGCTTCCAGTTGTTCTATTAATGGTTCAGGGACCGCGCAGTTCCCTTTCCCTTTAAATCCCCAGTTGACTGGCAATCCTTCACAGGCAAGAATCATCTTCTGGATATGCCATGGACCCGGCGTGCACGTGGTAGCCTTTGTTCCATCGGCAGGTCCCGTTCCACCGCCAACAAAAGTCGTTATGCCGTTCGAAAGCCCGTCATATACCTGCTGCGGACAGATCATATGAATATGGCCATCGATTCCCCCTGCCGTGGCAATGAGATGCTCGCCCGCAATAACTTCTGTGCCGGGACCAATAATAAGATCGGGATGAACACCGTCCATAATATCCGGGTTGCCCGCCTTTCCTATCCCTGCAATCTTTCCGTCTTTTATTCCCATATCGCCCACCACAACCCCCTGAACAGGATCGATAATAATTACGTTGGTAACAACCAGGTCCAAAGCACCATTTTTATTGGTTTGCGTGCCCTGTCCCATTCCCTCCCTGATTGTCTTTCCTCCCCCAAAGACGACTTCATCGCCCGGCACACGAAAATCTTTTTCAATTTCGCATACTAATCCGGTATCCGCCAGGGTAAATTTATCACCTACCGTTGGTCCATATAAATCTGTATACTGTTTTCTTGATATATTTGCCATAAGAACAGTCCCTCGCTTGTATCTCTGCCTTCGGGAAAATGAATCAAGCCCCCCGGAATCCCAATTTTTTTGCCTTTTCCAATGCAATTTCCAGAGCGCCTTTTGCAGCGGTGCTCCCATTTATCAGACTGTTTTGCCCCATGACCACCCTTTTCCCTCCCAATTGAACCAATTCGACCGTTTTCTCGTCACCCGGCTCGAACCGAACGGATGTCCCTGAGGGTATATTCAGTCTCATTCCAAACGACTTTTTCCTGTCAAACTCCAATGCCCTGTTCGTCTCAAAAAAATGGAAGTGAGAGCCGACCTGGATCGGACGATCCCCTGTATTCTTTACCGGAATTTTGACGGTAGGCCGCCCCGCATTGATTTCTATCGGATCATTCTTAATCATATAGTGAAACGTTCCGCTCATTTCTCCCCTCCGTTACGTAATCGGATCGTGACAGGAAACCAGCTTTGTGCCATCAGGAAAAGTGCATTCCACCTGCACAAGATGAAGCATCTCAGGCACACGCGGCATTACATCCTCCCTCGTTAATATCTTTTTCCCCATGTGCATTAATTCGGCGACACTTTTACCATCCCGCGCCCCCTCAAGAATGGCTTCTGAAATCACCGCCACGGCTTCAGAATAATTGAGTTTTAAGCCACGAGACCTTCGCTTTCGCGCCAACTCAGCCACAGAATAAATGAGCATCTTGTCAATCTCACGCGGTGACAGCATCATAACAAAAACCCTCCCCCTTTGACTCTTCCTGAATAGCGTAATTTTCCCCTGTTGATCCCTTTGGAGTGCACTACGACAAAAATCACTTTTCACAGATTTCACCCGAGACGAGAATACGAATCGTGGGTTGTATTTTACTATTTGTATGTAAATTTAATATACCATTTATTTTTCCAGCAGGTGCATCCTTTTTTATTCTCGTGAGAATTCTGAGGGTTGTTTTTTCATCTTTTTGATATTCAGTTTCAACCTCTGAAACCAGGAAGTCAGGCTCTGCTTTAATTTGATGCACCCGTATCTCTTTTTTCAACAGAGTAATAAACACGGATTTTACACAATCATGATCCCTTTTGACAGTACCAAAATATAAATGTGAGGGGTATACCCGAATATCTCCCAGCACCTCTCCATACACAGGCACGATAATTCTTTTCTGCCGTTCGCTATTGGTAAAAATGGAGATATTCCCTAACAACACATCAACTGGCGCATCTCCTTTTAAGATAACATTAACGAGAAAATTGCCCTTCTCCTCATCTTTCCTATAACGAACGTTCACCGCAGAATTCGATGACACCACATCGTTTATTTCCAAATGAAACTCCGGGCGCGGTTGTAAATTCACCACTCCGTATGCATGATCACCCTTCGAAACACTTCCGAAATTAATCTGCCGCGGACTTACCGTAATATCCTCTATCACTTCACCCGACAGTTTAAGGATGTAAACCGGCGTATCCGGATCACTTGAATGTATCCTGATATTTTTTACAACGATTCCTGTCTCCGGGCCTGTTCTAAAACGCACCTGTATCTTTCCAGACATCCCGGGAGCTATTTTTGTGTCAGAGGTTTCCCCCACAATACATCCGCACGCGGTCTCGATCTTGTTTATTTTTAATTCTTGTGTTCCCCGGTTTTGAATCACAAAATAATGTCTTATATTTTCATACTTGTATACCTTCCCGAAACGGTACACCGGCGTATCGCAATAGAGGTCCGGCGTGCCTTCCGCGGATAACCCAGCATAAACTCCTGTATTGATGACAGAGTCATTGCAAGTGACCTTTTCAGAAATACGGAAAGGAGAAAGAACCGTTGCGCTTAACAACCAGAGAACACTATATGCTGCATTCATTCGTATCAGGTATTGAATAATTTTGGTTAAGTAATGGCGGTTGCCCCCTCATCGCCGGTTCTGATGCGCACAATGCCCCTCGTATCATAAACAAATATCTTGCCATCTCCAAAAGACCCCGTTTTGGCTGATTGCAGAATCGCATTCACAATCTTGTCAACGTCTGTCTTTTCTGCAATAATTTCAATCTTTGTTTTTGGAAGGAGGTCCAATTTGTACTTTTTGCCGCGCCATTGCTGGGTAACACCTTTCTGTATTCCGTGTCCTTCTATCTGAGAGACCATAATGCCGGGATATCCGATTTTTTCAAGGGCGTCTCTCACAAATTGAAGGCGTTCCGGACGGATAACCGCCTCTATCTTCTGAACCGCTGCATCTCCTTTTGGAAAAACCCGCGACGGACAGAGCAATTCCTCCGAAAGGTAACTCTCACTTCCCGATACCTTCGGCATGAAATAAAATTCATCACCCACCCGCTTTACCACGAAATCAGGGTATGCCATATTACCATGCTCCCCTAAATCAAGACCTTCCATCTCTTTACGGGTATCCACCCGGATTCCCATTGTATATTTCAGGATCAACCAGAAAATGCCGGACAGCAGAAAGGCGTATATGGCAACCGTCCACACACCTAAAAACTGCACACCCAGCAAAGCCCCCCCGCCCCCGAAAAAGAGTCCATTGGCAACCCGTCCCGGCATATAGTGTTCCTGTGCAAAAAGTCCGACGCATAAGGTGCCAAAGACCCCATTAACCAAGTGTACTGACAGGGCACCCACCGGGTCGTCTATTCTGACACGATCAAAGAACTTTACGGACAACACAACCAACCATCCTGCAATAAACCCGATAATTACAGCGCTCGGGACGCTTACTACAGCGCAAGGCGCCGTTATGGCGACAAGCCCGCCAAGACATCCATTAATCATCATTCCAAGGTCCGGCTTTTTCACAATAATCCAGGAGGCCATCGTAGAACCCAACAGGGCTGTGCATGCCGCCATATTTGTCGTAAGCGCCACATGAGTAACGAGCTCAGGATTGGCAGACATTGCGCTCCCTAAATTAAACCCAAACCATCCTATCCACAACGCAAAAGCGCCCATTAAGGACATAGGCATATTGTGACCCGGAATTATAGCAACCGAACGGCCTTCACCGTATTTCCCGAAACGGGACCCCAGGAGGAAAACACCCGAAAGCGCGGCCCATCCGCCGACAGAATGTACGACGGTCGAACCGGCAAAATCAAACATCCCTTTTTCTGCCAGCCATCCACCCCCCCAAATCCAATGTCCCGTAACCGGATACACAAAAGCAACCACGACAAAAGAAAAAATTATGAATGCACCGTATTTAAGGCGTTCAGCCACAGCCCCGGAGACAATCGTAGCTGCAACCATTGCAAATTTCATCTGAAAAAAAAACTTTCCTGCCAGCGGAATTCCCGCCCAGCTCAGCGCTGAATATACCCCATGATAATCGCCCCCGGTTGCAGGGCTGTTATCCTCTCCCCTCAGAAAAGTGATTCCCTGCAACCCGAATATCGGATTGCCATCGCCAAACATAAGGCCAAAGCCAAACACCCAGAAGGCGAGGGTTGCTGTCGCAAGGACAATAAAGTTTTTCGAAAGGACATTCACACAATTTTTGGCACGGGTAAAACCGCTTTCCAAAAAAGCAAAACCCAGGCCCATGAAGAAAATAAGTATGGCCGCAATGACCGTCCATAATGTATCGACAACAACTTGCGGATCCATAATAGTGGTCTCCTTAACTGATTTCGTTTTAGGTAAAAAACTTTTTACACTGCCAGGGGATAATAAATCACCGGGAAATTATACCGTTATGTGTTCTTTCACGTATTCTATGTCTGTCTCTTTCGTGGAACCGTGTGAAACAACGGAACCTTTGGCCATTACATAATAGTAATCAGCAATACGCCAGGCAAAATCGAGGTACTGTTCTACCATCAAAACCGCAATATTTCCTCTCTCCTTGATGCGTTGAATCACATTTTCAATTTCCAAGATGATCGACGGCTGTATGCCTTCGGTGGGTTCATCCAGCATTAACAGTTTCGGACCCATTGCCAGGGCGCGTCCAATAGCCAGCTGCTGCTGCTGGCCGCCACTGAGATCTCCCCCTTTTCTGCCAAGCATACTTTTCAGCACGGGAAATAATTCAAAAATCTCTTCCGGCACGGTCCTAAGACTATCCTTCCTGCTTTCAAGACCCACCAAAAGATTCTCATGAACACTCAGATAAGGGAATATCTCCCGGCCCTGAGGGACATAGCCGATACCCAGTTTCGCCCTTCTGTTGGGCAGCAAAGGGGTAATCTCCTGATTATCAAAGGACACCTTTCCCCTTCGGGCGGGAAGTACTCCCATAATCCCCTTGAGCAGCGTTGTTTTTCCTACCCCGTTTCTCCCCAAAAGACACACGATCTGACCCTGCGATATTTCCATATCGACATCATGAAGCACGTGACTCTCTCCATAATAAACGTTCAGATAATCAACCTTTAACATGTGCTAATCCGCACCCCCTCTCCCTAAATATTTTTCAATGACTCTCGGGTCATTTTGAACCTCATCCATAGTCCCCTCGCATAGAGTCATTCCTTCATGCAAAACAGTCACTTTCCGTGATATCTGCCTGACAAATTTCATATCGTGCTCAATAACCAGGATAGAATGATTCCGTGAAATAGAAAGAAGGAGTTCTGCCGTTTTTTCCGTTTCCTTATCGGACATACCGGCGACAGGTTCGTCAACGAGCAGCAACTGGGGGTCCTGAGCAAGAACCATCCCGATCTCAACCCATTGTTTTTCACCGTGGGAAAGTGAACCGGCCTTTTCGTAAGCCTTGTCAACCAACCCTATCGTCTCCAAAATCGAGAAAATCTTTTCCTGATCGCTTTTCGTTCTTCTCATAAACAGGGTAGAAAACACCCCTTTGCTTTTGCGCAAAGATAATTCAAAATTTTCACATACCGTCAGATTCGAAAAGATAGAAGGCGCCTGGAATTTCCTCCCGATGCCAATCTTCACTATCTCGTGTTCTTTCATTCCGGTAATGTTTATGTCTTTTTCTCCAAAAATAACCCGCCCCTTTACGGGTTTAGTCTTACCGCAAATCACATCCAGCAGTGTCGTCTTCCCGGCCCCATTTGGGCCGATAACCACGCGGAGTTCACCGTAGTGCATATAAAAATTGAGGTCCCGTATCGCAATAAAACCATCAAAGCTAACGGTCACATTTTCCATGTACAAAATTGTCTTGTTTTGCATAGTATCACTTCCCCGGTTAACCAATCTCTTTCGATATTCTTCACATTTCAGAACTTTTCTAAGAAAGTGGTGGCTTCATCGACGCCACAGAGACCTTTTCCGCACGCAAGGTGTTCTTCCGTTGTCTTCCCGGAGATCGGAATTGACCCAGAAATCCTACGCAACCTTTGGGGAAAAAAACGACCACGCCCATGAATAATGCCCCCAGGAAATAGAGCCAGATACCGGGAAAGGATTCACTCAGTCCACTCTTTGCAGCATTCACAAGCAGTGCGCCTAATACAGCGCCCACCAGTGTTCCTCTTCCCCCCACAGCCACCCACAGGACCATCTCGATAGAAGGCACAATCCCAACATTCGACGGCGATATTATTTCCGCCTGAGGCACAAAAAGCGCTCCGCCTACACCGGCAAGAGCGGCCGCCAGTCCAAAGGCAAAAATCTTGAAATTTGCCGTGTCATACCCTGAAAACCGCGCCCGCTTTTCGTCGTCCCGGATAGCCATCAATACCCTTCCTAATTTGGACCGTATGATCCACCGGCACAAAAAATAGGCCCCGACGAGGACAAGCACGGTCACTATATAAAGGAACAATTGTGTCGTTGGGAGGTCAGGCCCCCTCAGCGGAAATCCGAAAATGCTTCTGAAATCATTCAACCCATTCGTTCCGCCCGTATATGGCTGCTGTCCGATTAAGGTAATGGACAACACCAGCGCTAATGCCTGCGTCACGATAGAAAAATATACACCGCCAACACCGCTTTTAAATGTCAGATAACCCAACCCTAAGGCACACAACGCCGGGACAAAAACGATACACGGGATAGCCACCCATGCATGGTACATGGGTTTCCAGAACCAGGGAAGTTCGGTCAGTCCGTTCCAGACCATGAAATCAGGCAAATTGCTTTCGTAATGACCCGCTGTCCCTACTTTGAGCAAAAGGTACATGGCCATACAATATCCACCCAGCCCAAAAAATACCCCCTGGCCAAGACTCAAAATACCGGTATACCCCCAAATAAAGTCTATTCCCAGCGCCACAATAGCCAGCGCCAGAAATTTCCCCAGCAGATTTATACGGAAATTTGACACCTTAAGCCAGGAATCTTCACCGGGAAGTACATGGAGTAAGGGAAGCACTATGAGAAACACAAAGATAACCATGCCCGTTATCGTCCATTCATTTTTCCATACAGATTTTTTGTAATCGCAGTAAATGTCCCTGTTCATATGTATCTCCCGATAGTTCTTTCGATAGCTACGTTACATTAGGTACGCCCCTTTGCAGGTGAAAACCCCGTCGGCCTGAACCGCAGGAATGCGATAACCAGCAGGAACACCAGCACCTTCCCCATGCTTGCCGTTGTAAAAAATTCAAAGATAGAATTCGTTCCGCCCATCCCGAAGGCGCCGGCGATAGACCCCACAATTTTACCAACGCCACCCAGTACGACTACCATGAAACAATCCACGATATAATTTTGCCCTGTCGAGGGGCCCACGGACCCCAACAAACTAATGTTACATCCGGCAATTCCCGCCAGTCCTGAACCCAGGGCAAAGGTGAATGAATCTATTCTGCGCACGGGAATACCCATGCAATCACTCATGGTACGGTTCTGCATGACTGCCCTTATCCTCAGCCCAAGCCGGGTGCGTAACAGCAAAAAGTAAATACCCGCAACAACTGCTGCGGTAAAACCAATGATAAACAATCTTTTATAGGGTAATTGCAATCCTGCCATTACCGAAACGCCGCCGGTAAGCCATAAAGGACTCATTACGTCGACGTTATTAGCTCCGAAAATCTGCCGTATGAACTGCTGAAGCATCAGGCTTACCCCCCATGTTGCCAGCAGGGTATCAAGCGGTCTTCCGTATAGCAGACGGACAACGGAGCTTTCTAATAACCAGCCAAAAAGTCCTGTAAGGATAAAGGATACCGGTAAGGCAAGCACAAAATACAATCCAAAAGCGCTCTCGCTTATGTAATTTCTGAAAAACAGATGCAATACATAGGTAACATAACACCCCAGCATCATGAATTCGCCGTGGGCCATGTTAATTACCCCCATCACGCCAAATGTAATTGCAAGCCCAATTGCAATGAGAAGGTATATAGAACTTACGCTTATTCCATTGAAGAGTTGCTGAATGGTTGTGGAAGTCTGCTGCCTCTTCTCTATTCTTTTTATGGTTTTTTCTAAAACACTTTTTACACCCGCATCCATTTCTTTTTCCCTTGCCCTTCCCAAAAACATAATGGTATCGGGATTGCCTATTTCATCGAGAAATTCAGCGGCTTCTTTCCGGACAGCCGCATCTTTATCCAGGAGCCGAATCTTTTGAATCGCCTCTGTTATTGCATTTTTTACCTTCCTGTCTTTTTCGGTACCAAACGCCTGATTCAGGGAAAAAAGGATTCCGGAGATATCCTGCTCTTCCAATACAACGCGGCTAAAAAGAGAAGCGCCTTCCACGTCAAACTCTTCTAATGCAAAATTTGCCTCTGCCTTATCCCCCAATGCATCAACCGCAGCTTTTCTGACCGATGGATTGTGGTCAGATAATTTGATTTTGTTTAATGCAATCTCTATCAGAAAATTTACTTCTTCATTTGTTTCTTTACTCCATGAATTATTCAGAGCCTCCAGAACCCTTACATCTCCCTCATAATTCCCGAGTTCCCTCGCTGCATTTTTTCTTACCTCCTTATCCTCATCCGAGAGCAGAGAAATTACCTTATTTATTTCTCCTGGCGGGATTTCTGAGTAAACTGTATTGCCAAATCCTATTACTGCCAAAGTAAATGCCAAAATTGTCTTTTTCATACACGGAACACTCCAACAGAATCGAGTTAATAAACCAGTTTCTCTGTGAAAATTTTTTTTACCCATTGCCTTAGAGGATCCAGAGTACTATCTCTGCTCTGCATAAAACCAAAATGACCTTTTTGAAATAATGCAATAAATAGGGAAGAACGGATTTTCTTTGATAAAACGATTACAGTGTGAGAGTGCTAAAGCTTTTGCTGATTTTTCAATTGATTGGGGAGCATCACTTATCTACCTTTTCAACGTAACTTTACAATGATTTGTAACTTTCACCAGAAGGAATAGGAGAAAGATTATGGGAAAATACAAGTAATTGCCGTTACTCTTTAAAGGTATTAAAGATGCCCCCCAAATTTAAAATTGCAGTGTATTTAAAAAATTATCGCTCGTATGCTTACTGTTCGATTCTCTGCCGAACCTTATGTGCTACGCACCTGTGAAGTGCGTAGCACTTTCACAGAGGAAAAAAGCTTTTATTTACAACTCGTTGCTTATGAGGCTTCACATTCCCTAGATACTGCCAGAAAAGAGTTTTTTCATGCTCTCTAAAAAACCATCTAACCGCTGTTCAATGGAGTCTAACCTCTCTTCTAGTGAATCTAACCTTTTATTCGCAGCGCCTTCATCAGAGGATTCTTTTTTTCCGCCTGCACTTCCGGCGCTTACGCTCCTTGCACCGCCGGCAACCTTCAATATTTCATAATCACTGCCCCTCATCTTTGGATCAATGGTAACCGTCCCGCCCTTAGACTGGAGGCAATCTTTGTCGGGATGGGTAAATCTGCTCCAGGGCATGGGTTTCACCGGACCTGGTGTACTCCAGACAATTTTAAACTGCCCGTTTTTCATAATCTGGCCAATCTGAACAATCTTCCAATAGTGCTGGTTTTCAGGATCAAGACGCACCAGACCTTCCGGCGCAATCATTTCCAGTCCCCTGGCCGCCTCTCGGATGGCATCGACGTCGGTTGACCCTGCCTTTTCCACGGCCATTGCCCATATCTTCACATTAATGTATTGCGCTTCAATGGGGTCGTCGGTTACGCGGTCCTGTCCATAGCGGTTCTTAAAATTTTCTACGAAAACCTTATTTTCCGGGGTATTCATACTCTGGAAATAATTCCATACTGCATAGTGGCCTTCCGTCAGTTCTCCGCCGATGCCCCGGAGTTCATCTTCTGCGATACTTACCGACATGACGGGAATATCCTTAGCGGTAATTCCGGCGTCCCGTAATTGTTTAAAGAACGCCACGTTACTGTCACCGTTTACCGTGTTGAATATAGCGTCAGGCTTTGACGCTTTTATTTTATTCACAACCGTGGAATATTCCATGTGGCCAAGAGGTGTATATTCTTCTCCTGCCAGGACACCGCCTTCCGCCTTCAGCTGCGCCTTAATAATCATGTTCGTTGTCCGCGGAAATACGTAATCTGAGCCGAGGAGATAGAACCTCTTCTTGCCTTGTTTTAAGAGCCAGGTTACGGCAGGACATGTCTGCTGGTTGGGCGTTGCGCCCGAATAAATCACGTTCTTTGAACACTCATTCCCTTCGTACTGGACGGGATACCACAAGAGGTTGTTGTATTTTTCAAACACCGGGAGCACCGCTTTGCGGCTTGCAGATGTCCAGCATCCGAAAACAGAACACACCTTGTCTTGCAAGATAAGCTTTTTTGCCTTTTCAGCAAATGTCGGCCAGTCTGAGGCCGGGTCTTCTATGACTGGCACAACCTGCCTTCCGCCAAGAAGACCGCCTGCGGCATTGATTTCGTCAATTGCCATTAAGACAACATCATGAAGAGACACTTCACTAATAGCCATCGTGCCGCTTAAAGAATGTAACACACCAACTTTAATGGGTTCTTTTTCCTGTGCATCACTTATCCGGGCGCCGCCAGCTATTCCCGTACTCACGGCAACGCAGATGGCCAGCGCAGTCCTATTTGCACTTTTCACCACATTTCTGAATCCCCCCCACAATTTTGTTTTTACCATGCCGCGCATTGTATTTCTCCTTTCTCACCACAAAACACTGGAAGATTGCAATCTCGTAAACTTATGACAGAAACCAGACACAGACATCCTTGCAAAACTCGCCCCAGGTATCTCCTAAAACGTCATCCACATCTGAACACCCGGAATAAATTCAGTAGAGTCTTTAGCCCCTAACGGGTCGTGGACTATTTGAAAATCAGGCTGTATCCACAAATTATTGGTGAGTTTATGTCTCCAGAAGATTTCATACGTTTGCTCCCTGTCAAAGTTATTGTTTGCTGCTTCGTAAGAACGTCCCCACCGTGCCGACCCGTAACCAATCCCAACAAACTCCTTGGCGGAATAGGTATCCCCCTCAGAGATCCATCCGATGGTGGCATTCCAGTGCGTTCTCACCCCATTATTACTGGATTTAAATATGTCATCATCCTCTGAAACACTATACCTTGCATTGATAATAAAATGATCGGTAAGCCACTGATCAAACAGAAAGCCAATACCATGGTTAACGCCGGTTGGGTTTAATACGGTTACCCCGTCTGCCGTATCCACAGGACTCGAGTCCCCACTCCTTGTTAACCCGTAGAAAAACTTATACGCCCCCTGACGGCCACATATTTTTGGCCGAAAGACAATCTCAGAGGTCCATGACCATAAATCCCTTTCATCTTCATCGTTTCTTGTGGTAAACATGGATGAGGTTTGGGTCGTCTGAACGCTGGTACGGAAGGTCCACAAATCATTCGGATCATATCTCATCGTTAAGGCGGGCACGCTTGGGGCATCGGCCTTCAACTCAGATACCAACCCTAACCAGGCGCCGATACTCAAACCGGGGAATGACCATCCTTCGCAGATCGTTACATCGCTGTTATCAAAACCCACATCGCCTGACGTACCCACAGGATCTTCATGGTTAAGCCAGTCCATAATTCCCGTTGCAATCTGCAACCCTTTGACAGGCTTCCAGATGGTGTGCGCCTTATACAGATTAAGATTGCCTCTCCCAAGATCGTTAAAACGACTTTGGTCAATAGTAATTTCGTTTGTGGGGAGCCCTGCGCCAATGTTATCCCCACCCGCTGAGTTGAATTCAATAATAAAATCAAGCTTTTCCGGAACAACCTTTGCGCGCGCATCAAACCAGAGACGGCCGACAACCCCTAACTCGTCTCTGTTCGTCCCTGTAAGATACTGAACCATTCCGTCTACACGTCCGCCAAACTTAATCCTTCCCTCACAAACGTCAGTTACATATGCCGGTCTGTACCTTTCCAGTTCAGCCTTTACTGCCTTTACATCTTCAGCCACCTTACATGCCTCAGAAATCCTCGATTCTATAGCAGGCTTATAGTTTTTTATTTCTCCCTTGATGTCTTCAGTACTTGTATTTACCTCACTAATCCTCGTTTCCAAATTATCTAACCTTTGTTCTAATTCTTCCAGACTGGCTGTCCACCCCGTTTTTATATTGCATAAAAAAACACTGCATATCGCTATAACGATAGGAATTACGATTCTTATAAACATAGTACATTCCTCGCTTTCTAAGACATTTTCATAGTTGTTAAATAATTGCCTTTTGTTAGTGCATTCAATCACCCCCTTTCGAACATCAAATCTTAGCTTTATTGCACCATGATATGGAAATTTCATTTTTAATAAATAGTTTATATATACTAAATCCAAATAATATATAATACTATATGGGCAAAATACTGCCGGAACAACCATTTACGATCACTAAACGTATGGAAAAGACCTTTGAGTACTTCGTGCTTTTGCGGTCAATTATTACAACATTACCTTGAATCCTTCGAAATTATTGTTAAAATACGTGGGCAGAGGCACGCCTATTTGGAGGGATGTCTAAAAGGTCTTGTAGATATCATGCAAAAATCACGGAAATCATCCGATAATTTCTCCCCCGCAAAGAAGCAGCTTGTTGTCATCTACTTTTTGGCAACGACGTTGTTTATCGGTACGATAATAAAAACAGGTATGGACCACCATTGGTGGCTGCCGGAAACAGAGATTACCAGCGAGGTGAAACCAGGGGATATAAAAGTCAGGCTTGACATCAACAATGCCCCCTGGTATGAATTGGTTTTATTGCCAAAACTGGGAGAGGTAAAGGCGAAGGCAATCGTTGCCTACCGTGAAAAACACGGCAATTTTAAGACCCTGGATGAGTTGTCCAATGTCAGGGGCATAGGGCCGTCCATCACAGAAGCCATCAGAGATCATGTAAAGATCGGCTCAGACACGCCACATGCCTGTCTGGACAACCGGGAATAGACTTTATGGAAAAAGAACAGCGAAGGATAGTGGGAAACATGTGGGTTCGCGTAATGCTCTTCGGGTTTTCACTGAGTATTTTTTTTGCATTGTGTTATCTTCTAAGAGGCACACTTATCTCCCTTTTGCTGGCTTTTATCATCGCCTATATTTTTAATCCGGCTGTCAGCTTTCTTGAGCGGAGACGATGGCCATTTTCCCGCAAACACATTCATCGTGCAGCGGGAATCGTTATTCTTATCTTTGCGGCACTCCTAACCACGGCCGGATTTCTTACCTATGCAATTCCCAAAACCATAAGCGGGGCATATCAGGTTGGCGGTATCGTCAAGGACCGCTTTCCAAAATATCAAGCTACCTTTGAAGCCTGGATCGGGAAATATGGGGATACGGAATTTACCAGATCCCTGAAATCCCTGTTAAAAGAGCAGAGAGAACCCGTTCCTGACAACAAACAGGGAAATAGTAAGCCGGCAGATACAAAAGAAGACAGCAGCCAGGCACATCCTGACATCACAGATGCGGATACGGGAAAAACATTTCATGGGAAAAAAACACGCTTGATAGAAGTAGCATGGGGATTCAAAAGGCATTTTCCGCAGGTGGCCGGTTTTTTCCTGAACATTGGCAAAAATATTTTTTACAGCACCTTTGGTTTCCTGGGTATCGCTGTAAATTTTATCATCTTCAGCGTTGTATCGGTTTACCTGCTCAAGGATTTTAACGTGATCGCCCAAAATATAAAGTCCCTCTTCCCTTTTTCCCGAAGAGACCGGGCAATAAATCTTTTATCGAGAGTAAATAACAATCTCCGGTATTTTCTCCAGGGCCAACTTATTGTCTGCCTCATTCTTTCCCTTATCTACAGCGTTGGTTTGACAATGGCGGGCATCCCCTTATCCTTTATTGTCGGCTTTGTAGGCGGTTTCGGCAATCTGATTCCCTACGTTGGAACGGGTACAGGCATTGTGCTGGCTTTAGCGCTTTCCATTTTTCAATTTCACGATCTCACACATATACTCTACGTCATTCTTACCTTCGGCATCGGGCAATTGCTTGAAGCAACCGTGATAACACCAAGGGTTATGGGGAAGGGACTGGGACTGAGCCCGGTCATGGTGATCCTCTCGATCCTGATCTGCAGTCAATTGCTCGGATTTCTGGGGCTGCTGCTGGCCGTGCCGATTGCATCCACGGCAAAGGTATTTATTGATGAAATCATTTCAAAATACAAATCTTCTGAATATTACAAAGGGCAGGCTTACCGAAAATAAAGGATTTACCAAAACACTGGCGTCCAAGAGAAAAGCTTTCCGATTCCTTGTGCCCCTTAAACCTTGTATTTTCTGGGGTCTGTGGCTGTAATAATCACCGATACGGAGTGCTGGTTAAATCCCTTAAATCCCTGCGTCCTCTGGATATTTTCCAGGTGGCTGCCTAGTGCACCATTTTTGAGAAACATCTCATACTGTGGCTCTGTTACCAGGCCTTTTTCCAAAAGCCTGTCCAGCCGTTCTGTGTCCGCACGCCATGTTTCTCCCTCGGTAAATGCCTGTTTCAGGAATTCAAAGTCGGAGAAGGGGTTCATTGTGTTGATATTCGACTGTTTGAGATCGGTACGCAGTTTTTCAAAATCAAATCGTGCCGCAAGGTGGTGGAGCCCGGCCTGCAGTACGCTTTCTCCGTGGAGTTCCACCCACAGTCCGACTGTTCCCCTGTGGGTGGTTTGCATCAGACCCTGCCGGGTAAAATTTACATCCCTTTCTTCTTTCAAAAGGTCAATATCAGCAAACAGTACGATATTGCATTCAGGATGTTCAAGTATCTGGGCACCCCAGCCTGCTTCCTCACCGGCAAAAAACTGTTCACGGCAGATAAACCCCAGGGTTTCAAAGATGTTTATGAGCCGGGTGAAATTTCCCCGTGATGAACGGTAGGTGTGGTGGTCGTGGTTTCCCCACCCCAGCCCTAACCTGTCTTGACGGGCCTTTTGTATCTGACCTGCCCGGTTTTTCCTCTCCCAGTATATCCGTTCTGCCCTGAAAAAGGCATCCGTTACCCGCGCAGGCGATAATTTTTTGCATGTATCTTCCACAAGTACCTGCGTGGCATTCATTCCTTCCTCAATGCCTTCGTAATACCGCCGCCTGCACATAAATGTTTCCAGTACTTTCCGGTATTCCCCTGTATCGTCGGTCACCTTTTCAGATACACAGAAACCGTTATAACCCCTCCTTTCCGCAGCGGAGAGGATATACTCACCGTGAGCAGAAAGAACAGCCTTCCTGTACGGCATGTAAATACTACCTTCTATTGACAGACCCTTTCCTATCACCTGGATAAAGTGGTCCAACCTCTCCGGCTTGAGTACGACTTCAGTGAATTTCTTTTTGTTGAGCAGGACAGGAAAAAAGACGGCCTCGTGATGTACAAAGACCCTCATGCCGGACGGGATTTCAGGATGGTCTGTTTGCTGAAAGCCGACCTCTTCAATGGCCTTTGCGCTCAGAATATCTTCGGGCAGTACAACATGGTCAATCCAGTCAAGGAACCGTGTTGAGGCCTCCTCCCCCATTCGAAGGGAAAGGTTGCGGGCAAAATCGTTGTTCTTTAAGAACATGTCAATCTGCCGGACTAAAAGATTCTCGGCGCGGGGATAAAGTCCCCAGTCGAATTTTTGTATAATTTCCTTATTTGTTGATTTCACGAACATATCCTCAACGCAGTATAGCTTCACCCTTTCTTTGTCTAGTGCGAAGGTGAGATGAAGGAAGGCGAACTGAAGTTCGCCTTACATGAAACGTTCAATTACCCTTTTAAACCCCGGAAGGGAGTTTGTGATGGTTTCTTTATTGACACAAAAGGCAATTCTGATGTACCCACTTCTCCCAAAACTCTTTCCGGGAAGTACCAGTATTCCTTCCTGAGAAAGTCCCTGAGCAAATAAGACATCGTCTCCGGGGATCATGGGAAAGATGTAATAAGCCCCCATCGGTCGTGTAAATGAATAACCAAAATCCTCCAGGGCATCACACAACATATCCCTTCTTTCCTGATATTCCACCCTGTCAACACAAACACCCTGAAGATTTGCAACAACGTGCTGCATAAGGACAGGAGCGCTCAGATACCCAAGAACACGATTCGCAAAGGTCAGGGCATCCATAAGTTCCCCGGAATTTTTCATCGCAGGATGGACTGCCGCAAAGCCTATCCTTTCCCCCGGAATGGAAAGGGGCTTGGAATACGAGGCTGCAAAAATGGTGTTTGAATAGATATTAAAGATATCAGGAACCTTATTGCCATCGTAAATGATGTCCTGATACGCTGCATCATAAATTAAAAAAATATCCTTTCCAAACTGTCGGTTCTTCTCGTTCAGGAGCCGTGCGATAGATTTTAAACTATCTCCGGAGTAAATCATCCCGGTGGGGTTATTCGGCGAGTTTATGATAATTGCCTTGGTCCTGGGGGTTATCTTTGCAGATATCGTATCGATGTTTACTGTAAAGTCAGCATTTGTCTCAGCTACGCAACAGACTCCACCATGGTTATCTATATAATAGGGATATTCCAGATAGAGAGGCGCTAAAACAATGACTTCCTCGCCGGGATTTAGAATTGCCTTCAGAATAATATTCAATGCACCAGCACCGCCGGAGGTCATAATGACATGGTGTGCAGTGAAAGATAGCCCTCTTTCCTCTGACAGCGTTTGAGCTATTGCCTCCCGTGCCTGAATGTGTCCTGCTAAAGCCGAATAACCATGCATCCCCGGAAAGGGGTTGTTCGCAACCTTCTTCAATTCCTCAACAAACTTTGCCGGAGGTTCTATCTTCGGGTTTCCCAGCCTAAAATCATACACTTCTTTCTCTTCTGAAACAACGGGAGAACGGTACTCAAAGATATTCACAACCCAGGATGACGCGGCTATTCCTTCCCTTACTTTACTCGATATTGACATACAGTGCCTTTCCAAATAATCAAGAATAGAACAATTACTACGTACCTATCTGAAAGAAAAGGTGTTTTGTTTGACATGGGTCTTCTTCCGTATAAGCTGTTTTTGTAATTTATTTGATTGTGGGAGACGGCCAGGAATTACGTGTAGTTTTCGGAGCAGTTGCAAATTGTCTTCGCTCCTTTTGTCTCTTTCAGGAATCTCTAATATCTTTGGTATATTCAGAAACCGTGAGTCTTTCAGGATTGCGTGAAAAATTTCCAACCCCAGATTTCCCTCTCCAATACACGCATGGCGGTCGCTGTGGGAACCAAAATTTGTTCTGGAATCATTTACATGGATAGTTTTAATTCTCTTCAACCCCAGTACTGCATCAAATTCTTTAAGCACCGTTTCATAGTTTTCATAACCCCTTATATCGTATCCGGCTGCAAAGACATGGGCCGTATCGAAACAAATACCAAAAAATCCAGGATTGCCGACTCCTTCAAGGATGCGGGCAATCTCCTCAAAAGTAGAACCTATTGTAGTCCCCTGGCCGGCCATTGTTTCTAAAAGTATTCTGGTTTTCTGATCATCAATTTCCCCCGAAATGTCACTTAAAGCTTCAATGATCCTCTTCATTCCATCTTCTCTATTTGAATTTCCGTAACTTCCCGGATGAAGAACCAAAAAGTTTACACCAAATTGTCTCGCCCTGGATAATTCAGTACGTAATCGGTCTTTTGATTTTTTCCAAAGATTTTTATCGGGAGATGCCAGATTTACGAGATAGGGGACATGAGCAACAACCTTTTTCACAGGGCTCTTCCGCCAGGCGGATTTGAATTGAAGAACTTCTTCTGCCGATAACTCGGATACATCCCACCTGCGGGATAATGTTACATAGATTTGTATACATTCACATCCCCATTTCCTTGCCCAGGAAAATCCTTCTGGTAATCCGCCTATTGTTGGAACGGTGCATCCTAGCATAGTTGGTGTCATTATAGATAACGTTTGCCATCTTTCCAATGAAAATGTACTGGACTTTCAAAGAACTTTCTTTTAGCATGAATCCAGGGTCTCATCTTTCGATAATTCTTTTCCAAATATTTAATATTTTCACCGTTTCCTGAGTGGTTAAATTGGGAGGGTAGACTATGAAACGACCAGTATTATACACTGTTCCAGGCATGGTGCTTCTAACCTTTTTTAGCACGGGAAGTCCCCTCGCCAAAACGCCCCTCTCAGGGCTAACACTGGCGGAAACCGGAGAAGGCACAAAACCATCCCACATGACCGGTGACGGCCCGTGCAAGCCAACCCCCCCTGACGCCCTCGGGCCATTTTATGTGCCCAATGCACCGGAACGAACCCGTGTTGGCAATGGTCATATCCTGAGCGGAGTTGTCAGAACGAGCGCAGACTGTTCACCTATTGAAGGGGCGCGGATTGAGTTCTGGCTAGCTGGCCCGGATGGTAAATATGACGACGACCACCGCGCTGTGATGTTCTCTGATAAAAACGGTGCGTATAAATTTGAGAGTAATTTTCCCCCCCCGTATAGGGGCAGACCTTCGCACATTCATATTAGAATCACGGCCAAAGGCTATCGGACGTTGGTCACACAGTATTACCCGGAGAAGAATCAAACTCAGGGAAGACTTGATTTAATACTCATTCCGGAAAACTGAAGCACCCCGGCCTAACAGGATTTGGCCGGGAACGACGGAGGAATACTCATTTATCTCCCTCATCCAGAGCAATAAGTACAGTGCAGTGTGAACATAAATTGAACCCCGATTGGGAATGCGTTTCCAAAAACTTGCGGGAAAAAATGTTTTTACAGAATAATGCGCTAGGGCGGCATTACAGGTTTTTGCACATGACAAAGGCATCAGAACCGTCCCGATAGTAATTATCCAAAACGGGGGTAGTAATCTGATAGCCATGCCGTTTATAGAACCGCCGGGCTGTCTCGTTCCGTGTACTGACTTCCAGCCTTATTGTCTCAACACCGCGCGAATGAAACTCTTCTTCCAGCAATTGGACGAGGTGTGTGGCGATGCCCTTTTTCCGGTACTTTTCCAGAACGCACAGTGATAACATCCTCCCCAAGAGTCTTCCTCTTTCTTTTCTTATACTCCCGATAATATTTCCGATTATTTTCCCCGAAGGTGTAATGGCTTTAATGGCAATGGATTTTGGGCTAACTAATAAGTTTTTAATCAAACGTCGATCAAATGCCTCAGAGGAAAAACAATCTTTTTCCATTTGTTCAATAGAGAAAAGATCCAGGATGTTTGCCTTGCAGTAATTCATCCGATCCTATTTTTCGTAAATAAGAAATTTCTTCGCCAGCCGACAAGGATGATACGACATCTTTGCCCTTCTGAGACCTTCTATCCCCCAATCTTCACCTGCATTGATATAATCAACATGAGAAAAATCGCTGTCGCAGAACTGCTGGTAGATAAATTGAGGCATACCATGAAAACTATTATTGGTTTTTTCTATGAGGATGGAAGCAGTGTCGGGTGCAATTCTTTCGCCCAACGTAATGCCTTCAATTCGGCCATGGATTGTAATGATTGCTCCGGTCAGACCCAATTCTTCAGAAAAGATGATTGCACACTTAGCCGCCTCTGCCTCGTGGATAAGGCTGTACTGATAGTGGATTTCATTATGGTTTGAAAGATTCGATTCCTGAATTTTTTCCTTTTTCCACTGATCAACCATGAGAAGGGTGTCGGCGATATGTCTGGGACAGAATTTTTCGAAGAAAGCGGTATAATTTTTTTTAAAAAAATTTATCTCGTTTCTCTTCTTTTCGTATCTTCTGCCGGCGAGCTTAATGAGGTCGGATGTTTTGTAAATGTAGTCAGGATAACTTTCAACAATACGATAGAGGCTATTGTCAAAGAGATTCAGGAAGTCTTCATGAACATAGTTGATATACGATTCAAAACCGCTGGAATCGTTAATTTCTTTCATCAGGGAAAAACATTCACGCAGGGTATTTTGAATGTTGCCTTTCCCTAAGGGCGGGAGCATCATACTCATGCCCCTGGAAGTTATTCCGAAGAGGCAAAAATTGTTGTTAATCTGCTTCCACAGTAAATCTATCGAACCTTTCCATATAAAATTGTTTGCGAAAGAATAGTCACATAAATTTACATCTTCTTCTCTTACATATTTGTCAAAAAGTTTTTTGTCTTCAATTTTTAACCTGTTAAAATCATAAAGTTTGCATTTTTCTTCAACACCTATAGCACATTCCGCTGTTTTCGAGAGACTAGTATCAATCAGCTGTAAAATGGTTTCTCTCCTGATGCGGTATTGCACCGGACCCGGCCACACGACGGAGGTTCGAGGTCTAGCGCAAACCATTGTAGAATTGTGGCAGACATCCCCTGTAGATGCCTGAACCAGTGGTTATTGATTTGCAGAGAGTTAATCTTCGGCTTTAAACGCCCGAATGATTTCAATAGATTATCCATAAACATGACCTTGTAATGACAGAGTAAAATTACGGTGATTATACAATACTCAGAGAGATTTTCAAGCGTTAATTACATAGGGAGCAAGAAATATTTATGCGCCTTCAGAGAAGTCTGTAATCTAACCGAAAATGACAGAAAAAGGATTGGTTTATATAACCGTGTGTGGTGGTATAACACTGCCTTTGGGGACGATGACTATGAAATCACGGATCATGTGGTTTTCCGCGTCTAGCTGTTCAAGTTTCTTTGTGTTTTCAATGGTCACATTTTCTCCAATATGTACATTTTTGTCAATGATAGCTCCTATTATGCGGGAACTATCGCCAATCCCCGTATCCGGTATCTTTTTAAACCTATTTGCCCTGATATTCGATTCCGATTCGTAGTAATCTGCGCCCATAATAATGGAGTTTTGAATACGTGTGTTTTTGCCGATAATACTTCTGATTCCAATTACAGAATTATGTATTTCTGCATTATTGTTGATAATACAACCGTCAGAAATAATGGATTGCGTGATCCTGCTGGCGTTGATGATTGAGCCGGGCAGAAAGAGAGGGTTGGTATAGATCGGCGCCTTTTCATCATATAAATCAAAGGCGGGGACAGGGGATACCAGCTTCAGGTTGGCTTCATAAAATGCCTTTATGGTTCCGATATCCTCCCAGTAGCCATCAAAGAAATAGGCAAATACGCGTCTTTTTTTTATAATCTCTGGGATGATTTCCTTGCCAAAATCTGTTTTTTTTGTTTCCCTGAGTACATCTTTCAACACCTCAAGGTTAAAGATATAAATACCCATCGATCCCAGAAGGGAACGGCCTCTGGCAGCGACTCCATGTCGGTCAAAAGCAGATGCGTCCAAGGAAAAAGCACTAATGATTTTTTCATCTTTTGGCTTTTCAAAGAAATCGACGACACGTCCCTGTTCGTCTACCTTTAAGACACCCAAACTGTGGGCTTCTTTCTTCTCCACGGGAATGACGGAAACGGTTACTTCCGCCCCGGTTCTGATGTGCTCTTTGATGAGTTGCTGGTAGTTCATCCGGTAAAGTTGGTCGCCGGAAAGTATCAGCACGAATTCAGTATTGGGCTGATTTAAAAAACGGAGGTTTTGCCGGACGGCGTCGGCGGTGCCCTGATACCAGTCCATGCTTTCTATAGTTTGGGTTGCGGCCAGGATTTCAATAAAACCCCTGGAAAAGTTGTCAAATTTATAAGCCCTCGTGATATGTCTGTGAAGCGATGCTGAGTTAAATTGTGTAAGGACGTAAATCTTATTCAGCCCGGAATTCAGACAATTGCTGATGGGGATATCAATAAGCCTATATTTCCCGCCAAGCGGGACGGCAGGTTTCGACCGTTCTTTTGTCAAGGGATAGAGCCGCGTTCCACGTCCACCACCTAAAATTACTGAGATTACATTATCCATTTTCGCGCCGGTATAAAGCCGCCATGGGCAGCAAGCCCGTAGGCTGAATTTACAATTAAATGAAATAGTTTAACACAAAATCTTAGTTATTCAAGTATTATACTGTGAAATTTATCTCCATCTTTTACCCTTGCAATTGTTCATGTGTTTTGATAGGATGCCGTAAAATTTCTGGTCAAATATATTTGAAGCAACCGTTCCGCTGGAAAGGGGTAAGGGTATCCAAAAAAATTTTCTGGATGCGGTTAGTCCGGGTGAAGTGATCATGTTTTTTGTCGTGGGATTAGTAATAGGCAGTTTCCTGAATGTTTGTATCTATCGGATTCCCAGGAAAAAATCACTGATATCGCCACGTTCTTCCTGCCCGGATTGCCACACACACATCCGGTGGTATGACAACATACCTGTCTTCAGCTATTTGCTGTTGCGGGGACATTGCAGGACCTGTAAGGCGAAAATATCCATACGGTATCCCTGTGTAGAGCTGCTGACCGGGTATCTGTTTGCACATCTCTCTGTGTTTGTTCAATACAGGCATGAATCGCCCTGTGTTTTTACGGGGTATGCAGCTCTTTCTTGTGCCCTCATTATATCGACCTTTGTGGATCTTGAGTTGCTCATCATCCCCAACGAAGTTACCTTTGTGGGTATCCCGCTTGCTCTTATTTTCAGCGTCCTGTGTCCTGGTTTACATAACGAACACCAGACAGTGAGGAATTTTTCGCTGTTCGGTATCAGCCGTCTGGATGCGGCGGTCGCATCCATATTAGGTATGATTGTGGGGGGCGGACTGATCTTCCTCTGCGGTGTTTTAGGGAAATGGATATTCAGGAAGGAAGCCATGGGTTTTGGAGATGTGAAACTCATGAGTATGACCGGGGGTATCGTAGGCTGGAAACTGGGTGTGGCGATATTTTTTGTTGCACCGTTTTTTGGGCTCCTTATGGCTATTCCCGTATTGATACGTAAAAAAACCCATTTAATTCCTTACGGACCATTTTTGTCACTGGCAGCCCTGGTGTGTATCTTTTTCCAGGATTATTTTATAGGAATTGTCGATGTGTATATCCAGATCCTTACCATCTTATTTACAGGACTCCATTTATAGCCAATGTAAAAATACCGTAACGCTTTAGTTTATCAAAAAACTAGACTGTTACACACTATCAGATTCTTTTATGGGTAAAGTTTCTTTTACTGTGAAAGGAGTGAAGAAAATATGAAAAAAGGACGTGGCGTGGCGCGGGGTGTCTGCCTGATTGGGCTGGCAGGCATGCTGGCTGTGGGTTCAGGTTGTGCCGAGATGAAAAGGCTCCGGCAGGAAAATCAACAGTTGACTGAAGACGTAACGCGCCTGCAGCAAGAGAACGCCGAACTATCATCGACGGCCAGCCGGTATGAAAGTGAACTGAGCCGTCTGGAGAATTCGAAAAGGGAACTCGAAGCCAAATTAAAAGGCACCGGTGCAACCGTAAGGATAAAGAATGGCGCAGTTTCTGTATTGCTTCCGGGATCCGTATTGTTTGATCCCGGTCAGACAACATTACGCCCACAGTCGAAAGCGACACTCAGGAAGATTGCCGCTATACTGAAGACTGAGGCATCTGCAGAAATGGTGAGGATTGAAGGGCATACGGATAACGATCCTATTGTAAAACAAAAAGACAAGTATAAATCGAACTGGGAGCTATCAGCAGCCCGCTCTGCCGCAGTGCTCCATTATATGGTGGAAGAATGCGGAATTTCTCCCACACGGGTTTACATTGCCGGATTCGGGCAATACCAACCCATAGCGGATAACAAATCAAAAACCGGCAAGGCAAAAAACCGGCGTGTGGAGTTTGTAATAGTACCAAGGGGCGGCGGTGGTTAGAAATTATCATGATTGCGATCGTTGATTATGGGATGGGAAACCTTCGCAGTGTAGAGAAGGCTTTTGAGCGGTTTGGTTTTGATGCCAGGGTTACTGACAATCCCGGAGAAGTTAAAAATGCAGACAAACTGGTGCTTCCCGGAGTTGGGGCATTCCGGGACGCCATGGATGGTCTCAGAGAAAGGGGGTTGATAGAGCCGGTTGTGGATTGGGTCCGATCTGGCAAGCCATTTCTTGGAATATGCCTGGGATTGCAGATGCTGTTTTCTAAAGGCTATGAGGATGGCGAACACGAAGGTTTAAATATTATCCCCGGCAAAGTCATCCGATTCAAATTTTCCGAGAATAAGACAAAGGGAAAGCTGAAAATTCCCCACATGGGTTGGAACCAGATCAGTTTCCGGAAGGGGGATGTCCCCATCCTGAAAAACGTGCCCTCTGATGCATATATGTACTTTGTGCATTCCTATTATGTCTGCCCGGAGGATGACGATGTCATTGCTACTGAGACGGAGTACGGTGTGCGTTTTACCTCGATGATCTGGCACAAGAACGTCTTTGCAACACAGTTTCACCCTGAAAAGAGCCAGGAGTACGGCCTCACGATACTCAGGAATTTTGGTAATTTGTAGCTTTCGCTAACGACAAATACCTAAACCGAATAAGCCGGAAAAGACGAAATCCGAGGCACGAAATTTGTCAATCAGGGGTTTAAACCCTGACAGGGTTAGTTTTATTCATAATTTTTGCTAAAAATATTTTTTATAAGATATTATTAACACAGACATATATGATCATCATACCAGCCATCGATCTCAGGGGTGGTAAATGTGTGCGCTTGACTCAAGGCAGGAAGGACGCAGAGACGGTCTTTTCTGAAGATCCTGTCGATGTTGCCAAATCCTGGCAGGATCAGGGGGCTGATTATCTCCACGTGGTTGATCTGGACGGGGCATTTGAAGGGGCACCCAAAAACCTTGCCGTCATTGAACAAATTATGAAACAGATAAAAATCCCTGTCGAATTTGGCGGCGGTTTGAGGACGACCCAGTCTATCAAAACGCTGCTCGATTTAGGTGCTGACCGTGTGATCGTAGGGACAAAGGCCATCGATTCGCCGTCGTGGGTGAATGAACTCTGTTCAACATTTCCGGGGCGTGTTGCGGTTGGAATTGATGCAAAAGATGGCAACGTAGCCGTGAAGGGCTGGACTTCCGTGTGTAAATGGACGTCTGTAGCATTTGCCAAGGAAATAGAGAAGGCATCACCGTGCGCATTAATCTTTACGGATATTTCAAAGGACGGTATGCTGCAAGGCCCGAACATCGCAAGTTTAAAGGAACTCCTGATGGCAGTAAAAACCCCGGTTATTGCATCCGGCGGGATCTCATCCCTGAAAGATATCGAGGCGCTCAGTCAATTACCCATTGCAGGCATGATTATCGGAAAGGCTTTATACACGGGACATATCAAATTTTCAGAGGCGAAACGCCTCTGTAATTCATCGCGCGCCAAAAAGTAACAATCACAATTCCAAAACACTTGTGCTGGAGGTGATCTATGATTCCGTATGAAACAAAAGACATTCGGACCATTGTACTCCTGGGACACGGTGCTTCTGGGAAGACTTCGCTGGTGGAATCCATGCTTTTCAAGACCGGGGCGACCACACGCCTCGGCAACGTTGAGAATGGTACCTCGGTTGCAGATTATGACCCCGATGCAAAAGAGAAAAGACATTCCATAGACTCTTCCATCCTGCATTGTAACTGGAAGGGGCGTGAGATCAATATCATCGATACCCCTGGTTACCCCGATTTTATCCGGGACACCATCTCCTCTCTTGTCGCTGTAGAAACGGCCATCATTATCATATCAGCTACGGATGGCATTCAAGTCAATACCCGAAAATTTTGGGATATTGCCTGTCAAAAGGGACTTGGCAAGATAATTGCCGTAACGAAGATAGATGGTGAAAACGTCGATTATCTGGCCTTGCTTGAATCTATCAAAAATACCTTTGGAAATATGTGTATCCCGTTAGTCTTGCCTATCGGGACCGGACACGATTTTCACAATATTGTCAACCTGCTTGAATTACCCCATCCCTTACCAGAGGGGGTTATCGGCGATGCCCCTGCTGCGCATGATGCCCTAATCGAAGCAGTTGTTTCCGCTGATGATGCATTGATGGAAAAATATCTCGATGGGAAAGAGATCGAAGGGGGGGTACTGCAGTCATGTTTCGTGAAGGCCGTTGCTGGCGGAAACGTCGCGCCTGTCCTCTGTTGTTCAAATAAAAAAACCTCAGGAATTGAAGAGATACTGGATGCAATTGCAAACTTTTCACCATCTCCGGTGGAGGGACTCAGGAGGACCGCTGTTGATTTGCAAAAGAATCAGGAGATTACCCTGGAAGCCTCAAAAGATGCACCTTTTAGCGCCCATGTGTTTAAATCAGTAATTGACCCGTTTGTGGGGAAATTAAGTTTTTTCAGAGTTGTTTCAGGCAAACTGGATGGTGACATATCTTTTTATAATGTAACGAGCAAAAAGATTGATAAGGTCGGACACATTTACCGTGTCTTTGGAAAAGAGCAACAGCCCGTTTCAAGGGCCATTCCCGGAGATATTATCGCCGTGTCCAAACTGGAGGATATGCATATCTCCGATACCATCTGTGACCCGAAACATCCGGTAAAATTCCCGGAGATCACATTCCCGACACCAATGTCCTCCCTGGCCGTAATACCCACAAGCAAAGGAGCCGAAAAAAAGATCAGCGAGTGTCTTCACAAATTAACCGAGGAGGATAAAACCTTCAGGGTTTCCCATGATACCCTGACCAACGAGTTAGTTATCACGGGCATGAGCACCCTTCATTTACAGGTAATGACCAGCCGATTAAAAAGGCGTTTTGGGATTGAGATAGAGACCCATACCCCAAAGATCCCTTACAAGGAAACTATTACAGCCAGGGCACAGGCGCAGTATAAACACAAGAAACAGTCGGGTGGGCACGGACAGTACGGGGAGGTACACATTAAGATTGAACCGTTACCGAGGGGAACAGGGTTTGAATTCGTCGATGAGATAGTCGGCGGTGTCATCCCCCGCCAATACATCCCTGCCGTTGAAAAGGGAATTCGTGAAGTTCTTGATAAGGGCATCTTAATTGGTCATCCTATTGTGGATGTCCGGGTACGGTTATTCCACGGCTCTTATCATGAGGTGGACTCTTCCGAGGCCGCTTTCAAGATAGCGGCCTCGCATGCCTTTCAGGATGCCTTCAATCATGCGAAATCCGTAATCCTTGAGCCTATCGTAAATATCGAGGTTACGATTCCCGCGAAATTTATGGGTGAGATTACGGGAAACCTTTCCAGTCACCGCGGACATATTAAAGGTATGGATTCTCTGGGAGATTTACAGGTTGTACGGGCTGCCATCCCCATGGCTTCCATAGCAAATTATGAAACGGAACTGAAATCCATGACGGGAGGGCAAGGTTCGTTTACCATAGAATTTTCACACTACGACATCGTTCCAGCCCACCTCATGCAGCCCATTATTGCACAGGCGCATGCCGCCCGTGCAAAATAGGCACAAATTATTTATACTGTTCATCACAAAGTTTCACAATGAATAATTCATAAATAACGTTGTGCACGTTCAACACGGACAACAAAGGACAAGCGTCCCCGCTTGTCATCATAATGTCAGGCGTCTTTGCCTGGCATCCTTTCCCGGTGCCACCCCGAATAAAAATCACATTTTGTGAGCATCTTGAGTATAATTACCCTTTATACAAGGAATTTCAAAGCTGCGGTTGCAGAGCGAAGAGGCCATTCGCTCTACGTAAAAGCTATCGAAGACCCGGTTTAACAAAGAAAAATTCAAAGTTTATGAAAAGTGATGCGTTTCAACAATAAAGAATTGGTTACCACCGATACGGAAGAGAATGCCATAGCCAGCCCTGCGTACTCGGGTTTCAGGCTGATACCAAAAAGTGGGTACAGGAGGCCGGCTGCAATGGGAATTCCAATTACGTTATAAAAAAATGCCCAAAACAAATTCTGCCTGACCTTGGATAGTGTCCTTTTGCCCAGGTGAATCGCCCTTATTACATCCATCATGTCATTTCTTATTAAGACAATATCCCCCGTTTCCTTTGCAACATCCGTTCCTGCGCCGATGGCAATACCCACGTCTGCCTGTGCAAGTGCAGGGGCGTCATTAATACCATCACCAACCATACCGACCTTCTTCCCTTTTCTTTGGAAATCCTTGACAATCTCCATCTTTTCTGCAGGTAAGACTTTTGCACGGTACTCGTTAATGCCCACCTCTGATGCCACAACCTTTGCCACGAGTTCGCTATCACCGGTCATCATGATAGCCCGTATATTCATTTGCCTTAAATATGTCACGACATCCTGTGCATTTGGTTTTATTCTATCCATAAGACCCAGAACGCCTACACATATGACACCATATGATACGAACATGAGCGACTTCCCGTGGGATTCTAATTCCTTGACCTTATCCTTTAGTCCACCGAAGGTAATTCCATGAGAGGTCAGAAGCCCTTCGTTTCCAATCAGCAGGTCCTTGCCCTTGTAGCGACAGATAATCCCACTCCCTGTTTCTTCATGGAAATCCTGAACCGTATCCCATGTAAAATTTCTTCCTCTTGCCTCATCCACCACCGATTGAGCAAGGGGATGGTTCGAAAAGGCACAGCCTGCAACCGCAAGGGTAATCAGTTCAGATTCAGTGACTGTAGTCGAGGGAATAATATCGGTTACCACAAAGTGTCCTTCTGTGATGGTGCCCGTCTTATCGAATACCATGACATTGAGCCGCGCAATCTCCTCGAGGGCGCTGGCACGTTTGATGAGGATGGCATGATCAAGACCCACCCCACTGCCCACCATAATGGCCGTTGGGGTGGCAAGTCCCATGGCACACGGACATGCGATCACCACTACGGCAATGGCCATCTTCAGTGCCCATACAAAGGGCTGCTGCCCGGCAACATCATAAAACAGGAAATACCAGCAAAGAAAGGTTATTATGGATAACCCCACAACTATGGGAACAAATATGTTGGATACCTGGTCTGCAAACCGCTGGATGGGGGCCTTATCCATCTGGGCATCTTCAACCATAGTGATAATCTGCGACAAAACCGTTTCTTCGCCCACCTTTGTGGTCTTCACCTTTAAAACCCCGGTTTTATTTATGGTTGCCCCCACGATACTATCACCTTTCTGCTTCACAACAGGCATGGACTCACCTGTTACCATGGATTCGTCCACCGATGAGGTGCCTTCTATCACCTCTCCATCCACCGGAATAATTTCGCCGGCCCTCATTACTACCACATCCCCCACTTGGAGGGAGGAGGCATTGACCTCCGATTCCTTTCCCTCCGGTGTTAGTAACCGCGCCTTATCGGCCTGCAGTTTTACCAATTTCTGGAGTGCATGACTTGCCCTCCCCTTCACCCGTTCTTCCAGATACTTTCCGATGCGGATAAAGGTAATCAGCATCACTGCCGTTTCGAAGAATGCATGGCCTGACGTACCAAAGGTGCCGAAGATAGCAAAGACACTGTAAATATAGGCAGACAGGACGCCCATGGAAACCAGTACGTCCATATTGGCAAAGAGGTTTTTTATGGACTTATAGGCACTCACAAAGAAATCCATTCCCGGTCCCAGTACCGTTATGGTAGCAATGACCATCATTATATAAGGCATGGAGTTATGCACTAAGGCAGGCAAGGGTGCATACATGAGTACCATCATGGCGATGGAGGCCAGGATGCTGAGGATAAGCCATCCCATCTGGACGGATGCCTGGGAGGTTTGATCCAGCCGGACCCGTTCTTTGGCGGTATAGCCAATCTCTTTCACATACCGTGTGATTTGGGTCTTGTTCGTAACATCGGCATCATAGGTCACAATCCCCGTTGCACGGGAAAAATTAATCCGTGCGGACTTAACCCCTTGTAACTCCTTCAGTTTCCGCTCAATCGTCATGGCACAATTGACGCAGTGCATGCCAATAATATCAAATTTTATCGCCTGTTCATGCATAGTAACGATGTTATTACCGTATTAAAGTAAGGGCATATTGCAATACGCCCTACCAGAGAAATAACACGCTGACACATTTTTCAGAAGCCGAATGTTCCTTTATTTTTTTCCCTTATCAAGAGTGGATAGATACTCTCTTAAATGGTTTATTCTAGAGGTGATCATTTCTGCCGTGGCGCTAAGGCCTGCCAATCCAAACATATTTTTGCGAATCATGAGACTGAGATGCCTTTCCAAAAAATTCAGCAGGCCGCGGGGATTAAATCCTGCTTTAAATGCATATAAAGCTCCCGTTGTATCCGCATCCTGTTCAAATTCTTCGAGGTGGCTGTTTAAGAGCAATAAACTCTCGGGCGAATATGCACCACCACTACTCTGGCGGTAAAGGATTTCCATAACATCGTGATACAATTTGGAGGCATGACGCAGGGACGCATGTGCCACTTCATGGCCGACGATTCCGGCTACCTCGTCTTCTGTCTTCGCGAATTTAAGCAATCCATAGGTTAGGTAGATATGCCCACCGGGGGCAGAAAATGCATTGATGGAAAGTGATTGGAGAATGGTGCAGGTGAAGGGAAGTGTATTTCTGTCAGATACCGTTACAAGTCTTTGCGTAATGTTGTTCACAACCATGTTGAGATCCGGATCATTTTCCAGGTAAAACTGGTGCCGTATGTACTCATCAACCTGTTTCCCTAACTCGACCTCTTCCGCATCACTCATTTCCGCGGGGGTATCGTCCAGATGCCAGTGGTCATTCGCTGCGCTATGCCGTCCGACGGTAACAAGGATAACCGCAAGAACAAAGAGAAAAAATGATAATTTTCTTTGCCATGTCATGGCGCGATATACCTGTAATTGATTTATTATGTATCACACAGCAACACCGCCTGGGGAGAAAAAATCTTTCGTCAACGTCCGGAAAAACAAAAAGGCCTTACCGCAAAGATATTCGTTAAATCACTTTCACATAAGTGGCTTGAGGTCCTTTTTCACCCATTTCTTCAGCAAAACGCACTTCCATACCGATCTCCAGTTGCTCAAATTTTTGGTTCTGCACGCTATTCTCGTGGAAATAAATTTCCCGTCCGTCCACTGTGGTAAGGAATCCATAGCCCCTGTCATGGAACAGAGAACTTATACGGGCATGAGATGGTTCTTCATGGTGTTTTACATCACCACGCTGCCGCCGGGCAAAATCCTCCAGCTGGCGGCGTGCATCACGAAAAGCATCTCTTATTGCAATATAGAGATCTGCGTTCGGATCAAGTTTTACTACAAGTTCCGCTCCGGGAACTGTCATATCGATACGTACGTTGTACAATGATCTGTTGGGAAGCGCTTCTATAGCGATCCGGCAGCTCATAATCCGGCTGTAATATTTATCTAAATTTTCAGCGTGCTCACGGATGTTCGTCTTAATCGCTTCCGTAAGTTCCAGGTTTCTCGATGTAATTTGCAACGGTAGTATCATGGTGTCTCTCCATAAAATTAGGCGTAGTTACCTTATCAGCGATATCAACGGTGTAATTTTAGCAATCAGTCAAGGTTCTGTCAACTTAAAGGAGGCAGGGGCACACTTCCCGGCAGTTATATTTCCGCTCCTATTATGCCCTATAAGGCTTTTGTAATCATCAGCGCCACCTTCGCACAGCTTTCAAGGCCCAATCCGTGCTTTTTCGCGGATGCGGCATCGCCTTACACGTTTTTTATAAATTCAGCACTTTGCGGCAATCTCGATGACCGGGAATTATTCCCTTTTAGGATGGAGCGGGCGATGGGAATCGAACCCACATACCCAGCTTGGGAAGCTGGTATTCTGCCACTGAATTACGCCCGCTTTATATTTCTATGATATGCAATTTTGGTTCTTCGGAAACGTGTTCCTGTACATTCCGAACAGGGAATGGATCCGGACAATTCATCAGAGATGCCGCCATGCCACATCGCGAGCCTTGAAAGGCGCCTCTGCGTTCCAGTTCCCGTGTAATACTGCCGGCGATTGCGGCTTTACTTGCCTTCCATATGGGTGAGATAAGAAAATTGCCATGCGTGTCGCCGACAAGTCTTTGTACGGTTACATTCGATGGAATACGCTCTAAAAAACCGGCGGTTAACTGGACATAGGCATCCATATCCAGCGTCTGTACATTGCCGTAAAAATATTCCTCCGCCAGCGCAGTATTTTTCGCCACGTATAGGTGGTGAAGTTTAATACCCTGTATACCCATGTTTGCAATGGCTTCCGCGGTTTGCATCATATCTTCCGCCGTCTCACCGGGAAGACCTAAGATAACATGAACACATATATTGATGCAAGTTTTTTTTGTGCGATTTATGGCATCCAAAAATATTTTGTAGTCGTGCCCCCGGTTAATCCTCTTCAGTGTCCTGTCATGAATGGATTGCAGCCCGTATTCAATCCAAACGTGAAATT
Source organism: Candidatus Brocadia sp. (assembly GCA_011525665.1). GTDB lineage: Bacteria > Planctomycetota > Brocadiia > Brocadiales > Brocadiaceae > Brocadia. The sequence continues at coordinate 65,967 of WYAU01000071.1, forward strand.
TTTTTGCATATCCGTCAATGAGGCTTAAAATATCGTCGGCAATGCAGTCGGGTCGTGTGCCAATAGAAATTCCTACAATGTCTTTATCGGACAGGGCTTCTTCATAGCGCGACTTTAAAGTATCAAGATCGGCGTAAGTATTGGTAAAGGATTGAAAATAAGCGATAAATTTCTCTGCGCCATATCTCTGTTTGTGGAATGCCTTGCCTGTTTCAATTTGCTCCTTAATGGAAAGAAAATGCCGTGTAACATTCGGACTAAAGCTTTCGTTGATACAATAAGTACACCCCCCCACCCCCGAGCGGCCATCACGATTTGGACAGGTAAAACCCGAATGAAGGGGGATCTTGTGCACTTTATAAGGAAAACGTTCTTTCAGGTATTCACGAAAAGGATAAAATCGATATTTTACAAGATACGGCTTCTTTTGAAATGATAACAATTGATCCTTCATGGAATTAATTTAGCACGAATATGGGGAATTATCAAATATAAATTGATGAAAAGAGGAAGGACGATAACCGCTTTCTCTCATTTACGCCTATTCGTGTTTGTTCATGGCGTACTGCAAATATTAACGTCCTGTACCGGGGATGAAATGGCAAATAATTCTCATGAACCACGCGCGAAAATCCAAATCCAGGCCGGATTGAAAAATCACCGGCGCCTTACTTCTGTTTCGCGGGTGTATTCATGTCAGTTTTGTAAAAGCGGTAGGTATTTTTCCCCCGGGCCTTGGAGAGGTACATGGCGATATCGGCCTTTTTGATCAGGTCGGCCTTGTCATCCGCATCGAGCGGATAGAGGCTGATGCCGATACTTGTGGTGGTGTGGATTTCGTGGCCTTCGAGACGGAATGGCTGGTTTAGCGCATCAATAATTTTACTTGCGACAATGATCGTATTAAGAGCATGCACAAGATCGGGAAGGATGATCGTAAATTCGTCGCCGCCCGTGCGGGCAATCGTATCTCCCTCGCGAATGCATCGAGCCAGCCTCTCGGCGACTGCCCTAAGAAGCAAATCGCCTATGTGATGCCCCAGCGAGTCATTAATGGTTTTGAAGTGATCCAGATCAAGAATCATAACAGCCACCATCCTTCCGCTGCGCTTTGCCTGAACTATCGCCACCTTCAGACGGTCATGAAATAAGTTGCGGTTGGGTAAGTTTGTAAGTGTGTCATGATAGGCCATGTAGGTGATGCGGGATTCCGACTGCCGGCGCGCAATCGCATTTCCAATAATTTCAGCCATCATCCGCAGCAGAGCGATATCTTCTTCATGCCATGGATCAACGGACACAACATTATCAAAGCCCACAAGCCCGGCCAATTCCTTTTCGGCATATACCGGCAGAATCAGTGTTGATTTGATGCTTTCCCTTTCAAACTCCTCTTTTTCGGCTGCCGCCTCAGGCGGCATTTTGGAAACATCGGCAACATGAATTACCCTGCCGGCATGCAGATTCTCCATCAGCCAGGGGAACATTGAAGTGGGAAGATTTTGAAGGCGCTGGATTTCAGGCGAGACTCCCTGACCGCACCATTCATGGGTGTTGTCTATGATTTTGCCGTTATCCCGAAACTGAAAGAGGTACGCCCTCCCTGCTCCACTCAGCCGGCCGGCATCGGCCAATGATTTAAAGACGGCATTGTTGAAATCCGAAAGGATAACAAATCTCGTTGAAATGTTGGCAATGGTCTTTTCAAATTCAATTCTGCGCCTGAGGGCCTCTTCCGATTGTTTTCGCTCCATGAACTGGCCGATCTGACAGCCTATTGACGTCATCATCCTGAGCAGGTCTTCATCCGGCGGTTGTATCTCCTGGCTAAAAAACTCAATTACGCCCGGCACATTGTTTCCGAGCAAAATGGGAAAACCAAATGCCCCGTACAGTCCCTCTTTTGCAGCAACCGATGCCCGGGGAAAGTTCGCATCAAAAACGACGTTGGTAATCCAGAGGGGTTTCTTGCAGGCATAAGCACTGCCTGGCAACCCGACGCCCGGCGAAAAAGCGATCTGCCGGGTAAGCGCTTCAAACTCAGGAACCTTTACGGACGGCTTGTGCCAGATTTCAGCGCAGCGCAGTACGCCGGCTTTTCTGTCAACGGTCCAGAACGCGCCTAAATCCCATTCCAGGTTTTCGCATATGGCCTGAAGAATTTTCGGGATGGCTTCTGCAAAGGTAACAGAGTCTGCCAATACCTGCGTGGTGGCATACAACACGTTTTTCCGTCGGTTAACCCGTTTGGACTCGGTAATGTCGGTAAATATGATGATGCACCCGATCACCGTATCCTGTGAGTTCTTCAGCGGCGAGGCGTTGATAAGCAGATTGAATGTTTTAACGTCCTCAGGACGGGAAGAAAAGGGACGCTCAAAACTCACTTCTTCATCCCGAAAAACCTTGCCACCCAGAACATCTGCAATCCGGAAATGCCTGCGGTTCCGGTTTGATCTGGCAAAACGAACCGGAAAGACGGACTCAAATGGCTGTAACGTTGCCTCCTTGCCACAGATGAGCCGGGCTGTTTTACTGACGCGAAGGATCAGACCATTTACGTCACATATTACAATCGCTTCCCTCGCCTGGTCGAGGATCGCCTGTGTGAGGCATTCGGCAGTAACAGCTTCATCATTTTCAAGCTGTAGTCCCATTTTTGGTTTATCATGATTGCCCATACGAGTAATTTAATATCAGATTGGTTTATGCTTCAACTGTTTTTTCATCTCTATCCCGATCTCTTCCTCTTCTCCCCCCTCAAGCATAACTGTCTGCCGGTCTTTCCGATACCCTCTTTTCTTTGCTGTGATTGTATACGTATCAGCCTCTAAATCTCCGAATTCAAAGGATCCTTCCGGACCAGAGAAGGTCTTCTTCCTGGTCTTTGTGCCTTTCCCCCTGAGTTTTACCTTTGCCAACTCAATGGAATTGCCTTCACTGTCTATAACATATCCATAAATTCTCCCCTTTTTTCCCGGGACAGGTGACTGCGTTGGCGCCGTTGAGGGTGTGGGTATTGGCGCAGGTGTTTCTGAAGGGGCGGGAGTGGGAGTCGGTTTTGGAACATGTACGGCAAGTTTATAAATTTTCCCCTTCAAATCACAGAGATAAATTTCATTATCCTTATCAACCCCAAAAGATGAAATATTGATATCTTCTTTCAGCAAGAGGGAATTCACAGCTGGATTAATACCATCATATGTTATCGTCCACACCCGGCCGGTACAGTAATCACCATACAGATATTTGCCATAAAGTTCAGGAAATTTTTTCCCACGATACACGTAACCGCCGGTTACCGAACACCCTCCCTGTTCATCATGGCCATATTCCCATATTGGCAGTACAAGTCCCGTCGTATCGCAGGAGGAAGATTTATAACAGTGATTTCCTTCCATAATCCTCCAGCCGTAATTTTTCCCTTTTTCGACAACGTCAATCTCTTCCCATAAATTTTGGCCAACGTCCCCTGCCCATAGCCAGCCGGTGACGGGATCAAAGCTAAATCTCCAGGGATTGCGTAAGCCATACGCGTAAATTTCTTCTTTGTAACCGTGTGTGTTTCCGGCAAATGGATTATCCGGTGGGATACAATAGCTTTTCTTGCCCGACGCGCAGTCCACATCAATACGTAATAATTTTCCCAGAAGAGATGATTTGTTTTGCCCGTTATTCTGAGGATCACCGGCAGCGCCACCGTCTCCCACCGCAATATAGAAATAGCCATCTGGTCCGAAGGCTATCTGTCCGCCGTTGTGATTAGGGTACGGCTGATTTATATAAAACAACACGCGTTCACTCTTTTTATCGGCAGAATCAGGATTATTTGCGCTTACCGAGTATCGTGCGATAAGAGTGCGCAGGGGCTTTGGCGCCGTGTAATTCACATAAAAATATCCATTCTTTTCATAATCGGGATGAAAGGCAAGTCCCAGCAAGCCCAATTCCCCGCCGGCGATTACTTTGTCCCGTATATCTAAAAAAACCTTTGCAGACTTTACCTCGGGCGTATTTTCAAAAACATGAATCAGTCCTCCTTGCGATACGACAAAGAGCCGATTTGTGTCATCACCGGCGTGTTGTATATCTAAAGGGTTATCAAAGGAAAGATGGGGGAATGCATCGTGTAATTTGTATGACGACAGAGATTGCTGGGCGTTAACGACGCAGGATACGAAAAAAACGAGAAGCAAATTGACCACTCTCTGCGGAAATTTCATAACCGGCTACCCTTACTGAGATTGTTTTAATAATTCTAAAAAGCGCTTTGCCTTCTCTTGTTCAATCTTTGCCTTGTCCGGCAGGTTTATTTCGTCGTATATCTTCGCCAAATTCTGATGATACACCGGGTTGTTAGGATCCAGCAAAATTGCCATGTTGAGTTCTTCGATGGCCGGGTCAGGCTTTCCATTCTTAAAAAATGCTACTCCTAAATTGTTATGGGCGTCGCTGTTTTGGGGATCGCCGCGCAGGGCATTTTTATATTCACTTATTGCATCATCGTACATACCTTTCCCGTCATAAGCAATCCCCAGATTATAGTGCGCCGTTCCATATGCATATTGTACCTCTGATGCCTTTGATAAGGCAATAGTATACTCTCCTATAGCCTTATCAATCAGGCCTTGTTGAAAATATTCCTTTCCCAGATTATTGTGTGCATTAAAACTGCAAGAGGTGTTATTGACGGTATGGCGCCAGAGCGTCCGCTCGTCGGTCCAAATCCTGTTGCGCTTTACGGTGCAGGTGAAATAAAAAATAAGGATGGCTGCGATACAAACCCTGGCAACAAGGTTAGAAACGAGAGGATAAGAGGCATGTAATTTTTTTATACATATTCCTAAAAACACACAAAAACCCACCAACGGAATGTACAGATATCTTTCAGCCATAATATTGCCAATCGGCATAATGTTCATGACGGGTATCAGCATAATGAATGTCCACAGGATAGAAAAGGTTATTTCCTTTTGCCTGCCGGAAAGCCGCAGGAAAATTGCTGCGACACAAATAAGCAAAGTAACGGCGATGAGGAAAGAAGGACTGATGAGGGACGTTTCCCGGATGACGTGATAATCAGCATTAAGGACAACAGGAAAGAACATCTGTTTAATATATGACGCAATGACCTTTGCCATAGTGAGGATATTAGTCACCAGGCTGTTGCCCGGATAAGGTACATATTCACTCGGATTTTTTAAAAATACAAGCCTGAGGAGGATATAAATACCGCTCATGATTAAAAATCCGGGGTAATACCGTAAAATACATGTCTTCAGAGGAACCACAGGTAATCGTTCAGCGCCACCGTCCCCTAAACCTCTCCTGTCACGGGAGGAAGGGATAAAGAGATTGCCTGGCTTCCATCCCCTGGATGGAGGAAGGGTGGCGTGTGGATAAACTGTTCCGGTTTTTGACGGAGGGAAAAGCAGGTCTGTGGTAAAAATAATTAGTGGCAGTGAAATGGCCATTTCTTTGGAAAGTAAGGAGAAGAGGTAAGACAGGAGCGCGAGGGAATAGCAAAAAATTTTATGTTGTGAGGTATAGAGCATTCTATAAAAGAATACTGACAGCAGAAAAAATATGGCGCATAACAGGTCTTCCCGAAATCCCACAGAATTTACCGCCTCGGTAAGCAGGGGATGAACGCCAAAAAACAAAGACGATATTCCCGCAAGTTTACGGTCTTTGGTTATTTGAGAAAGTAGGGAATACACTAAAAAGACATTGAGCGCATGAATGAACAGATTCGTCAAATGAAACCCAAAAGGATTGAGATGCCAGAGGGCATAATCTATGAAATAGGATACTGTAACCAGCGGACGATAGCTGAGTTCCCCCGATATCCTGAAGTAATCGCCGGTAAAAAGCGCCGGGAAATACTTCCAATCCTTTATGAAGGAATTATTCACGATAACCCTGAAGTCATCGAACACAAACTGATGATGAAGCGTGTTCAGATACACGAGAAGTGAAATTAATGAAATCAGGACGGGCAGGAGAATTTGATATTTTTTTGTCAAGGAAAGTAGCGGGGTTAAATAATGTATATGCCGGTTATTATGTATACCCTGTTACAGGTGAAACAACACAGACGATCCCTTTAAGCAGTTTAAACGGTTTCGATGGCTTTTGTTCATGTGTCCGTATTGGCGCCCTGACAGCTTCAAATAGTATTACCGTGTAAAAACTTCTTTTTTGTGCAAGCCTTCACCACCCCTTCATCGTTCGACTGAGCTCACGACGAAGTCCCCTCCTTGCGAAGGAGGGGAAAAAGAGGGGTGGTCAATTTGGTCGCGGCTATGCTGCGCCAGGATATACCAACTCATTTCATGCCCTGGGATGCGCCCTGTCGTAAACCTGTTTCAGCCGTTCTGTGGTTATGTGGGTATAGATTTGGGTCGTGGAAAGGTTGGCGTGTCCCAGAAGCTCTTGTACAGATCGCAAATCGGCGCCGGCGTCTAAAAGGTGGGTTGCAAAGCTGTGCCGAAAGATATGGGGAGAAATATTAAGGCTGAGACCGGCCTTTTTTACATACTTTTCCAGCATCCTTGCCACACTGCGTTCGGTAAGACGCCCACCCCGGTTGTTTAAAAAGAGCGCTTTATTGTCTGAATTCCTTTTGTCCATATACAATCGTATGGCATCTAAGGCATGATTCCCAATAGGTTGTAAGCGTTCCTTTTTTCCCTTTCCCTTTACTTTAACAAGTTCGTTGAAGAAGTCCACATTCGCAACATCGATTCCTACCAGTTCGCTTACCCTCATACCCGTACTATATAAGGTTTCCATAATAGCCCTGTCGCGGATACCCGGCAGCGTGTTCAAACCCGGGAGATTTAACAGGGTTTCCGCCTCATTAATACTCATAAATCCGGGGAGTTTTTTCTCCGGTTTGGGCGCACGCACATTCTCTAAAGGATTGAATTTTAAAATACCCTCACGACACAGAAATTTGTAGAAGGTTCTGATGGAGACTAATTTTCTGGCAATCGTGGTTTTAGAATAGTCCTGGTTTTTCAGGAAGGCGAGAAATCTCCTCAGGAGTAAGCGGTTGACACTTCCCGGATCACAACCTTCGGCAGTGAGAAATGAAAGGTACTGATGTAAGTCATTTCGGTACGCCCTTACGGTCTGCGATGAAAAATTTCTGTTATGCTCAATATGGGCAAGGTATTTACTGATATGATCCTGCATATGCTAAATTTTAACGACTGACATCATGCCACTCGTGTGACATCTGAAACCCTGTATATTTATCTTTTTATTTTTGTTCTTCAACAATAAATCCTGTGTACTCCAGGGGTTGCCTTTTCTTTAGTTTTTGTAAACGATTTTTGATGTTAGCATACTCATAGGAAAATGACAAGGAGAAAAAACGGCATTTTAAGGCGCCGGACAAGTGATTTGCCTTGACAAAAAATTGCACCATCTCTAGAATTACTCACCGGCAACAGGATTCTTCACCTCCGCCGGAATGACGCTCCACCGAGCGAAGAGAAGGGTGATTGAATCCCGCAACGAGCCTTCTGAACGTTTAATTTCAGAGTATTTGTGTCACCCGCCAGAGTCTTATAGACAAATGGATTCAAACAAGAGTATCTCAGGTGAAATTTTTATCCGGGAAGTCAAGGGTGCTTGCTCACCTTTAGAGGCGTTTTGCCGGTTCGCTTCCCATGCAAACATATTTTTTCTTGACAGCGCCCTGCCGTCAAAAGGGATTTCGCGATATTCCTTTTTAGGCTTCGATCCCTTTTTAGTACTGAAGGCAAAACAACGGAAAATCACCCTCACCGACAGCAATGGCACCCTTGAAATTGAAGGAAATCCCTTCGAACACCTGCGTGAATTGCTCAGGCAATTTTCTGTAAAAAGCACGATTGACTCTCTCCCCTTTCCCTGCGGCGTAGCGGGATACTTTGCATATGACCTATGCCATTTTATCGAAAGGCTACCCGGCAGGGCCGCGGATGACATCGGCCTGCCGGATATGTATATGGGGTTTTATGATACTATTGTATCGTATGATAATTTTCACAATACGTGCACTGTAATTGGGGTGGATTTCGGACTCGATAACACCCGAAGAGACAGAATGGAACGCGTGGTCGACGCGTTGTGCAGAAAATCGGATGCGTGTTGCGAGTCCACGGACAACAGGCCAAAGGCAGGAACACCTGAACCCGCGCTGAAGTTTAATTTCTCAAAAGAACGCTATATCAGTGCAATTAAACGCATAAAAGACTATATTACAGCAGGGGATGTCTATCAGGTAAATCTCTCCCAGCGAATAGAAACACAAAGTGACATTCCGCCCTGTCAATTGTATAAAAACCTGCGGTCGGTAAATCCCGCCCCGTTTTCGGGTTATCTGGCCTTTGATGATGTTGCCATCATCAGTTCCTCGCCGGAACGGTTCCTTCATGTGAACGCAAGGCACGTCCAAACCCGCCCCATCAAGGGTACACGGCCACGGGGTAAAGATGCACAGACGGATGAGGTTATGAAGCAGGCACTGCTTTCAAGCCCGAAGGACGATGCAGAGCTTACCATGATCATCGATCTGGAGCGTAACGACCTCGGACGTGTGTGCGATTACGGTTCTGTCAAAGTCGTAGAAAGAAAGGCGCTGGAAGCTTATCCCACCGTCTATCACCTCGTCTCTACTATTGAAGGGGACTTGTACGAACGGTATGATTTCATAGACCTCCTCAAGGCCACATTCCCCGGCGGTTCCATCACCGGGGCGCCAAAAATCCGTGCCATGCAGATTATTGATGAACTCGAACCCACCCGGCGAAGTGTTTATACGGGGGCTATCGGTTATATCGGGTTTAACGGAGACGCAGACCTGAATATCGCCATACGAACTTTCATCATGAAGGGAAAGAAGGTATATTTTCAGGTTGGCAGCGGTATTGTTGCTGATTCAGACGACGAAGAAGAATATGAAGAGACCCTGCACAAGGCCAGGGCACTCATTGATTCATTAAAAACATGTCCAACGCCATCTTCTTAAACGGTACAATTACGGAAGAAACCCGGGGGCACGTAAGTGTCCGGGACCGTGGTTTTCTCTATGGGGACGGGATCTTTGAAACCCTCAGGGCTTATGATAAAAAACCTTTCCGTCTGGAAGAGCATGTTACGCGCCTTTTGAATTCTGCCCGTCATTTCGAAATCCCATTTCCTTATACACCCCAGCAAATACGGCATATCATTGTACAACTTCTCACCCGAAATAATTTACAGGATGCTTACATCCGGATGACGTTGTCCCGCGGAACCGGAACCAACGGACTCATTCCCGCAGGTATATGCAGTCCCACCTTTGTCATTCATACAAAACCTTTTATTGCTTACCCGGCAACACTGTATAAAACAGGCATGTCCCTTATTGCGTCCCCTGTGCGAAGGAGTACCACCTGTCCCCTGTCAGCACACAAGACGCTCAACTACCTGGCTAACTACCTTGTGAAAAAAGGGGCGGTTGACAAGGGTGTTCACGATGCAATCATTCTGAACACGGAGGGGCATGTTGCAGAATGCGCCGTAAGCAATTTCTTTATTGTTGCGCGGGGTACAGTTATTACCCCTTCGTTACAGGCCAATATCCTGCCGGGTATTACACGCAAGGTCATCCTGGAGTTATGTAAAGAAACCGGTATTCATGCTTCAGAGGAGCTTTTTGGTCTGGAAAGGGTTTTTGCGTCCGACGAAGTCTTTCTTACCAACTCTCTTATGGAAGTCATGCCGGTCTCTGAAATCAATGGACAGGCCATAGGAAGGCTTATCCCGGGAGCCATAACGAGCCTCTTGCATGACAAATACAAGGCATTAACTCATTAAAAATGTTCATTTTATTTAAGCGGGCTTTGTGGTTGCTCGGACAAACATTGTTTGTCCGGGCTTATCCTGACGGAGAAATCCATCGAAAATAAACCTGCAACACACTTGCTCTGTGTATTATTCCCACAGATTCATCAGATAATCCTTCATCACCTCTGCCTGTTCTTCCGGTGTGCCGGGGATGTAGTCCTGAAACTCACCCTCCCTAAAAAACTTGGGCATCTTGGTGCCTGGCTGGATGGATTGCGGATCAAGAAGCCACCGTTTTATCCAATCCGGCTTGAGTCTCCGCCTGGCGAGCAGGAGGTCCGGCGCCCAGCCGGTTTTATCCCCCTCCGGCATCTTTTCCCCTTTCACATGACACAAAATACAGTTCACATCTTTTGATTCAAACAACCTCTTGGCTGCTAAAAGGTAGCCCGGTGACACGGCTTCTTTTGCCCCTATATATTCCTTTTTTGTCTCGATTATATATTCGAAGGGATATGCCTCATTTTCTGTCTCGGCAAAAAACCTGGCAAGGCCGGTGGCTTCTTCATCCGGCAGGCTGAATGACGGCATTTTTATATTTAACCAGGGCCTCAGATCAAAGGGTTCCTTTAAAAACTCGAATAACCATTCGGGCTGTACCTTCTTGCCTTCGCCGTACAATAACGGGGGTGCGAATACCCTTGCCTCTTCCGGCACTAACCCCTCATTTTCAACATGGTACTCTATGATTTCGGGTGCGATATCACCCCCAACAGCCCTTTTCCAATCCACGATCTGCTGATTGTCTATGAACACCGTTTCGCCTGCCTTACGTCCTATCTTTTCATTATCCTCCCAGAGCTGAAAATAGACACCCGCATCCTCTTCCAGTTTCATCATCCCCACCGCCTCTATGTCTCCCGCAAGATGCAATCTATCCAGGTCAAGCTGGTGACATCCAATGCAATTGTATTTTCCAATCAATCTTTTTCCTTCCGCGATCGACCGCTCTTTTTCTGTCAGCCTGGCGACATACCTCTCCGGCAATTTTTCTTCTCTCAGTCCGGTTAACAGTACGACCAACGACTCTATCTCCTCGTCCTTTAGCACAAAATCAGGCATCTTCAGGCGATCCTCTGGTTTTTTATATTTCCCCTCGTCAAACTGCCTGGGGTCGTGCAGTTTTGCCCGTAACCAGGACTGTCTTGCCTTACCCACGTTTTCCGTAAAATGCGTAAGCCCCGCCCCGCCTAAGATCTTCTTTTCTAATAATCCAAAATCAAAGAGGGTTACCGGTTTCGACCCGATGGCAGATAGTTCTGTCCCTGTCTTACCAAGCCCTTCCATGCCTTTTATCTCGTGACAGCCAAAGCAGCCGTATCTCTTGATCAATGCGTCTCCGGTTTGTGAGAGTTCTTTGTCTTCCAGCCACCTTACATCCGGTAATGAGTCCGTTAAGGTGTCCCCGCCTGTTTTCTGTATCAGATAGGTGGCAATGAGATGTGCCTTTTCCCGGTTCAGCCTGAAGCCGGGCATGCGTGTGAGGGGCTCTTTTGATTTTGGGTTCATGATCCATTCCACCAGATATCCATAGTTTATTTTTTGCCCAATCCGTGCGAGGTTGGGGGCAAACCCTCGTTCTGCATCTTCTTTATAGCTATGGCATGCCATACACCCGACCTGTTCAAAGAGGAAATCACCCTGTGATAATTGTTCCTCGTTAAAGGCCGGTATCTCATCGGTGGTCTTTTTCTCATCGGCATATTGCCAGAGATATGCAGCTATGGCCCGTGATTCTTCATCCGAGAGTTTGAAGTCGGGCATTAACGTAGTAGGCCTGAGTTTTTTGGGGGCCTTTATCCAGTCGGTGATCCATCCGGCTCTTACCTTGTTCCGTATATTCCGTAAATTTGGGCCGATTATCCTGTTTTTATCCTCACCAAAGCCTGTTGTTTCATGGCATCCATGGCATCCTAAGTCATCAAATAATCTTTTACCCTTCCAGAGGAATTCGCCACCTTTTACTTCCCTGCCTTCATTATGGCATCGTATGCATGACGCCTGGGCCGTCTTTCCACGATAAATCGGTGTAAGCCAGTATTCAACCTCACCATGTGCCTTCTTCACATCTGACGTGGCGCTTGCCTGCCCCTCATGGCACAGCACGCAGCCGAATCTTTCCGGCGGATGGTTGCCCAAATACAGTTGCCGGTCAGGGTGGCTTGCGAACGGTTGTTCTTTAGACACATCTTCTGGCCTATCTATACCCGCATGACACGACATGCACCGATCGGTGATGTTTAAATCTTCCCTATATGTCTGGTATACTTGCAAGCCGGGGCGGGTTTTCTTGAAGGTATTTAACTGTGCTTTGTATCTTTCCACACCTGCTGTGTAGGCATTTAACTCTTCCGTATATTTGTCGATGTCGTGTTTGAGATCGGACAGCCTTGCTGTTACGGATACAAGTTTGCCTTCCAGATCTCTAATCTTTGCGGTAAATTCCCTCCCTTTTTCCTCCAATTCCTCAATCTCGCGCCTGATTTGCTCGTTCTGAGTCTTTCCATAGAGATATTCCTTCTCCATGCCTTCATTTCGTGCAACTATTGCCTGAAACTTCAGGGCCTCTAACTCGCTATTCAGTGCCTTTTGTTCTTCTGATAATTTCTTGTATTCATTTTGTATCGATGGTTTTTTAAACTCCTCCCATGCTCGTTCCAGATTATTCTTTGTCTCTCTATATTTCGTCTGTACGTCTGGACTTTCAAAATTTGCCCGTTCCTTTTCGTAGTCCTGCTTAACTTTTTCGTACTCTAAGCGATAGAACTGTTTCTGGTATTTCTTCCACGGTCGCCTGTCAACAGTCTCGTTTACAATTACCCATGCTGTAATTCCTACAAGGATGAAACTTACCACGACAAAGATTAACAGGTAAGATTTGTCCTCTTCTCTTGTGAAACGTGGATTTTTGCTGGTCAACATAGTTTTCGTGTTTCCATTGAATTCCAAACTTTCTGCTACTGCCTACACACCCGTAACCCCTCTCGAGGGGGGATTAAAAACACCCCTCTTGGGAGTGCCCCCCCCTTAGTCCCCTCCCGGGAGGGGGTTGAGGGGTGGGTAAAAAAGTCGTTGGGCTTTGCCTTTTAACACCCAACTAATTTATATATTAAACCAGGGTGTTACCCAGATATATTTTACGTGGAATACAAGCCGTAAAAATACCTTTATAGGCAGAGCCAGCATGGATAAGAAAAGAAACGAGACGATGGAATATCTGATAATGCCGAGTTTTTCCAATGCCATGCTTCCTTTTGCCTTCAAAATGCGATAGGGAATTGCCATGCCCATGAAAAAATATCCGATTACAACTGCACCACCGAGAACAAAACCCAGGAAGGATTTGGAATTAACACCGATGAAGCTGGTCATATCGTAGTTGGTTTCAGCTACGACCCGATGCGGCTCCCATTCCTGCCAGGGCCAGAACCAGAGCCAGCCCGGCCCGCGCATGAAGACGCCAACGATAATGAGCACGATCCACAGGAAGTGAAATCCAAAGCAGAAGGTAAACATGGCAAACTTCCGCTCCCTGAAGGTGTAATATCCGTTCCCTTTTGGATTAAAATCCACGAATGGTATAGCCATCAGCCCGATGATAATAAGCACGGGGAAAATGACCCCCGCTATCCATGGATCAAAATAGACAAGCATTTCCTGAAGCCCAAGAAAATACCACGGTGCCTTAGCCGGATTTGGAGTCATGGCAGGGTCAGAGAGCTCCTCAAGTGGTGCATCCAGCAGGACAGACCACACCATGAGGATAATCATGCAAATGATCGCCGCCAGGAACTCTTTTCTTACCAGATATGGCCACGTGGGTATTTCACTTTCGGATATTTCTAAGTCTTTTTCCTTGGCAAGCGTAGGTCCTTTAATAAAGGCCAGTGCCCGGTATCTGCCTTTGTCTTGAGGTTCTTCTGTCTTTTTGTTTATCTTTTCCATAATTATTTTACCCCAAATATCAGCGGAGAAAGACGCCGGAGGTGGATTTGGCGCAAAAAGACTGCGTCTTTTTATCATTTTGGTTCATTACCATGGAAATTACAACAGGAATAACGGCTGGCGCAACAGTTGCTATAGCGTCAATAATGGCTATTTTTATACCTGTTTTCATAAGTATATGTTGGAATTTCAACGTAGAGACACTATATTCCGTATCCCCCTGATTCGTATTGATATTTATTATAGTAAACGCTTAAAGAAAGTTGTCATTGCGAGGGCACTAGCCCGAAGCAATCTCTGCAGGGGGATTGCTTCACTATCGCTCAGAATGACCGCGGGTTGTTATTTTCCGATGAAAATCCCGTGTATATTCGTTCTGGACTTATTACCTTTTTTATTCCTCAGTATATGCAAACCGTCTCATGGTGATTGCATTTACGGGACACCGTTTAACGCACAGCCCACATCTGATACACTTTTCCTCGTCGATCACCATGGCTGCATCCCAATCATCAGGAACGATAGTCTCAACCCTTAAGGCATCAGCAGACTCGACGTTTTCACGGGAGACCATGGAGATACACCCGTGGGGACACACGTCAATACAACCGCCGCAGAGCACACATTTCTCATCAATAAATATGTTAAAATGACAGAGCAGGCAGCGTCCCGCTTCCTTAGCAGTATTTTCCCGCGAGAGCCCCAGTTCCGCCTCTGCATCCAGATTCCATCTTTCCTTCATGGAAAGGGCATCCTGGCTTTGCCTTGGTATGGAATCATAATCAGGCATTCTTTCCGATGGTGATTGATTTCTATAATAAAACTTGTACCCCTTTCTTTCTTCCCCTGTTAAGAATCTATGTATCGCAACTGCTGCCTTTCTCCCGTCTGCTATCACTTCAATAATATTCCTGGGACCGGTGATACAATCTCCTCCTGCAAATACGCCTTTTCTGGTAGTCATGAAACTTTCGGGGTCTATAACTGGCATGCCCCAGTGATTGATTTCTATTCCAAACCTTTTTGACAGAAATCCGATGTCCGGCGATTGACCAATTGCCGCTATGACCATGTCAACAGGTATAGTGAAATCGCTCCCTTTTATCGGGATCGGGCGCCTGCGCCCCCTTTCGTCCGGTTCGCCCAGCGTGTTTTTTATACATTCGAGATGTGTCACCTTTCGGTCTCCTCCACCGATTATTCTTACAGGAGAGGTCAGATAGTGCATCATTATGCCTTCTTCCTCTGCCATGCTTACTTCCATTTCACCGGCCGGCATTTCTTGTAAAGTCCTGCGGTAAATGATACACGCCTCCCTTGCGCCAAGCCGCAGGGATGAGCGTGCACAGTCTATAGCGGTAAAACCGCCTCCAACAACCGCCACCTTTTCCGGAACGCCTTTTATTATCCCAAGATTCACATTTTTCGTAAAGGTAACGCCGTGCATTACCCCTTCAAGATCTTCACCGGGGATGTCCAGCATCTGCGATTTATGGGCGCCCGTGGCAATGTAAACTGCATCATACCCCTTTAATAATGCATCGAATTTGTCAGGTGTGTCTACAGGGTTGTTTAAACGGATATCGACCCCAAGGTCATTTATCCAGTTCACAGCGTCTTCTATCTTATCGCGAGGCAACCGATACGGCGGAATACCCGCGCTTAACATACCACCGGCGAGGGGAAGCGCCTCATAAATAACAACATCATGTCCCTTGAATGCCAGGTCATGTGCTGCAGCAAGACCGGATGGACCGGAACCTATTATCGCAATACGTCTTCCCGTTTTTTCCTTATGTATCGGTTTTATCGGGGACTTTTTAGAGGCGAATTCTGCCGCACTCCTTTTCAATGCGCATATTGAAACAGGTTTATCAATTGTCCCGCGGCGACATGCGGTTTCGCAGGGATGGGTACATACCCTGCCGAGGATATGAGGAAAAAGGTTCGCCATGAAATTAAGGCGCAGAGAGGCATCAAAGTCGCCGTAAACGATGCGTTCTATATAATTCATGGCCGGTGTATTGACAGGGCATGCGTACTGGCAATTGATGTTTTCCCTGAACCAGTGGTCATCGGCTTTGATTATTTTGTATTCCACGGAACACTATTCTCCCTTTTGCTGTTTTTCCCGTTCTATTCGTTTATCGTTTTCAAACGCCTGCTGAAAGGTGATCCATGTAAAGAACAGGAGCAGGATTATCAATCCGACGATGGGGATGTTATCGGGTTTCGTTATAATTGCCCAGACGTTTTCCATGTTATTCTGTTTCGGCGAGAGGACTCACCGAAACATCTAAAAATTCCTGAAATTAGGACACAGATTCCATAGATAGCAACTAAATAATCTATGAAATTTTATAATCCGGCATCTGTCTACTCTGGGAAATCTGTGGTTTTAAACTCTTTTTATAGGTATAGGGGGCTTCGCCTCGTTAGTTTTTCTTCTATGTGTATTCGTGTAAATTCGTGTTCATTCATGACTAAACTTATAGTGGCCCGGAAATACCTCCGTCTTTGCGGATCCTCCAGAAGTGTACCATCATAAATACGCTGATAATAAGGGGTAATCCGATACAATGCCACACGTACGCCCTTAATAAGGCATTCCCGCCTACCAGCGAACCACCCAGGAGCGCAAATCTTATATCATTGTATGCCGTCATTCCCAGTTGTTCCCCAAAAGGGCCTTCATGCCCCAGCAAGGGTGTCGATCTGGCCATATTCGTACCAACCGTCACAGCCCAGAATCCCAATTGATCCCAGGTGAGCAAATAGCCGGTAAAACTGAGAAGGAGGGTAAGCACGAGCAGGACAACACCCACACACCAGTTAAATTCCCTCGGCGGTTTATAAGAACCTGTTGCAAATACGCGGAACATATGGAACCACACCGTTATAACCATCAGGTGTGCGCTCCATCGGTGCAGATTTCTCAGGAACGCCCCGAAAGGCACCTGATATTCCAGATCCTTTATGTCCCAGTAGGCATCATGCACCGTAGGACGGTAATAAAACATCAAAAGTACGCCGCTAAACGTAAGTACCAAAAACAAAAAGAAGCTGATACCGCCCATACACCAGGTAAATTTCAACTGTGGCGCATGTCTCTTTACCCGGGCTGGATGCAGGTGCATAAAGACGTTAGAAACGACCTTGAGCATACGGTTCTTTGGCGTGTCGGCGAAGGTGTGCCTGAAGACAGACTTCCAGACCTGAGAATTTACCACTACATCCCTGAGCACGGCAAATACGCCTTTTTCCTTCAGCATGGTTTTGTATTTTGCCAAAAACTTTTTCTTGGATCTATGAATCATTTTTACCTCTGCCTTTAGAGTATCACTTCGTAAAAATTTCTTTTATATGCCGGATCCGAAGCACGAAATTTGTTAATCAACCCTGTCAGGGTTAACTCAAGGTTGCGCTAAATTATTTTTGTTAAGGACTGATACCAAAACGAATCCATGGGATTTTGTAACCCCCCTTCTTCATTTACACCTTTAGGAACGCCCCGGGCTTGTCCCACTCGTCACGTTCTCCCCGGAACCGCACCCCTGCATCGACAACGATTTGTCCGTCAGAATCCAGCGCAACCTTAAATCTCTCCATGGGTCTCGGAGCGGGACCTTCAATGTTTATTCCATCGGGGGTGAACCCGCTTCCATGACAAGGGCATTTAAATTTGCCCTCAGATGCCAGCCAGTTCGGGGTGCAGCCAAGATGGGTGCATTTTGCCTCAATTACATACAGCATGTCGGCTTCCCTGACGATCCAAATCCGGAACTGCTTTTTGAACCTTTCACTTACCCCCGGAGCGTACTGGGAAGGATACCCAATCTTGTATCTTGTTGCCGGCTCAATAATAGTCCTGGGAAAGAAAAACCTCAGAACTCCGCCGACAAGCGCTATGAAAAATATCCCGATAAAACCCCATCCCGTGAAGTACAGGAATCTCCGGCGATTTAGTGCGGTTTCCCCATTTTTTGTTGCTTCTAACATGACACGTATGGTTCTACCTCTGAGATGCAATACACGCAGAAAGTAAAGGCTTTTGAGAAGAAAAAACGAAGAACTTATTTTCAGATCGTACCTTTATTTTGTCTGCATTTCAATGAAATAAAAACGAATTCCGTGAAATAATCCGGGAACTTTAATTAATCTGCGGAGACGAAAAATGCCGTCTAATATTCTATTGATTATTTCCTGAATACTGGTAGTATAGGGAAACACAAAAGCCCTTTAATAAATTCAATACATCTGCGAGTGCTGTGTTTGGTGGAAGGAGAATCCCCGATGGTGGACATATTGGCAAGAGATATTATTCTTATTGTGTATATGTTATGGTTAATTATCACAGGGATACTGGTCTTTTTTATGCAGGCAGGCTTTGCTTTTCTGGAAAGCGGACAGGTTCGGTCGAAAAACGCCACCCATGTCTATATGAAAGTCTGCGCGAATATCGGGTTGGGCACGCTGGTCTGGTGGTTGTTTGGATTCGCCATTTTTTCCGGCAACTGGAATTACTGCCTTCTCGGAGTAACCGATCCGGGAAATCTGGACAAATTGAATGTTTACGGGCACTGGTTTACCATGTGGGGGTTTTGTCTTGTTTCCTGCTCCATTGCTTCTGGCTCCATAGCGGAGAGATTCAGTTTTAAGGCATATCTTATCTACGTGGTTCTCTATTGCGGGTTTATGTATCCGTTTTTTGGGTGGATGGCATGGTCGGCAGGGCCGTTACTGCGGTGGGGCTATGTGGATTATGCCGGTTCCGTTGTGGTGCATTTTCAAGGCGGCCTGACTGCCCTTATGGCCGCAATGATTGTTGGCCCGCGGTTTGAGAAATACGCACGCACAAGCAAAAAGACATGGCTCTTTGAGTTTGGCCGTGGAGAATGCTACACCATTCCGGGACACAATGTTTCACAAATGATGCTGGGCGTTTTTATACTCTGTGTAAGTTTTTACGGGTTTAATGTCGGGTCGGTCCTGCTGGGATCGTTGTGTGAACCAACCACGACGGTGACGGCACGGAAGATGATCGATATTCTTGTCAACGATTTACCCACAACTACGATCAATGTCACCATGAGCATGGCGGGTGGCATCCTTGGAGCGATGTTCGGCGGATGGCTGGTTAACAAGAAACCAGATCCGCTCACCACGGGAAACGGGGCAATAGCCGGTATGGTGTCTATTTGTGCGGGTGTCGGCTTCACCCATCCGGGTTTTGCCATTGTAATTGGCATTATCAGCGGGGGGATTATACCCCTGGTGGTGAAGTCGCTGGATAAAATAGGGATTGATGACACCGTTGGCACATGCGGGGTGCATTGTACAGCCGGAGCTATCGGGGGCATTGCAACCGGTGTTATGGGACTTATACGGCCTGCCTATCACGGCGTGAGTTGTCACATCGGTATACAGGCGCTGGGTTTTATCATCTGTATCGCCTATGCCTGCCTGTGCTCGATCATTATTTTTGGGGGACTAAAAGCCATAGGTCTGGGCCGTGTGAGCGAAGAAGATGAGACCATGGGACTGGATATTTCCGAGCATATGACGCCAACTTATCCTGAATTTGTTTCAGCAGGCGGTTTAAAAGGATATTAAAAGGATATAACTATATGATCTCCCTCGTAAAATCGGCGCAGGTTCTTCTTATAGCCCTTGTTATACAAGGGCTATTTTTTTCCTCAAATGCCACAGGAGAACCAGACGGAAAAACATCTTCTCTCCGCATGTGGGAAAAACCACTGTACGAACAAGCCAAACACTCTGTGGAAAAAGGGTTAATCGACCGCGCTGTTCCGGGACTGGAAAAAATAGCCGGGCTTTATCCGGATAACGGGGAAGTTCATGCGTATCTCGGATGGGCTTATAGTCAAAGGGGATTAATCCCTGATGCAGTAAAGGCATTTCAAAAGGTCTTGCAGATTGACCCAAACCTTCACAGGTTACCATTTGACTATCCCATGGTAAAAGACATTCCTGCTGCGATGAAGGAGTTTACTGCAAATTTTGAAGACCTGATTGTTTGGATCGACGGATTTTCCATCGCACATGAAGTGCTGGGATTGTGCTATGTGCAGCAGGGCAGGCTGGGAGACGCCGTAAAGGAGTATAAAAAAGCGCTAAATCTGGAATACGGCTACCGCACAAGAGAATCATGTGGCGACGGAAAAGAAGCAATTTCCGTAATTGACCAGGCCATACTCGAATACGAGGAAGTTTTGACGTTTAAACCTGATTGCGTGGAAGCCTATATTAGATTGGCCTGTACCCGTGCAGTGAAGGGGATAACGGAACTCGCCATTGCAGACATACAAAAGGCGATATCCGTTGAACCCGGCCGGGTGGAATTACACGTTTACCTGGGTTGCTTTTATGCCGTCAATGGGATGTTCGACGAGGCCATATCTGTGCTGCAGGAGGCAATAAATACAAGAGACGGCATCTTCGGACGTCTCATTACGGAGGGGGAACGCTGCGTCAACAACGGCGTCATTGACAGGGCAATAGCTGTGGCAAGAAATGCCATCAAGGTATATCCCGGAAACAAGAAGGCATATTGGCTGCTTGCAACCGCATATGCTAAAAATGCTGAAATAGATGAAGCGATTGAAACATGCAGGGAGATCCTTTCTCTGTATCCGGACGACGTTCATGCCCCCGTGCTTCTAGGGTGGATGTATGTGCAATGCGATTTGATCGAAGAAGCGAAGGATCTGGCAGAGTGGGTGATCCGCAGAGAACACGGCAGCCCAGAAATTCGGGCGCTGACGGCCTTTCTCTTTGCCTCCCAGGATATGATAAATGAAGCGATAGCGGTGTGTAACATGATTGTTGAATCCGCGGAAAATAACGACGCAACGAAAAGTTATGGCTGGATTAAAGCAAGGGTGCCTTCCCGTGAACAAAAATTCAGAGAGGTAATGGACGTTTTAGAAATAAAATCCGATTATACCGAAGCCTATCTGTGCCTGGGGTGGCTGCATTCAAAAAAGGGGGAAGACGACAAGGCGATCGCTGCACTGAAGAAAGCCGCTGAATTAACGCCGGATTCATACACTATCCATCGTTATCTGGGAAACCTGTACGTGCAAAGCGGGAAAATAAGAAAAGCGCTGGACGAATATAGTAAAGCATTGAATATTCTATCAGGCGTTGCTTTGCAATAATGAGCGAGGCTAGGCCTCAGGCCAACAAAAACATGTGGAACAACAGTTTTTACAAAAGATGAATCCCTTTTTATCTATTAAAAGCAGATTGCTTGCCTTTGCACTTTGTATCTCGCTTATCCCTATTGCGCTAACGACAACGATATTTTACCTTCACGCCAAAAACGCCTTACAGTATCGGATTTTTGAGGATTTGAAGGCAATTGCAGAGTCACGAGAGTTGCACGTCATCTCTTTTATGGAGAGGATCGGGATACGCGCGGCAGACTTCAGCACCGATGGATTTATCCGAAGGCGTTTCGAGTCGATCATGCGGGGAAGAAATTCTCACCCGGATGCGGTAGTTCGCCTCAACAAATACCTTGCGAAGCAAAAACTACCGCTCAACCGGCACCTCAGTGCAATAGCGATTGTAGACAAGAACGGGAAAGTCGTATCATCCACCGATGGGAGGTTAATCGGTAAGGATTTTTCCGGTCAGGATGTATTTAAGCAGGGTATACAAAGGGGTTGCGGAGAAGCGCACATTGGCCCGATACATTACTCCCCCGACCTCGATGTAAAGTGCATATTTATTTCAGCTCCAATCATAGCAGGAGGCGGGATTGAAACGCTTGGTGTCATCATCAATGCATATTCCCTTTCTGCCCTGAATGAGATTACAGCGAACCGCATAGGAATGGGAGAAAGCGGTGAAGTATATCTGGTGAGTAAAGACTGGTTAATGCTTACCCAGTCAAGATTTTTCGATGACGCCGCCCCCCCTCTGGTCGTGGACACGGAACCGGTCCGCAAGCTTGTCGAGGAGGGGAAAGAGATGGTTGGCATCTACCGGGATTACCGGGGAAAGACTGTTGTTGGCGCCTCAAGATATTTACCCGAATACGGCTGGACGCTTTTGGCTGAAATAGACAAGGCAGAGGCATTTGCGCCCTTAAAGAGACTGGGTCTTGTTGCGTTGTTTTTTGGCGTAGTTAGCTCTGTGGCGGTCACCGGCCTGGGAATTTCCTTTGCAGTTTCAACGTCAAATCCCATCAGGGATATACAGGACGCAGCAGAGAGATTTGCAGGCGGAGAGCTGGATTACAGAGTAAAAGTAATCCGCAAGGATGAAATTGGAGCCCTGGCCGTGAGTTTTAATGCCATGGCCGGGAAACTCAAGGAAGAAATCAGCGGGCACAAGCGTACCGGGGAGATATTGAAGGAATCCGAACAAAGATTCAGAACTATTTTTGACAATGCAACAGATGGAATACTGATTGCCGATACAGAAACCAAAAGATTCCATACGGGCAATACGGCAATTTGCAACATGCTTGGCTACCCTGCAGAAGAAATTAACACGTTAGGAATCGCGGATATTCATCCAAAGGAAGACCTGCCTTTTGTCCGGGAAGAGTTTGAAAAACAGTCGCATGGTGAAACTGCATTGGCGAAAGATATCCCTGTGAAAAAAAAGGACGGTACGGTTTTTTATGCTGACATTAACACCTCTCTCCTAACTTTTGACGGAAAAACATACCTCATGGGCATCTTTCGGGACGTCACCGACCGCAAGCGGATAGAGGACGCGCTGAGGGTGCTTAACGACTCTCTGGAACAACGCATAGCAGAGCGAACAGCGGCAGTGGTAAAGGCAAACAACGATCTGAAGTCGGAAATCGCAGAGCGCAGGCGGGCAGAGGAAGAGCTTCGCAAGCTATTCAATGCAGTCGAGCAAAGCTCATGCTCAGTTGTAATCACTGACGTACAAGGCAAGATCGAATACGTAAATCCCAAATTCAGCAGGGTAACCGGTTACGCGCCGGAAGAAGTGATCGGCCAAAACCCCCGTATCCTAAAATCAGGCGAGAAACCGCCCGAAGAATATAAATGCCTCTGGGATACCATTACCGCCGGCGGAGAATGGGAAGGGGAATTTCATAACAAGAAAAAGTGCGGCGAGCTTTATTGGGAGTATGCATCCATTTCACCAATCAGAAACCCCGATGGTGTCATTACCCATTTCGTCGCAATTAAGGAAGACATCACCGAACGCAAGCGGACGCAGGAAGAGTTGAAGAAGCAACGCGATCATCTTGAGTATCTCACGAATCGGCTTACCGCCTCCAACAAAGAGCTGGAAGCGTTCTGCTACTCGGTATCGCATGACCTGCGTGCACCGTTGCGGGGCATCGATGGCTTCAGCAAGGCGCTGCTGGAAGACTACTCTGACAAGCTGGACGCCCAGGGCAAAAACTACCTCCAGCGGGTGTGCGCAGCCAGCAGGCATATGGGGCAGCTTATCGATGACCTGTTGAATCTTTCCCGTATAACACGCGGTGAAATGCACCGCAAGAAGATCGACCTGAGCGCACTGGCGAAAGTGATCGCATTGGAGCTTCAGGAAGCCGAGCCGGGACGCCGGGCGGAGTTTATCCTTGCGGAAAAATTAGTCGTCAACGGCGACCCGCATTTGTTGCAGATTGCGCTCAGGAACCTGCTCGGCAATGCGTGGAAGTTTACCCGTAAGCGCCCACAGACAATCATAGAGCTTGGTGTGAAACAACATGACGGAAAACCGGTGTATTTTGTGCGTGACAATGGCGCCGGATTTGATATGGCGTACGCCGGCAAACTCTTCGGCGCATTTCAGCGCCTGCACCCGACAACCGAGTTTGAGGGCACGGGCATCGGACTGGCTACCGTTCAGCGCATTATCCATCGTCATGGCGGACAAATCTGGGGTGAAGGCGCAGTAGACCAGGGCGCAACGTTCTCCTTTACGATTTGAGATTGCAAATCGGGAAACAATAATTTAAAATTTTATATTGCAAGGAATTTCAACAGCTGTGCTGCGGTATGGACTCAAGCCAAAATTTCGGTTCAATCGGGGAGGAGGCGATTGAACCAGCAAAAATGTAGCTGCCTTTGACGGCCTGATTTTGCCCGCTCGTTCCCAAACTGGCAGACCGGGCCAAATAAACCTCCTTGTGTTATATTGTGGGGCGTCAACATTATTTAAACGTCCCTTGTATTCCCGTTTTGTGACATTCAACACCGACGGCGGCGAAATATCCCGGAACGGGGTAAATTGTTATTTGGCGAAGTCTGACCGCTTGGGAGCGCAATGGTTAAAAACCCGTTTTTCGGGAAATCAACCGATAAAGCGTCTGACCGTTACACAGTCAACCGTTTCGTATACATTTGTGACTTTCACGATAATTTCGGCCATATTCACCATCCCTCTTGATATGGCAAGGTAATGCAATTATGGTAAATCTGCAGCAGTGCACCGTCTCAAACGCGCAATCCGGAGTTATCTTGCTTGTAGAAGACAATCAGGACGACGTTGAACTGACGCTGCGTGCATTTAAAAAATACAACGTTATGAACGAGGTGGTGGTCGCAGGCGATGGGGCCGAAGCGCTCGATTATCTCTTTGGCAAAGGCAAGTATGCCGGCCGGGACAGTGACAAACTGCCAGAGGTTGTGCTGCTGGATTTGAAACTGCCAAAGGTGGATGGTCTGGAAGTTTTGCAACGACTGCGCGCTGATGAGCGAACAAAACAGCTTCCGGTGGTTATCCTCACGTCCTCAAGCGAGGAGAGGGACGTGGTTGACGGTTACAAATTCGGCGCTAATAGCTATATTCAAAAACCGGTGGACTTTGCCCAATTCTCCGAGGCAGTGGGACGTTTGGGGATTTATTGGCTTCTCCTGAACAAATCTCCAGTAAACAGGGGAGGAAGGCATTAAATGGAAAAAACACTCCGCGTGTTGGTTGTAGACGATTCGATGGACGACGTCGAATTGATGCTTCGCGAGTTGCGACGCGGAGGCTATGAACCGACATTTGAGCGGGTTGAAACGGCAGCAGCCATGAAGATGATGCTCGAAAAACAGGAATGGGACGTCGTTCTCGCAGACCACTATATGCCGTTCTTTAGCGCAATCGGGGCACTGACACAGTTACAACTCAGCGGACAGGACATTCCGTTTATTGTCGTTTCCGGCTCTATAGGGGAGGATCTTGCGGTCTCTTCTATGAAAGCCGGCGCCCATGATTATATTATGAAGGATAATCTGGCGCGGCTTGTTCCGGCTATCGAGCGGGAATTAATCGAGGTGAAAGAACGCCGGCGGTGCAGGCGGGCGGAAGAGGCCCTACGGAAAAGCGAGGCAAGCCTTGCCAACGCACAAAGAATTGCTCACCTGGGGAATTGGGAGTGGCACATTGAAAAAAATGAATTGTTCTGGTCCGACGAGGTGTACCGCATCTTTGGTTTTGCGCCACAGTCATTTTGTCCGACGTACACGGCTTTTCTTGGTTTCGTGCATGACGATGACAGAGAAGTTGTAAAAAAATCCGTCCATGAGGCATTATACGAAAGAAAACCTTACAATATCGACCATCGCATAGTTTTGCCGGACAACTCGGTACACATTGTTCATGAACAGGCTGAGGTTATTTTTGACGATACGGGCAGGGCGATTCAGATGAACGGAACGGTTCAGGACATTACCGAGCGCAAGCAGTTGGAAAGAGATCTGAGGACGCTCAACGAATCTTTGGAACAGCGCGTGACGGAGCGAACAACGGCACTGATGAGGGTAAATGAAGAACTTCGTTTAGAGATCGAAGAGCGTAAACGAATCGAAAAGGCGCTGTATGATAGTGAAGAACAGTACCGGCTCTTGTTCGAAAGCAATCCTCATCCGATGTGGGTGTACGATCTAGAAACGCTCACTTTCCTTGCCGTCAACAACGCGGCTATTCACCACTATGGTTATTCACACGAAGAATTTCTTGCAATGACGGTTAAGGACATTCGTCCTTTTGATGATATCCCCACCCTCCTTGATAGTGTATCAAAGGTTACCACGGGATTCGATATGGCGGGTATTTGGAGGCACCGGAAAAAGGATGGAAATATCATTTACGTTGAAACCAACTCACATACGATAACCTTTGCGGGGAGGCGGGCCGAGGTTGTGCTGGTGAACGATGTCACCGAACGTAAATGGATGGAGGAAAAAATCAAACACATGGCCTTTCATGACTCCCTT
The DNA here is from genome assembly GCA_011525665.1 of Candidatus Brocadia sp. Taxonomy (GTDB): domain Bacteria; phylum Planctomycetota; class Brocadiia; order Brocadiales; family Brocadiaceae; genus Brocadia. The sequence goes on from WYAU01000071.1 coordinate 92,024, forward strand.
ACCTCTCTTCCCAACCGCATATTGTTTAATGATCGCCTGGCCCTGTCGTTAGCCCATGCACACCGGAACAACGAACTGCTTGCCGTTTTGTTTCTGGATCTGGACAGATTTAAGGGTATAAATGACACGCTGGGACATACCGCGGGGGATATGTTGCTCCATGAAGTCGCGAACAGGCTGAAAAGCTGTATACGGGAAGAAGATACCGTGGCACGTTTTGCCGGCGATGAATTTACCCTGTTATTGTTGGGCATTAGCGATGCGGAAGACATACGCACTATTGCCAGAAAAATCCTCGATGTCATCCGGCAACCTTTGCTGATCAAAGAACACGAGCTCTACATTACTACCAGCATAGGAATTGCAATTTATCCTAATGACGGCGGAGACGCAGAAACCCTGATGAAGAACGCCGACACCGCCATGTATCATGCCAAAGAACAGGGGCGAAACAATTATCAATTCTATACGGAAGCCATGCACGCCGAATCTTTTGAAAAGATGATCATGGAAAGGAATCTTCGCCGTGCGCTGGACCGCGGGGAATTTGTGGTATACTACCAGCCACTGGTGAATATCGGCACCGGTCAGATCGTCGGCATGGAAGCCCTTGTGCGTTGGCGGCATCCGGATCGGGGTCTGATTCACCCCGAAGAATTCCTCACCTTATCGGAAAATACCAGACTGATCGTTTTTATCGATGAATTGGTGTTGTACACTGTTTGCGCACAAAGCAAAGTTTGGCAGGATGCGGGATTTCAGCCTCTCTGCGTTGCGGTGAACCTCTCGGCGCATACGTTTCAGCAACCCAATCTGGTTGAGACCGTTATGTCTGTATTGCAGAAAACCGGTCTTGACCCCCATTTCCTCGGGCTGGAAATCACCGAGAGTATCGCCATGCAGGATATCGAAGCCACTATTCACAAATTGAGCAAATTAAGCGATCTGGGCGTTCAGATAGCCATCGACGATTTCGGCACGGGCTTCTCCTCTTTGTATTATCTCAAGAGATTTCCTGTAAAGAAACTCAAAATCAGTCAGCATTTTGTAAACGGCATCGTGACCGACCAGAACGACAAGGTGATCGTGGAATCGGTTATTGCCCTGGCACAAAGCCTGAAATTTAAGGTGGTTGCCGAAGGGGTAGAGACGGAAGAACAGTTCATCTTTCTCAAACAAAGAAAATGTGACGAGATGCAGGGATATTTGTTTTGCAAGCCGTTGCCCGCCGAGGAGTTTGGGAAGATGCCGACTCAGGACAAGCAGTTGTGCAATTTGTGGTAGGAGAGGAACTCAACGGTATTTTTTATTTCTCCCGCTATTTATTCTGCTCCGGGATAACCTCGCGCAGCGTCACCGAACCTCTGAACACGCTTACACCGTCAAGAGACGTCATGACTTCTCAGGCAACCTCTCAATTACCGTGCACGAATGTACGGTGATCGATTTCGCAATACCCGTGCAACCGTTAGTTGTTCATGCACGCGGATGAAACTGCCGGTGGATGGCCTTGAGGTGTTGTTTGCTGACGTGGGTATAGATTTGAGTGGTTGAGACGTTGACATGCCCCAGCATTTCCTGTACGGAACGCAAGTCGGCGCCGTTTTCCAGTAAGTGAGTGGCAAATGAGTGCCTCAGCTTGTGTGGGGAGATGTGTCCGGGGATGCCTGCTTTCAAGGCACACTTCTTTACAATGACCCATATATTTTCTCTCCGAAGCGGCCTTCCTGCCTTTGAAAGAAATAGATAACGACTGTCCTGGCTCTTCTTTATCTTTGGCCTGGCGGTTTTTATATAATTTTGAATGGCCTCGACCGCCTTTGTCCCAAGGGGTACGATGCGCTCCTTTGAGCCTTTGCCTCTGCATTTCACATAACTGTATTCAAGATTAATCCAGTCCAGTTGAATGGCAACGACCTCCGACACCCTCGCACCGGTAGCATACATCAGTTCAAGAATGGCCTTATTTCTCATCCCCAATTTGGTTTTTATATTGGGGACTGAAAGCAGGCCGTCGATCTTATGGACGGGAATAAATTCCGGCAATCTCTTCCAGAGCTTTGGTGTATCAATCACCGCAAAGGGATTCACCTGCAATTTCCCCTCCGCGAGGAGGAATTTGTATAACATACGAATGGCCACAATGGAGCGGGTGATGGAGTTGATGGAAAGGCCGCGGTTTTTTTCAGAAATGATAAAGCTTGTTATCGTATCGGGACGGACGCCCTCAAAGTCCGCAATGTTTTTAGAAATCAGGAAGGAGGTAAAAGTTTGCAGGTCGTGGCTGTAACTGAGAATGGTGTTTCGGGACAAACCGCATTCAACGAGGAGGTAGTTTATAAATGACTCGATAAGGTCGTCTAATACATTTGCTTCTGACATAACTATGTTTGTTCTTATTGCAGGAAATAAAAAAGGGGATATCTCATGACTTTCTATCGGAATTACTTCTCAGTCTCTTTTATAGGCAATGTCTTTTCTATTTCCAATAAAATCTTTTTCAGACTCATTGGCTCGGATTCAATTACTTTACCATGAGGAATATGAAGATGATACGGGTATGTGGAAACGTCCTTATGGTGTTTTACATTGTCCCATCTCTTCGCTAACGTGCTGTCAGCGCTTTGCCAGTGGAAGTTATATGTCTCAAGATTTATCGTATTTTTGCGGAAGTGTATATATTCAGCAAATTCAAGAACGTCTCCGTTTGATAAATTGCATTTTATTCGAATGTAACCATCCTCCTCCCCGACCTCACGTTTTAATACTTTAAAGGAAGAAACGACACGACTTACTATAAGCTCGTGGATTATATCATCGAGATAATTTTCAATCATTTATTTTTTATTTTTGCCTTCGAGCTCAATCTTTTTTTCTATAAATCGATTATGCATCTGATAAATAGATGACCATTCGATAAAATCCATATTATCTCCAATCTTACCTTCACTGAATTTCTTAAAGAAAACCGATGATTTCATTCTATAAGCACGTTCAAATGCCTTTAATTCTTTATTTAATCTCTTTATTTCCTTTTCATATTTTGCAATTTTATAGTCCATCATTTTAGAGATACTTTGAGAAATAAATGGGTCTTCTCCGTGTTTTTCGATAAATTTTTCCAGATTTTTTACTTTCAACAAGGTTTGTTTCATGATATCCATCTCCCCATTATTTGTTCCTTTTTATTCTCGACCCTTTAGAAATGCCAATGCATTTTTCCATTCGATTTCATTAGTGACCCCAATGATAATGGCGATGCGTATTGTATGTGCGTACTGAGTTTGTTTTCCTACCAGTAATCACGAAAAAGAGCACAGGAAAAAATCTCTTCATTTTATTTCCTCAAAGAAATGTGGAACAGTAAACTCATATTCTTGTCTAGTAATTTTTTCTCTAATAGTGTGAATAATGGCCAATAATAATCATTCTCCATTCAGTATCGCGACTTTTTTTAAATAGAAAAACCTCTCATTTTTTATCCACTAGATTATTTGTTTTTTGACAATTGTTTCTGTAAGGTGCACCCCATTGTCTTGATAATGGGGTGCACCTCATATTTAATACATTGCAGACATCAATAAATTCATTGTAAACTTTTAAATTCTCTTTTTGACGGGATGAATTTCTGGCAGTAAAGAGAAGTTCTGCTATTACAGGAATTGGAAGATAAAAGGTTGATACGGTGACAAGTGTCTTGGTGATTATAGGGTCATTCTTAAACAAACGTATTACAATATTTGTATCGAGGCTAATCCTTCCATTCATCCAGATTTACCCTCTCAAACTCTTCCTCCACTATTCGTAACATTGTGTTCGCCTCTTCTTCACTCAATATACCAGCCAATCTTAGGATAGGAGATAACTCCTTTTGCTTAACAGCAATAGTTACTTCAACCTCTGTATTCTCCCTTATTCCTTCAATTGGTTCTAATGGTCTTAATATACCATGTTCATATATTGCATGGATAGTTTTCGTCATTTCTTAACACTCCTTTTGCAGGAACTATGCCTAATCTGATAACATATATAAAAACTTTTAATACTTATGGATATTTGTTTTTATTGTACACTAAATAAAACACAAATATCTACGACAAAATCTGTTACTATTTTCTCCATTCTAAAAAATTTCTGTTTAACCCTTAAAGTCTATCTAAGAAATTAAAGATCAAACAGATTTCATTTATCCAAAAATAACTAACTTATCGGTATCCTGTTTATATTTCTGGACAATTATTTATGAATTAAGATGCGACTCTTGATCCTTTATTGCCAACCCTCAACTGCCTACCACTTACTTTCACAACCGTCCGGATCTCAAAATGCCTATTGTCAGCCCCAGTCCAAGGATACCCGCAAAGACAAATCCAAGAATGCCAAGTACCGGGAAGCCATAGACCAGGGGCCCTCTGTTGGCCATAATAATAAGGGAAGAGCCGATAATCAGGGCGGAGATGACCAGGCTAAATGAAATCCGGTTGCTGGATTTGTCCATTTCAGATATGAATTTCGAGAGCCCTTGGTGCTCAAATTCGATTTTTAACTTGCCCCTTTTTATCTTTTTAACAATTTCATAGGTATCTCTGGGAATTATTTTCAAAATATCCAGGAGTTCCGATGAATACGATGTGACCTCGGTGAAGATGCGTTTCGGATCGTACCTTTCGCGCAGCAGTCTTTCTACAAAGGGTCTGGTGTGTGCTATTGTATTAAATTCCGGGTCTAACTGCCGGGCAACGCCGTCTATGGTGGCGAGCGCCTTGATTAAGATATGGAATTGGGGTGGTATCTTTAATTTGTGTCGTGTCATTAAATCGACGGCCTGGGGAAGTATTGTGGAGATTTCAACCTGCTTCAAAGGAATGTCATAATACCGTTCCAAAAAATCGCTGATATCATGCTTAAACTCTCGCACAGATTCCTCTTCCTCAACGAAGGCGCCCAGCATTTCCAGCGCCTTTAAGATACCCGTGATATTTTTCATGGATACCGCAATCAGAAGGCTTACGATGACATCCCGGGTATCGTCATCGAGTCTGCCCACAATCCCAAAATCTACAAAAGCTGCGGCATTGTTCGGCAAAATGAAGATATTCCCCGGATGGGGGTCTGCGTGGAAAAATCCGTCAATGAATATCTGCTGCAGGACGGCATTGGCGCCATTTGCGGCGACGGCTTTTTTTTCTTCGGTTGTATGGGGTTGATTTATGTAGTCGTTCAGCCGGATACCAATGATTTCTTCTATGGTAATGACCCTGGGTTTGGTGTAATCCCAAAAGACCTTGGGAATATAGACGGTAGGGCTGTCCTTAAAGTTCTTGCGAAATTTATCGATATTATGCGCTTCGCAGGTAAAATCTATCTCCTTTGTTATAACCCTGGAAAATTCGTCGACAATGCCAACAGGATTGAAAAATTTGACATCCTGCATATATCGGCCGGACAGATGGGCAAGGATGTAAAGAATATCTATATCCGTTTCGATCATTTTGCGGATATCGGGACGCTGCACCTTCACGACTACATTCTCTCCTGTGCTGAGTTGCGCCCGATGCACCTGCCCCAGGGATGCGGCTGCCAGAGGAAATGGATCAAATAAGACAAATAATTCGTCCGGATAGCTTCCCAGGGAATCCTTTATCTGCTTTTTGACCTCTTCGTAACCAAAGGGAGGGACGCTATCCTGAAGTTTGCTCAGTTCATTGCAGAGGTCTAAAGGAATCAGGTCCGGCCGCACGCTCAAGATCTGTCCGAACTTTATGAACGTGGGACCGAGTTCTTCCAATACCTTTCTGAGCCGGACTGCCCGGGATTCCGCCGGTTCTGAAAAACGGCGCAACAGCCGGGTTTTGATAATGCCCCTGCCAATGACATGATCTTGCAGATGAAGTTGCTGGATGGCAAAACCAAAGCCATGCTTGGTTAATATCCTGAGGATTTGATTAAAACGGCGTATGTCCCGAATCTTCTGGCCTATTTTTCTGAGTTGCATGGCTTAACTCGTTTTCCCAAAGCCTGGCTAGTGGAAACAGGCGGGTTTTCTCATACAGACTACGTCTGATCTTCCCTTGATTGCAGCCTTTTTATAATCTCCTCAAGTTTTTTCTGCATCTGCTGGAGTTCATTCCGCGTTGGTATGTCTAGCTTGTGGAGCACATTTTCCACAATCTTTTCGATCATAGATACAATTTCTTGTTTGCTTGATGAAAGTTTTTTAAATAATTCATTCACCTGCGTCTTTGCTTCATCTTTCCCGATTTCTCCCTTTTTTACCATTTCATCAATGAGTTCTTCAACATTCTCTTTCGTCACAATCAATGCCCCAAAACCGAGGTTGATTGCCTTACTGATGATATCTGCCATCATAATTTCCCCTCCCTAACAAATTTATTCCAGCAAGACCAGGCCATATATATTAGCCTCTTCGTTGCTGTTTTTCAGTGTTTCTATTTTCAAGTTATGATTTCTTGCCGTCTGATAGACATCGATACCGCACGCCTCCATGGAAGGTCTGGCTTCCATGGTACGAATGCATGATGCGCTGGTTTCACAACCTTCGCACAATTTACAAGGACCTGCCCCGAGTCCAAAGGCCTTATAAAATCCCAGAGAAAATGCCAGTTTTTCGATCTCTGCGGCAATGTACCGCATCTGCCAGCTCAGGCGGCCGTGGAGAAGCAGCGCCGTATTATACTCCCTGAGGATTTCCCTCATGTCTTCATGCGATGGCGAGTGGGGTGGGCAGGTGAGTTTTTTCCCGTACTCTTCACATCCGTATTTGCATTTTAATTGTACCCATCGTCCAACCGCAATTGTGTTGGTCTGAATAATAATTGCCCGTTCACAGCCGAGTTCAACAGCCTTTTTGATTAATGAGTTACACAAATCATCAGGGTGCAGAAACGATGAAGGAACGGGTTGAATTTCAGGCATTGCCGAATTCCGGCTGTGCATAGGTAAATCTCCTAAAGAATTATTCCTGTATCCAGTGTTACTATAAACAAGGGGGGATGTTTAATCAAATATTTTTTATTTAAAATGGGCGCAAAAACCGTTGTCTTGACAGGGGCAATTCATACGGTATAATTCTATCGGAAAAAAGCAACAGCTCAGCCGGGTTAAAATATATGCGGCAAACAACCCCTTTGCCCTTTTTCTTTAGGGGACTGCCATGCACTCTCCGTGAACGGCCACTTAGCGCCGGGATATATTTATGAAGGAAGAGAAGAAACGTCCTACGATCAAGCAACTTCCTACCCACGAAAGACCCCGGGAAAGACTCATCCAAAGCGGCGATGAACACCTGACAGATGCAGAACTCCTGGGTATCATCATTCGCGATGGCACCACAAATTACAGCGCGGTTGATTTAGCCAAAAAGCTCCTCTCGGAATACGGAGACTTTCGAAGGCTGGGTCTGGCTTCCGTCGGTGAGTTGTGCAAAATAAAGGGGATTGGCCCGGCGCGTGCAGCCCAGATCAAGGCGTCATTGGCCATTGCAAAACGTTTTTCCACCATCTCGGTAAAGCCCCTCCAGCAATTTAAATGCAGCAACGATATCTTTCGTCATTTCCACGAACGTTTGAGGGAAAGGAGGCAAGAGATCTTTTTGGTCGTTTTACTCGACAATAAAAACCGTGTCATGAAAGAATTAACCATCTCCTCCGGCAGCCTGACATCCAGCATTGTCCATCCGAGGGAAGTATTCAATCCGGCGATAAAGGAGTCTGCGGCCTCTGTGATCTTTGTGCATAACCATCCCTCAGGCGATCCGGAGCCAAGCAAGGAAGATATCCAGATAACACAACGGCTGATTGAGGCAGGAAACATTGTCGGCATAAAGGTTTTGGACCATATTATTATCGGAAACGAGCGTTTTGTAAGTTTTAAGGATAAAGGGATTATGCCTTGACAATGGTTTTTGATATACTTATGCCCTGTCGCCTATCGGCTTACACACCTCTACCACATGGTCTTAATTTTTAACTCCAAGGGCAGCCGAAGACCGTAGTGAACGAATTTTTAAAAGTTTCAATTCCTATTCAAGCAAAGCCAAGTTTGTGCTTATTTATCTTTTCTATATGAATTTAAGCCCATCGATCAGACGAACAAAGGGAAAGGTTGCTTATTTTGTTTTCTCTTGTAAAAATCTTGTTTGAATGTATAATCAAAAATGGAAAAACAATAAAAAAGCGCCAAATTTGGCACAAGAGGTTGTTTTTTAAAAATTTACACTTTTGGAGATATCGGTTTATAAACACTTGGAAAATAAATATTTACAATAATTCTGCGCCCATAGCTCAATTGGATAGAGTCACGGACTACGAATCCGGAGGTTGGAGGTTCAAATCCTCCTGGGCGCGTTTTAAAATTTCACTTAACGGGTAAACAGGTAATTCCAAAGATGTTTGAAACTGCCGATAGACACGAATATTTCATGAGGCAGGCTATTGGTGAGGCAGAAAAGGCCGTAGAAAAGGACGAGGTGCCAGTTGGGGCTGTGATTGTCTACGAGAACCGTATTATTGCCCGCGCCCATAACCAGCGTGAGATGCTCAATGACCCAACAGCACATGCCGAAATGATAGCAATAACTCAGGCAGCCGCTTATTTGCAGAACTGGCGTTTGACCAGTGCAACGATCTATGTGACCCTGGAACCTTGCGCAATGTGCGCCGGCGCATTAGTACAGTCAAGGGTTGATATGCTTGTTTACGGGGCTGCAGATAAAAAGGCAGGGGCATGCACATCAGTGATGAATCTTGTTCAGGAACCCAGATTTAACCATCGCCTAAAAGTTATACCCGATATCCTTGCCGGTGAATGCAGGGATTTGTTACAAAAATTCTTTTGGGAAAACTGCCGTATTAAATAACGTATCGGTTTAAACCGTTTGAACCGCGAGGGGGGAGAGGTGCCAGAGTGGTTGATCGGGACGGTCTCGAAAACCGTTTCTCGCATAATAGCGGGACGTGGGTTCGAATCCCACCCTCTCCGCCACCAAAAAGGGTATGTGATATGTATCTTTTACCGTAAAACTCCCCTGAAGGTGAAAATGGGGAAGACGAGAATGCTTCAACCTCCTGCCTCATAACTTTCCAATGCTGTCCCGAGCGTTCTCGTTGCAGTATGAGACTGAAACTTTATGAATAGGGGGAGAGGTGTCAGAGTGGCCGAATGAGCGCGCTTGGAAAGCGCGTATACCGACAAAATCGGTATCGCGGGTTCGACTCCCGCCCTCTCCGCCAGTTTTGTTGTAATTGGCCGTGCTAGATGGGGAGCTAGCGGTTCCCTGTAGCCTGCAACCCGCTATAGCAGGATCGATCGCTTTTTCGAGGGCTCACAGACTATTAGCTTTATCAATGTAAGTGGTGATGAGGGCCGGATCTCATGCAATAAGAGATTGTGTGAATCTGGTCAGGTGCGGAAGCAAGCAGCCATAAGCATTGATCCTTATGTGCCGTGAGCCAGTCTGGCCTGAGCTTACTGCATGGATAGGCTAATGGAAATGGGAACGGAAAAAAGTGCACGGCCTTTTCTGCACCTCCCGACGGTAATACGTCCGATCCTTTCTCTGGTTTTCAGAGCCCCCGGAAATGTGGCGGGAGAAAGGGTATTGATATAGGGCAGAGGAGAGAGTATAATTAATCGCAAGGAAAGGAAAAACCTTCGGGATAATTCTCATGAATTATGGTGTAAAATTGCATTCAATGGGTTATCGGAGTGACCGTTAATGTCGTATGTTGTATTAGCCCGCAGATACCGTCCTCAGACCTTTGAGGATCTGGTAGGGCAAGGACCCATTGTAGAGACGATCAGGAATGCCATCCGCTCCGACAGGGTTGCCCATGCCTATTTGCTTGCCGGGCCACGGGGGGTGGGAAAGACTTCAATGGCGCGGATACTGTCAAAGGCGCTCAATTGCCAGCACGGACCCACGGATACTCCCTGCAATGTCTGCAATATTTGCCGGTGTATCTCCGATGGCAACGACATCGATGTTTTGGAAATTGATGGCGCATCCAACCGGGGAATCGACGAGGTGAGAAACATCAGACAAAATGTTGGCTATGCCCCGTCCAGGGCCCGGTATAAAATTTACATCATCGATGAAGTTCACATGCTCACCCGCGAGGCGTTCAACGCCCTTTTGAAGACACTCGAAGAACCGCCGGCACACGTTAAGTTTATTTTCGCCACAACGGCGGCCAATCGGCTTCCCGAAACCGTTCAGTCCCGGTGTCAGCGATTTGATTTTAAGAATATTTCCGTCCGCGATATCGAAAAACGGCTTTCGGATATCTGCAAGACTGAAGGTGTGCAGGCTGAGCCCGCCGCTATTCACATGATTGCAAGACATGCCCGGGGGGGGTTGCGGGATTCCCAGTCGGCGCTGGATCAGCTCCTTTCATTTTGCAAGGATAAAATATCTCCGGAAGATGTAAACTTTGTCCTGGGTTGCATTGACGAAGACAAGATACAGGGTATGTTCGACAGCTTTGTAAAAAGGAACGTATCCTCTGCCTTGAGGATTGTGGATGAGGTTTTAACGGAAGGAAAGACCCCGGGGGAATTTATCGACCAGTTGCTTTCATGCGTCAGGGATCTTTTGATATTTTCTTCCTGCGGCCAGGAGTCGACGTGGATTGAGTTGAACGCCACTTTCGCACAACGATACGGAAAATCCTTTTCCTGTGATACGCTGATGTATATGGCCCAAACCCTCACGGATGCAAAAATGCGGTCGACGGATTCTCTCTTACAGCGCATTGTGCTGGAGATGGCGGTAATCAAACTGTGCCGGATGGAATCGATCGGCTCATTAAATGAAATTGCCGAGAAGATTGCATTACTGGAAGAGAGACTCATCCGGCATAAAAGCGAACCGGCGGAAAAAAATGAAGAAATAGCGCCGGTTCAAAAATCCGATACCCCGCAAATGACACCGGAACCGGCAGCAAGGAAAGGCATTGATTTCGAAAACCTGTCCGACGGAAAAAACACCTGGGAGAAAATCCTTCTCTCAATCCAGGGCAAAAAAAAGTCCACCTGGGCGCTTTTGAAGGAAGGTCGATGTGTGGGATTCACAGAGAGAGAAATTACCATCGAATTTCCCGGGAATTGTTCCTTTCACAAGGAAAAACTTGATCACGCCGAAGAAAAAAGACTTATCGAGCAGTGCGCCAAAGAGATAGTACAGGAAGATGTGAGGCTAAAACTCGTGATATCCAAAAACGGAAGTCCCGAAAAAAAGAAGGCAAATGTATTCCCGGCTCACAGCTCTCCTGATCTGCAATCGGTCGATCCGGTATTTTCAGAACCGGCAGTAAAAAAGACCGTGGACATTTTTGGCGGACATGTCGTCAAGATAAATAAATAGAGGAGGTCAACACGATGAAAGGTTTTGGCAATATTGCGGAAATGATGAAACAGGCGCAAAAACAGGCGCAAAAAATGCAAAAGCAGATGGAAGAGATTCAAAATGATCTGAAGGAACGCGTCGTGGAGGCCAGTTCCGGCGGTGGAATGGTCACGGTGCATATGAACGGGAAGCAAGAGATTCTTTCGATTAAGATCGATCCGGAGGTGGTAGATCCAAAAGATGTTCAGATGCTTGAGGACCTCATTCTTTCTGCCGTTTCACAAGCGCTCAAGAAATCGCAGGAACTTTACCAGTCTGAGATGGGAAAGCTTACCGGCGGTTTAAATATACCCGGTATTCAGGGACTGTTTGGGGGTATGTAATTGACGGAATTTGCTGCAAAAGTGCTTTAAGAGGTTTTCATCTTGAATGCGTATCCGCAATCTGTAATAAAACTCATCAATGAATTCGGCAAGATGCCTGGTATTGGGCAGAAAACGGCAGAGCGTCTTGCGTGTCATATCTTAAGGCTGCAAACAGGAGATGCCATGCAGCTTGCCTATGCCATCAGAGATGTAAAAAAGCTTGCCAGGACGTGTTCGAACTGTTTCACTATTTCGGAAAATGATCCATGCCACATTTGCAGCGATATGTCAAGGGACAGATCCACAATTTGTGTGGTAGAACAACTTGCGGACTTTCTGACGATAGAAAAGACGGGGAAATACCGTGGCCTGTATCATGTACTCCAGGGGCATATTTCGCCACTGGAGGGGATTCACCCCGAATCCCTGACAATTGAAAAACTTTTGCAGCGGGTGAAGGCAGATCACGTAAGAGAAGTTCTCCTGGCCACGAATCTGAACATGGAGGGAGATGCAACCGCTTTGTATATCCATAAACAATTGCATGCCCCGGGGGTCCGTGTTACAAGGCTTGCGCGTGGACTGCCGACCGGAAGTTATCTTGAGTACGCAAATACGGCGATTGTTGCCGACGCCATTAGTGGCAGAAGCGAGATGCCGGGGGTTTAAAGTCGTTTTTTTTTAAGGAAGGTGATGTTTCATGAAAATGCAATCGTCCTTATTACCGCAGCTTCAGCAAAAACTGAAACTGTCTCCTCAGATAATACAATCAATTGAGATTCTCCAGTTGCCCCTGCTGGCGCTCGTAGAGCATATACAGCAAGAGATGGTAGATAACCCGGTACTTGAAGAGGTGTTGGACGAGAAGAAGGACGAGAACCCAAAGGAGGGAGACGATACGGTACAGGTTGCTGAAGACAATGAGAAAGTCGACGAAATTGATAAATTGGGTGAGATTGCAGAAGATTGGCGTGATTACTATTCACAGACAACGGTACGGCGAAATAACGTTTCGGAAGAGCGCGATCAAAAGCAGGAAGCATTGGAGAACACGGCATCCAAACCGATGTCCCTTCATGATTATCTAATGGGGCAGTTGTCATTAATTGATATTCCGAATCATTTTACAGAGGCATGCGAAAATATCATTTATTCCATAGACAAATCCGGCTATCTTGCCAGCCCCTTAGAAGAAATAATGCAATCCCTTGAAAAACCTCTTTCCCTTGAAGAAGTCAAGGAGGCATTGAAAATCGTTCAGACGCTGGAGCCACCCGGCGTTGGCGCCAGGAACCTGCAGGAATGTTTAATGCTCCAGTTGGACAAACGGGACCAAAATTACCATCTGACAAAGGAACTCCTCCTTAATCACCTGGAAGATATTGAGATGAAGAAATATCCCCTCATTGCAAAAAAAACCGGATACAGCCTAGAGGTGATAAAAAGACAGGTAGAATTTATTCGCACGTTAAATCCCAAGCCCGGCTCCCTTTTTTGCGACGAGACCATTCCCTACGTGGTTCCGGAAGTAAAAGTAGAATATATAGACGGGAAGTACGAGGTGTTTCTTATTGACAACGCAAATCTGCCCCATTTGCATATCAGTTCTTTTTACAAGAAATTCCTGAGCGAGAACGGCACCGATACGTCGACGCGTCAGTATATCCAAAAGAAAATTGAATCGGCAAAATGGCTTATCGATGCTATTGAACAGAGACGGAGCACCCTGTATAAGGTTGCCTGCAAAATAGTGGAATTACAAAAGGATTTTCTTGATGAGGGAATCCACCGCCTACGAACGCTGAAAATGCAGGATGTTGCCGACGTCGTTGGAGTACACGTATCAACGGTAAGCCGCGCCATTGCTCATAAATATATTCAGACACCCCAGGGTATATTCGAGATGAAATTTTTCTTTACGGGCGGTTTTCAGAATGTTGACGGATCAATGGAATCATGGGAAGCCATCCGGCAAAAACTTGCCGAGATCGTTGCGAAAGAAGATAAATCCAATCCGTTAAGCGATGAAGAGGTCGCTGATAAATTACATGCATCGGGCATCGCTATTGCCAGAAGAACGGTGACAAAGTACCGGAGGATTATGAAAATACCCTCTTCAAGACAGCGGAAGGAATATTAATTGACACGACAAAAAATCTCTCTATCCACAATCCTCCTTTTTATCACCGGTGTGGCCGTCCCCGGCTTTGTGACCGGCTGCTTTACCGCTGACACGTACCATAACAAAAGACACCTCGACACCATGAGAAAGGATATGAACGCTGCACACAAGGATATTGACCGGGTGCTGGGCCTGGATGAGCCTTCTCCCCTGGTGGAAGAAAAATAGCATTTCAAAGGCGAAAAACAGATCTTCACCTCCCGCCATTAAAACAAATCTCTTTCCTGATTTCATGAGGAATTCATGGATTTTGATCTCATAATAAAACAGGGGACGGTAATCGACGGAACAGGTATGTCCGGACAAAATCTGGATATCGGCATCAGGGATGATACGATTGCCCGTCTGGATCCCCAGATCCCCCATAACAGGTGTCCTGTCATTTGTGCAAAGGGGTTGATTGTTGCCCCCGGATTTATTGACATCCATTCTCATAGTGATTTTTTATGGTTTGCCCGTCCGGAAAGTGACAGCAAGATATTCGACGGTGTAACAACGGAGATTTGCGGAAACTGCGGAATGTCAGCCTTCCCTTTGCGCGGAAAGTTACGGGAAAGAAGAACCCGGGGATTGGCAAAATACGGCATCGTTCCTGCCTGGCAATCGGCAGAAGAGTTTTACGACGCGGCGGAAAAGGCAAAGAGTTCCGTTAACAGGGCATTTCTTGTTGGACATGGGAATATCAGGGCATGTACCCTTGAATATGAAAACAGGAAACCAGATCCGCACGAATTAATTCTCATGAGGAAAGACCTGGAAGAAGCCCTTGAGTCCGGGGCATTTGGCATGTCCAGCGGCCTGATCTACCCGCCGGGATGTTATGCAACGGCGGAAGAAATCACGGAAATGTGCAGGGTAGTCGAGAAATATGGCGGCTTTTATACAACCCACATCCGGAACGAAGGGGATATGCTGGAAGAAGCGCTCTCAGAGGCAATTGACGTGTCAAAACGTTCCGGGGTCAGATTGCAGGTATCTCACCTCAAGACATCCGGAAATAGGAACTGGCACAAGATCAACAATGTAAAAGCGACTATTGAAGGCGCTATTGGAGAAGGGATCGACGTTACCTGCGATCGTTATCCATATATTGCTGCTGCTACCGACCTTGATGTTATCCTGCCCAACTGGGTTTATGAAGGTGGTACCGAAAGGCAGATAGAGAGATTAAAAAACCCAAAAATCCGGAAACGCATCGCAAAGGAAATGGCGCGGAAGTGCGACGACATTTTTTGGAGCGGTCTCATGATTTCATCCGTCTATTCCGATAGAAACAAATGGATGGAAGGAAAAGCAATCCTGGAAATTGCAAGGCACCTCAATAAATCACCCCTGGAGACTGTTTTTAACGTGCTTATTGACGAAGATACACGGGTGGATATCTTTCTGTTCAGTATGTGCGAAGAAAATCTGGAAAAGATACTGGAGTGGGATTTTGTCTTTGTCGGATCTGACAGTTCCGTGCGCGCCACCCAGGGAATCCTCAGTGAAGGTAAACCGCATCCGCGAAGCTATGGAACTTTTTCCCGTGTTTTGGGTAAATTTTGCCGCGAGGGGAATGTCCTTTCCGTGGAGAAGGCCATTCAGAAGATGACGGGGTTGCCTGCGCAAAAAGTCGGGCTAGATCGGAGGGGATTGATAAAAGAGAGATACTTTGCAGATATAACTGTTTTTGATCCCGGGAAGGTTATCGATAGGAGCACGTTTACGGAACCCCACCACTATTCAGAAGGTATAGAATACGTGATAGTAAATGGAAAGGTTACGATAGAAAACGGCAAGCATAACGGCATTACGAACGGACGTATCTTGCGAAAAATGTAATAACTATTTGTGGAAAAATGAACACCAATTTACATGACACGGGAGACAAGACAGAGGTTGAGGCAAAGTTTATTTGCCCGGAGGGGCTGGGTTGGGATGACTTTCTGAATGGTGTAAAAACCCTCGGTTTCCACTACGTCACGGAAGAGCCGTATTTTCAGACGGATGTTTACTTTGACACCCCCCATTATACACTCCTCCGTTCGGATATTGCCCTGCGCATCCGTCAAAGAAGTGAAAACTATGTGGGAGCCTGTAAATTTTCGATAAATCACCAGGGGGCTATTCTTGAGCGTAAAGAACATGAATGGATACTGTCCCGCGACGAAATAAAACTCTGGAATGAAGAAAAAAAGCTAAAGCTCCCTCCCCCAATCATCGACAAGCTAAACCTCCATGGGCAAACAATAAGAAAGGTACTGGTGGCGGAGACTCTGCGCTGTGTCGTAATAATTCACGGCGCTGAAGGATTTACGGCAGAGCTGTCCCTCGATGAAGTGACATTTCGTGGACACAAGGGCCAAAAGCAGTATCGGGAAATTGAAGCAGAACTATTAAAGGGACAATGTGAACAGCTCAAACAAGCCACCGATAGACTGCAAGATACCTTGCGATTGCACCCCGCCGTTGACTCAAAATACAAAAAAGGAATGATGCTGGTTGGAAAACATGCGGAATTAATCAGAAATTTTTTAGGAAGTCTTCCTGAAGACGCCCCTTCACTGCAGTAATTATACTGTATCCGTGCAGCATTTGTACTGCTATTTTTGCAATGCGATCCAATGCCATACTTATCAATCCGATATTATGGCAGTTATAAGTATAATAAAAGAGAACATATGTGGAATTGTTATAAAAATATACAGATTTTTACCATCAGGCACGTTTTTTGTGTAGCATACGGGGAGTGACAGAATGTGCCCAATTATAACCTTGATAAGAAAATTCAATGGGAGGTTTACAGTGGAGATAAGAAAAATGCTACCCACCGTAGTGACCATCGGGAATATCATATGCGGTTTTGTTTCGATCTTATGTGTTTCGAATCAAAGATACGAACTTGCTGCGTGGTTGATTGTGGTAGCTATGGCATTGGACGCCTTTGACGGCAGACTCGCCCGCATGATGAAGAGCGCGAGCAAGACGGGCGCACAGTTAGATTCGATGGCAGATTTGGTGACATTCGGCATAGCGCCCGCTATTCTTATGATTAAGACGTGCAGCAATTTTCCCGCTATTTTTTTGTGGAGCGTTGGTTTATTTTTTATGATATGTGCGGCTTTCCGGTTGGCACGATTTAACGTGCAAAAAGAGGAAGGCGTAAATATACCGGGGCATTTTTTCTCTGGATTGCCCACCACCCTTTCGGGAGGAACGATTGCACAACTCGTCATCCTTAATCACTTTGTGCAAATAAGATTTGGGCCGGAGGTAGTCACGACACTTCTACCCTTTGTTACTTTTGCACTGGGCTTATTTATGGTCAGCAAGGTCCCGTTTTTTAACATTACAAGCAAAATCGGTTTTAAACAAGGTATTTTGCCTATGGTATTAGAGTTTTCTGCTGCCATTTTATTCTTTGTAATTACTCCGGAATTGGCTCTATCAACAGTATTAAGTTGTTATCTCATCATATGTGCGATGTATGGAATGGTAAAAGGCAAGCATTTGAATAAGGGATACTCTACAACGTAAAATAATAGTTTATCAGGCGTTGACGTATTTCGGGTAATTCAATAATCACAGTGAGGGCAAGCAGTCCCCGGCTACATGCATAAAATCCCTGACTGCCAATCCTTTTTATTGCTTCCTCCGTGTTTTCCTTCTTAACCCCCTTATCTTCTCCCCCCCTACGGCATTCTCTTCGCATCGCGCACACTGTCAGGAATTATTGCGCATTGTAGCGCGTTTCTCCGTTAGAGCACGCGCATGGCGCGGCACTGATTAGAGAGACAGAACCGCATGAACGGCCGGTTTCATCCGGGTTTTGTCCTGACAGGTCGGATTTAGTGACTGCCATTGAAGTAATGAAGGCAGGGTCTGTCCGGGCATGGGTGGATATGGTGCTTGGGAGACTTTTAATAAGATGGATTCTGTTTGTTTTATTTGGTAAAATAAGGCACAGGAGGAGGTATATGGTTTTCAGCATTTTCCTGCACAACATATTCTCCCGGCATTTTCATTGCCTGTATATGAGGTTTATAACCATAGCCACTATGACAAACAGCTGGCAGAAGATACTTCCCCTTCCCGCTCGATTGAGCTCACGACACAATTCCCCCCACGGGGGAGGAGAGGCGGGAGAGGATTCTACCATGAAGTTACCCTGCGAAATCAAATATTCATTCATAGCCCAGAGGAATCTTGCATGGCAAACCCATTTCTATCCTTTAAGGGAAGATTACTTACCGTAACCCTCTGTATCACGCTCGTACCCATGGCTGCAATCGCCACGATCTACTGTTTTCAGGCCAGGGACGCTTTAAAGCATCAAATACTCGAACAGTTAAAGGCTGTTGCGGAGTCGAAAAGACTCCACGTCCGGTCGTTTATGGAGGCAAAAAGGGGGCGGACCGCAGATTTCAGTTCCGATGGATTCATAAGAAACAAACTGGAAAGGGTTGTTCATGGCGGAGGTCTCAAAGAGGATGCGGGAATTGACTTGAATGAATACTTATTCCGGAAAAAACTGCCCCTTGACCAACACCTCCTGACAATAGCCATTGCGGACAGGCAGGGCAATATTGTATCGTCTACCAACGAAAAGTTAATCGGCAAGGATGTTTCCAGCCATGATATATTTGTGCAAGGGATAAGCCGGGGCTACGGAGAAGCATATATTGCACCACGCTACTTCCCTTATTTTGGCGCAACCTGCATCCTAAGCTCCGCACCAATTATCTCCCCTCAGGATGCCAAAACCCTTGGGGTTATTATCACTGCATATAATCTCGCATTCCTGAACGAAATAACTCTTAACCGTGTCGGAATGGGAGAGAGCGGGGAGATATACCTCGTGAATAAAGGCAGGATAATGGTTACCGATTCGCGTTTCATCATTGGCGCGTCTTTCAATCAGGTCGTCGATACGGAGCCGGTTCGCCGGATTGTTGAAGGGGACAAAGAGATGGTAGGCATTTATCCCGATTACAGGGGTGTGCTGGTTATTGGCGCATCGCTGAATGTACCTGAATATGGCTGGATCCTTTTGGCAGAGATAGATGAAAGAGAGGCATTTAAGCCAGTGAAGACGTTGAGTATCGCGGCATTGATTTTTGGGGGAGTTGGCGTTGCCTTAGCTGCCGGCATAGGAATTCTCTTTGCTGTTTCAACGTCGATGATCATCAAAGAGTTAACGGACGCAGTGGAGAGACTCGCAGGCGGAGAACTGGATTATAGAATAAAGACCATCCGCAAAGATGAAATTGGCTCCCTGATGCGTGGTTTTAACGCTATGGCCGATAAACTTTCTCTGGAAATCACAGAACACAAGCAGGCAGAGGCATCTCTACGCAAGAGCAAAGAACAGGCGCAGACAATTCTTGACAACACAACGGCTGTTATCTATCTGAAAGATACGGAGGGCCGCTACCAGCTTATCAATCATCAATTCGAAAGACTCTTCCATGTAACGAAGGAAGAGGTTCTCGGCAAAACAGACTATGATATTTTCCCCAAGGCGTTTGCAGATGCCTTTCGGATGAATGACCGCAAAGTTCTCGATACGAAAAATTCTCTTGTAATTGAAGAGATTGCCCCTCAAGATGATGGAATGCACACTTATATTTCCCTAAAATTTCCCATGTACGACTCCATTGACGGTCTTTATGGGGTTTGCGGCATATCTACAGACATCACAGATCACACGCGAAAAATCGAAAAAGAATCACACACCCCAACCCGGCGACAAGCAGACAAGTGATTGTTTTATGCTTAAATCCTGTAATGGGAAACAGACCGACACCGGATATTGTCTGCAGAATTAGTGAGTAAAAAAACTCCCCCGTCTTCCCCCTTGCTGAAGGGTGATTTGGAGATATTGATTTAATTGTAAGGAATTTTCATTTTATTTCAGCGGTATGTGGGGTGGCACGGACACATTTTGTTTGTCCGTGTTACCTCGAGTTCAGGAATTCCAAACCCCACCATAATGTTCCTGTAAACGGGGGATTATCGGGGGGTAAAAAAGAGAGGCGCTTATTTCTTTATCAAGCCAAGGTGTGAAACTATAGCGTATACATGGGGGTCATTTATATAACCCGGATCGCACTGCAACATCTGAATGAGGTGGTCCCTGGCTTGCTGCATATCTCCTTTTGCAAAGCAGATTATCCCGATATTCTTGTGTGCGCTGGCGTTTTTTGGATCACTCCGTATGGCCATCAAAAACTCCTGTTGCGCTTTATCCAATAACCCCTTTTGACAATAGACTGCCCCTAGGTTATTGTGGGCATTGGCGTGGTTAGGCTGCAATTCCAGGGCATATTTGAGTTCAGACATCGCCTTTTCTAAATCGCCTTTTTCCGTGTACACGTATCCCAGGTTACTGTGCACCTCTGCGTAGTTATTATAAACTGCCAATGCCTTCTTATACTGTGTTATGGCGTCGTCCAGCATACCCTTTTTAATAAACGCACTGCCGAGGTTGTTGAAGACCTGAGGATTATGCAAACCCATACTGACCGCTTTCTGAAAATACGCAATGCCGTTATCCAGCAAGCCTTTTTTAATGGATGCATTTCCAAGATTGTAGTAAGCCTGGGGGAATACAGGTTTATATTTTATTGCCTCAGTATACTCAGCAATTGCCCTGTCTATGAGACCCTTGTCTATGTACATCGTTCCGAGGCTGTTGTGCCCTTCAGGATAATTCTTTTTTAAACTTACCGCTTCCTCCAATTCATGAATAGCCCTGTCCAATTTTCCCTGCTTGTAAAAATAGTTTCCCAGGTTATTATGCGCATCATAATTCTGTGGCTGTTCTTTCAGAATAGCCGTCCAAAAAGTATACTCGTTCTGCCAATCTCTATTTCTTATAAGAGTCCTTATGGTGAAAAAAATGCATACCATTGCCAGGAGGAGTATAACGATGAATGTATTCAATGCCGTATTACCAGACAAAAACATCTTTTTCCCGGCGGATTTTTTTGCCTTTTGTTCGGGAATTTCCCCCAGACTCCCCGGCGCGGAGGGAAAGCAAAGGGGATTATCACAGGATGGGATTATTAGCTTGCCTGACAAAAGTCCACCCATAACGGCGCAAAATCCAACAACCGGGAAATAGAGGTAGCGTTCAGCGATAATATGTCCGATGGGTACAATATTTAAAACAGGGAGTAACGCAATAAAAAAACAGAGCATAAACAGACTATATACCCGCGGTATCCGTGTAGTATTATGTGACAAAAACATCTCATTTTTGATTAGTTTTTTAAAAGGGATCGGGGATCGGTGGTTGGGGGTCAGTCCTTTAACCCCTGGCCCCTGATCCCTGACCCCTAGCCCCTGACCCCGCTTTATTGCCTTGAAAATAATGACGCCGGCAGCGGCAAGGAGAAAAACACTGACAATGAAGGAGGGATCAAAAAAGGACAAGACCGGGGCAATCGTATAATCTGCGCTCAAACGGAAGGGGAAAAACATAAGCTTTACATAAGTCGCCAGCACCTTGATCATCGTCATGAAATTTATCACGATACTTCCCTGTAAATAACCGGGAGATGCTTCTAATGGATTTTTTAAGATGACAAAGCGAACAAACAAATAAAAAAGACTTATCAAAATATATCCTGAATAATAGTGTATAAAATTTTTAACCCGCCACGATTTTGCGGGTTTCATGGCTTCGTAGTCGTTGGAGTTTAAGGGAGTAACCGGATTTGCAATTCCTTTCCCAACGGAGAGTATTGAAGGTGAGTATTCCCGTTTACATAAGAACCAATAGAAGAGGATGAATACGGGCGTAACGATTGCCGTTTCTTTAGAAAACAGTCCTGCCAGGTAGCCGGTAAGTGCCAGTACATAATAAACCGTCTTGCGCCACCGGATCGCATGGCGGGTTGGTTGTCCGGTGTTTGCTTCTGCCTTTCCTTGTTGCGGAAGCAAAAGGGGGAGGGTGTTTGGATATGAGGAAGAATGTCTTTGAGTGAATTTGATCAGGCAATGACACGACAGCAGGGAAAACAGGGCAACGAAGATGTCTTCCCGGTAGCTAATGGCATTTACAGCCTCCGTTACACAGGGATGAACTGAAAAGAAAACGGATGAAAGCAATGCTGCCGAGCGCATCCCCGTAAGCGACAGTAAGAGAGAGTACAGAATAACGCTATTTACGGCATGGAGAACGACATTGGTCAAATGATATCCGAAAGGATTCATACCCCAAACCGCGTAATCCAAAAAATAGCTGAAGGTAACAACGGGACGATAGCTTAATTCATTGGAAAGAAGGAAATAATCCCTGCTGAAAATCCGGGGAAGATTACGGAGTGATCGTATAAAATAATTATCCTCGATTACACCGATGTCGTCGTAAACAAAACCGCTATGGAGTGAATTAAAAAAAACACATAGCGATACAAGCGTTAAAAGTATGTATGGAAATTTGGAATTTTGTATCGACACTGAAGAATGACTAAAAATCTCTGGTTGTTTGAATTCGGATCATTGAGATTTGTTTGCTGAATCGTTACGTTCCTTGTCGCATGGAGTTTAATGCCTCTGCACGGTCACGATAAGGAAAAAAATTCCTTGCCGGATACCCTGCGCGAATTGATCAAAATTAAAAAGGGGTTACAGCTCTTCCATCGCATAGCTGCGGTGTTTGACGACCTTGGCCTTGACAATGTATACGACTTCTTCAGCAATGTTGGTGGAGTGGTCGGCGATCCTTTCCAGATGGCGGGAAATGAGAAGCAGATGCACGGCGCGCGTAATATTTGCAGGGTCTTGCATCATATAGGTCAAGAGTTCCCTGAATATCTGGTCATTCAGGGAATCGACCGTGGAATCGCGTTCGTATACGGAACGGGCCAGCGCCGTGTCCTTGTTTACAAATGCGTCAATGCTATCTTTCACCATGGTCTGAGTAATCGTTGCCATCCTCGGAATATCAATGAGCGGTTTTAATTGCGGTTCCTGATTGAGAGGGATCACACGTTCCGCAATGTTGACGGCAAGATCGCCCATACGTTCAAGGTTGTTGGTAATCTTGATTGCCGATGTAATAAACCGAAGGTCAATGGCCAGGGGCTGCCGTAAGGCCAACAGATCCACACATTGTTTGTCAATCTCCAATTCCAGGGTATCCACCTGTTCGTCGCTTTCCACAACGCGGCGGGCAAGTTCACTATCCCGCTCAATGAGAGACTTCACGGCATCGGCAATTGCCGCCTCCACCATGGAGGCCATCTGAATGAGATTTTTTCTGAGTGCTCCTAATTGTTGATCAAAATGCCTTTCCATAGAATATTACACCATAAAAATATTTTTAAATTTTTCACCTTCCTTCACATCTCCTTACACAGGAGGGCAAGGGGTGGTCTTTTTAAATACGGTTATACCGCATTATACCTTCTTATCCGGATCTTACCGTAATGTATTTTTCTGTAACCATTTTATCAGGGCTAGTGAAGATCTCAGGAGTTATATTATACTCTATTAACCGTCCGTTCAATAAAAATCCCGTATGACCAGAAATGCACCGGGTTCTTTCTGCATGAGAAAATGACCTCTTTTACCTTAACCGTGTTAAGATTTTATTAAGACTTTGAATAAGATCACGTCCGAAGACTTGGCGCCTATTACAACGTCGTCCCCCACCATTAAATTCAGCCGGTGTACCTCTTCGGTGTCGATGAGGGTCTTAAAATACTGGTCTTCATGCATAACGGTAACAGCGGCCATGATGGCATCGGATTCTATATCTACCACCTTTCCTGCGATCTGAATACGGGTGCTTAGCCTTTTTCCCATAAATATTTCTTCCGGTGTCCCCTGTTTCACTACCCTGCCTGATTCCAGCACGACCACATAGTCAGCCAGTTTGTATACCTCCGTTACATCGTGAGTTACATAGAGTACGGTTATGCGAAACTGTTTTACGATCCGTTTTAAATCTTCCTGTAGTTGTCTGCGTGTTTCCCAATCCAGTGCGGAAAGCGGTTCATCCAGGAGCAGGATATCTGGTTTCCTGGCCAGGGCGCGCATCAGGGCAACCCTTTGTTTTTGTCCTCCGGACAACTGAGCGGGATAGTAATGCTCGTACCCGGATAACCCTGCCAGGGATAAAAGGTCTTTAGCCTCTTTCAATCTGCCTTTTTCTTTTATTCCATATGCTACGTTTCTTTCCACCGTTAAATGAGGGAATAAGGCAAAGTCCTGGAATACAAACCCTACGGAACGTTGCTGGGTGGGGAGATTAATTGCTTTTGACTCATCATACCACACTTCTCCTCCCTTATGGATCATTCCTCCGTCAGCTCTTTCCAGACCGGAAATCAGGCGCAATATACTCGACTTTCCCGCCCCTGAAGGCCCAAATAATGCTGTTACTTTTTCATGAGGGATCTCAAAGTTTACATCCAGTCCGAATTCTCTCCATGTTTTTTTAATACGGACTTTTATCAAGGCAAGACCTCCATATCTCCATTAGAAGATGCGCATAAAAAAACGTCTGTTGATAAAATAAACTACCGTGAGTACGGCAAATGAAAATGCCAGTAAGATGGCCGCATAGACATTCGCAGTCCCGTAATTCAGCGCCTGCACTTCATCGTAGATAGCCACCGATGCAACCCTGGTAATCCCCGGGATATTGCCGCCAATCATAAGGATAACCCCAAATTCACCTACAGAGTGTGCGAAGGTAAGCACGCAACCAGTAATAATACCTTGCCGGGAGAGCGGAAAAATAATGAAAAGAAAGGTATATAATTTAGACCTGCCAAGGCTCCATGAGGCCTCAAGCAATTTTTTATCCACCCCCGCAAAAGCCGATTGGAAGGGGCGTATTGCAAAGGGCAGGTTATAGATGAATGAACCTACAACAAGTCCTTGAAAGGAGAAGGCAAGCGTCTTGTTGAAAATAGCCTCGTACCAGCGTCCGACAAAACTGTTCCCCCCAATAGCCATGAGGAGATAAAAGCCCAAAACGGTAGGTGGAAGGACAAGAGGTAGCGCTACTACGGATTCCACAATAAATTTTAATCGTAGCTTTGAGAAGGCGAGCCAGTAAGCAAAAGGAATACCTATAATAAATAAGAGAGATGTTGTAATGATAGAAAGCTTTAAGGTTAAGAGGAAAGGTTCTGTAAAATTCATGAAAACAATCCTTTAATTTAATAATAGGGCATTTCAAAGTTTTTGTTTGTCCTATTACACACCCCAACCCCCTATCGAGAGGGGATGAGAAAAGTCCCCTCTTGGGAGGGGATTCAGGGGTGGGTTTTATCTTATTATAAAAAGTCGCCGCATGCCTAAGCAATGTCGTTCACTTTCAAAATCTCTGTTTTTTTCTTATAGCCATTTTAATTGCCGAAATGAAACAACCTCAAGAAGCCCAAATATTTTTCATAACGCAGCAAGGCCGCAAAGCCGCAACCAATTCCCCCCTATCAAGCTTACTGTTGGACAATTTTTTTGCTGGACAAATTATCCATAATCAGATTGAGGTATACGCATTGTGAGAGAAACACCTATCAAAATATCAGCAAGCCTTCGTATTCCACGCCACATTACTTCCAC
>WYAU01000072.1 GCA_011525665.1 Candidatus Brocadia sp.
GCTGCGCAGGGCGTGGACGAATTTTGATCTGACGATAGAAGAAGGTCTCAAACAATTGGTGACCATTTGTTCAATGGAAGTGAAGGTGAAAGGTCAAAATGCGCGTTGTCAGAAGACACCACGCCCACGACAGCAATCACGTGAACTATTAGAGGAATTGCAGATAATGTTGCCGGAGGCATTGCCCTGCCGGAAGATACGGATAGTCACAAAAAAACTTCCCCATTAACAAAAAAAGCAATAAAATTAAGGCTTTCATAGCCTTTTTATTTTTCACCCTGGGGTGAACATCCGTCAAAGGGAACTTCATTGTAAGTCACCGGCGTGAAATTCGACCGAGATTACGCCGAGGACTCAGACGGACGCTCAGTTGAACGACGAAGGGGAGACCTTCCACCGGTTATTCAAGAATATTGCTGGTCACCCTAAATGCGTTTACAGAGAATGAAGTCTGTACAATCACCAGCGATACAATGCCGTATATTTTATGGTTACCTCCGAATCTTTTTTCAATGAAATTAAAAATTCAAGGGTATTGGCATCTTTTTTATTATACGTATGCGAAGACTCGCGAATTTCCCAATCACCCCAGAGGCGTTCGGTTACCAGGACTCCGATATCTTCTCCTTTATGGTTGCGCAGCTTGATTTCCCAGGTTTCTTCCCGTGCCCGGTCACTTAATTGTTTATAACTTATTTGCTTTCGTTCTCCAACCACGTCAAATGCATCACCCACATACAACCGGATTTTTTCATCTTTAGGAGTGTGGTCAACGTGATCCTCGCCGAGAAAAACCTGGGATTTATCCTCGTCGGACTTATAAACCCGTACCTTTCCGGCTGGAATAGGGAGTCCTAATCCATTTTTCTCTGAATTTGTAAATTCCAATTTAACATTGACTTTCTTTTCACTTTTGGATCCGTCATATTCGTAAATCTTTTTTACGGGCGTTGTTGCCGTCGGAAACAGCGAAAGCTGCTTGATTTGGTTATTTTTAATCGTTGCGGCACGCTGAAGCGTATAAAGATGATACTCAAAGAAGGCCTTTTCTTCAAATTGCGTAGCCGGAGCGGCTTCTGCCATTGCCCGTTCCTTATAACCGATATAGCGCGGTGGCGGAGGAGTTATCCGGTGGACATCACCCGCTATCAATTTGAGCTTTGCATTCTCGTAATCCGTCCCCGATTGATTGTTGACGGAAACCCAGGCGGACAAATCCAGTGTTGTTTCATCTTTGTTCACCAACGCAACGTATTCTGCATGCCAGCCGATTCCATCCGTTAAATAGCTTGTCTCCATAGTGTGTTTGCCGGCTTTTTCGGCAGAAAGGTACCAGACCAGTGTCGGTCTGGTAATAAGACCCGCCGGGAGTTTCGGGAAGTCCATATTTTGAATATTTGCTGTTGCGATTGATTGAATCCCACCCTCTTTTTTCTCCAGGATCACACTTCCACCGGCGCTCAGCAGTTTTCCCTCAAAGACCTTGCCCTCTTTGGTAAAGAGTTGGATGACCTGATCGATATACTTTTGCAATATTTTTTCTGTGCTCACCAGATCATATTCATAGTTTTGCTCGAGGATAGTTACGTGATCCGGTGCCGTAAGCGATTTAAAATGGACAGAAGTAGGGTCAACAAGAGAAGCCACATCGGTAAAGCGTATTTCCTGACTTCCTGCCTTTAAATCCATTTCACGAACGTCGCGGACAAGACCGAGGTTATTCTGATAAACGGTAATGGAGACTTGCTTCTCCTGTGCCATGGAATAAGAATTGGAAAACGGCAAAAGAAGCGGACAAAAAAGAATGGCAATAAAAATATAATTTTTCATTCTGCAAACCTCCGAGTAAAATGCAGCGCGACCGCAAATAAAAGTAGAAATATGTTCCAATAAATGCCGCTTAACTAAATTGAAAATTCCTTATACGATCGGGTTAAGAGTTAAAGGTTGCGTGTTGTGTTGAAAAAAAACTCGCAACCCGCAACACGTAACGCGCACCTACTTTACAAACTAAGGTTCCGTAAAAAGCTCATTCCTTTCACGAGCGGCGGTTGTTTCACTGATAGGACGGGATTCCCCCTGCCATGCCTTAAAACGAAGGAGGAAAACAAGTCCCGGAATAGCTGCTATAGTGCAAAAGATAAAAAAGTGAACCCATCCTAATCGCTCAGCCAAAAACCCGGTGGGTGAAGAGACGATCACCCTTGGAATGCCCATGAGACTGCTCAAAAGGGCATATTGCGTGGCGGTAAACCTCTTATTGCAGAGGCTCGCCATAAAAGCCGTAAAGGTGGAGGTGCCCATACCGCCGGTCAAATTTTCAAATGTAACCGTAGCAACCAGTACGGAATGATATGCTCCTACAGAAGCAAGCGCAGAAAAAGAAAGGGTTGATATGGCCTGAAGTATCCCAAAAATCCAGAGGCCTTTGCAAAGTCCCAATTTTATCAGAAGGATGCCTCCGATGAGGCCACCTGCAATTGTAGCAAATATCCCGAAGGTCTTTACAACCGCTGCCAATTCCGTCTTGGTAAATCCCATCTTTAAAATAAAAGGTGTCGTCATACTGCCCGCCATGACATCGCCGATTTTATAGAGGAGAATAAAGGCCAAAATCTCAAAGGCCCCCATCCTCTTAAAATAATCGATAAAAGGTTCTATAACCGCTTCACGCAGGGATTTTGGCGGAATCACCTGCCCTTCCCTGTTTGGCGCCAGGCATGTTGTAATTATACCGATGAGAAGGGAAGCGGCCAGCAGCAGATAGACGTAATTCCAGGGGATACGGTCGGCCAAAAACAGGGCAAACGCCCCGGAAATAAGCATACCTAAACGATAGCCGTTAACGGCCAGAGAAGAACCCAGGCCCAATTCTTCATCACTTAAAAGTTCCCGCCGATAGGCATCAACAACAATGTCCTGGCTCGCACTAAAAAAGGACACAAGCACAGCAAGAAAGGCCACAATCCAGGGGGATTCGGCAGGCCTCACCAAAAAAAAGGCTCCGATAGCCAGCATAAGCAGGATTTGGGAAATGAGCATCCATCCGCGGCGTCGACCCAGAAGCGGAGGCACATATCGGTCCATAAAAGGAGCCCAGAGGAACTTGACCGTGTAAGGAAGCCCCACCAGGGAAAATAAGCCAATCACCGCAAGATTAATCTTTTCATCAGTCATCCATGCCTGAAGTGTCGAACCCGTGACTAAGAGAGGGATGCCGGAGCTTACGCCCAAAAAGAAGGTAACCAGCATCCGCCAGCTGAAAATAATCCTTACCATAGATCCCTGCATATTATTCATGCGGTTTTTAGGGTGGCATGGACAAACGGAGTTTGTCCATGTTTAAATTCACGTATAGGAATTTCAAAGTTTGTGTCATAGCATACCAGACAACCCCCTGAATCCCCCTAGTTCTAAGGGGGACTTGAGGAAATCCCCCTTAATAAAGCTTGCTATATTTGAAAGTTGCTGCCAAAGGCAGCCTAATTAATTAAGGAAAAAGTTTACATGGATATTGAAAATGAATAACGAACCCCGCACATAATGTTAAATTAAAAATGCATTGTCAGCCATGGTAAAAGAGTTAATTGGATTTGCCCTTGGAATAGTGATAATACGTTCTCCATTGGTCATTGTAATATGTTTTCCCTGTCTTGTAATCCAAAAACCCGCCTTTTCAAAAGCCTTTACGGCTCTCTGGTGGTTTATACCCGGTAGCTTAGGCATAATTTATTCTACTTCTACGTAACGAGATACCTTATCTTTGCTTAATTCTTCAACAGTCTCTAAATATGTTTTTATAGCGTCTTTAATATTCTCTAAAGCCTCCTCCTCCGTCTGACCTTGTGACCAACAACCAGGCAGACCAAGAACCCAAACGGCATAACCTTCTTCGGTTTTTTTGAGATTTACCTTGTATTTCATAAATGCCTCCGAGATACTTTTAAATTTTTTATCCATAAAAGCAAGGGATCATTGCAATATGCCCTATGCCCTTACAGATAACTCTTATCCAACTCCACCAGCGCTTCGTTTTGTTTCTCCATCAGGGCGTATTTCCTTGCCAGTTTGCTGTGACGTCTGCCATAGGCGGCATAGATGATGGAACCTAGTGCCAGCCATGCAAGGAGTCTGAGCCAGGTGGAAAATTCGAGGCGCATCATCATGTATCCACAGAAAAGGATGCCCAGGATGGGTATTACCGGGACAAAGGGACACTTAAAGGCGCGGGGATGATGGGGATCTTTGATACGAAGGATGATAACTGCGGCAGAAACAAGGCAGAAGGCAAGGAGTGTCCCTATGTTGACCAGTTTTGCAATTTCTTCGATGGGAAAGCAACAGGCAGTAAGGGCGACACAGGCACCCACAATGATGGTAGATATATAGGGTGTGCCGAAACGGGGATGGACGGCGGCGAAGATTCGTTCGGGCAGAAGACCGTCCCTGGCTATGGCCCAGAATATCCTGGATTGACTCAGGAGTAATACCAGGAGCACACTGGTCAGTCCCGCCACGGCCCCGACCGAGATGAAAAAGGATACCTTTGTCAGTCCATACCGGCTAAAGGCATCTGCCAGGGGTGCATCGATATTAATGTCTTTATAGTAAACCATACCGGTAAGGACGGCAGTAACGGCAATGTATAAAATAGTACACAGTACCAGCGATACAATGATGCCAATGGGTACGTCCCTCTTCGGGTTTCTCGCCTCCTGGGCGGTAGTAGAAACTGCATCGAACCCGATATAGGCAAAGAAGACATATGCCGCACCGGTACCAATACCGCCAATACCATACGGCGCAAAGGTATCAAAGCTATTGCCCCAATTATCACTCTTTACATAAAACCACCCAACAAAAATCACCAGGAGTATGACGGCTAGTTTTATTCCTACGATGATACTGTTGAAACGCGCACTCTCTTTTATGCCAATGACCAGTAATGTAGTAATGGCGATAATAATAAGCGCGGCGGGCAGGTTGAATACGATGGGGATTCCATGAATAAAAGGCACACTTTGAGCGAACAGGTCTTGTGCCTGGTGAGACAATGTCCAGTAGTCATTGGTAAGCCAGGGAGGAATATGTAAGCCAAAGAGTCCCAGTAATTTTACAAAATAATGTGACCATCCTACGGCCACAAGGCTTGATGCAAGGGAATATTCAAGAATAAGGTCCCATCCAATGATCCAGGCAAAGACCTCTCCCAGGGCCGCATATGAATACGTATAAGCGCTGCCGGCCAGAGGAACCATGGATGCAAACTCGGCGTAACAGAGGGCAACAAAGATACAGGCAAGACCTGAAAGGACAAAGGAAAGTATCAAGCCAGGGCCGGCAAACTCTCTGGCAGCGAGACCCGTCAAAACAAATATCCCGGCTCCAATGACGGCACCAATCCCCAAGGCAGTTAACGAGAATGGGCCTAATACCCGTTTGAAGTGGTGGTGATCAGATTCCTCGGCAAGGTCACGGAGGGCCTTTTTTGCAAACAGTTTTTTCATCGTTCAAATGTTCTTCGTACCCTTTTGCGCCTTTATGGTTTTCCCGATACAGACTACACCTTTTCTATGATGTGTCCGAGTTTTTCCTTCTTCGTCCGCAGATAATGCTTGTTTTCCTCCTGCGGCTCCATAACAATGGGTACCCGTTCCACGATCTCCAGACCGTATCCGGCAAGGGCAGCAAACTTTTTTGGATTGTTGGTAAGCAACCGCATCTGCGTTACACCCAGGTCTCTCAGAATTTGTGCCCCGATGCCGTAATCGCGTTTATCGGCAGGAAAACCAAGTCGTTCGTTTGCCTCAACGGTGTCGAGTCCCTTTTCCTGCAACAAATAGGCGTGAAGTTTGTTCTCCAGACCAATCCCCCGGCCCTCCTGCCGCATATACAGCAACACGCCCTTCCCGTGATGCTGGATTATCCGGAGGGCGCTGTGAAGTTGCTCGCCACAGTCACAACGGAGAGAACCAAAGACGTCGCCTGTCAGACATTCATCATGCACCCTTACCAGCACCGGTTCATTATGTAAAGGGGAGGGTTCATTCCCGCTCTCATTACCTATGTTCAGACAAAGAGCCAGGTGGAGATACTCATCGACAAAGGATCGGTAGAGATGAAGAGTAAAGTTCCCGTAGATCGTAGGTAATTTTACCGTGACGCGCTTTTCAATCAACCGTTCCTGTTCATGCCGAAATTTAATAATATCGGCAATAGTACAGATTTTGAGATTATGTTTTTCAGCAAACTTCCTGAGATCAGGGAGTTTTGCCATATTCCCGTCTTCTGTCATAATCTCACAGATCACTGCTGCGGGTTTAAGTCCAGCGATGCGTGTCAGGTCTACTGCGCCCTCAGTGTGTCCGGTCCTGACAAGCACGCCTCCCCTTTGCGCTTTGAGGGGAAACACGTGGCCAGGCCTGACAAGGTCGTCTGCAGTCGCTTTATCGTCAATAGCAGTTAGTACCGTTGTAGCCCTGTCCCTTGAAGAAACTCCCGTTGTAATGCCATTTCTGGCATCAATAGAAACGGTAAAAGGCGTCTGAAAGTTTGACGTGTTATGGGATACCATGGGATAGAGGTCGAGTTCTTCCGCACGTTCCGCGTTGATAGCAAGGCAAATGATGCCCCGTGCGTGCATGAGCATAAAATTAATCGCTTCCGGGGTGATCTTTTCAGCGGCAATAGTAATATCCCCCTCGTTTTCACGATGCGCATCGTCAACCAGAATGATCATTTTGCCCTGTTTCAGGTCTTCTACGGCCTCTTGAATCGTGTTAAATTGCATGGGAAAAAAACCTCTCTTCTCTCAAATTCTGACGAGTAAATTTATAAACGTTCGGCGAGCAGCCCCGGCAAACAGGAGTCAGTGATACCGGAAAACTGATGGCTGTTACTTACAAAAAACTTACATAAATAGTATTACAAAAGACAGATAATGTAAAGCCTTTTTGTGTAAATACGGTTAAGAAGGGGGCAGGGAGCGCATCACAATTGTTTTACCCCTCTGTACATATACAGAAGCCCGGAAATAAAGGTGAAAATAACGGTCATCCACCATATGATGACGAGTGCCGGCAAGGGAATATGGTTTCCGATGATCACGGCTATGATAGCAACAATCTGAAGGGCTGTGGCTGCCTTGCCCAGTATCGTTGGTTGACAATCCATCCTCCCGGTAATGAGAAGCAAAGCGAAGGTGCCAAACATGAGCAGCAGGTCGCGGCAGACAATCACTGCCGGAATCCAGTTGGGAAACCTCGGTTCGGGCCAGATACGATCAGAGGAAAGTATGATGCAGGAGACCACCAGAACAAGTTTGTCTGCAACCGGGTCCAGATACCTCCCCAGGTTCGTTATTTCATTTCTTTTCCTGGCCAGATAGCCGTCCAGCATATCGCTGAGGCCGATAACCACCATGATAAAAAGACAGACATAGCGGTAGTGATTATTGTGCTGGACTTGTGTTATACAAAACACTAAAGGAGGAATAAAAAATATCCTGCTGAGGCTTATTTTATTGGAGAGTGTCAACATGGGAAAACCTCATTGACGATATTTTCTGTAATTGACAACTTTGTGTTACGTTCTTTCTTTATGCCATGCTACGAACAAACGGATACCCTGCTCAATGGATACTGTGGGCCTGTACTGTAAAAAACGTTCCGCTTTTCTGATGTCCGCGTAAGTTCTGCGCACGTCTCCCGGTTGTTCCGGAAGTCTTTTAATTTTCGCCTTTTTTCCCAATTCCCGTTCAATGAGTTCTATAAGTTTTGCCAGCTGGATCGGCGTTGAATTACCCAGATTAATAATTTCAAAATCACATTGTCTATGTAAGGCAGAGACCACACCGTCTATGACATCAGAGAAAAAGGTGTAATCCCTCTGCGTCGTTCCGTCGCCATAAAGGGAAATCTGCTGGTCATGGTCAATAAGTTCGGTAAATTTACGTATGGCAAGGTCAGGCCGTTGCCTCGGTCCATACACGGTGAAAAATCGGAGACAGACAATAGGTATCTTGTAGAGATGATGGTAGTTATAACAATAAAGTTCCCCCGCCCGTTTGGTCGCTGCATAAGGAGAGATAGGTTCATTTACGGGGTCATCTTCCGAGAACGGGATTTTTTTGTTATTTCCATAAACCGAAGAAGACGAACCAAAGATAAAGTGCCTGACCTTATATATTTTTGAAAGCTCAAGCAAGTTTAACGTGCCCTGGCAGTTGACCTCTTCATAGAGCAATGGCCGTTCGATTGACGGCCTTACTCCGGCATACGCCGCAAGATGAACAACCTTTTCAATACGGTTTTTCTCAAATACCTCCTTGCATGAAACAGTGTTGCAGATATCGGTTTCGTATAGTGTTAACCGCGGATTATGGATGGCCGCTGAGATATTTTCTCTTTTATAGGCAGGCCTGTAGAAATCATTAAAATTATCAATGACAACTACCCGTTCACCCTGAGACAACAATTTTTCCACCAGATGCGAACCGATAAAACCGGCGCCACCGGTAACGAGAATTGCCATGAATCGATCGTCCTTTCATGTGCTTATCGTATTGCAGTTTTACGATTTAATATAGCAGAGGAGTCCTCTGAGTCAAGTGAAAAAACAACTTTGACTTGACACGTCCCTTTTTTATGTGTACGATTTACCGACTTAAATTTAGCCGCCGGGAGAAGAAGACACGGACGTGATTAAAAACCTTACACCTTTCATGAAAATTTATGAATAAAAAACGGGCGATACTTGTCCTTGCAGATGGAACAAGTTTCCCAGGATATTCTTTGGGTTCAGAAGGGGAGGCGATTGGCGAGGTCGTTTTTAATACGAGCATGATGGGCTACCAGGAAATCCTTACGGACCCGTCGTACAAAGGTCAAATGGTAGCCATGACTTACCCGCTCATCGGTAATTATGGGATAAATGAAAAAGACTCCGAATCTCACAACCCCTTTTTAGAGGGTTTTATCGTAAAGGAATACAGTCCTATTCCCAGCAACTGGCGTTCACAAATCAGTCTGGATGAGTTTCTGAAAAATAGGGGGATTGTAGGGATTCACGGAATTGACACCAGAGAATTGACAAGGAAGTTGCGGGACTGCGGAGCCCAGCAGGGTATTATTTCAACGGTAGATTTTGATCTTTCGAGTCTCATTAAAAAAATAAAATCAGCTCCTGGATTAGATGGAATAGACCTGGTAAAAACAGTGACATGTGATGGGTTGTATGAATGGAAAGAGCCTGCCCCGTCCGGGTGCATACCGAAAAGATACAAGGTTGTTGTCTATGATTGTGGCGTAAAACACAACATCCTCAGAAAATTGAACAGCGCCGGGTGCTCCGTAACGGTAGTCCCGGCACACACCCGGTCGCAAACCGTTTTGAGTATGGAACCGGACGGAGTCGTGCTTTCTAACGGACCCGGTGATCCTGCATCTGTGCCTTATATGCTTGAAAATATCAGGGGTTTGTTGGGGAAAAAACCCGTATTTGGTATTTGCCTCGGACATCAGTTGCTGGCGCTTACGCTGGGGTTAAGGACTTACAAGTTGAAGTTTGGGCATCATGGAGGAAACCAACCTGTCATGGATTTGTCCACCAGAAAAGTGGAAATTACTGCGCAAAATCACAGCTTTGCAGTAACAGCGCCACAGGAAGGCACCATGCAAAAAAGTCCTTTTGGTAGTGTGGAGATTACCCACGTCAATCTCAATGACAAGTCGGTAGAAGGATTGAAATGCCTCTCAATACCGGCCTTTTCCGTTCAATATCACCCGGAGGCATCGCCGGGCCCGCACGATGCGGGTTATCTTTTTGAGAGATTTATAGAAATGATGAAACGGCAAAATTAATCTCTTGCTTTCCTGTAATTTTCCGCTTAGGAAAGCAGGAATTGCAGAAAAGATTTAGGGGAAAGTTAACCGTTATGGTGATTTTCCCGGATTTTGCCGTCCTCAGAGGAGGTAAACGAAAAAGAAACAATGCCGAGGAGAACAGACCTACAAAAAATCCTGATTATCGGCTCCGGCCCCATTGTCATCGGCCAGGCCTGTGAATTCGATTATTCGGGCACTCAGGCCTGTAAGGCCCTCCGTGAAGAGGGATATGAGGTGGTCCTCGTAAACAGTAATCCGGCGACAATCATGACGGACCCCGAAGTCGCTGACAGAACGTATATTGAGCCGATAACAACGGAAATGGTGGCAAAGGTTATTGCAAAGGAACGCCCGCAGGCATTGCTTCCAACGTTGGGAGGCCAGACCGGTTTAAATACGGCGGTTAATCTTGCAGAAAAAGGTGTATTGAAAGAATTTGGCGTGGAGCTGATCGGCGCCAAGCTGGACGCTATCAAGAAGGCCGAGGACAGATCGCTCTTTAAGTCCGCCATGAAGCACATAGGTATCCTGGTACCGGAGAGCGCCTATGTCCGTTCATACGATGAAGCCATGGAGGTGATCGAAAAAATCAGTTTTCCGGCTATTATACGTCCTTCTTTTACATTGGGAGGCACCGGTGGGAATGCGGCATATAATATCGAAGAGTACAGAGAGTATATCAAAGTAGCTCTTGAAACGAGCCCTGTACATGAGGTTCTTGTGGAACGTTCCGTATTAGGCTGGAAGGAATATGAACTGGAGGTAATGCGCGACTTAAAAGACAATGTTGTGATCATTTGCTCTATTGAAAATTTTGATCCCATGGGGGTGCATACGGGCGATAGCATCACGGTGGCTCCCGCCCAAACCCTGACCGATGTTGAATATCAGGCTATGCGGGACGCGGCGATCAAGATTATCCGGGAAATCGGCGTTGAGACCGGGGGATCCAATATCCAATTCGCCGTGAATCCGGAGAACGGAGAAATGCTTGCCATTGAAATGAACCCGAGGGTTTCACGGAGTTCCGCACTTGCCTCGAAGGCCACGGGATTCCCTATTGCCAAGATCGCTGCAAAGCTGGCGGTTGGCTATGCCCTTGATGAAATCCCCAACGATATCACCCGCTATACCCCCGCCTGTTTTGAACCCACCATTGATTACTGTGTCGTAAAGGTGCCCCGGTTCAATTTTGAAAAATTTCCCGACACGGACCAAACACTTACTATTCACATGAAATCCGTAGGGGAGGTTATGGCCATGGGGCGTACGTTTAAAGAGGCCATTGGGAAAGCCATCCGTTCTTTGGAATCCGGCCGTTATGGGTTTGAGGCGTTGTGGCCGTCTGACAGTGATAAATGGACTACCGAACAAAAATACGATTTCCTGAGGGTGAAATTAATGATACCCAATCCTGACAGGCTCTGGTACATTGCCGATGCAATGCGTTTTGGTATGAGCCTGGATGAGATATATAAATGGACCCATATCGACCGCTGGTTCCTTTACAATATCAAGCAGGTGCTGGACATGGAAGCCGAGATAAGGCAGGAGTGTTTTGCCGGCAGGGGAGAACGGCCGTTCGTCCCTCCCTCTCAAGCCGAGAGTGAGTTTAATATGGATAGGGAGATGTTAACTGTTGCCAAGCAGTACGGTTATTCGGATAAATATCTGGCCAGCCTGTGCAATACCGAAGAAAAAGCTGTACGGGTACACCGCCAGAAAGAAGCGATCAGGCCGGTGTTTAAACACGTGGATACCTGTGCGGCGGAATTCAAGGCCTTTACCCCTTATCTGTATTCAACCTATGAAGGCGCTTGTGAGGCGGAACCAACAAGCAAAAAAAAGGTCATCATCCTCGGCAGCGGACCCAACCGTATCGGACAGGGTATCGAGTTTGATTACTGCTGTGTTCATGGGGTCTTCGCCTTGAGAGAATTGGGTTACGAAACTATTATGGTCAATTGCAACCCGGAGACGGTGAGCACGGATTACGATACCTCCGACCGGCTTTATTTTGAACCTCTTACCCTTGAAGACGTCCTTGAGATTGTTGACACGGAGAAGCCCGAGGGGGTTATCGTTCAATTTGGAGGGCAAACACCGCTAAAATTGGCCATCCCCTTAGAAAAAGAGGGGGTAAGGATATTGGGGACTTCTCCGGAGGGTATCGATATTGCCGAAGACCGTGAACGATTTGCAGCCTTAATGAACCGGTTACAATTAAGACAGCCGGATAACGGATGCGCCCGCTCCGCCACGGAAGCAAAGGTGATTGCCTGTAAAATAGGCTATCCTGTGTTGCTCCGTCCTTCCTATGTCCTGGGAGGACGTGCTATGCGCATTGTTTACGATGAGGCAGGTCTGGAAGAATACATTACCCATGCCGTTCGCGTCTCGCCGGAACATCCCGTACTCATTGACCAATTTTTGGAAGATGCCATAGAAATTGACGTTGATGCTGTTTGTGACGGCAAGGAAGTGTTTATTGGCGGTGTTATGGAACACATCGAAGAAGCCGGCATTCATTCAGGGGACAGCGCCTGCTCGCTTCCGCCATATTCCGTCGGCAAAGATGTCATTGACGAGCTGAAAAAACAGACACAAATCATATCCCTTGCGTTGAATGTCGTGGGACTCATCAATATCCAATACGCTATTAAAGACAAAATAGTGTATGTGTTGGAGGTCAATCCCCGCGCGTCAAGGACAGTCCCCTTCGTCAGCAAAGCGATTGGCATTCCGTTGGCCAAGATTGCGACAAAGGTAATCATGGGAAAAAGTCTCAGCGAATTAAATGTCGCCATGAAGAGGGAGGTGCAACACACTGCCGTTAAAGAGGCCGTGTTTCCTTTCATAAAATTTAAAGGAGTTGACACAATATTAGGGCCGGAAATGAAATCGACGGGAGAGGTCATGGGAATAGATAAGGACTTTGGCCGGGCCTATGCCAAATCCCAGATGGCGGCTGACTGCAGCCTTCCGTTAACGGGCGCAGTTTTCCTGAGCGTTAGAGACAAAGACAAGAAACCCATTGTCCCCATTGCAAAGAAACTTTCACACATGGGTTTTAAACTCGTTGCGACGCACGGCACAGCAAGAATGCTTTCAGAAAACAACGTGCCGGTCACGCCTGTCCTGAAAGTCATTGAAGGCCGTCCGAATATTGTCGACCACATCAAGAGTAACGAAATCCAACTCGTTATCAACACCACGGGCGGCAAGGCCGCGCAGGAAGCCTCGTATTCCATCCGGCGCGCCGCGCTTGTTCACCGCGTTCCTTATTTTACGACGCTTGCCGGCGCAATGGCTGCCACAAAGGCAATAGAGGCGCTGAAAAGCGGGAACCTCGACGTCAAACCCATTCAGGAATATTATCGCATATAAACAATCCGAAATTTTTTCGTTGATTGTTCTCCCCTTTTGTGCTTCAATTTTTTTCAGCCGGTGACAAGACCTGCTTTCGTAGTTTTATATTCCGGGGGGGTGGCATGGATTACATTCCAAACACTGAACGTGATAGAGAAATAATGCTGAAAGAAATGGGGATATCCTCGTTTGAGGCACTCCTTGAATCTATCCCAAAGGCGTTAAGAAAATTTTCTTTACCGTTGCCCGGAGGCCTTTCCGAACCGCAGGCATTAAAAGCCTTAAAAGATTTGAGTGAAAAGAACGGGAATACCGATACATACATTTCTTTCCTGGGCGCCGGTGCCTATGATCATTATATCCCTTCCGTCGTTGACCACCTTGCGTCGAGGAGTGAATTTTACACCTGCTATACGCCATACCAGCCTGAGGTAAGCCAGGGCACGCTTCAGGCAGTCTATGAATTCCAGACATTAATGTGCGAGCTAACCGGTATGGACGTGGCCAACTCTTCCCTGTACGATGGTTCCACCGCATTGACTGAGGCAGCGCTCTTGTCCATACGGTTAAAGGAAAAAAATAAGATCATTTGCTCGCGGGCAATCCATCCTGAATACCGGCAGGTGCTCAAGACCTATTTAAAAGGAATGCAAACCGGGATCGTGGAAATAGATGCGCCCGAAGGTGTCACGGATATAAATCGCTTAGAGAAGGTTGTAGACGATAATACCGCCGCCGTACTCGTCCAAAACCCAAACTTCTTTGGTTGCGTCGAAGACATGGAGACCATCTCGGATATAGTCCACAAACATGGCGCACTTTTTGTCGCCTGCGTAAACCCTGTTTCGCTGGGCATCCTCAAACCGCCGGGGGAATACAATGCCGATATTGCTGTTGGTGAGGCCCAGGTTTTAGGAAACTATCTGAACTACGGAGGGCCATATCTGGGTTTTTTCACGGCAAAAAAAGATTTCTTGCGCAAGATGCCGGGAAGGATAACAGGCGAAACGGTTGATGGCGCCGGGAAAAGGTGTTTTGTCCTCACCCTCCAGGCAAGGGAGCAGCACATCCGAAGAGAAAAGGCTACTTCCAATATTTGCACCAATCAGGCGCTCCTTGCGCTAAGGGCATGCATCTACCTCAGTGCCCTGGGGAAAAAAGGCGTGGTGGAACTTTCCCGTCTCAATTTCCAAAAAAGCCATTATGCGTATGAAAGGCTGTGCGACCTGAAAATCCTTGAGACGGCATTTCAACAGCCGTTTTTTCATGAATTTGTGATGAAAATAAAAGGCAATCTTCGTATCGGCAAGATCAATAAAGACCTCCTGGCAAAGGGAATTGTTGGCGGGTTGGAGCTTTCCGGACTTTATCCTGATTTAGACAATAGTATGCTCCTGTGCGTAACGGAGACAAAGACCAAAGAATCGATTGACCGTTTGGTTACTGAATTAGCCCAAATATTTAATTAGGCCTTCGGCGACTTTTTCATGGGTATATGCAGAGGCAATTCATAAATTGCCTCTGCAAAGATTGAAATTCCTACGCATTAAATTAAATTGCTGGAGCACGCACAACGTGCTTCTCCTTCAATATATTTAACGGTTGTTAAAGAGATAAAAATATGAACAATACCGAACCGCTCATCTTTGAAAAATCCTCTCCGGGCCGGCGGTGCTTTGTCTTCCCTGCCTGTGATGTACCGGAGAAACCCATAGCAAATTTTCTCCCGCAAAATCTTTTAAGGAAACAGGAGACGAAATTACTCGAGGTTTCAGAGATCGATGTCGTACGTCATTTCACCAGACTCTCCCAACTGAACTTCTGCGTGGATACCAATTTTTACCCTCTAGGCTCATGTACCATGAAATATAATCCCAAGATTAATGAAGATGTATCCCGCCTGGAGGGTTTTACGAAACTACACCCCTATCAGCCCATTGAGCAGTGTCAGGGTATCCTGAAACTCCTTTACGACCTTGAGCAAATCCTTGTAGATATTTCAGGGATGTCGGCATTTACGTTACAACCTGCCGCAGGTGCACACGGCGAATTAACGGGCATGCTGATCATACGTGCCTATCTGGAGAAAAAGGGAGAAACCAGGCACAAGATCATCATCCCCGATTCAGCGCACGGCACCAATCCCGCCTCTGCCGCCCTTTGCGGTTATGAAGTTGAATCGATTCAATCAAATGCCGGCGGTCTCGTTGACAGAGAGAAATTAAAGGCATCCTTTACCCGCGATACGGCTGCCCTCATGATCACCAATCCCAATACCCTGGGTCTCTTTGAAAAGGATATTCTGGAGATATGCAAGATCGCCCACGATGCAGGCGGGCTTGTCTATTGTGACGGGGCAAACATGAATGCACTCCTGGGCATAGCCCGACCGGGTGATATGGGCGTAGATATCTTACACCTGAACCTCCATAAGACTTTTTCCACCCCCCATGGCGGAGGAGGACCAGGCGCCGGCCCCATCGGTGTTACCGAGGCATTGAAGCCATTTTTACCAGTCCCGCGCATCGAATTAGTAAATGAAAACTATCCAGACACTTGCTTAAAAAATGAAACTGCCATGAGGTACAGAATCACAGAGAAGGACGAAAATCTTCCTCTTCGACAGGGAAAGAGAGAACAATCAAATTCCCCCCCCCTGATGGGAGGGGGTGGGGGGGAGGGTGAACGAAGAGTATTTACAGAAAAATATATCCTGAATTCTGACTACCCTGATTCCATAGGCAGGGTCAGGGCGTTTTACGGTCATGTTGGCATGATGATCAGGGCTTATACCTATCTGTTGTCCCTGGGCAAAGAAGGCCTTTGCAAGGTGGGTGAACATGCCGTTTTAAATGCCAACTACCTGCGTCATAAACTCAAAAAATACTATGACATTCCCTATGGGAAGACCTGCATGCACGAGTTTGTCATCTCCGCCAAAAAACAAAGGCAAAAAGGTGTCTCTGCCCTGGACATTGCCAAGAAACTCTTAGATTACGGTTTCCACGCCCCCACGATTTACTTCCCACTGATTGTGGAAGAGGCCCTAATGATAGAACCCACAGAGACGGAATCGCGGGAGACATTAGATGCCTTTACTGCCGCCATGATCCGGATAGCCGAAGACATTGATCGGCAACCAGAGTTGATACACAACACACCTCAAACCACGCCCATCGGCCGCCCTGATGAAGTAAAGGCCGCTCGTGAACCGAAATTAAGATGGAAGTAGGGTGGGTTAAGCGGAGCGAACCCACCAGAATAAAGGATGCAAACATCCCATTCGATGGATTATGCGGCTTATTAGAACATTTAAGCTTTGAAAAAAGGATTCGTGGTAGCCATCATATATTTACAAAAGATGGTGTTGAACAA
Source organism: Candidatus Brocadia sp. (assembly GCA_011525665.1). GTDB lineage: Bacteria > Planctomycetota > Brocadiia > Brocadiales > Brocadiaceae > Brocadia. The sequence goes on from WYAU01000072.1 coordinate 16,629, forward strand.
ATACTCAACTTACAGCCTAAAGATGGTAAGGCAAAGCCTTATCAAGTAAAACAGGTAAGAAATGTAATATTAAAATATAAATTAGGAGAGAGGGAGAATGAGTAAATATGAGATAATCATTTACTGGAGTGAAGAAGACAAAGCTTTTATCGCCGAGGTTCCGGAATTGCCTGGCTGCGCTGCAGATGGAAGCACGTATCAGGAGGCTCTTGCTCATGTTGAAATTGTTATTCAAGAGTGGCTAGAGACTGCAAAAGAATTAGGTCGTCCCATTCCTGAACCAAAAGGTAGATTAGTTTTTGCATAAAAGATAGGTGCAAAAATTAAGCTCATCGCCATATTACACAAAAATAAAGGTGGATTTGGCGCAAAAAACATCACCTTACTCCACTCTTATACCCAGACTCATCCTTGATTTAACAAAAGGTGTTTAGTATATTGCTACATGTAGTGTCATTCTGTAAAATAAGATATATTGAGAAATACTCAATTTTTGCTGTATTCTCATAAATTATTACAGCATTATTTCTGCATACTTAAATTTTATGAAGAACGACAAACAGGTCTTGGAAAGAGATTTATCGAGGCATTAACTGATACGATAAACCGAATAAAGAGGAACCCTGAACTTTATAGAAATAATAGTTGCAGTTATGTATCTTAGACGTAAACCAGGTTATTGGAAAACCAGGGTTTAACTTTTTCAAAAAGATCCTAACACTCACTCCAGTGGATGACTGATAGCCGATGCTGATTTCGGCCTATATCTCACGGTTTGAACGCCAGTTGGCATTTTGATGTTCACGATGTTATGTCAACCGAGACTAACAACCTTCAACATAAGTGGGGACTTTCCGAGGGAATGACTCTCGCCCTATCGCCGATTGTCGCTTACTTTCTCGCTTATCAATATGAGGTCGGGTATTTTGCGTTTTTTTGCGTTCCGATCGAACTGATCACTGTAGATACTACTACGCTTTTAGTTATCGGCTCAACCATTGTGGGGTTTCTGATAATCCTATTCCAATTTGATGATATGTTAATTAGATTGACACCAGAAGGACTACTTAAGCTGCCGGGAAAGGTATGCGCGATATTGGACCGTTACAGCCGTCACCATAAGACGACATCTAGCTTTAGCTACCGTATCCTTGTCACCAAGATTTCTTTCAATCAACAGCAAAAACTGTTTCTACTGAAAAACCACATCCGGCCAGGGTGGATTAAGGCGCCGTCTTTTGCGCCGAATCCATCTCTCGTGTTGGTGGGTTCGCTTCGTCCTTCGCAAACTCAGGACAGGCTTAACCCACCCTTACGCGCTGGAATCTACACTTTCGTCAGCAAATATTCGTTGTCTCTATTATTGACGGATGGTTATTTTCACAGGCATCCCGGTTAAAAAGACATGCTGAAATACCCTTGATCTTTTCCAAAACCCCTCACGGTACTGCAGTTTGGGAAAAAAAGTAAAACCCGGCGAAGACTAAATTTTATTGACTTCACAGACTAAATATAGTATCTTCTATCGCATAATTTTAAGAATTCAGCTAGTGTTATTTTCCTTGTATTTATCATGCCCCCATCGTCTAGCGGCCCAGGATGCCAGGTTCTCAGCCTGGAGACAGGGGTTCAAATCCCCTTGGGGGTACTTAACAAAGGCAGCAAAAAGGCAAGGGAAATTATTCCTTCATCAGGTGTGATGCTCTTTTTCACATCCCCTCTACCCGGTTTAAAACTCCAAACACAACGATATCCCGTAAATTGAGGAAAACGAATATATGCATAAAAGGTTTTGGAAAACGATACGTGTGCCGTACAAGGTGCTATTGTTATCGATTGCAGTTGTATTTTTGTCTTCAGTGCAATCGGAGGTATTTAGTAAAATAGATGAAGCGTCCCGGTGGAATATACAGGGATATGCTCGAAAAAACACTGCGACTATAAAAAATGCAAAAGCGGATTCTCTGGTGGTGATGGGAGCCTTTGCCACTGCGGAGGAACCTACAACAGAACCAATATCCCTCATATATGAATATCCGACATTTAGCAGATTCTATGTAGGGATCGTCATCGTCAATACGAGCGACAGGGATAAAGACGCAACAGTCGTCTTCGGGCTTTCAGGTCTCAGGAGCGGAAAAGAAGAAGTAGTGTTTACTATCCCGGGAGAAAGCACATTTTTGGCATATATTGATGATACCCTTGGAAGGCCGGGTTTTTATACATACAAAGTAGGTGTGAAGAACTTAGGAAGCTCAAAGATCACGCTGATGCTGGAAGATAGCGATGATGGTGATGTGACTGAGTAGCATTGCTTTTTTTCACGCGTGGGTAATTATATTGCTCAAGTTGTGGCTATGAATGTCAATAAGAAGAGATTCTTCGTCCTGTTGTTAATAAATATATTAATTGTTGTCCACATCATCCTGTGGTATAAGCTTGGCTATCAAAAAATCGGGACATTCAGTTTAAACGGAATTGTGAGCCTTTTTGGAATGGGCTTGTTGAATTCCGCGGCAGTATTTTTCATTTTGGTGGTTTTAACAGCAGTCCTTTTTGGAAGACTGTTTTGCGGGTGGGGATGTCACTTTGCCTTTTTTCAGGAGTTTGCCTTAAAAATCCTTCATAAAATCGGAATAAATCCGCAAATCATCCACTCAAAAGCAAGCACCATCCAGTACGTCTTTCTCCTGAAGACATTAACAGCAATTTTTGAATATTGGCTTATTTACGGTCATCCCCGGTTCCACGTAGGGTTCAGTGATACGCAGGTAATGACCGTAGACCTTCCGAGAAACCCCGCCATTATTGCTTCCTTTTTCATATGTGATGCCTTTCTCCTTATTTATCTTCTGGGGTCGAGGGCATTTTGCCGGTATGTATGTCCATGGGCGCCGATGCTTGCATTCTTTGACAATTTTAGTTTCTGGCGTATTCGGAAGGTTAATGACTGTAAAGGCTGTATGTGCTGTACCCGGAGTTGCACCATGGGTATCCCGGTGCATGAGGAGATTGCCCGGCACAATGCTGTAGTTAATACAAACTGTATCCGCTGTCTTGCCTGTAAGGACGCCTGTCCGAACGGTACATTGAATTACAGATGGGGGCCAAATGTGGTGTCACTTACCCGTCGAATTGAATGGCTGATTCCCCGGCAGGGCAAGTATAGCTGGTACTGCGACTTTTTACTTATCTTCTGTGGATTAGTTGCGGCGTATTACACCCAAAGGTTGCTGGGGAGTTTTCAGACATTTCTCGGTGCCGCATGGGGATTATGTCTGGGCATTGTAATTGTTAAATACCTGGAGTGTAAGCATGTATCCGTCTCGGAAACCGTCCAGCAAAAAAGAAGGTTCTTGTCTGTGGGTTTGGTAACCTTGTCTACGCTTGTTTGGTGCTGGGGAACAAGTACCCCACCCGATATTCGTCTCTTATTGAGGGGAAACAGGGCGCTGGATTCCATGGAATATGATAAGGCCATAGCAATTTACAATCGCGCAATCCATGAATTTCCGTCCAGCCATGAAGTCCGCGCTGCTCTTGCGCTAACGTATAAACTGAAGGGTGATTATCCTCGCTCTATAACGGAATATACAATTCTCATCGCAGGCAATCCTGGTAATGCCTCGCTCCATAATAATTTAGGAACTGTTTATTATAGAAACGGGAATTACGATTTGGCGATTGAAGAATATAAAAGGGCTATTCAATTAGATGAGCATCTCACGGCAGCTTATGGCAATCTTGGGTTGGTATTTTTAAAGAAAGGAAATGTAAAGGAGGCCATTCCCTTTCTGAGAAAAGTCTTCCAAAATGAAGAAGATATGTTAAAATATATCAAAGTGATATATGGATCTCATCAGGAACAAACCGGATAGAAAGAGAGGGTTTTATGGAAAATACTTATACCTGTGGAACATGTGGTTTGGTAACGACAAGTAAGGGACACCTTTGTAACCCGATACCTGCAAAAAAGGTTGTTGCATGCAAATTTTGCGGTACGGTGAGTGGTGACCCCCGGCACGTGTGTGCACCCCAGGTCGTAAATTTGAAATATATCTGTGACTCATGCGGCCGGCTTGCCTCGAAGCGCGATATGCTTTGCCGTCCTTCTCCCATACCAAAAGAGAAAAAGACAGTCAAAAGGACTGTTTCAAAAAAAGCGGGAAAATCTAAAAAATCAAAGTAATGAAAGAAATGCTTGATGATCGGGGCGAGAGGATTTGAACCTCCGACCTCCTGCTCCCAAGGCAGGCGCGCTAGCCAAACTGCGCTACGCCCCGTCGATTGATTTTTATGGTACAAAGACCGCAACCATGCACATATTATACGTTACAGAAATTTAAATACAAGTAAAAATATCGGGTATTTCAGGAATTACGGGGCGTACAATACGGCAAAGGAACAGGTAAAAACATGATGTGAATATTTTACGCTTTTGTTTGATAAGAGTATATGTTTAACCACTTTATTCAGACTTACGGATGTGAAATATTTTGCTTGACATAGAATGGTGCAGGGCTAAAATAATGTCGCAGTAAAATTTATTTTCAATAAACAATAAGTAGCCATACACATTCAGATAAAGGCAAACCCTGGGTAACCAGGGGACGCAAAGTAAAGGGTCTTTTTAGGGGCGTATTGCAATACACCCTAACACTGTAAAAAGATAGCCTTACTGCCAAAGATGTTTTCCGAAAAAATCTTTGCAGTAAGGCTTTTTTTGTTTTTAAGATGGGTATACCAAAAAGTGAAATATTTGGAACAATATTGTACAGAGTTTTGTTTTTTTAATCGATTGTAATTTATCTTTATTAACCATTTCAGGAGTTCATGATGAGTATCCAGCATAAAGAAAAATCAAAGCGCAAAACCTTAAAAAAATACAATGAAAAAAACCTTTCCCTGAAAAATGTTTATACCGATAAGGCGGAAAGGAGTTGTCTTATGTGCGGAAAAAAATTTATTAGCCGGGGGCCACACAACAGGAGATGCCCAAAGTGTAACCAGAAAATAGATCAGGCAGCAGAAAACACGTTCTATATGCCGACAGTATATAATAACGATGGCAGCCCTGCGGGAGATTTTACGTCGGTAAGTTAATAGTAAGCAGAAGAAATTGCGGTACAAAAAAGGGTCGGGTGATAATCTATTACCTGACCCTTTTTTGTTGTCAGATTATTTTTTGCGTTTTTACCAGAAAAATAGTTTATAATCTTTACGTCATCAGAAATCCAGTTTATTCATACCGGTTTTCAAAAGTATGGGGAAAGATGCGGGTCTTAGGGGGTTTAAAATTTTTCGTTCTCTTCATGTATTGTTGTGTGGGGATATTCATTGGTTTATGCGGTTACACGTTTTATTATGCGAATGGGGCATCCTATCTGTCCAACGAACCGAGGGCTTGCGTTAACTGCCATATCATGCGTGAACAATACGATGGCTGGCAAAAGGCAAGTCATCACGCGGTTGCAACGTGCAACGATTGCCATATACCGCATGAGTTCGTGCAAAAATATCTCACAAAGCTAAAAAACGGTTTCTGGCATTCGAAGGGCTTTACCCTGCAGGACTTCAGTGAGCCAATCCGGATACTGCCGGAGAATCGTGTTATTTTGCAAAAGAATTGTTTGTATTGTCACGGAGAATTTGTGAGCGAGATTGCTGTCCATCCGGGCAATGATCAGCAAATGCTGGATTGTATCCATTGTCACAACCGTGTCGGCCACGGTCCGTCACGTTAGAATGAGGAGAAACAAAGCTATGAACCATCAATCGCCGGTTCGTTTTCGGGATAATACGAAGATTTTCTGTTTGCTCATAATTGTTGTAGTAGCCGCAGCGACGGTGGGTGTAGTTCTTCTGTTAAAAAATGTTGTCCGGCGCAAGGAAGAGGCGAAACAGTATGTCTTTCGTGTGGTAGAAGTGACGGAGGATACCATCGATCCCGTTATGTGGGGCAAAAATTATCCCCGTCAATATGATGGGTATCGGCGGACGGTTGATATGGAGCGTACCCGGCATGGCGGAAGCGAAGCCTTCAACAGGCTTGACGAATATCCGCACTGGCGCGAGATCTTTAAAGGCTATGCCTTCGGCGTGGATTATCGTGAAGATCGCGGACATGGCTACATGCTGTCCGACCAGGACATAACGGAACGTATAAAAATTGTCAAGCAGCCAGGCGCATGTTTGCACTGCCATTCTTCTGTCCTGCCCGCCTATCGCGAGGCAGGCATTAAAGCTGGTGTGCCAGCGGATGAAGCCCATAGGCGCGAGCAAATTATGAAAGGTTTTGAAATAGTCTGTGCCATGCCATATAGTGATGCCCGCAAGATGGTTTCCCATCCGGTATCCTGTGTAGATTGCCATGATCCGGAGACTATGCAATTACGCGTAACCCGGCCTGCCTTTCTCAATGCGATTCAGGTATTGGCCAGATCGGATTATCCGTTGCCCCATTTACCCAGCATTGAGCGCTGGCGCAACGATGGGCGTAAAGGTGAGTATGACGTCAACACCATGGCAACACGACAAGAAATGCGTTCATTTGCCTGCGGTCAATGTCATGTAGAGTATTACTTTCGAGGCGAAGGCAAGCTCTTAACGTATCCGTGGCAGAAAGGGATGAGGGTAGACCAGATCGGGGATTATTATGATGAAGAGGGCTTTAAAGATTGGACTCACAAAGCTACAGGTGCACCCGTACTCAAAGCCCAGCATCCCGAATTTGAAATGTGGAGCCAGGGGATTCATGCCCGCAGCGGCGTGGCATGTGCGGATTGCCATATGCCTTACAAGCGGGAAGGTGCAATCAAGATCAGCGATCACCATGTGCGCAGTCCGTTATTGAACATTTCCACTGCATGTCAGACCTGTCATCATTTCAGCGAATCGGAACTCAGGGAGCGTGTCGAATTGATTCAGGACCGCACGAGAGACTTAATGGCCCGTGCTGAGGTTGCGGTTGTTGCTCTTATTCACGATTTACAACAGGCGCAGGAATTTGGAGTACCTGCTGAACGATTGAAAGCAGCGCAAGCCCTGCACCGTAAGGCTCAGTGGAGATTGGACTTTGTGGCGGCAGAAAATTCCATGGGCTTCCACGCCCCGCAGGAAGCCGTACGGATTCTAGGTGAGGCGATCGATTATGCACGGCAGGGGCAGCTTGAGGTATTAAAATTGGAAACATCGACACGTTAATTTCCGATATTCTTACTGACGAGGCTAGGGACGAAAAGCTTTATCTTCTCCTGGATTCTTTTCATCTGTACCCAGTTATTCAGACGCATACGTGATAAAGGGGTTGCCTCACGCCCTGCGGAAGGTTTGTCTTAATCACAGAGCAACCGTCGAGAAATGATTCTTCCTTACAGCACTTGGTCATCCTGGTACAAAGTCACTACCCTCGCTTCCTGCTTCACGGAAAGCCATGTATCAAGGTTCAACGGCTCTATTTTTCGTTAAGAAATATCTTTTGGCGGTTTGAAGGGGAGTGCAAAGGTAAAGGTGCTCCCTTTCCCATATTCGCTTTTTACCCATATTTTTCCGCCGTGCAATTCGACCAGCCGTTTTGTAAGCGCCAGGCCAAGCCCTGTTCCTTCGTACCGGCGTGCATACGAGCTATCTACCTGACGAAACGCCTCAAACAATTTGTCCATATCTTCCGGTTTGATGCCGATGCCAGTGTCGCTCACTCCGATCTGGATATGCTGGTTTGAAAGCTTTACGCTGATGGTTATTCTGCCATTTTCCGGGGTGAACTTGACGGCGTTGGATAACAGATTGAACAGGATCTGTTTAAATTTTACTTTATCCGCCGCAAGAGAAGGTATGTCATCATGGATATGTGTATGTACGCTGATGCCCTTCTTGCGGGAAGATCCCAGGATCGTATTCACTACCTCGTTGATGGTCTCTTCTACAGGAAACTCCTCGTACTGGAGTTCTAATTTCCCGGCCTCAATCTTTGAAAGATCGAGGATGCTGTTAATCATATTGAGCAGGTGCTGTCCGCTGCTGTGGATATCGCCCACGTATTCCTTCTGTTCTGTGTTGAGGGTTCCGGTGATTTCGTCCCTCAAAACCTCAGCAAAACCAATGATGGCGTTCAGGGGGGTACGAAGTTCGTGAGACATCGTTGACAAAAACTCCGATTTCAGCCTGTTGGCCTTTTCGAGCGCGATATTTGCCCTCTGCAACTCCCCGGTTCTTTCTTCAACCTTTTTTTCCAGGATGACGTTCAGGTCCTGAAGTCTGGTGATACGGATAAAATCAAGCCAGGATGCCACGTCTTCGTATTCAGCGACGTTAAGTCCTCTCTTTTCTTCTTCCGGACTTACACGGATGCCTACAATCTTCTTAAGGCACCAGAAAAAAAGCATTCCCATTCCGAATGCCCACACAAAGGCGGCTCCGGCGCCCGCTGCCTGGATACCGAGCTGATGCAATCGGTTACCGCTTTCTACCAGGAGGGTCGATTTTTCTGCAAAAGGAGCGACGCAAAGGGTGCCAATAACACCGCCGACGCCGTGAACTGCAACGGCTGCGACGGGGTCGTCGATTTTCACTATCTTTTCAAAAAAATCCTGGGAAAGGATTGACACAATGCCGGCAATTAAACCAATACACACGGCGCCCTCGGGATTTACCCTGTTTGAGCCTGCCGTTATGGCAACCAGACCGGCCAATACTGCCGTAAAGAGTTTTCCCGCGTTCAGTCTCTTTTCCATTACGTAATTAAATATAAGCGCTGAAGCTCCGGCCGCTGCCGGCGCCAGATTTGTGTTGGTAATGACAAGACCAATGTCAGCGCTGGCCCTGAGGAGGCTCCCTCCGTTAAATCCGAACCAGCCAAACCAGAGGAAAAAGGTGCCCAGTGTAGCCAGAGGAATATTATGCAACCCCATTCGGTTTGAAGAACCGTCAGGGTTATACTTGCCAATTCTTGGACCTACAACCATGGCCCCGGCAAGGGCGAACCATCCTCCAACCGAATGTACCACGGTAGAACCTGCAAAATCGATAAACCCCAATCTTCCCAGCCAACCGGACTGCTCCGGACAGAAGAGATTTCCCCATGCCCAATGGCCGAAGATCGGATAGATAATGCCCGTTACGAACACGACTCCCAGGGCATTCGAAATAAAACTCGAACGTTCTGCTATGGCGCCCGTCAGTATGGTAGCAGCAGTGGCGGCGAATACCAGCTGGAAAAAGAAAAAACTGAACGCCAGGTTGCCCTGATGTGCCATCACACCCCGGGCAAAGAAATGATCTAATCCAATCCACCCCACATGACTCTTTCCAAACATAAATCCAAATCCAAAGGTATAAAACACCAGAGAAGCTATGACGGTGACCATAAGGTTTCTGATAGAAACGCTAATGGCATTCTTGGATTGTGCGAAGCCCGCTTCATAGGAGGTAAAACCGAGTTGCATGAAGAATACCATGCATGCTGCCGCCATAACCCAGATATGGTTGATATTTATCTGTATGCCTTCCATAAGTGTATCCGTAATGTTTTTTTCTTAACGAAGCAAGCAGTCAGTTTGATTCTGTCCATTGTATTCCTCATTTTCAAAAATCGCCTGCAATCCAATGAACGGTTGCGGCTCATTCTTTATTCGCCTGACCATAAATTTCCTTATTCTCAGAAAATGATCTATGATAAAGATGGCTGCCAATGGTTCTGGCGGAGGAGTGCCCTGTAAAATGACGATTTGTCCCTCATGTAACGGAAAAGGTCCCTCTGATTTTAAAGAGATGCTTTCACGGGAATAATCGCAGATGGTTACGCCACAAACGCTTTTGCCGTCTTCCGAATAAACGTTCAGCGCCGGCTGCGTCCATTCCCATGATTGACGGGGAAATTTCCGGTCAATTTCAAAGTGCGCGGTTTCCCGGGGCGGATGAAGGGCCTCAAAAACATATTTAAACCATGATAGGTTGGAATTGAATATGTCATTAATAATCCGGTTGCGGTCTGCTATTTTTGCCTCGATGTGAAACATATCCACATTGGACGTCAGCCACAACTTCCGGAAATGATCTTCGAGTATCTCAAAAGGTTTTCCGGTTGTCTGCATCTGGAATTTAAATACCGGCATATTTGCGCCAACACACAAATTCAATGAATGATGGCTTGCGCTTCGTCCGAAGGTATAGGGTTGGAAATGTGCCGTGTTATCTACAATCATCATCCAGCATGCCGGATTATGTGCATAAAACCTGACTGCTGGTGCGACATTTGGATAGTTTCGGAGCCTGTCAAAGGCATGGGCAAAATCACTGTACAACCGTTGATGAAAGAAGGGGTCTGTCGGGTGTATTTTTGTTCTGTCGATATCAAGGACCTTTGCGACCTCCTGGCTGATGCTTTCAAGCAGTGTTCTGAAGACCGCCGTATCCCGGAAGACGTCGAGCAGAAGTATTTTCACATCGATCCCGCCCTCCATTTTTTTGCTGAGAGTAGAAAGCAATTCGTCGAGATGAACATTCTCTGAGAACGTGATGCCGAGAAGCCATACCCTTTTTTCGGCGTTTTCTATCGCATCGTAGATATCACCCTTTACATCTTTACGGGAAAAATAAATATGTGTTAACCCGCAGGTTGCTGCTGAACTGATAAGCCTGTTAGAGGTTTGTAAAAATTTTTCCAGGGAACCACGGTTGTTATCAATGAGTTGATGCGTTGCCTGAAGCGTTTCTTTTAAGATACTCCTGATATGCCCGAAAATTTCCCACCAGAGGTATGCATACTCCAGGATATGGACGCACATTATTGCGCTGAAAATGAGAAGCAAATGCTTAACAATTTCAGGTATATTATGCCAATAACGCGGCAATAGGATGTTAAGGGTAACTGCCGCAAGAAAAAAGAAACCGGCGATCAGCATTCGGACAAATGGCCTTGGTCTTTCACTCATGGTTATTGCCTCCGATTCATATAGCTTTGGTGTATCAACGTATGTTTCCGCCATGTCTTTCATTGCCGGGTTCATTGCGTGAGCAGCGGGATTGCCCGTAATCACAACCTGCAAAGGATAAATATGAAGTAAAACGCACATTACAGAGAACTGCGGGAGTGCATGCTATAGGATGAGTATCTTTTATGGCGTGCCCATAAACTGTAGCCCCCCCTCTAATTCAGGGCGCAGGTCTTCATAAACGTTGCTGAGAAAGAGCTATTATGGATATGCATCTACACCTGAATGTGAATTCTCCCATTGCCTTGCACGGATTGAGAGGCAAAATACATACCTTGGCACAGACAGAGAGGAAGATTTCCGGAACCCGTGCAGGCTTTATCTAAACCGTTGCGAAAAAGATACTTTCACTCTCAATTGTACTATAAAATTTATTTTTTTCAAGAGGTGTTGCCAACAAAAAAACAATTTAACGCCTGTTTTCCCGGAGCGCGGCTTCAGTTAGCAGGATAGTGACGTAAAGTTGCGCTTTAGGGAACGGTTTGTTCCGGGTAGGAAAAAAGAGACGGGTTGACTACAATTATTTAGCCGGGAAACGTGTGCTGCCGGTGAAGAGCGGCCATGATGAAGGCCAGTCGTTTGGATGCAGTCATTCACTTCCCCTTATTTGTTTTTGCCTTTTCTTCGTGTAAAGAATTGTCTCCGGGGTTTTGTGAGACAAACAGCTTTGTAGGTTCCGGGACCGGACGCAGGCTAAGATTGTCATACCATCCTGCAACCTGTCCGTGCATCCAATCTTGCCTGGTTTCCGTAAAGACGGTGATTACGTCTTTTGATGGTATAATCATAAGAGCAAATTCCATCCATAAAGAAGTGGTATTGCCAGCGATATAATTTTTGTTTGTCGTGGTAAAAGCGAGTGCAGGGTTCCAGGCGCCGTCTAAAATGCCGATGATGGTAACATCTCCAATATCATCGCCATAAAATGCAAGATGTCCGGTTAAAATATAGGGGGTATTTACGATTACCCTAACTTCCTGATAGAGTCCGCCCCGTGCGGTTCCGTGAAAACCCACCTGCTGCGCCAGAGCAAAGAAACCGCTCGTCGTAGGCGGTAGAGGATTTCCAATGGTACCGGGGATAGCGATGGTTATATGGGCGGGTGATTCTACGGGTGCCCCGTCTCCATCCCACGGGAAGGTCTCCCAGTATTTCCAACCCGTAATGTCTCCCGTTTCAAAATCCCCGTTTTTCAGAAGTTCAGCGGCAGGCGATTGCCGGAGGATGCAGAAACTAAGAATGAATAAGATGAACAGGACGAATCTCATTGTGCATATATATGCAATTATTTTGCAGGAGGAAATTTCAAACACCCCATAATCCCCCTCGAAACGGGGAGAAATAGGGGGAAAGTCGCTGAAGACGCCATTATAATTGCCCACTGTCGTCTACTTTCGGCTTGGTTTTAATCTTTTATACGTTGCGTATGCTTCATCGGCTTCTTCTTTCATACCTTTTTTATCATAGACAATGCTCAGGTTGAAGTGGGCAATGGCACAGTTCGGGTCTGCATCGATGGCCTTTTTATACTCCTCGATTGCCTCATCATACATTCCCTTTCTGAGGTAAAGATCGCCTATTTCATTGTGAACCTCAGGGGTATGTGCGCTAAGTTTATACGGGGAAGAGTCAGTTCTTCCCGGTGGGGACAGCTTTTGTTTTTCAGATGGTTTGGGTTCAGGGGATGCGACCCTCCTCGGCACTACCAGAGGTACGGACACGGTTGCCATCTTGATTTCTCCGGCGCGAAGCAGGCTGAGTTTGGCCTCCTTGCCGGCGGTTCTTTCGACCGACTCTTTAAAAGAGGCCGTGTTTTCGATTTTTTCTCCGTCCCACCCGGTTATAAGGTCTTCTACCTTAATACCCGCATGTGCCGCAATACTTCCCGGCATAATGTTAACGACCAATACGCCCGTCTGCGCTTTTTTAAATCCAAACCACTCCTTGTTTTCTTTGGTAAGATTACATAAAAGAAGCCCCAAAGAGTCGTGGGATTCCAAAAACACAATTGCCGTACCCTTACACCACGATGTATGTCTCACACCGTAATCAGTTCCCCCCAGTTCACCGTATCCTGCCCATGATTTCGAGGCCCCCGTGTCATATTGGATATTAATCACCGCCTGAGCACCCACTGCTCGCGCCTTTTCCCTTATTTTGGAGGCGAGGATATCGTGTCCGGAAAAGCCGAACTCACCAAGGCTGACTTCGCCTAATTTTTTGTATGTAACGTCAATATCACCCGTACACACAAATATCTCTTCATCTCTCTGCATATCGGAAGATTGTGTGCCCTTTTTCGGTTCAAGGGTTGATTCCTCCCTTTTAAAGGGGGATATCTTTTTCAAATAATCAGTCGAACCACATCCTGTTACGAGGACAAGCGCAATCACGAAAGCTGTTTTAATATTCATTCTTCCCCTATGTCTTCTTTCTTTTCAACTGTGTTCTTATTTTTGATTCCATTTTAGCACAATAGCGATTGTAGAATTTTGTCTTTTTCAGCTTATTGACAAGAAAAGGTTTTCCGGGAAAGTTTGTGATATATAATCCTGCCAGGATTGTAAACAGTCCCGGTCCCGGTGTAAAGATCATCATGCAGCCAATAATGACAAGGCAAATGCCGCCGGTATTCTTCGCAACGTTCTTTATCGTCTTTTTCATCCGCATTTCCTGAGCATAAAATATTTTTGGACAGGACGCGACATCTTTATCAGTACCTTTTGTCCGGCGTGCGCAGTTTCAATGGACTCGTGGCATTCGTTTCTGATGTCCCTGAGTACCTGGGTAAAATCTTCACTCAAGCGCATCCCCATTATTTCTACGGAAGTGTTGCCCAAAAACCTGTTTTTTACCTGTATCTCTGCCACGTCACCGGAAAGGACATTATCAATCATGCCGAGATAGTCATATTCCGTGGCGGAGAAATTTCCGGTATGCGTTGTCTGACTCTGATAGCCTCGATTTCCGAAAAAGAATCCCGCTCCGTATTCCCTGTGACTTACCTTTTCAAGCTCGGATAACCATCTTGGCTCATATATATAAGTAGGGGGGTCTGCAAAATAACGGTCCAATGCCTCCCGGTACACCCGCGTTACCGCGGCGACGTAATACGGGCTCTTCATACGCCCTTCGATCTTCCATGCCGACACGCCTGCATGAGCCAGTTCGGGGATATACTGAATCATGCAGAGGTCCCGGGAACTCAGGATAAATGTGCCGCTTTCATCTTCCACAATCGGATATGTTTCGTTTGGCCGTTTTTCCTCTTTCAAGACGTATTGCCACCGGCACGAATGGGAGCAATCTCCCAGATTGGCGTGCCGGTTGGTCATAAAGCTGCTCAGGAGACAACGCCCGGAATATGACATGCACATGGCGCCATGTATGAACACCTCGGTCTCTGTGTGTGAATTGTCCGTGATTTCTTTAATTTCCCCCAGGGTCAACTCGCGGGCGAGAACCACCCGTTTCACTCCGTGTTGTTGCCAGAACTCAACGGATTTTATATTGGTGGTATTGGCCTGTGTGCTCAGATGTATGGGGATATGCGGGGCAATTTCCCGAACTGTCAGAAAAATGCCCGGATCTGAAACGATCACGGCATCAATCGGGATTTCTGCAAGCCTTTCCAGATAAGAACGTATTCCGGAAGTATGATAATTGCGGGCAAAGATGTTCAGGGCGATATAAATTTTCCTCCCTCGTTCGTGAACCCAGTCTGTTGCCTCCCGGATTTCCGGCAACGTCAGATTTGAAGCGCCCATACGCAGGTTAAAACCTTCTCCCCCCGCATAGACAGCATCAGCGCCATATTCAATCGCTGTTTTGAGTTTTTCAATATCGCCCGCAGGCGCAACGAGTTCCGGTTTTTTGTATGACGAGTTGTTTGTGTGAACCATATAATTTCTACCTTTTAAACCCCGCCTTAATGTAAATTATCGCAGATGTTTTATGGGCACCCAAGACATACCAATAAAATTCCCGTGCCAATAGGCATAAATAAATTATCCAGTGATCTCAGAGGCAATGACTCTATTATACTGGAAAAGAATGCGGCGAGTAAAGCCGGGAAGATGGGTAAATAAATATACCCACACAGGAAGGCCACTAAGAGGGCAGCCAAAGAGCCTTCCACACTCTTTTTCACATTATAAGGGATACGATGGTTACCAAAACTCCTCCCTGCTATTGTAGCAGCGGTATCGGCAAATGCAACAATCCATATAACGGCGCTTGCGATAGCTGCAGGGAAAAACAGTGTGGAGAGAATAGCACCCAGGACTAAAGTTACCGGCCCAAAAGCAAAACCGCGTTCTTCCAGCTTGCGGATACTTGACCTTGTTATACCTCCGAGCAAAGGGAATGAGTAACCGTTTACCCGCAGACATTCAGAGATCATATAAACTACCAGGAGGGAAAAAAGAACAAAAAGTGTTGTGTGGTAAATGAAGCCTGAAAAGAAAGGCACGAAAGCGATAAGGATATGCAAAAGTTTTCTTCTGATTTCCTGATGCCACGAATGGGCAAACTGTTTCCGCATACCCGCAAACAGGGTCTTATACGTATCGGCATCTTCAATGTCCATAATATCAAGCATCTCGGACATGTTTCCGCTGTCGATTAAATACTGTGCCCGCTGACGAACGGCGTAATGCGCATTGACGCCGACAGCAATGGATGCTTTGTGCATAATGTCAAGATTGTTGCGGTCATCAACAAGGACAACCGTATCCCGCCAGGCAAGATTATTTTTTTTCTGTATCTCTTCGATGAGCCTTCTTTTCCCATCAGGTTGGGAAAGTTCTCCAAACACCTCACCCGTCAATCGATTATTCCTTGTGCCGATCTCCAGTCCGTGTCCGCTGTTCGCCGAGAGTTTTGCCGCTAGGTCTTTTACAAAAAAATCCGGCACTCCGCTGCTTATGAGAACTACATCATAGCCATGTTTACGCAGCGTCTCAATTGTTTCCTTGGCATGCTTTATTATGGGAATTTTTTTGTAAACTGTTTGAACTTGTTCGAGTGTAATGCCTTTAAAGCGGGCATATATCCGTGTGGTCAGTTCCCGTATAGATATTCTGTTCATATTGAAAAGAAGGCACAGCATAGCCGTTCGTATATAAACCAATATTCCGAGGAAACGCGCTACGTGTAAAATGAATTGCCCCTTGAACAGGACGCCATCGACATCCAGGATAATGAGTTTTTTCACTCCCGGTTGCGGAGAGAGGAAAGCAGCAGAGATGGCCTGGCTATGACTGGTCTGCGCTGCGGGTATATTTACCATCTGCTTCTTTTGAAATCGGGTGAATCAAAATATCCCCCCTACAATCCGTTTGACAATGCCGAGGCCAATGAATACAATCACGGGGGAAAAATCTATACCTCGCAGGGGAGGGATGAGTCTTCGTACGGGATTCAACACGGGATCCGTAATTTTGTAGAGAAATTGTATTGCCTGGTTATAAGGATTGTGCGGTACCCATGAGAGTACAATCCGAATGAGCAGTGCAATTTCGTAAAGGCTAATGAGTTTACCAAGAAGATCTCCCATGCAACGACTCCTTTTTGTTTTGAAATGCGGGAAGAGTTTTTATGTGCCAATGATACTCAAACGGAGAGAATTTTAACACAGGTCAAGGCAGAGAGCAACAAAAATAAATATACGGAAGTGTTGATGAGATGATTACTTGAAATGGGGGATACAACATGATAAAATTAAAGTGTAATATCCGGGCAAGTATTGTAGAGATAATGAATTGAAGATCAGAAGCCACTCTATAGGGATTAAGGCAATTACCCAGATTATTTTAGATGAAATCCACTCTGTACTCGAAAAGATTGATGAGAAAGCTTACGAAGCGTTTGTCTCAAACATTCTTAGTGCAAAAAACGTTTTTGTCACGGGGCAGGGGCGATCCGGTCTGGTATCCCGTACCTTTGCTATGAGGCTTACCCATATCGGCTTAAATGCGTACTGTGTTGGTGATGCCACAACCCCTAACATCGACAGGGGAGACCTGCTCATCGCATGCAGTAGTTCCGGCAGCACACACATTACCCGGTATATTGCAGGGTTGGCAAGAAAGGCCAGTGCGACCGTAGTTGCGGTAACCTCCCACAAAAACTCCCCCCTTGCGGGACAGGCGGATATCGTCATAGAACTGCCTGTCCGGGAAGTGAGCACCAATTATAAAAATAACGGATCCGTTCAATTTCGCAGTACGCTCTTCGAGCAGGCATGTCTGGTGTATTTGGACGGGATCATTCTTTCCCTGGTAAAAAGACTGAACAGCTCTGAAAATGAGATGCACCGGAGACATTCCAATCTGGAATAAGTCCTGTGCTGGCGACATCAACAAACGGGAGATAATGTTGGGTTTTGTACCCCAACGCAACCTACTCCATTCAATTTTTGTCTAAGGGGTGGATTAATGCGTTGGTTTTTACGTCGAATCCACCCTCACGGAATTTGTAAATGGTGACGATGCTTTTCCTTCAGTGCTTCTTTAAAGTAGCAATATCGCTCAGGAAACGCTCTTTGGAATATGTCCCCTTCCTCATCACCAGGGAAACAGAGCGGTTCAGCTTTTCCTTATCTTCCCGGG
Source organism: Candidatus Brocadia sp. (assembly GCA_011525665.1). GTDB lineage: Bacteria > Planctomycetota > Brocadiia > Brocadiales > Brocadiaceae > Brocadia. Next base: position 34,231 of record WYAU01000072.1, read on the forward strand.
TTAAATCCTTCGCTGTAACCACAATAACAGGAATCGTATTTGTTTCGGGGGAGTTTTTTAATCTGTCAACCACATCAAATCCACTAATTTCAGGCATCATCAAGTCGAGAAGGATTACATCCGGTTTATCGTGAAAGGCCTTGTCGATTCCGTCTTTTCCTCCATAAGCCTTGAGAACCTCGTATCCTTCGGAAACCAGAAGCGTGCTGAGCAATTCGACCGATTTAGGTTCATCGTCGATAATCAGCACCCGGGTATGCAAGGCATCGACAACGGGCGGTAATTTGTACGAAGCGAGTTTGGATAAGAGTTCGCTTCTGTTTACGGGTTTGCAGAGGTAATCGGTCGCGCCGAGCCCGAAGCCGATATCCTTATTATCGATAATCGATACAACGAGGACGGGAATATCTTTAACATCTTTATCTTCTTTTAGCTCATTTAACACCTCCCAGCCGTCTTTCCTGGGAAGCATTACATCCAGGGTGATGGCAAAAGGCTTGAATGCTCTGGCCTTGTGAAGCGCCTCTTCTCCGTCAAATGCAGAAATTGTCTTATAGCCGGATTTATTTAAAAAAACGCAGAGTAATTCATTGGTTTTCGGATCGTCTTCTACCACAAGAACAGTCTCCTGTTCCGCCGGTTTCCCGGGTAAAAGAAATTCCTCTTTTCTCCTTTCCAGTCGTACGGATGGTTTTGCGGGCAGTGTAAAATAAAAGGTACTGCCGGCTCCCACCGTGCTTTCAAATCCAATACTGCCTCCGTGCATCTCGACTAATTTTTTTGTAAGGGCAAGGCCCAGCCCCGTCCCTTCATATTTACGGGAATAAGAGCTGTCAACCTGTTTAAACTCCTCAAAGATCTTCGGGAAATCTTCGGGAGCAATCCCGATGCCTGTGTCGGCAACACGAACTTCGATAAAATCCCCTTCGTTTTTAAATGATTTTGTGTATATGGCAATCCTTCCGTTTTCCGGGGTGAATTTGATGGCGTTGGAAAGCAGGTTATAGAGCATTTGCTTGAACTTAACGGGGTCCGCACGGAGGCGGTCGGCAGGATCGTGGAGATTTGTTTCAATTGCCAGCGATTTCTTCTGGGAGAGGCCTTTTAGTGTCGTTAAGACGGCATCAATCGCGCCGCCAATCTCGAACTCTTCGTATCTTAACTCCATTTTTCCCGATTCCACCTTGGAAAGATCCAGAATGTCATTGATCATCTGAAGGAGATGGTTGCCGCTGCTGTGGATGTCCGTAACGAAACCCAACTGCTCGTCGTTCAAATCTCCGCACAACTTGTCCCGAAGCACTTCCGAAAAACCGATAATCGCATTTAATGGGGTGCGCAGTTCATGGGACATGTTGGCAAGAAACTCACTCTTGGACCTGTTGGCAGCTTCAATCTTTTTGTTTTGTATCCCGGTAAGTCGCACCTTTTCCTCCAGCGCGGCGTGGTAACTGTGGATGTAGGTGTCTATGGCCAGCTGCATATCCAGATTCATGATCTTATCCAAAACCAGGATATAATCGGTAATCTTTTCAGGCTGGTCTTTGTACGTTTCAATAATAAGCGGATAAAGGAGCCTGTGGTAGAGGCAATATGCCCCGATGTACCAGGTGGGGTGCAGGTCTATGCGGTCGTGAGTCTTACCGACATTTAGCCGATGCTCAAAGTATTTTTCGTCATAATTTCCCTCGGTGAGCATCAGGAGATATTCCTTTTGCGTGCGCCTGACCTTTTTGATGGTCTCTTCATCCGATAAAAAGGTCTTTGTCTCCCGGAATCGGAGAAGGTGGGCATAAAACTTATCTATTACGTCATCGGCGTGCCGATGAATAAGTCCTTTCAATTCTTTGAGCAGGGTCACGTCTCGTTCGGTAAAATCCAAAAAGTCCTTACGGACCCTACGTTCCTGTTCGCTGAGGCTTAGCTCATTAACAGGCATAATGTGTTCTTCCATGATGGAGAAATGAATTTGAGGTTTTTAAAAACTGAATTAGAATTAATGCGGATATTTTACCACAACGTCTCACGAATGATAAGGAGAAACTGGCGTTAATACAACGGTTGGGTGGGATAAATGCGCCACTTATCGGAGGGGTGTTTGTAAAACTCTCTCTTGATTCCGCCAAAAGACTCTGTTCGGGCGAGCAGCATGGACTGGTCTTGTTCCGAAATGTTCTTAAACCCGCATGCAAAAGCCACATTCTCTTTGAGCTGTTCAATACTGTCCATGCCTGAAACTAAAGTGCTGACGGGCTGATTCCAGGCAAAATACAAGCATTCTTTTACCGTGGCGACTTTATCTTCCAGTAATATGCCGTTTGCCGTTGTTTTCATTGCAAGAATCCCTATGTCGTATTTCACGGCTTCCGGAATGACCTGTCGAACAAAACTCAGATAATGCGGATCCACGAGATTCACGGGCATTTGCACCGTCTCGATGATGTGGTGGTGTTTTTGAATGGCCTTTGCGAGCACTTCGGGGTTTCGATGTCCGGTAATCCCCACGTGGAGAATCTTTCCTTCTTTCTTTGCCTGCAGCGCAGCCTCTGTGGCTCCACCTGCCCGGAAAATGGCATCTGCATCATCCTTCGTTTGCACGTCATGAAACTGCCATAAATCGAGATAGTCGGTTTGCAGCCGTTTGAGGCTTTCGTGCAATTCATTCAGCGCTGTAGTCCTGTCCCGTCCCCGGCTCTTGGTCATGACAAATGCCTTGTCCCGCCTGTCCTTTAATGCCTTTCCCAGACGCCTCTCGCTCTCGCCTTTATTGTAACTCCAGGCAGAATCGAAAAAATTAACGCCTTCGTCAAGTGCGGTATGAATCATCCGGATGGCGTAACGCTCGTCTCGCATCCGACCAAGGTGGTAACCTCCGGCACAAAGCATGGAAACCATCTTATTGGTTTTACCCAGTAGACGTTTCGGCACGCCTTCCTCATTTTCATGGAGCGAAGGAGAAGAGACAAGACCTAAAGTGAAACTTTTGGGGAAATTCTTCGTAAATCCCGCTCCACAGGCAATAGCGAAAGTACCTTTAAGAAAATCCCTGCGATTAGTAAAGTTGTTTTTCATACGTGTCATCAAGCGACAGTGAGTCATCCCACCCATAAGACATCGTCGTGAGCTTAGTCAAACGATTGCTTCTGGCTGGAGTTTACCCTGAGTAATAACGAAGGGCCTGTGCAATGACAACTTTCCTCCCCTTCATCCCCTCCCTGCGAAGGAGATGGAAGAGGGGGGGTGAAAGGGAAAAGGACGCCGAAGCCATCCCTGTTATTTTATTATTTTCTCAACTGCCCGTTCCCAAAGATCACAAATTTATATGACGTGAGTTCCTCAAGGCCCATGGGACCACGGGCGTGGAGTTTGTCTGTGCTGATGCCAATCTCTGCGCCCATGCCAAATTCATAACCATCCGTGAAACGCGTAGAGGCATTGATGTATACGGCCGCAGAATCAACCTCTTTGGTGAATTTCAGGGCATTAGTGACATTCGCTGTGACAATCGCATCAGAATGATTTGACCCATATCTGGTTATATGAGTAATAGCATCGTCAATCGTAGATACCACTTTTATATTAAGAATCAAGTCAAGATATTCGTTGTAATAATCGCTTTCCGTTGCGTGTTTTACATTGTTGCAAATGTTCCGTGTCTTGTCACAACCCCGGATTTCTACTCCGGAATCGAGTAATTTTTTTACGATATTAGGCAAAAAAATTTGTGCAATTTTTTCATGTAGCAGCATCGTTTCCATGGCATTACAGGTGGCAGGGCGTTGTACCTTGGCATTAAAACAAATCTCTTCGGCCATCTTGAGATCGGCAAATTCATCCACGTAGGTATGACACACGCCTTTGTAATGTTTGATGACCGGGATGGTGGATTTTTCCACCACCGTGCGGATAAGCGCCTCGCCGCCCCGGGGGATAACGACGTCTACATACTGATCTGCCGTGAGCAAAAGGTCGATTGCTTCCCGTTCGATAACCTCCACGAGCTGGATGCATCGCGTGTCAAGCCCTGCTTTTTCCAGGGCGGATGAGAGGATTTTGTAAAGAGCAATATTGGAGTGGATTGATTCCTTTCCGCCACGCAAAATGACCGCATTTCCTGCCTTCAGGCACAATGCCGCCGCATCGGCAGTTACGTTTGGTCGTGATTCGTAAATGATGACGACAACACCGATGGGTACGCGTATTTTTTGTATTTGCAAACCATTGGGCCGTGTGTGTCCGTCTATGATTTCTCCGACAGGGTCGGCAAGACTCATGATTTGCCTGACCCCCTCCGCCATCCCTTTAATGCGACTGTCGGTAAGACGGAGCCGGTCTATAATGGCCTCGGATAGCCCGGCTTTTTGCGCCGCTCTGATGTCCTTTTCATTTTCTGTCCTGAGTGTGGCAGTTGAAGAAATGATGCCTTCCGCAACATAATGAAGAACAGTGTTTTTAATTTCAGTATTTGCTGAGGCAATGGTCCGCGATGCGGTCTTTGCGTTTTTAACAAGTTGATCGATGTAGTTTTCTATACTCATAGTGATATGAAATTGTATAAAAGGCTACGGTAACAAGGATGATTAAAGCCGGAAACTGCCAGGGGAAAGACCCGTTAAAGAGAAACGTTATCCAGCGGTTTTGTGATACTGTTTTTAAGGGTTCTTTCTTCGCGGTGCTCTTGATTCGGAAATGATATCGTTCATACAAAACCTCATCTTCCCCGGTGTATCCCAGAAGCTCCCGGGCTTCTTTTTCGATACGGACCGGATCGCTCTTCAGGGCGGAGTACTCCTTTTCAAGTACGGAATTCACCGCCTCGAGCTGTGCCACATGTTTTTCAAGCGCCCTTTTTGTTTCCAGCATCCTGATTCTCTCGTGCCGGGTTTTACTGATTATTGAGGAAAACAATATTACGACGCAGGACGTTATAAACACCATCAGCAAAAATTTACCCCCGTACGAATCCTTCCTCACTGATATTTCCCTCCCGGCTTTGCCCGGATGCCCTGCCGGCAAGCATGGAGAAGGTATGCGAGAATGGGTGCTTCCGTGGACATCTACGTTGACATCTTGCATAGTTTGCCTCCGTAAATTGCGTTGTCAGAAAGATTTTCTTCAATGCGTAAGAGCTGATTGTATTTGCATATGCGATCTGTTCTGCAAAGGGAACCTGTTTTGATCTGTCCGGCGTTTGTAGCCACGGCAATGTCGGCGATCGTTGTGTCTTCTGTCTCCCCCGAACGGTGTGAAATAACGGTCGTGTATCCATGTGTTTTGGCAAGTTCGATGGCATTGAGGGTCTCGGTAAGCGTGCCGATCTGGTTGACCTTGATCAGGATGGAATTGGCTACCTTTTGCTCAATCCCCTTTGACAGGATTTCCGTATTCGTTACAAAGATGTCGTCGCCGACGAGCTGGATCGTGCCCCCCAGCTTTTCCGTCAACCTCTTCCATCCCTGCCAGTCCTCTTCAGCAAGGCCGTCTTCTATACTGCAGACAGGATACTTGCCGGAAAATTTCGCATAGAGATCGATCATCTCGTCGCTGGTCTTTTTTGCGCCGCCTTCAGCCCGCAACACATATTTGTTATCCTTGTAAAACTCGCTTGCGGCCGGATCCAGCGCCAGGTAAATATCCTTACCCGCTGTGTAACCTGCCTTTTTAATTGCCTCAAGAATCAGTTCAAATGCCTCTTCAGTGGTCTTGAGGTTTGGGGCAAAGCCACCTTCGTCACCTACATTGGTATTGTACCCCCGGGATTTCAACACAGAACGGAGGTTGTGAAAGACCTCGGCGCCCATGCGTAGCGCCTCGGCAAAGCTGTCCGCACGGATGGGCATGATCATAAACTCCTGGATATCCAGGTTGTTATCCGCATGCTTGCCGCCATTTAAAATATTCATCAGAGGGACAGGCAATACCTTCGCATTCGTTCCGCCCATGTACCGATAAAGCGGAAGACGCAAGGCGTTCGCTGCCGCTTTGGCCACAGCCAGGGAAACACCCAGCATGGCATTGGCGCCCAGTTTTTCCTTGTTTTTTGTGCCGTCTAGAGAGAGCAAAAGGTTGTCAATCTCGACCTGTTTGGTAGCATCCAACCCTTCGAGTTTGTAAGCGATAATTTCATTCACGTTTTTTACGGCCGTTTGCACGCTCTTCCCCATATACCGGGACGGTTTATCGGTATCCCTGAGTTCGAGCGCCTCGCGCTTTCCCGTGGATGCCCCCGACGGCACAGCGGCGCGTCCCATCGTTCCATCCTTCAAAAGCACATCTACTTCTACGGTGGGATTTCCCCTTGAATCCAAAATTTCTCGTGATTTGACGCAACATATGGTAGTCACTGGTTGCTCCTGATATATTACTGTATGTTTATGATATTAGGTAGGTTATAAAAAATAAAAAGTATCAGTTTTTATAGTAAATTTCCGGGAACTTGTCAAACAGATTCTTGAAAAAAACAATTGACTTGCCTTTCTATTATGCTATTGTTGTCGGAGATGAAGGTGCAGACCGAAACCAAAAACTGCAAGGGAACGTGGAAATATGAATCCTTGTTTTTTGGTGTAAAATCCGCAATCCGAAATCACCGTATCAATTACTCCGTGTTTCTGTACACGAGAAAGATAGCCGATAACAGAGGGGAATGACTACACAATGAGAATAAAGGTAATTCTCTCAGCAGATAAATCGGGCATCGTCGACTTCAACTATCAGCACCAGATTCAGGCCGTCATCTACGGCTTCCTGTCCAGGTCAAATCCTGACTATGCCCAGTGGCTCCATCAGCAAGGATTCATTCACAAAAAAGACAAACGTTTTAAGCTCTTTGTCTTTTCCGGCATAACATTCGATGGCCCGATCAGAATTATCCGCTCGAACAACGCAAACCATTCACATAATGTAGCTGATCAATGCAACCTGGAAAAATCTCCCTTCCTTACGAACGAGGGGAGGTTAAACTCTCGCAAAATTTACCGTGATTCCGGACCACTATCAAACAATTTCAGCAGATTAAATGGATTCTCATTCAATGCCTCTCAAACCAGTCCATTCACCTTTTCCTTTCAAATCGCATCCCCTGTTGATAAATTCATTCAACACTTAGTAGACGGCATATTCCGGGAAGGGAATGAAATTATCCTGGGACGACAAAAAGTAACCATTTGCAGGATTGAAACCCTCCCGGATCCCATGGCGTGTAATTCCGAAATCCCCGGTACTAAATCCGAAATTGTTGTTAAACCGCTTGAATCTCCCGTATTTGTGAAGAAACCCATGCCTTCGGATCAACAGGATATCTATTTATTTCCAGGAGACGAAGGATATTCAGAACTCCTCAATCAAAACCTCATGCACAAATATGAGACCCTTTACGGCAGGCCTTATGAAGGAGAACCCTTAAAGTTCGACTTTCAGTGTGCACTGACTGGACGGCTTAAACGATTTAATCGGTTTAAACCCAAGGTGATTAAATCCTTCAAAATCTTTAAAAATGGCAAGATAACTGGCGAGATTAAGGGGACACTCCAGCCATTTACAGTAAGCGGTTCTGTTGATTTAATCAAGATCGGCCTTGAATGCGGCTTTGGACAAAACAACAGCATGGGGTGCGGATATGGAGAAACTGACAGATGTCTTTGCGGTTGCAGGTGAAGAATCTGGCATCACATAGGGAGGAACGACCGATATCATGGAACAGGCTTTTCAGGGAAACAACGAGAGTGCGGGTAAACAGAAGAGTGGTAAGACAACTCAAGGGACAGATGGGTAAAATCCATAATAGTCCGGTGTGTATTAAGTGCGGCACGAACAAACGGAGGGTATTTAAAAACAAGTACCATAGGTTGGCAAGCCGGAGAGGTAAGAAAAAGGGAGCGCTTGCTGCTTGCAATAGGTCATAAGATATTAGTCGGTGCGTATCATATGCTCAGGCATAGAATTCAGTATAAAGAACCTGGAATAGATTATCTCGACAAACGAAACAAGGAAAGAATCCAGGGACATTATATCAACAAATAAACCAACGTGGCGTATGAAGGTCGTTAGTAGAAAAGCAGGTAGCATAAAGGATAGAGGTGTTTGATTCAAATTGAAAAGATGAAGTAATCTGAAGTACCTTGATTTGTAAATTCATTGTGAGCCTTTGGCTCACAAAAAAGCCTATAGATTATAACTATAGAGTATATTTTCGTGCCAATACTATGGCCAGAATCCAGCCACTCGCTCGATGGCCCAAAAGCTCGCCATCGACCCGATACCATACGCTGGAATCTGCCAACACCACCGTGGCCACATAACCAAAATTCTCCGGATAATCATGCCAAGAAAGACCACACCCAGAATGAACAATATCTGGCCAAACTCCACCCCGATGTTAAACGATAGCAATGCAACGGGAATATCTTTCTGAGGCAGACCCACCTCCGACAGTGCTCCTGCAAAGCCAAAACCGTGCAGGAGTCCGAATAGGAAGGCAGCGACCCAGGGACGGCGTTCAGTAATGCCGGTTCGCCCCTTCCTGGAATGCACGCACTCACCGGCAACAAATACAATGCTCAGGGCAATAGCAGCCTCTGCCGGCTGCTGAGGTACGTGAACCAACCCCAACGTGGCGGCTGCCAGCGTTATACTGTGCGCAAGGGTAAAGGCGCTGATCGTTCCAATCAGATGACGCCATCCCTTCACAATAATCAGCAACGCCAGCACGAACAACAGATGATCAATGCCTAACAGGATATGTTCTACTCCAAGGGCAAGATAGGTAGTAAAGACACGTGCTGCATTGGGAACTGGCTCAACAACGAATGACGGTGACGAAGGGGTCAGCCGCACTATCTGTATGGTCCCATCTGCCCGCTCCAGACGCACCAATACCTCGGTAAGTGTGGCATTAAGCCCATCGATGGTAACACGCTCTCCCGCAAGCCCTCCCTGACAACGAATAGTCCGGCGCTCAATAGATGCATCTTCTGCCGTGTAGCTTTTGGTAGCTCCACACGGTTCACAGCACTCTGGCAGGCGTACTGAAATACCCAGACGCTGATCACCCCGAGCGGGAACCTTCCAGAGCATCTCGTAGGTTTCTTGTCCGGTCTGCCGCAATTCGAGGTAGGCAGGTCTTACTTCATGTGCGTGAACAATACCTGCGAAGGTAATCAGCCAGATAATCATGGGAAAGAAGGTTTTGGGGTTCATTTCTTAGCCTTTCCATCCGCTAATTTTTCATCACTATTCCCATTGGGTTGCTCAATGGTCACGCTGTATTTCTCACGAAGGCGCTTGTAAATACTATCGTTCATCTCCCTCCGTTTAACGGCAAACCACTGGGTTTGAACGGTCTCTCGTGCCTCAGATAATTCAGGGATGCGACCTTCAGTCCGTTCGTGGAGGAATACCAGGTGTAATCCGTAACCGGATTCCACCGGCCCCTCCCATCGTCCCGGCTCAAGTTCAACTACCTTTGCTGCAAACCCATGGCCGAAAAGTCTCTCCACCTCGTTTATCGGTAACGACTCATAGTGATGGGGAAGTAAAATGGTGTCCCCAAATGTTGCGGGATCGCTCGTTTCGCCATTTCCTGCAAGCCCTGCGAGCAGACTCAGGGCGTCGCTGGTTGCTGACTCTCCCCGGATATCTTTGCTAAAGTAGATATGGCTGAATGTTAACTGCATCTGAGTACGGAATAAATCAGGGTTTTTTGCCAGGAATGACTTTAGCTCCCCTTCTGTAGGCTCTGACAAGGCTGCAATATCTTCGGAAAGAAACTCCATCTTCTGCCGCAGCCTCCTGCGTATGATGGTATCATCGCGATCGAGCCCCAAAGTCAGCGCTTCACGGTAAAAAATTTCTTCTTTAATAGAATCTTCTATCAGCCCCTCCAATTCCTCTTGAGTCGGAGGGCGCTGCCAGGTGTTTGTCCATCCTGTAATGAGGGTCTCAATTTTACCGGCGGTAATGATGATCTCATCATCATGCCGGTTTGAGGCTCCATTGCTGGCAATGCGGAAAACCAGATAAATTATCACTCCCAGAATCAGAAAATGGAGCAGAGGCTCGCGCATCCATTTGGCAACGGGTTTTTTCATCACAAACTCATCTCTCTTTAAATTTTGAATTTTACCGGGGCGTATACCAAATCGGTGAAGTGTAGGCTCGCTCCTGTATGATCATGGGGACTTCCTTTGGCATCTTTATGCCGAGACGTTTTGTGTCATATGCAGTCCAGCGCGGAGTTGGAATTTCTATGACACGGGCATAGTAAAAGGCGCTGAGTGAAGGATCAAAGTCGGGGTCTTTCCAGACCGTTATCAACTCTGGATCACCGATGGTATTGGTCCACGTGGTGTTTGCAACATCGACGGTGTTGCCGACTGGCGGCAGCCTGCCTGTCTTTGGGTCAGGTTTGCGTTTATCCGCATCGCTCCATACTACATCGTAGATTTTCTCGTGTACTTCGCCCTTCGCATCGAGCCAGCCCTTAATGATCTGGATGCGGTCAAGGTTGGCGCCGATGGGGTCTTTAAGCGCGGCAACAAGAAAGGCTGGAGGCTTACCGGCAGGTGGTTCGCGGAGGTCTCCACCCATCGGGACACCCTTCGTGTAACCTATAACACCGGGATTGCGTGTTTGCGCGTCCTTCGTCTCGAATTCCCAGCCGCCGAAGAATCGCACGATCATGCGTGGACCAGTGGTAGCATACGTCTCGCGGCGCTCCATCGCGTCAAACAAGGCTTCGCGGGTATTCTCCGTGGCCCAGACAGCGGCGTAGCCGGACGAGGTCTGTTCCCAGCCCATGATGATTGTCCCGGTCGCCGGATTCCTGGCCCACGGATGCATCGCACGGTCAGGGTTGGGTTCAACATTCGAACTCTTTCCGAAGAAGTTGTCCTCCTCGACAGCAGAAAGCGCCGTGTGCGCGTCCGTGCTACCAATTAATCCGAACTTGTAAGGATTGACGCCAAGTTCCTTTTCAAGCTTGAGCCCGTTCTTAAGCGCTGAACGTGCATACTCGAACTCGAGCATCTCCGGCTTTTTAGCTTCGCTGAGATCCAGGTTGCCTTTGTCCCATCGCTCGAAGCTGGCAAACTCGTCGTTAGGAGAAAGAAATGGATGTGTCTCTCCGTCACCCTTGATTTGCGTTGCCTCGTAAAGGCGCTCCCACTTCGCACGCGTCTCGGCATACTCGCGGTCAATTGTCTTGCCGGTGAATGACTCGATAATCGGGAACATGCGTCCGTTGCTCAGGTTACCGTTGTGCGCTATGGCAAGCACGTCGCCGCCGGTCTTTTCTTCATACGTTGTCATCCACTTCCACAGATCACGGGGATTATCGCTACCCATGGGTGGATATGTAGTGAACGGCTCTAATCGAGATGCCTTTTCTCTATTGTCTCGGAAAATGACGTTCCGGTGCAGGTTGTTACCGGCAGAGGTCGATGTCCACTCGTAACCGATGAATGCAGTGAAACGTCCGGGATCATTCGCCGCCTCTGCGGCATTGATCGTCTCCCGCCAGGCCGAACGGTATGCCTTCGTGCCGGGGTTATACATCAGCGATTTGGGGAATTTTCCTCCCGTGAACGTCACAATGATATCAAGTGCTGCTTCCCCACCTTTGCCTGTTTGGATGAGGTCATACCACTTGCGCCCCAGCGGTTCGGCAAGAATTTCGGGCTTGCCCGCAAACAGGTCAGGGAAGAAACCCATGTTATCGGAATGGTCAGCCACAACGAGGAAATCAAGCGGTCGGGAGAGTTTGACCTGCTGACCGGTTGAAGCGATGATTTCCTCGCCCTTGGCGAGACGATAGGCATCCTTCGGACTCAACCTGCAGCCGAATGCACCCGCATCCATCGAAAACGATGTGTGCAGGTGCGTATCACCGAAGAACGGGCGCGCAGGGAAATTGCGACCCGCGTAAGGTGAGTAAGGCGGTTTCCTGAACGACTTCCTGGCAGTTTCCTTGTCCAGCGACCCGGTATCTTGCGCGAAGGTCAGCGATGACAGATTGAAAATTATCAACCCCGTGATAATAGCCGTATAAATTCGTACAACTTTTTTTACTCCTTTCATATGCCCCTATTCTCCTTTCTCTGTTAAACCTATTTCTTAGAAAGTTTACTCAAGCCATTGTTGTGCCCTCTTCAAATCCGTTGATGCGAAATACTCGATAGCTACCGGCCGGAAGCCCTTGCCCAGGAATGCGTATACGGGACCCTTCCATTTCGGATCACCCACGACCGCAACCTTTTCAATGTCATTGTCATGCTCAAGTGCGAATGTCATATCTTCCCAGTCTGCGCCCCGTTCCCACCCCCGAAAATTCTCGAGGGTTACCAGCATTCTGATCTTGCCCCGGTGTTTGATTGCCTCTGAGGCAACGCCCTGAATTCGATCAAGCTCGGACTTCTTCAATTCGCCTGTAATCTTTACTTTTATGACCTGTTCTGATGAATTAAGAATACTGAATGGCATTTACCCTCCTTCCCCCCCGATATAACCATTACCCATAACCCTCAACTGTTTCTCTCCTTTCCATAAATTAGGTTGCCGCAAGCAGCGACTTTTTACCCACCCCTCAATCCCCTCCCAAGAGGGGACTTTTCAAATTCCCCTCTTGAGAGGGGCAAGGGGTGTGTTTATTCATGTCTCAACAAAAAGAATTTAATTCCATAAAAGCACAAATCGCTTACTCAAATGCCAGAGGGTAGTTGCATAATATTCCAAGGGCAACACCGAGCACTATCCCGCCGATGACTAACAGCGCAATTCTGTACCTGGTGGTTTCAAACTGCGTTGAGATACCGCCAAAGAACATGACCGATGCAAAGAGTACCGTGATCATAATATAATCGTCAGAATTCTCATTGGCCTGTCTGGCCTCATCAAACTTCTGCTCAGACTATTCGCTCAGGCGTTTTGCTTCCTGTTCGGGTTCAAGACTATATTCTTCCATAATAAAAGGATGCGGAGGCGCCTGGGGATTCTGGAATGGCTTTGTGGCAAGCCAGGCATCAATTGCCTGTTTTGCTTCTGGTCTGAAACGTTGGTAAAAAAAGTCTGCAAAAAAATCTTTGTGTCGGTGTTTTGCCTTGAGGTATTCAATAAAGAGCAACCCATCAATCGTGCGCATTTGTCCGGCACGTACGGTTTGTTCAGAACTCTTACGCCCCAGGGCATTCACCGCACTGAGCCGGAATGTCTGAATCCCTCCCCGCAGTGTAGCCTGATATGCACACCATGCCGAAGCTATGGTTGCCAGAGAAATAATGATTGCGGTTACCAATTCAATGAAATGTTTTAAGCGTTCCTTTTCATCGTGTGTGTTTTCTTTTGCCACGAGCACCTCCAAAATGTCACCAGGGACTTGAAGAAGCAATCACTTGTTTATTTTCGTGATTTTTGTGCCCTGTAGGCCAAGGCCTGCCATCAATCCCTTCTGACTGAAGAAAAACGCATATATCTGTGATTGTAAGGTTGTGGTTGTTGCCGCCCCGGCTGCACCAATGTCCACAACTACAATGGTCGGCCCAACACCAAGCTCCCAGCCGTCACTCTTGTCGAGCCAATCCATCGCCGGATCGCTCATGAAAAACAATGCGTACCCATATTTCTGTACACCGGCTTGCAGACCATACGAAAGCTGAACCGTGTTGTAATACCCGGCAGTATTTCCATCCTTGAGGAGAGCGCCCTCACCATATTGTCCACCCACAATAAATCCACCCTTGACAATGCGTGGAAAAACAAGGATGCCCTTTGCCTTTTCTCCCAGCGCCTTAGCTGCAGTAGACTTCAAATACAACGTCTCCAGGGCGCTTTTGGCATCACGTTCAATTTCTTTTGCACTAGCCGCCCCGGCATGATTTGCACCCATGAATATGCCTGCACTGAATACGAGCAGTAATAAAATAACTTTCACATGAACGTATTTCATCGTTGTGTTCTCCTTTTTGAATGATTACTTATCTGTTTTTATGAGTGGTATGCTTGCAGCAATTTCATAATAAAGCGCCACCTGGATCTTGTTCTCGACCTGGTAGTAGCGCATCACCTTGGTCTCAGGCAAGACTTCACGGAACTTGGGGAGATATGCCTTGCGGAGCTTCAGCGTCAGGGACTCGATGCTCATGTACTCATCAATCAGCTTCCGGGCAGTATCATTGGTCATCTTTTCATAGGCATCCCTATAGTCCTGAATTAATTTCAAGGTACGTGCGCGAATAAGGAACAGTTCATCCTGATACTGATTGTAGACAGGCCAGAAGGCTTTCGCTTCAGTTTCCGTGAGCTGCATGTTATCAGCGACAAGGAGCTTTTTATCGGCGCGTACCTTCTCAATAACTATTTGCATGTTGTCCGCCGGTTTGTCCTGCGCGGTCACTGTAACGGCCCATGCCATGATCGCCACGAATCCTAACCAAAAGAGTTTATTTTTACTTTTTGTCTTCATTGGTTTTCCTCCCTCGTCATTTCGTTGTCGTTGTAAAAGTATAACTTTATCTGTCCCACATAAAATGTTTTCCTCGTAATATTATGTTACTTTTTTTCCATTCTCAGAAATCTATCTTCATGCGCACACCTCCCACGATTGTCGTTTCTACGTTCTCCCGGACAGTCTCGATGACCTGGATATCAGGTGTAATATGCAACCACGGGGTTATGGCTACGTTATAATAGAGTTCTACTCCTTGTTCACCCTGTGTTCGTCTTTCAATGATTCGGGGGAGTTTGTCACTGATGGCTAAGAAGTAGTAGCCGATTCCAAAGCCATCGTTATCACGGCCAGGAATCAACCCCTTGCCACCAAGGCCGATGCTGTAAAACTCCTGAACCGGATTCACCTCTCCATTGGTTAACCCAAAGCGGCCAAACAACCCAAATCCTTGATCTGGCCTCTCTGGCTTTTTATAAAGGTACTGGTCGAAGTCGTACATGAATGACCAGTCATGGTCTTCACGCGCGAGCCCCGCGGCCGATCCGGTGATGATAGCACTTATAACCTGGCGGGGGTTCTGTTCAAACCGGATGCGGCTCCTGTCGCTCCACGTCCAACTTACTCGCTGATGTCCGGCTAGTCCAAATGGTTTAATTGCAAATTCGAACACCTGAAACACAGTGGTACCCCGCTTGAAGACCGTATCAAATCCACTGTGATCCGCCGTCCCTTCGGAATCGAACACCAGAGTGGGCACTGTAAGCCATTCGGTCGGCCGGAGGATAATGCCAGCGGCCAGTGCGTCTATTGGAACCGTGGTCGCCAGGGCAGCGTTAAAGTTGAATGCAGTATTCATGAACTGCTCAGTCTCGTTGCTGGCAAAGACGTTTGTTTCACGGAGAGACATCTTTCCGGCCATAACGCCGACCCAGGGTGCCAAGAATTGTGTGAAATAAAGATCTGTCAGTGCAGTGACATCGTCTTCCGGCACAGGGAAGAGTGAGGTCGTATTGACAGGAAGCAGCGCCCCGGTATTAAGATTGTTGCTGTTTCCGTACCTGGTTTCTCCGCGGGCAACGAACAAACCTCCTGGCCACAAACCTGCCTTACCCGTGTCGAGCTGCACGCCGTATCGCACGTTCCCCTGGTAAGGGTAGTCAAAGTCGGTCCCACCCGTCCAGTTCCCCTGCAGGGTTTGGATGAGGCTTACATCAAACCGAATGCCCTTATCCATCAACTGCTGTCGTGTGCCAGCCCAGTCGCCCGTCAGGCCTGCCTTGTGCCACATGTCACCAGTATAATCGAGCCAGGGTACCAGGCGAGGCATTTCGGTGGGAGGTTGATTCGTCGTTGTCTCTGATTCTTGTGGATTCACCGTGGACATGTCCACAACAGATTGGATTTCTTCAGCGCCTGCATTGGACAACATTGTTAATAATGTTACAATTATTACCCATGATTTCCAAAATGTATTCATAACAACCTATTCTTCCATGCATTGTTTTACAGTGTACTTTTTCCCTTGTTTTAGTTAAATTGAGATTTCAAAATTGCAAACTTTTCAGAGATATTCTTCCATGTTTGCGGCTTTGTCTGAGGAAAGTACTTTAGTCTTGTCCATCAGATTTATCTCCTCGTCGGGCGGTTAAAAAACGCAATTGCTGCACCAATTGCTGATAATTTGAATTTCCGGGATAGTTCTTTTCTAGTCTGAGCGCATACCTTAACGCCTTTCCAAGCTCACCTCTGTCCCGATAAATTGTGGACAGAGAAAACAGCAAACCATGGTCGTAAGGATTATAATTCAATGCCTTCCTGAGAACCGATATCGCCTGTCCTGACTTTTCAAGTGAATTCAGCGCGACTCCATACCCATAGCTATATTGCGCATTCTCCGGGGCAAGTATTGCAGCTTTACGCAAATGGTGCAAGGCTCTTTTTTGCACACCGGTACGAATCAACAATAGACCCAGGGCGTGATGTGCTGATGCTGATTCTGGCGCAACTTCAAGGGCATTCTGTAAGATGATTCTTCCTTTTTCATCCTGGTTCTGAGCGCGATAAACATCTGCGAGGTTGATATATCCGTGAATAAAGGCTGCCTCAATCTCGACTGCTTTCTTGTATGAAACTGCAGCACGATCGTACTCACCGCGCTCGAGATAGAGATTCCCCAGGTTTATGTGTGCCGCCGGATAATCGGCATTGAGCAGTTGCGTCTCAACATATTCCTTGATAGTGGTCTCTCGTTGCTGCAACGCTGCTTTTGACAGCGAATTTGCCGGGGCTGCCGCTAAAGATCGTGCAGCAAGCGTACGCACCAGTCGTACCGGATCCTGTAGCATCGGCAGCAGGTACGGTACCCGATCCTCTGGCGGCAAGATGTCCAAAGAGGTGACTGCTTCAGAACGAATGAGAGGATTGTCGTCTTGTAGCATTTTCCTGAGGGTTTTTAACGATGATTCGGTGGGATAATTGTTCAGTAGGAAAACTGCTGTGGCACGCACCATCGGTGATTGTTGATTGTCTTCAGCAAGATGAACGAGGTCGACATAGGTGCCTGGTATGCCCCTGCGCGCAGCCCAAAATACCTCACCATAATGCTTTTCCCTTTTCAGTGCCCAGTACCACTTTTGGAGATATTCGGCTGCCCATTCCAGCGACTTGTCTGCATGACAATCGTTGCAAGGATTCGGTATACCCAGTTTCTTTGATAAGTCGGGTCGCGGGACCCGAAAGCTGTGGTCACGACGCTGATCGGCGACCATGTAAGTACGAGCCGGCATATGACATTCAACGCATTGAGAACCTGCAGAATCCAACTTATGGAAATGGTGTTCGTGCGAGCCATATTTCTCCTCCTGATGGCATGAGTGGCACAATTCATTACCTTCCTTCCGGAGACGGGTAGTGTGTGGATCATGGCAATCTGTGCATACAATGCCTGACCGATACATCTTGCTTTGCAAAAATGAGCCATACTCATAAACCTCGTCCAGAATCTGACCGTCCGGATAGTAGAGGTTCTCCTCCAAGATTTGCAGGTAATGGGTGTCCAGCAACGGCTTTCCGTACACGTAGTCCTCGCTGATGATAGCACGTCGGCTATGACATCGCGCACACATCTCAACCTCTTTCAGTCTGCGCTGCGGGGTGCTCGGCTTGTAGGTAGCCGACTTCTCATCGAACAACCAGGTTATCTCTTCATCATGTTCATCCTTCAAACGAATTGACAGTCCCATGTCAGCATAGCGTTGTGTATCCGTTCCCCTTGCCTCTGCTTCAGCCCAATCAACATGCAATGAGCCTGGACCGTGACATGCCTCACACGATACATCAATCTCCGACCACGTGGTATTGTACCGGTCTATAGCTGCATCGTAGTTTTTTTTCAGATTTGTTAAATGACATTCAGCGCACATATAGTTCCAGTTCTGTAAAATTCGTGTCCAGTAAAGCATATCATCTGGCGGAATACGTTCGTTGCCATAGATATGAAACCATCGCTGGCCGCCTTGCTCTTTCGGTCTCGTATCCCAGCACAGAGGCAGAGTCTGCACGCGACCATCAGGAAATTCAACCAGATATTGCTGTAAAGGCCGCACTCCGAAGGTGTATTTAATGGCGAATTCCTGGAATTTACCCTTAAAACCTTCTGTGAAAACGAAAAACTTGCCATCCTTCTTATAAAACTTCGATATTACACCCATGTGATTAAACGAAGCGTTGTTGAAATCACCAAGCACCGTTGCTTCAGTAGCATAATCCATTGCAAGGTCGTGATTGGAGCCTAGATACAGAGTATAGATGTTTTCGTGACACGATTTGCAGAACTCCCTACCAACATAGTGTGCATTCATTGTTGTTTGAGCGGAAGTGTCATCCTGTATTTTATGACAGCCCATGTACATCAGGAGAGATGTACATACCATTGCAACTCTAAGCATAGGGAAAAAGAGAGAGGGGTACTCCATTATTTGTCAGCGTGATAATTATTCAAAATTTCCTTGTTAATTGTACATCTGTAGTCAATTGCTGAATGTTAGACAACATAGTATACTCATGCTTTTTGTCGAGGTAAGCTGGTACCCAGGCCAACCCCAGCATCAGGAAGCCCGCTACACCGGCGCAGAGGACTTTGGCGTCCACCTGCAGCGCATGCACAACGAAGCTCAGCAGTCGTGCAACCACGAAGCCGGAAAAGATAAGAAAAGCAACGAGATAAAAGGCTGGATGCAAAAGATCGGGATGGAGATGGGTGATCCACTTTCCTACCAGCGCGGGTGCAAGCAATATAAGTGCGACGATCAAAGACGTGCGCCGACCGCCGACCGCCAGCACCGCAAATATCATGACCATCGTCATCAGCATAGCTTCTACAAAGTTGCCATGCGGCAAGTCTTCCACAAACGGAGCGGTCACGATCAGCAGGCAAAGCGCCACAAGAAGTTCCACCGATGAATAGCGATTTGGATTCATCATGCGAACTGGCTCAGGATGTTCCGCCGCAGATTAGCGGCGTGGAAATTTGCCACGCCCGGCACAATCGTTAGGACGTTGTGCGTCGATGTTTTCATAGCGGTGTATTTTATGGTTTTTGTTCCTTTCAGTTTCATGGTTGCTGTCACTAGTGTCCGGTTATAAGTTGAACAAAGGCAATTGCTTATAAGGAAAGCATGGTTCGCTTTTGTAATCAGAATTTGTAAGTACTTGTAAAATAGGGACTTTCTCAAATAGGGTAATACTCAAA
>WYAU01000008.1 GCA_011525665.1 Candidatus Brocadia sp.
GC
Organism: Candidatus Brocadia sp.; assembly: GCA_011525665.1. Classification (GTDB taxonomy): domain Bacteria; phylum Planctomycetota; class Brocadiia; order Brocadiales; family Brocadiaceae; genus Brocadia. The sequence continues at coordinate 3 of WYAU01000008.1, forward strand.
ACGGTAGTTACAAAGGACTCGCTGGATACGATCTTTAAAAAAACCCTGAAAAACCGCCTGCCGACATTCTGCACGTCAGGCGCAATGGTTAAGGCGGGTGCGCTGATTTCCCTTTCTCCTGATTACCGGCACATTGGCCTGCAGGCAGCCCGGCTTTCGGAAACGTTGTTACGTAACCCTGCAATAACCTCACTGAGTATTAAACGTCCAAATAAATTAAAACTCACCCTGAACACCCAAACGGCTGAGATAATCGGAATCAATTTCTCTTCGATAAAATCCTGCAGTAACATTGTTTTGTACCCATGATAAAATTAAATGTTAGCTTGAATGTGTGAACCCATTTTTGTGATTTTGGTCAGATGCCTTTTTTAAACACGGGTGATTTTCACCATCCGGTTTTTTGTCGATACCGGAGGCTTTCCCTTCCACCACACAACCTTTCTGCAAAGGCTGGCACGGCTTCTTCAATCTGACACATCCATCCTTTGTCTGATACGGGCAGTCCCAACTCATTTCTCTTTCAGGGCCTCCAGAAGCACCACGGCGTTGTTTCTTTCTTCGTCTTTGGCCGCATACAGCAGGGTAACTTTTTTCGTTCTTCCTAAATCACGTAATTGTATCAAAAGCGCCTTTTTCTCCTTCAACTCTATTTTGTAACGATGTTTAAATTCTTCCCAGCGTTCCTCCCTGTGGGCAAACCATTTTCGGAGGCTGTCGCTCGGGGCTATCTCTTTTATCCAGTAATCAATCTCTGCCTCTTCTTTTTTGAGACCGCGTGGCCACAGACGATCAATGAGTACCCGCATGTCATCATCTTCGCCCGGCTTTTCATATACCCGTTTTATTCCAAACATATCGTATATAAACCTTTATTAAGCCTTTTTTAATTAAACACGGTGCCATGTGTCAAAGATGAAAATCATTACCATGAAACCTGTCCGGATTTTACCTCGTATTTCTGCGCTGATCGATATAGTTCCGGAAAAACTCCTTTAGTTGCGGCATATCACAGGCAAAACCCTTGGACATGGATTTCTGAATCGCTTCCTCGCCTGTCATCCCTTCTTTCACGGCAACATACATCATGCAAAATGCACCAGCACGTTTTCCTTTACTGCAATGAACGAATATGGGAGCCGGAAGGGCTTCTATCTCCTGCCGGAATCGATCGACCTGCTCCGGCCTGATTCCGTCTTTCATCGATACAGGAATGTTCAGATACTTCATCCCTAATCCCTGCACAATTTTGCCTTCCTCTTCAGGAGAAAGTGGCTGGTCTTCTTCCCCCGTTGCGCGAAGGTTGATAACCGTCTTAAATCCCTGCAGCGGTAATTTTTTAATCTCCTCTTCTGTCGGCTGACTCGAGGAAGTAATTCTGTCGTTTATTTTTATCTGCTCTTGCATAATAACCTCCTTGTCTTAACAAAAAAATAACACTACCGTTCCTGTCTTTGTATCTGTTCGCTGAGTATGTATCTTTATCATAATGTGATTTATTGTCAGCGTTTTTTGGATGTATGTCAATCAAAAATTCAAGATCCAAAAAACCGCAATCTTTGTCCTTTGGAAAAGATGAAGTGACCGGAATCGGTTTACGGCACGATAAACACAGATCATCAGGCTAGGGTCTTTCGGAATCTCCTCGATGCTTGCCACAATGTGACGATGCCCATCACGGCCAGGGCCGCCATTTGCGGCCAGAGAATGGCAGGCCCCACCCCCTTGAGGAAGATGCCCCGGATGATCACCAGGAAGTATCGCAAAGGATTCAGGAAGGTAAGCCACTGGACGACTTCCGGCATGTTTGCAATGGGAAACATGAATCCCGAAAGGAGCACCGCGGGAAAATAAAAGAAAAAGATGCTCATCATTGCCTCCTGCTGGGTTTTACTGACCGTTGAAATGAAGAGTCCTATACCCAGTGTTGTCATCAGGTAGAGGGCTGTGGCAATGAAGAGTATGAAAAGATTTCCCCTGATCGGCACCTCAAACCAGAATATCCCGATCAGGGTAATTACTACTACATCAGCGATACCTATTATGGCAAAAGGCACGGTCTTGCCGAGTATGAACTCCGTCTGTGTGATCGGAGTGACCATAATTTGTTCCATCGTGCCGATCTCCTTCTCGCGTACAACCGCCATACTGGTAAGCATCAGGGTGATGAGCATTACGATAATGGCGATTACACCCGGCACGTAAAAGTTGCGGCTCTCAAGATTCTCGTTAAACCAGGCGCGCGTTTGCATCTCCACATGAGCAGGTTTCTGGGCAGGGCCTTTTATCCGGGTGAATCTGGTAATCAAAATCTTTTGTGAGAATTGACTGACAATCCTGGCACTATAATCAAGCACGACTCCTGCCGTATTAGAGTCGGTTCCATCTACAATTACCTGAAGCTGTGCCGTCCGCCCTGCCCGCAGGTCGTCTTCAAAGCCCTTGTTCATGCGAAGGACAACCCGGGCTTTCCCCCGGTCAATTAACCCGCGCACCTGGTCTTCGTTGGTTATATATTTCACGACGTCGAAATAGCCTGACTTCACGAACCGGCCCACAAGCTCGCGACTGGCCACACTGTTGTCCAGGTCATAGACGGCTGTGGTGACGTGTTTAACATCAGTTGTCACGGCATATCCGAACACAAGCACCTGAATGACGGGCGTCAGGAAGATCATACCCTTCATCTTCGGGTCGCGGAATATCTGAATGAATTCCTTGACGAGCATGCGTTTGATGCGTTCGTACATGTTACATCAACCTTTTCCTGAATTTCACGTTAGCCAAAGCCACCATAGCAGCACCAAAAATAGTCAGGAGCCCTGCCTCAAGGGCGAGGATCTCCAATCCCACACCTTTCAGATAGATGCCTTTTAATATGGTCACAAAATACCGTGCCGGGATCGCATAGGTAATTATTTGGATTACCTTCGGCATGTTACTGACCGCATACATAAAGTCTGACAGCAGGAACGATGGTAAAAATGTCAGCACCATCGCCAGCTGGCTTGCCAGGAGCTGACTTTTGGTAAGTATACTGATCGCCATGCCCAACGACAATGCCCCGGTCAGGAAGACCGCCGCCATGCCAAAAAGCAGGCCGACATTGCCGCGAAGCGGAACGTTAAAGAGATATTCTCCCATGAGCACTGCCAATAGCACATCAAACATGCCTATGGCAAAGTAAGGTATAAGCTTTCCAAGGATCAATTCCTGGCTCTTTACCGGCGTGGAGACAAGCTGCTCCATGGTGCCCCGTTCCCATTCACGAGCCACGGTTAGCGAGGTAAGGAGTGCGGCAATTACCATCATAATCACGGCGATAAGGCCGGGGATGATATAGTTTTTCGATTCCATATCGGCATTGAACCAGGCGCGGGTCCGGATATCAACCGGCGGATGAAGCGTGTGTCCACCAACCCGCTGAATCTCACGAATAGCGACGTCCTGTGAATAGGTCCGGGCAACCGCATCAACATACCCAATAGCAATAGTGGCAGTATTGGAGTCGCTCCCGTCCACAATCAACTGGACGGGCGTTGGCCTCCCGGACTCGATGCGCCTGGCAAAATCCGTCGGAATTACGAGGGATACAAAGGCACTGCCGGAATCGATGGCCTGTTCCAACTCCCGGTAGTTGCGTCCATATCCCTTAAGGGAGAAGTAGTGAGACCCTTCGAAGTGACTGATGAACTCCCTGCTTGCCTGGGATTCGCTCTGATCCCAAACCATCATGGGTACTTCATCCACGTCGAGTGTCAGGGCATAGCCAAAAAGCACTAAGAGGAGCATGGGAATGGCAATGGCCATCCCAAGGCTCCGCGGGTCACGAACGATATGAATGAATTCCTTGCGGGCAATCGCCGAGATTCGAAATAGCTTCACCTTCTTGCTCCATTACTTTTTGAGTTTTAATTTCAGATATTCACCTATTAAGAGTGCGGTTGGATATAAAACCTCTTCCTCAGTTTGTGCATGCAGCATCAATTTCTCGCGAATTAAACGATACGATTGAAACAACTTCATCGTTATACCTCCTTTTGAGGTTGTTCCGCCCGGTCACGCGCCTCGATAAGGGAAACAAATACATCTTCAAGAGAGGGAACAATCTTCCCGATACGCATCATCCGGTAGCCTCTTTCGTCAAGCAAACGGCGGACTGCAGAAGCAGCAGCTTCGCCATCCTCAGCTACGATGTGAAGTCCCTTACCGAACAGGGCGACATCTTTGATACCGTCAACCTTTTTCATTTCATCCATTGCATCCTGAGGTCGCTCACACAAGACTTCCAGGACATCCTCACGCATAAGTTCCGTCTTGAGCATCTCCGGGGTTCCACAGGCGATCAATTCACCGCGATAGATAAGACCTACCCGGTTACAGTACTCGGCCTCTTCCATATAATGAGTAGTGACAAATACCGTAACACCCCTGCCGGAAAGTTCGTAGATGAGGTCCCAGAACTGGCGGCGACTGATGGGGTCAACCCCTGATGTCGGCTCATCGAGAAAGATAACAGGCGGTTCGTGGAGAATCGCACAACCAAGTGACAACCGCTGCTTCCATCCGCCCGATAGAATGGCCGTCCGGGAGTGACGATGCTCACTGAGACCGGCCATCCCGATCACCCACTCTTTCCGTTCTCTCTTCTTTTCCGGGGCGATGCGATAGATGCCGCTGTAGAAGTCAATGTTTTCCTCAACGGTGAGGTCCTCATAGAGTGAAAACTTCTGGCTCATGTAACCGATATGGCTTTTGATCTTCTCCGGTTCAGTGCGGACATCGAATCCTGCTACCGTTCCAGTGCCGTCCGTTGGTGCAAGAATGCCGCAGAGCATACGGATCGTTGTGGATTTACCGGCCCCGTTAGGACCAAGGAAGCCAAATATTTCTCCCCTGTCTACTTCGAAGCTGACACGATTTACGGCGACGAAACTGCCGAAACGCTTCTCCATGCCCTTCACAATGACCGCTTTGGTGTTTTTGGTTTCCATAGACATAGTTTTGGGTTTTTTCGGATGCACAGATACTTACAGATATAATGTTACCAATTTTATCTCAACCAATATATTTTTAAAATTTATTGCGGGAATAATCATATTCCTTTAATCGTAGCGAACGTCTATGGTGTATTTTTGGATCGTACGTCATAATTTAATTGAAGGGGCGGGGTTTCCCCGCGCATGTTTCCTTGTTTTATGTGAAAAAATTCCTGTACAATTCAATTACAAAAAATCAGAAATGCTCCCAGAACACACCTTTTATTCCCTGGCGAGGACTGAGACAAAGACATCCTCGAGTGTCGGTTCCGCAATCTGAACCTCAATGGGTTTAAGGCCGGCTCCGGTGAGGATCTCTTCCACCTGCACTGCGGCCTTTTCCGGATTCCGGGTGACGGCGTGAATCCGGACTCCGAAAAGACCTACAGAATCTGCCTCCAGCCGATCCCGCAGCAAAGACGCAGCCTTGCGCGGTTCCGGGGAACGAATCTCGAGGATCGTCCCATGCATGAGCTTTTTCACTTCATCCGGCGTCCCGCAGGCGAGCAGTTTGCCCTTATGGATGAGTCCCACCCTGTTGCATCGCTCGGCCTCGTCGAGGTAAGCAGTCGACACAAAAACCGTGACCTTCTCACGGAGCAATTGATACAGGATACGCCAGAAGTCGCGCCGGGAAACTGGATCCACACCGTTGGTCGGTTCGTCCAGGAAAAGCACTCTGGGGGTATGAATCAACGCACAGGCCAGGCCAAGTTTCTGTTTCATCCCTCCTGACAGGTTCCCTGCAAGACGTTTCCTGAAGGGTGTCAGGTTGCTGAAGGCAAGGAGCCGGTCAATCTTCTCTCCACGGTCTTTGCGCGGTACGCCGTAAATGTCCGCATAAAAGTTAATATTTTCCATTACCGTGAGATCCGGATATAAACCAAATCTCTGACTCATGTAACCGATTTCCTCTCTGATCTTATCTGCCTCTTTCACGATATGATGTCCGGCAACCCAGGCATCACCTGACGTTGGTTCCATGATCGCACTCAAAAGTCGCATGATAGTCGTTTTTCCGGCTCCGTCAGGGCCAACAAGGCCAAATATCTCCCCTTTGGCTACCGTTAGCGTAAGGTTGTCAACGGCGCTCAGATCGTTAAAAGATTTCGTGAGGGTTTCTGTTCTGATGGCATCCATTACTCGCCCTCCATGGTCTGGCCCAGAAGGATGTCCGCATCGGCAGGCATACCGGGCTTGAGTTCCATGCCGGGGTTTGTCATTTCCACTTTCACCCGGTAGACAAGTTTAACCCTTTCCTTTTGTGTTTGGACGTTTTTGGGGGTAAACTCGGCTTCCGGGGCGATGAAGGAGATGTGTCCTTCATAGACCTTGCCCGGATACGTATCGGTCGTCACCTTGACCTGCTGGCCGACCTTCACGCGACCCAGGTCTGTTTCATTGATGTAAGCCCGAAGCCACGGCCTCTCCAGGTCTCCGACCGTCACGACTGGTGTTCCCGGAGAGACGTATTCGCCCGGTTCGATGTTCTTCGAGAGGACAACACCTGAAAGAGGTGAAACAAGCTTTGTATAGCCCAGACGAACCTGGGCCAGCTTGAGGGTAGCCCTGGCTTGCCTGACCCTTGCACGGGCCTGTTCAATCCTTTCCTTGCGGGGACCTTCCTTAATGAGCTTGTACCGCTCTTCGGCCTCCTGCATTCGGGCGACTGCAACCTCGTAAGTTCCCTTGGTATGTATATATTCCTCAGCGGAAATCGCCTGTTTTTGGTAGAGTTCCATTGCTCTATGGAAGTCGCTCTCCAGATGTTCTTTGTCTGCCTTTGCAGCCGCTAGTTTAGCCTCAGCCTCAGCAATTTCTTCGGGACGCGAGCCGGCCTCAAGCTCTGACAGGTCTGCCTGCGCCATCTGCAGTTCTGCCCGTCGTATCTCCATCTCGCTGGCAAGGTCTGAACTGTCCAGGAGGGCTACAAGATCGCCTTCCCGTACAATCTCTCCTTCATCTGCCAGCCGCTTCTCGACGCGCCCGGAAATCTTGAAACTCACCTCAGCATCGGTGACTTCGATATTGCCTGAGATGCGAATAATACTTGAATCGCCGTGTGACCTGGTGTGGTAATGGAGGTAAGTCGGCCCCGTTATCATCAAAACTACCGGTATTACAATAACCAGCACTTTCCATTTTTTTCTCATGCCTCGCGCTTTCTTTTGAAATGTAAAATATGGGTGGGGCGGATAAACTGTCTTTGTCCGTGCTGAGTTTAAGAAAAACTCGTGTCCTTAATTCACTGACATTGCCCTGTGAAAGAAGGAGAAACAGGGGGCTTTTAATTGCAACCGGGCTGTATTAAAAGATAGTGGATTCGCATCACTCATTAGACAACGGCATCTTCAAGTATTTCTTCTATTCTGAACAAAGCCCCAGTTGCTGCTCAAGCCTTTCGATCATTGCGCTGTATTTCTCATGTACGCCGGCATCAATGTCTTCTCTTTCCATGTCTTCAAACTTCTTTGTTAGCATTATATGCTCATCGGGGGTCAATACCCTATTTATCCAGGGAAAAAGGATTTTCTCCTCCATTTCTATGTGCTTTTCCATATGCTTAATATAGGAACGAGCCTCTTTGATGATCTTCTTTTGTGCCTTTTTGCCGTGATGGATATTATTGATTGCTTTAGCAAGATTTCTTATTTCATCACGCGCCGATACATGCTCCATAAGTAACCGCCCTAATAAATCCTTTTTTTTGCCTCCATCCTTCACTTTTAGTGCAGGAAAGAGTACCTTGTCTTCCTTCTCCTGATGGTGTTTGTCGGAAAATCCGGAGATGACTTCTATGATATCATCAAAAATCTCTTTCGAAACGGATTCATTTTTTTCAAGGCAACTCGAAGCCCTTTCCAGGATATGCATCATCCTCTTTACTACGTCAAGGTCATAATGCAATACCTCTGTAATGGAAGGTGCCGCACCTTCGGTATGCTTACACTCCTGATAAACCCTGTATTTCGAAGAGGCACAGGCGGAAATACTGAGGCAGAAAACAACAACGACAGATACGAAGATTTTTTTCATGACACGAAATAAATCGTTTTTGTATGCAGCTATGCACCGCGCCGGGGAATTTTCCCTTTATTTACGCGGTTTGAAGATCGAGGAAATCCTTTAGCCCTTCCGAGAAAAGTCTCCAAAGTGCTAAGAGTAAGATGTGTCGTTCGCTTTACTTTAATCGGCGTAAATCGTTACAAATTCAGGTTCCACAATGCTGCTAAGGATATCGCATCTGGAGATGACACCCACCAGGGTGTCATTTCTCACCACGGGAACGCGAATAATGTTGTGCTTTGTCATGAGGTCTATAATCTCTTCGACCGGGGTATTTTCAGAGACGCAGACGGGATTTTTCGACATAATATCGCCCGCCGTTACCTGCTCCAATGCCTTCCCGCTTCTTATTACTTTTAAAAGGTCAAATTCGCTTACTACTCCGATAACTTTTCCCTCATCATCCACAACCGGCAATCCGCTATACATGCCGGACAATAGTTTTACGGCCAAATCCCTGCCGATAGTTTTCCTCTTTGCCGCTGTAACGAGTTTATTCATAATGTCTTTGGCTACCATGACAGATACCTCCTTTCAAAACAACGATGATTTTACCGGCTTTTCAATGATACACGCCACTTTCCTGTTGAATAATGGCTATATACAATCCAATTATACGGTCGATTCGCCGTTTGTCAAACACTAAGAAAAGAGAAAAACCTTGATAACCTTTTGTCAAATTGATACTATTTGTCCGATGGAAACAGTTTACAGGGAGCAGGCATCGGTAGTCAGATGTTTAATCCCCGTGGTTAACCCGGAAATGACGTCACCGTGGTGTTTCCGGGTGTGAGCCGGCAGGGGTTTGCTCATAACCCCGGTATTTATGGGGATGCCGGGGCATAAGTGAGGCAAAAGTCCCCATGAGAAAGAGGGTGGCGATCTGTCTCCCTGTCGTTAAGGGAGGGGGGGGGCAGGAATAACCGGAGTGTAAAGGAATTTTCATTTTAATCAAACGGTTTGAAGAGTGAAGGGCCTTCGCTCTCCCGTGAAAAAGTAGCCGAAGGCCTAACACAAAGGGATTTGAATTTGAAACCAGTCATTGTATCCACAACAATTTTAGCGGTCCGGAAGGACGGGCATGTTGCCATCGGCGGCGACGGACAGGTTACCATGAACGCTGCCGTTGTGAAGCAGGACGCCAAGAAGATTCGCAGGCTTTACCATGACAAGGTTATCGTGGGTTTTGCCGGTTCATCTGCCGATGCCTTTGCCCTTATGGAAAGGTTTGACGCCAAGCTTGAGCAATACCAGGGAAATGTGTTGCGGAGTGCCCATGAACTGGCGAAAGAGTGGCGGACGGATAAGGTACTCAGGCGGCTTGAGTCGCTGCTTGTTGTCGTGGATAAACATTATTCCTTTTTGATTTCGGGTGGCGGAGACGTAATTGAGCCGGATGACGGCATTATTGGTATAGGCTCCGGCGGTTCGTATGCAATCGCTGCAGCCAGGGCGCTCATGAAACATACCGTATTGTCTGCAAAAGAGATCGTTCAAGAATCCCTTAACATAGCGGCGGATCTCTGTGTATATACCAATAAAAATATCAAGGTAGAGGAGGTCAGGTAGTGAAGGAACTAACACCCCGCAAGATCGTGGAAGAACTTGATAAATACATTATCGGACAGAAAAATGCCAAACGCGCCGTGGCAATTGCTATCCGTAACCGGTGGCGCAGACACCAGCTTTCTGATGAATTACGGGAAGAAGTCTTGCCAAAAAATATCATCATGATAGGACCTACAGGCGTAGGGAAAACGGAGATTGCAAGGCGCATGGCCGCCCTCGTGAAGGCGCCTTTTCTTAAAGTTGAGGCATCAAAATACACGGAAGTTGGCTACCACGGACGCGACGTGGAATCTATGATACGCGATATTACCGAGATCGGCGTGAATATGGTCAAGGCCGAAATGATCCAGTCCGTGCAGGAAAAGGCTGAAAAGATGGCAGAAGAGAGACTTCTGGATTTGTTACTGCCGCCGGTACCAAAGAGTACGGAACAATCCAATGTCGAGGCCGAGGAGCAGCGGTTGAGCACACGGGAAAAGTTTCGGAAAAAATTGCAGGACGGTGAACTTTCGAACCGTATCGTGGAACTTACCGTACATGAAAAGCCTTACGTGCTGCAGGGCTTTGTTGCAGGGGTTGAAGAAATAGGTATGGATTTTCAAAACATGCTGGAAAAGATGATCCCGCCCCGTTCTCAGGTACGAAAGGTGCCCGTAGCTGAGGCAAAAAGGATTTTGACACAGGAAGAGGCCGAAAAGCTTATCGACCGGGAAAAGGTCATGCAGGAAGCGATTCGGAGAACGGAGCAGTTTGGAATTATTTTTGTTGATGAAATTGATAAGATTGCAGGCCGTGAATCCACGCATGGTCCGGACGTCTCCCGGGAGGGTGTACAAAGGGACTTATTGCCGATTGTGGATGGTACGACGGTAAACACACGATACGGAATGGTCAGGACGGACCGTATTCTTTTTATTGCCGCCGGCGCATTCCATGTCTCCAAACCATCGGATTTGATACCCGAACTTCAGGGACGATTCCCCATACGCGTGGAATTGGAAGACCTCGGGAAGGAAGAATTTTTACGCATTCTGACCGAACCCAGAAATGCCCTCGTTAAGCAATATAAGGCGCTCCTGGAGACCGAAGGAATTAAGGTGCGCTTTGAGAATGACGCTGTCGAGGCAATTGCGGAGATCGCCGTGCAGGTTAACAAACGCACACAGAACATTGGCGCTCGAAGATTACATACCGTAATGGAAAAACTTGTGGAAGACGCCTCTTTTGACGCCCCCGATATGAATGGCGCAGAGGTCGTTATCAATGCAAAATATGTGCAGGACAAATTGCAAGAGATAGCAAAAGACGAGGATTTGAGCCGATATATTCTATAGCGTTATCGGAGAAAAGAGAAGGCTGTGTGTTTTTCGTTGAACCCCGCACGTGTAAGACGCCTCGGCTTTTTATTTCACGCCGTGAAAATTTAGCAATGGCTCACCGCAAAGTATTAAGTTCTTTTCTTTGCACACCTTGCTTGTGCCGTGAACAATACCGGATATGAAACCCGTCATCGGCATCACTTGTGATTATGAAGCGGAAGGCATGCAGCCGTACTCGTTCACATACAGAGATTACAGCGACGCTATCATTGCCGCACACGGTATTCCGGTCTTGCTGCCTGTTATGAAAGATACAAACACTGCTGGGCTCCTTTTGGAAAAGATAGACGGCCTGCTCCTTACCGGCGGAGATGACGTCCCACCGCAGCGCTACGGAGAGGAACCACACAAAAAAACCATATGCATCCATCCTGACAGGGATATTTTCGACCATGCCCTTATATGTGTCGCCTTGCGGATGAAGAAGCCTGTCCTGGCAATATGTTACGGCGCTCAGCTTGTAAACGTTGTTCTGGGAGGTTCTCTCATCCAGGATATTCAGTCGGAAGGCATGTCACCTCTTGCCCATAAAGATTTACGGAACCGGCGGTACACTCATACGGTAACGGTAGAAAAAAACTCTATTCTCTATAAAATTATAGGAAAAGAACACGTTGAAACCAACAGTGTTCATCATCAGGCCATCAGGAGACTGGGTAAGGGTTTAAAAGGTACAGCCCGTACCCCGGATGGTATTATTGAGGCTGTTGAACTCCAGGATTATCCGTTTCTTGTGGGTGTCCAGTGGCATCCTGAACGCATGGCTGATTTTCCGTGCCATGCAGCGTTATTTCGTGCCCTTGTAAAGGCTTCCGTTTCCCGATAATGACTCAGAGTGGGGAGCGCCGTCACAAATTGTCGTGGAACGTTCTCAGGTGCACATTGTGCAGGTACCATAGAAAGTTATCTGAAACCCGGAGACCGTGTAATTCTCTTGGACGAAATCGGGCAATTTGACGTGTGATGAAAAATCCTCGAAGACATCGTGTATCTTTTTACAGGTAGAGCAGATCACATGATGATGATTAGTTATATTGGGGTCGTAGTGTTTGCGGTCTTCATCGATAATGAGTTCTCTGACCTCTCCCAGATCCCTTAAAGTCTCCAGAGTTTTGTATATCGTGGTGAAGGATACGGTGGGATAAATCTTTTTTACCCTTTTATATACATCTTCTGCGGACGGGTGGGAGGTATTGTTTTCCAGAATCCTGAAGATCATTAACCGTTGGGGGGTGACCTTCATACCGTGGCTTCTTAGTGTTTTTGTAAGTTTTTCTACAGTTTCCATAATTCTTAAAATTTTAAAGAGAAATGATTGCTAATAACATAAGAATATTATGTAAAATTATTATGTCTGTCAATAAAAAAGCAAAAGTTTTCAATAGACGGGTTTACATGAAGATATTTGTTACGTATTTTTTTTCATTACTAACCAACATAAAGTTAATCACTTATGATATATTTTAAAAATATTTAATTTATATAAACATTTTACATGAAAAATATGTTATATGTAGTGAAAATATCGCACGTTATAAATCTTTCATTCAAATCAGGAAAATGTAAAATATGGATAAATTTGGATATAAAATTGATCATCTTATCGATGAAAGTGTTGAAAACTTTGTTGCTGAAGAGGATATTACTGAAGGTGAAGTCTTTGAAGAACGGGTGAAATACAAGGATTATGACCCTGTTCGTCTTTACTTGAAAGAGATGTCATCCTTGCCGCTGTTGTCCCGTGAAGAAGAACTCTATCTGGCAAAGAAGATAAAGATCATGAGCCGGTTGCTCCACCGGAGGGTACTGGGATTCGATTATGCTTTGGAAAGATACGCACACATGCTTGAGGAATTGGACAGTGAATCAGACCTTGTTCAATTTGTCGAGACGGCTGTAACAAAAGAACAAAGTAAAAGTGAAACCGTTGAACAGATTCACTGCATTGCAGAGCAAATCAGGGACGCCCTGGAAAAAAATCTGAAAGACTATGAAAGGGTTAATCAAGGCGTCGTTTCCAGGAATTTAAAAGCAAGGGCGCTGAAAAAAGCTGCATCCAGGAAGCGGAAGGTAATTCAGGATTTAGAGGCTATGCACATCCGTGCTGAAACTATATTGCCGGTCATGAGGGATCTTTTAAGCGTTTTACTGGACGCGGTATCGTATAAGGAAAGTCCTCAAGGTTCGCATCTCAAAAAAGAGATTCATAAGAGGCTTTTGCACGCTTCCGGCAAAACAAAGATACTGTTCGTGGAAACTACCGGGGAAATAAAGAAAGCTATTCATAACATCAACTCCATTTACCATGAGTACGAATCTGCCAGGAACCGATTCTCGGAAGGGAATCTGAGGTTGGTGGTAAGCATTGCAAAAAGGTACAGGAAACGTGGCATGGTCTTTCACGACCTGATTCAGGAAGGCAACACGGGTCTGATGCGGGCTGTCGACAAATATGATTACCGCATGGGTTTTAAATTCAGCACGTATGCTACCTGGTGGATCAAGCAGGCGATTATCAGGGCAATAGATGACAAGGCCAGGATGGTGCGCATTCCGGTACACATGACGGACGTAATTAACAAGGCGAATAAAGCGCTGAGAAATCATGAGGGTCCTTTTGATAAAAAACCAAAGCTGGAGGCCATTGCAAAAGAGGCGAAAATTCCCGTTTCGGAGGTTCACCGGGTATTCCGCATTGCATCTCAGCCAATATCGTTAGAGAACCCCATTGGCGATGACGGCGAAACAATGTTTGAGGACTTCATCCAGGACAAAAAGATGGAATCACCCATCTCCTCTGTTCACCAATCATTGCTCAAGGAGCAGTTGCAGAAGGTGCTGAACACACTGAGCCATCGGGAGCGTGAGGTCATTAAACTGCGCTTTGGCATTGGCGACGGGTACACCCATACGCTGGAAGAGATTGGAGCGCGGTTTAATATCACGAGGGAGCGAATACGGCAAATCGAGACTGTTGCTATTCGCAAACTTCAGCACCCGCTGCGAAGCAGGAAACTTGAGGGATTTCTCGAGGGCGTAATGGCAAATTAATTGCCCATCGGGAGTCACAGGAGAGGCGTCGCGATTTTCACAAAAGTCGCGCCGCCTCTATTTCTTTATCCCCAGTTTTTCAATCATCTTATTGATAGCATCCTTTTGGTCGGGCTCCAGGGCGGACAATTCCCTCAGATAAAAAATAGCCTTTTCACTATCCCTCTTATAGTTCCAATACAGCATAATAAGATTTACGTATGCGTTAGCATTTTTCGGATGTCTCTGAATGATTGATTCAAATTCAGCAATTGCCTCTTCTCCATGCCCTTTTTTCATATAGGCATTACCCAGATTTTCGCAATAGATAATGCTCTTCGGGTCGTTTTCCGTGGCAGCCCTGTATTCAAAAATAGCCTCATCAAGGGCACCTTTTTTTAAATATACATTACCGATGTTGTTGTGCGTATGAGCGCTGTTTGGGTCAATTGAAAGCGAAAGCTGGTATTCCTTCATGGCTTTCTCCAGTAAACCCTTGTCCTCGTAAATATTTCCCAGGTTGTTATGTGCATGCGGATTGTTCGTGTTAATTCGAATCACATTTTCATATTCGATCTCTGCGTTACGGGACAAGCCCATCTTTCCGTAGGTTACGCCCAGGTTAAAGTGGGCTGTTTCATTAAAGGGGCTGATTTCAATGGATTTTTTGTATTCGGCAATTGCATTGTTAAAATTCCCTTTGTCCAGATGCGCATTGGCAAGATTACCATGCGCCTCAGAATAATCAGGCCTGATATGAATAGCCGTAGTGTATTCCCGGATTGCCGCATCCATAAACCCCATTTTTTTGTATAAAACACCCAAATTGTTGTGCGCCCGTGAACTCCGAGGCGACCGTTTTGCAGTCATTGACCATAGCGAAAGGTCATCAAACCAGATTTTAGAAATCCCACATGTTTGCCAGGAAAACCCGATCAAAATGAGTATGGTTGCGAAGGTAAAACCGTAAGAATTTAAGACGCAGCGCCTTGAGCCTAAACGTGGAATATGATTGAGCAAAAAAGCCCCCAGAAGGCAGAATCCAACAAGAGAGAGATAGAGATAACGCTCTGCCATGATATTTTCTATGGGGATAACATTCATGACAGGGAACAAGGTGATGAAAAACCACAACACAGAAAGAAACAAAATCCTGGAACGAAAAAACAATCGGTACGTAATTACCATTACAGAAAAGATCAGAAGGAGGGACACGATAAGGGATATTTCAAAGGGAGACGCCGTATGCTGAACGACATAATCGGCATTAAGATTTACGGGAAAAAAAAGGAGCCTGATATAAGAGGCAAGGACTTTAGGCATGGTCAGAAAGTTTACCCAGATACTGTTTTGAGGATAGGGGATGTAAGACTCTGTGGGGTTGTGCAGGAACACAAAACGTATCAGAATATAATAGATACTAGCAAGGGCATAACCGAGATAGTTGCGGACATGGCTGCGGGTCAACCGGGCCTTACTATGACCCAGGATGTCATAGCAAACGACGAGTACAGGCAAGGTGATAGCCATTTCCTTGGAAAACAGACCCATGAGATAGCATATGAGAGAAACGGAATACCAGAGGGGAAATCTTTGCTGACAGGCCTTGAGGTAGAAATGAAAGGCAGCGAGGTAAAAAGTGGCAGACAGAAGGTCTTCACGGTAGCTGATGGCATTGACAGCCTCTGCAAGAACGGGGTGAGCGCAAAAGATCAGACACGCCATAATAAGGTATAGAGGTTTTTAGAACCGGGGGGCTGGGAACTGATGCCTCTGAATTTTTTGGAAAAACAGGCTCCATCTTTTTACGTCTTTCTCCGAATACACTCACGAGGCGGGTGAGAAAGAAGAACAGGAGGATGGTATTAAGGCAGTGGAGGGATAGGTTTGTAAGATGATACCCAACCGGATTGAGGCGCCAGAGGGTGTAATCGATAAAATAGGTTAACGTAACAAGCGGTCGATAGCTGAGTTCTCCGGCAGCCACGAAGTAATCACCGTTGAAAATCGTTGGCGCGTTGCGCCACGACCTTATCAGATAATTATTTACAACGGTAAATTTGTCATCATAAGCAAAATTGTTTCCTATGGTATACAGATAGAGAACTATGGATACAATGATGATAAGAGTTAACTGGTAAACGAAAAGGTGTGATTTATAGGATATGACTGCTACCGCCCCATTTTTACCGCCGGGTTGGTATAAATTATGCATTTACCTTCTTTTCTGTTAACTCACTGTAACCGTAATAATTTGTATTCGCCTTTACCGTTGAAATGTCTGAGGGTAATTCCTAACAATAGGAAAAAAACCATGTTAAACTTTTTCATGCTTCCTTCTGCGCCTTTTCAAAAGATATTTTTTCCTGTTTAACCTATGCTTTTTCTTTCCGCAAAAACCATTTGCCATATAATCCTCTCAACAAAGTGTAATATACATTCTATAAAAACGAAAACAAAATGATACCACAATAAATAGAAAATTCAAGATAATATTATATATTCCGGCGCATATAAATTCAACCAAGTGCTTGAACTACCCGGATATGCCCTTTATGATTGGGTAATCAGGGCGGGTGCTCCATTCACTCCATGAACCGGCATACAAACGAACAGTTCCTAATCACGAATGGGCCAAAGCAAGCAGATTGTGCGATGCAGTGACGCCGGAACCACTGTGGAAAATCGTACGTTCAGGTGGCACATTATCGAGGATGCGCCGGAAGGGGGCATTCAAATCGTTCGGGGAAAGGAAGGTGCCATCCGAATCCAGATTATTCCTAAAAGGCACAGATAGCGCACCGGGAATATGGCCAGCCACCGGATCTATTGTCTTATTTTCTTCACGATAGCGGTCAGCGCTGCGGGAGTCAATTAAACGAAAGTTTGGATTTGGACAAATGCTTCGGCCTTTGGTAACGGATGACGTCCGGTTATGCCCTGGATGATGTGGCCGGATAAGTCTTCATTCAGATGTGCGTAAATGGCGCCGGCTATATGGGTTTGAAGGTAATCCCGGCGACCGCGGTCTGCGCTATCCAACGAAAAACGGCAATCAATGATCATCCAATCGGGATTGGCAATATGATTAACCAGTTGTCCGGTGGATATAAGGGTAGTGTAAGACATAAGGCTTTTTAAGATGTGCCAGCATTTGCTATTAAAGCAACATTGACTTTTACGCTGTTCATTGCAAAATACCCAGCCAATCCCTTAGCAAGAATTGAATCCTGCCGATAAGCAACGACAACCTGCCCATGACCGTGTAGCCGAAGGATGCGCCGAAGGAGATCATGAGAAACCATATCCCGATCTTCGATACCTTTCCGATCGCGCCCTTATGTTCGACGGAAAAGATAAAGTAGATAAGTACGGAGATTACCCCCAGCATGATAAGCAAGGTATTAATGCTGGAGAGCATGGTTTCCCCTCCTGAAAAGACGGGATTTAAGGAAGGTTTGATCTGCTCCAGGATGAATGCCGAGATGACACGTGGAATGCTTACACCGGCCCCAAGACCTACCACGAATGCAAATGTCCATCGGCTCAGCCATGATAATTTCTTCGAAAATCTGAGCAGCATAAAGATTCCCAAGAGGGAGGGAATGAGTAATGCATACCGGGGATCCCGTGTTGCAGTCTTTGAAAAAATCGGTACGATGAGGGGGTCATACAAATCCGGTTTCAAAAAATTGAACCAGGTAATAATAATGGTATAGCCCAAAGAAACGCCAACATAAAGGTTCTCAGCAATCTTGAATGCCGGATTGTCCTTATACAGGAAGCTGTAAATGGCCAGGGTAAGGCCCGCGCCCAGGATAATTCCAAACCCGTCAGAGGAAAAAGGCAGTTTTCCTGAGGCCATTAAAAAAATATTAATGCAAACAAACAAACCGATTGTACCAATCAAAATGAAAAAGTTAGAATTCTTACGCATGCATTACCTTTTTGACAGGAAATAGATGACGTTGCCAAATATGACAAAGAGAATGATAATCACATGTACGACACTTTGCGGACGCATCCCGCTCACGGCGCGCGCTTTTTTCCCCACCAAGGCCTCGTATTCAGCCGCACCCTTGAGGCCGCCGAGCAAGCCGGTAAGCTGTTTCGATTGGAGAAAGGGGTACATGTCAGGCCCCATCACAGCGGTGCATCCCGCCCCCAGTTCGAATTTATATTTTTCCTTTCCAAAAGCTATCCACATTTCAATAGTTGTGCCCGCTGCAAGGTCAAATAAGTAATCGATTTCCCTTAATGAATCGACACCCTGCAGTGCGGGTAATGTTGTTGTCTCATTTCCGTAAAAATCCTTGGGGAATGCGGAATAAAGGTTTTCTCCCATATTGATAACGAGTGATGCGGAACCGGGTTTATAACCCAGAAAGACGTAGTCCTCACCGTATTTTTTCTGGTATTGGCTGGCTACGGAGGTCAACGCCTGCTCTGCAAGCCCGGGGGCGCCCGGATAATGTGTCATGCCAATAACCTTTAAATCCCTGCTGAAACAATGATGGAGAAAGGCAATGGACATAGGTTGTAGTTCCTCTTTTGAGGAGGGATCATAATCAAAGGCAACCATGACATGGGAACCTGCAGGAAGCGATTCTATCTTCTTGTAAATTCCGTGCACCGGTTCCGAGGCGGGTATAGGCAACTCAAATCTCAAAACAAGGGAAACAATGACCGCCACGGTGATGATTGCAAAGATAATGCGTCGGTCTATCCGTAAAAACCTTTCCACTAATCACCTCCCCTTGGTCGGGTCCGTCTGATGATAGCCATGCTGCACGAACAAAAGCCTTCTCATTGCTCGCCCCCCCCCAGATAAGACCGTTCAATGCCAAATATGATTTTAAGAGATGTCGCAATTGCTCCAAGACTCACACCTAAAAGAATGCCACGTTTGGCGGCAAGGTTAGGGACAGCCATAATCCAATCGGCAACAGCAGGGATATACTGAGAGATATAGTTCCCAATAGGCACACGTCCAAGCATAACGATAATGGCTGCGATTAATAATACCGTCGATTCGTTCGTACGGGCACGAAAGGTACGATAAGCTGCAGAAGCAATAAAAAATGCCAAAATGGAAAAGATCGTGGCCCCGGCGGGAACCTGTATATAGTAATAAAGCCAATCAAACATCGTACCATCCTGTTTGTCATTCCAGAAAAATTTTCCGCCGTTCAACAAACCAAATATCAGGGTAATTATTGCCCCGAAAAAGACAAAGGCACTGTATCCCCAGCCTTCTACCTTCCTTTTGATCCTCGTCCAGTGGAGATGGAAAAGGCTATACGCCCCGATAAACACGGCAAAACCTGCAATAATCCTGTCCCATCTGGTTACCACCTCCAGCAGGTCCTGTGAGAGTTTGTGGGGGACATAATACTGCAGAGCCATGAGTACACCCATGACAAAGGCAATAATCAGCGGAATAGTACGTTTTAAAAAATTCATAAGTAATTACTTGCTAAAACCATGTCCTTGTTCGGAAAATGCAGATCCGTACCATTAGATATATAATCAGAATGTGTGCCTGAAACCCAACCATTCGGATATCTTGCGGAGATATAAAATTTATCCAACTGTTTTGCACTATGTATTAAGTCCACAGGAACCTTCACCTTTTCGCAAAGTCCTTTTAACAGTTCGCCCACTGAATGTCCCCACGCTTCACCGCCACAGCCTCTTCTGCCCCCTGCTGGGCGATAAAACAAGACCATTCAAAGAATCCCACCTTTCATCTGCGCCCTGGTGCTTTCTCTATCTTTTTCCGCCTGTTTTATCCAATCTGTGCTTCTTTCAGGCATAATTTGTTTCCCTTTATTAAAGCAAAATTAGGAATAGTTTATACTAAAAAGCCTCAAAGAGATGCGTAATAAATTTCAGCCCAAAACTGGCCAGCAAAGTGCCAAATATTAATATAATAATAAGTATGCCCTTTCCCACATCCTGCGCCCTGAGTGTACCCATGAGCATCGGTTCCCTGGACAAATAGGCACTGGCCGCATAAAGCTCCTCTCCAATCAGGGTGTAATCGCATGTGGTAATAAAGAATGGCAACTGGGTGTAGGCATCAGTGCCGGCGATCTGGATAGCTCCGGTAGAGGCGCCGGTTTCTGCCAGGATCAATGCCTCTGCATAGAAATAGCCGACAAAAAAATTAGCGGCGGGTCTTTCGCGGGTCATAATACCACCCACTGCTGCAACATACGGGAATTGTTCCGAGGCCACGAGAAAGACGTTATCCGGATTATAGGCATCAGGACGTCCTGCTTCAAGATACGATTCCTTCACTACCTCCTGGCTGACAGACATCACAATGGGGTCATTATTCACAACCTTTAAATTTGCATCATAATCTGCAATCTTTCGCGCAATCCTGCCCAGGATACTTGTTGCTGCGATCGTTGAGATGCTTCCCATCCCAGTCAGCCCGTGAACAAAAAGGACCGGTTTGCCCATCTCCGTGGCGCGTCCCAGGGCATCATCCACGGCATCCAAACCACCAATCTTCCTCAGAAACATATTGGGATTTTTCCGTGCATGCACTATAAAATAGAGGATAATAGCGGAAAGAATGATCATTATTGCAAAATTATTTATCTTTTTTGTGTGCAACCAATTACCGCGAGCCGACGCAGAGGCAATGGTATCCAGGGTGATTTTTGTATCCTCTGCCACCATTACCAGCTTGAAATAATAGACCTGCTTTTTACCAAGGGTTTCTCCCTGAAAAATCTTCCGGGGAAATATTTGAACATGGTGATAGTCTCCATTTTCCTTTTTATAACCGTAAATTTCAGGGACGCTTGTCCGATAGCCGGTATTTGACTTGATACGGATAGCTTCTTTCTCAAAAGAGCCATTTTTATCCTTGTCGGTGTAAATTACATAGAAGATATCGGGATGGTCACTGGGAGACACAGACCATGTCAGTGATATGGCCTCCCCGGCATCGTTCGGGGTATCAAAGGCCTTAAAATCAGCAGGGGGGATGAGAAAGGGTGGTGATTGAGCAAAGATGACAGAAGGGTGGAAAAATACGATGAAAATGATACCGGCAGTAAAAAATAATTTTCCGAATACTGACGTCATTATCAGAATTAATAACATAGAAAACCATTCAGACGAAAATGAATCTCATCGTAGCAGCGAAAAACACTTTCCTTTTTCCATTCCGTGCAAGGAGGTGTGAGAGAAGATGTCAAAAAATCCCTTAATGTCTCGCCTTTCACTGTACATAAATTGCCATAATTTTACAAATTTCCGCCATTATAATGCTTTGTCTTTAAATTACAACAGGAAAAGTAGTAACGCAAACATACCGGCAGTTTTTTTTTAAAAACTCTGGATAGCATCGCGAAACTATTTAGGAGAAAATGCTTAACAATTGTTGACATGACGGATACCTGTAGTATAGTATAACAATGCCTTCAAGACATCTTAATAATAATACTCCTGAGGAAAAAGGAATATGCACTATTTGCCACTTCTTATTATATCTATAAGCACATCAGTATTTTTATTTGTTTTACTCTTTCTGTTCTTCGGCATATGTGGATTTGTTCTTTTTAAATTCGGGTGGCTCTATATCAAGGCAGTTTCATCAAATGCGCACGTATCCTTCTTGCAAATGATCAGCATGACATTTCGGAACGTTGATGTGCGGTCTATTGTAGAATGCCGTATCATGGCAAAAAAGATGGGAATCGATATCGCTCCGTCATCCCTGGAAGCGCATTCTCTGGCAGGCGGCAATGCACATCAAGTCGTTCGCTCACTTATCGCGGCGCAAAAGGCAAATATCCGGCTTAGTTTTGACCGCGCCTGTGCCATAGATTTGTCGGGGAGGGATGTATTTGAAGCCGTGAAAACCTGCATCAACCCGAAGGTGATCGATTGTCCCGATCCCGTTAAAGGAACTACTGCCTTAGATGCCATCGCAAAGGACGGCATTCAGCTAAAAGTAAAAGCGCGTGTGACTATCCGCACCGATATTGAAAGACTTGTGGGGGGGGCAGCCGAGGAGACCGTGATTGCCCGTGTGAGCGAAGGCATTATTACGACTATCGGTTCGTTGGAAACGTATAAAAAAGCGCTTGAAAGCCCTGATCTGGTATCTAAGCTTGTCATGGAAAAGAAATGTGATAATGATACGGCTTTTCAGATACTTTCGGTTAATATTGTTACTGTGACGGTGGGTGACAACGTTGCTGCAAAACTGCAGGCCGAGCAGTCTGAGGCGGATACACGTATGGCGCAGGCGGATGCCAAAAAACGACGGGGAATGGCCCTTGCGCGCGAGCAAGAGATGAAAGTGATGAGAGAGGAAAATATTGCAAAAATACTGGCGGCTGAGGTCGAAGTGCCAAAGGCCATTGCCCAGGCATTTCGGGAGGGCAATCTTGGCATTATGGATTACTATCATCTGAAAAATATTCAGGCCGATACCGAGATGAAGGCATCTTCATCTTCAAAACCTGGAATTTCACCGTCGATGTAAAACAATGAAATTTTCTTTGATTATTTCAGATAAAATATTATACTAACGGCAAAGCCAGAGTGGTGGAATTGGCAGACACGCCAGACTCAAAATCTGGTCCCCGTCACAGGGGGTAAGGGTTCGACTCCCTTCTCTGGCATTTATTAAAACAGTAAGGTTTATCCACCGCCGTAACTGTCCAGAATAAGATGAAATAAAGAAGGATTTTCTTCTGAAATTCTTCACTTTCCCGTATACGCCGGGCTTTCCGGCGCACGCAAACCATCTCGGAATGCCAAAGCGCTCACGGCAGTTTTCTGATTTTACTGCATATGATTATCACTATAATAGAGCATCTTACTTTTTATATCGGACTGTTCGGATACGGAGTTATCTACTGGGGAATATTGAAATCGTTGTATGAATTCTTTCAGGCAGAACTTTACAAAAAACAAGACGTACACACCAAATCTTTGGACCAGATAAGATTGACGCTTGGTAAATACCTGAGCCTTGGGCTTGAGATATTTATTGGAAAGGATATAGTAACAACAATTTTAAGTCCAACCTGGCAGGAGATTGAAATGCTTGGAGCCGTTGTTGCCATTCGCATAGTCATGAACTTCTTTCTCACTCGCGATATAAAGTTACTAACCACAAGGAATACCGCAGATGAACCAGGGAACTGATGTGACTGCAAGCGTACCGCCATCTTCCCATTCCTATGAAGAAGCACTCTCCTTTCTTCACAAGGCGATCGATTATGAAAAGTTGATCAGTTATCAATACAATACATCGACGTTCAGCCTGGACAGAATGGAAAGACTGCTTGCGCATGTGGGAAATCCCCACAAAGAACTGCCTTGCATTCATATCACCGGGACAAAGGGGAAGGGTTCTACGGCCATTATGATATCAACCATCCTGGAACACGCCGGTCTTACGACAGGACTTTTTACCTCCCCCCATCTGATCGATATAAAGGAGCGCATTCAGATAAACCGCCAAAAGATATCTGCCGATGAATTTACCCGTGTTATAAATGATTTTCGACCTTACATTCAATATTTGCGTGAAGCAGAACCATCTGCCTCTCCTACTTTTTTTGAGATACTTACCGCCGCCGGCATGCTCTACTTCAAAAGGAGACAGACAGAGATGGCGGTTTTTGAAGTAGGATTAGGTGGACGCCTCGATTCCACGAACGTGGTAATGCCACAGGTGGCAGTTATCACCAATGTTGGCCTTGATCATACTGCTATCCTGGGCAACACCCTTTCAAGCATTGCGTTTGAAAAGGCCGGTATTATCAAGCGGCATATTCCTGTTGTTTCCGGCGCAGAAGATCCTGAAGCCCTTCCGGTAATAGAGAAAACATGCAGGGAGAAGGACGCCCCCTTATACCTTTTGGGGAGGGATATAGAGGTTGAAGGTGTGCAGGGTTTTAACAGGGACAGCACAAGGGGGTTGTTGTGCAAAATAAAAACCTGGAGACATACCTATGACAATATCTTTCTGCCCCTTGTTGGAATTCATCAGGTCAAAAATTGTGCCCTGGTTCTGGGAGCGCTGGAGGTTATGAGAGAGCGAAAGTATATTTCAATCAATGATGATATCATTCAAAAAGCCCTTGCTTTTCTCTCCTGTCCTGCCAGGATTGAAATTGTTGCAGGAAATCCGTTAATCATACTGGATTTTGCCCATACGGTGGATTCCATGCGATTCCTGAGAAAGACTTTATTGGAAAATTTTCAATTCAATAGATTGATCTTAATCCTGGGGTTTTCACAGGATAAGGATTTAGATAATATTTTGAAGGAAATTGTATGGGAGGGAGATTTTATTCTGGTCACCAGGAGCAAAAACCCGCGTGCCGCCTCGCCTGATGATTTGTATCAGAGGATCGAAAGATTGTGTGGCAGACAACCGAAGATCTTTGATACGGTTCACAATGCCATAGATAGTGCAAAGCAGATAGCTTCAGAAGGAGATTTGATCTGTATTACCGGTTCGGCCTATCTCGCCGGAGAAGCAAAACAAGCGTTAGATTTACAAGGGGCTACTCCACAGACGCTACTGGCCGGGTAGTAATGGTGAGGATCCATCATATAGCTGGCCGGGGTTCTACGCTGCGGGTAATTCAATCACAAATGTTGCGCCTGAGCCCAACGTGCTTTGGGCATAAATCCTGCCATTATGCTGGTGAACAATACTATGGGCAATAGATAAGCCTAATCCGGTTCCCCTGGTATGTTTGATATTTTTTGCAGTAAAGAACGGTTCAAATATCTTTGTAAGATATTCCCCGGGTATTCCCGGACCCGTATCGGAAATCATAATCTTTACGCTGTCTTTGCATCCCTCCGTCCGGATGGCCAAGCGCTTCTCCTGTTTCGCTTCTGAGAGGGAAGTGCAGGCATTTTCCACGATATTCAGAAACACCCGCCGCATTTGCTGCTTATCCACAAAAACCAAGGGCAAATTTTCATCCAGTAATTTAATGACTTTAATATCGGCGTAGTCAAATTGATTTGCCTTTTGCGTAATGATTTCCTCAATAATCTCGTTCGTATTGACGTGTTCTTTAGACAGGGTATAATTTCCTGTAAGGGTCAGCAGGCTTTTTATAACACTCTGTATTTGTTCAGCTTCTTTTTGAACCCTGTTTAAATATTTTTTTGCCTTTTCACTGATAGAAGGGTCATTTAACACAAGGTCTGTACAAAGCTGGATTCCTGCCAGAGGGTTGTTTAATTCATGGGCAGCCCCCGCCACTAAATTACTCACGGCACACAGCCTTTCAGATTTTATTACCTGGTCTTGCAATTGATATTCCCGCGTAACGTCCCTCAGCACAAGGATAACACCCGCCTTTTCCTCGGCAACGCCGTTTACCGGTGAGGCAACGATAACAAGGTGTTTTCCGCTATCCCTCTTTGTATGTGCTTCAAAGGAAACATACCGTTGTTTTCTCTTGAATATTTCATGATAAACCTCTTTCATGCTGACCTTATTAAGGCTTATTATGGAATCGTCATCGGCCTTGTCGATATCCAAATACGCGAGCATTTCCTTTCCTGCCCTATTCACCAGGGTTGTCTTACCCTGTGTGTCCATCACTATGACACCATCAACCATTCCCTCTACGATAGAATGTAATCTCGACTCTATCTCATCCACATGGTTGCCGATGAGATTCATATCATATTTTTTCAAGGAATATTCACAGATGGCAGAAACGCTTTTGATGTCGAAGGGTTGTGTGATATAGTCATTAGCGCCCGCCTTCATCAATTCAATCGCCATGGCTTCAGAGCCGGGGTCTGCCATAACAATAACAATTGTCTCTGGCATGTATTTATTTATCCACGCGAGTATTTTCTGCCCATCTGCTTTTGGCATTGCGCAATCCAGAAAAAGGATACGGGGCGTTTCAATTTCTAATGTATGAGTCACTTCTTCTCCATGCTGTTCAACGATAATCTCATATTCCTCCATGTCCATACACTGTTCAAATTTTTTCACGATATCAGGGTCGTCATTCGCAATCATTACCTTTGACTTATATTTTAAAGGCCGGACATTGTCTGCAGGAAATCTTTCGGGAAAGAGTTTTGTACGAATCAAGGGCAATAAATCCTCCAGGGAGAGGGGTGCATGGAGGATACAATAAGCACCGGCAAAGTGTGCCAATTGAGATACCATATACGTTCTGTAGCTTTCTGATAAGAGAACGACGGGTATATATTCGCAGTGTTTGAACGCAGCAGATTTCATTATTTTGCATAACTGAAATCCATCCAATATCGGCAGGTTCACGTCAAAAATAGCGAAATCGGGAACATGATTGCCTAGATATTTCAATACATCATTCCCGTCAGCTGCGACAACTACACGGAAAGACCCCCCTTTTTCCAGATGACGGAATACGTTTCCGTATTTTTCTCTTTTATTCGTTGCAAATAATATTTCGGCATTCATCATTTTTTAATACTTTCTTTCCTTTGGTTCAAAGGGACCGATATTTACCGGCTTGTAGTCCAATCTTACGCCTTCAGGCGTACAATAAGCCAGCGTATGCTTCAGCCAGCCGGCGTCATCTCTTTGGGGAAAATCGGTACGGAAATGAGAGCCCCGACTTTCCTCGCGCGCCACTGCGCCGGCAATAACAGCCTCGGCCACATCCAGACTTCCTTTGAGTTCCAATGCCCACATAAGGCTCAGGTTGACCCGTTTTCCTGTATAATTTATCTTAATTCGCTTGTATCTTTCCTGTAAAACCTTAACTTCATGGAATGCGTCTTTCAGATGAGAGGCCTCCCGAAAGATACCCACTTTTTTGTCCATAACTTTATTGAGGGCTACTTTTACATCGGCGGGAACCTCATTTCCCTCCGACTTACATAGCATGTCGATTCTCTGTTCTGTGCGCTTTAAGGCATCGCGGATAGCGCTCTCGCCCTTTTTACTTTCCAGACCCTGGATATAGCCAGCGGCATTGCCGCCTGCAATAGCGCCAAAGACGATGGTGTCCAGCAATGAATTCCCGCCCAACCGGTTGGCGCCATGCACGCTCACACAGGCGGCCTCGCCGGCTGCGTAAAATCCCTTTACGACCGTTTCGCATTCTGTATTACAGTCGATACCACCCATGGAATAGTGTTGTCCCGGCTGAATGGGAATAGGGGCTGTAACAGGGTCTACACCGACAAAATTCATACAAATCTCCCGTATGCCAGGCAATCTCTGGACAATCTTTTCTCCCCCCAGGTGTCGTAGGTCCAGATGCACGTAGCTATCGTCAAAACCGCCACCCGCCATGATCTCACGTATAATATTCCGTGAAATAATATCCCTGGGAGCCACTTCCATATCCTTCTTTGAATCGCTGTATTTCTCCAAAAATCGTTCACCCTTATTATTCAGCAGAAACCCCCCTTCGCCACGGCACCCTTCTGTGATTAAGATATTTTTACCCAAAAGGGTAGTTGGATGAAATTGGATAAACTCCATATCCTTTAGCGGCGCACCCCCCCAATAGGGAACAGCCATGCCCATACCGGTATTAATTATGGCATTCGTGCTCTTTTCATAGATGCGACCTGCACCGCCTGTAGCAAATATTACAGCCCCTGCCTGGAACGCCTCCAATCGCCCGTTCACAATATCCAGTGCTATCACACCTGCACAGACTCCATCTTCAACTACGAGATCCGTTACCAGCCATTCTTCGTAGATTACTATCTCTTTCCGCTCGGCAGCCTGTTTCAATTTGATGGTTTGTTGATATAAGGTGTGCAAAAGGGCATGTCCGGTTTTGTCGGCAGCATAACAGGTACGCGGGAAACCGGCACCGCCGAAAGGCCGCTGGGCAATCTTGCCTTCCGGAGTACGACTGAAAGGGCACCCCCAGTGTTCCATCTCATAGATGCGTTCTGACGCCTCTTTGGTCATGCAGATAACGGCATCCTGATCGGCCAGGTAATCACTTCCCTTCACCGTATCAAAGGCGTGTTTTTCCCAATTATCATAAGCACCACGCGGATGATTTCCCAGCGGGGCATTAATTCCCCCCTGCGCGGCAACAGAATGTGATCGAATAGGGTGTACCTTTGAGATGATGGCAACCCTGACATTGTTACGGTTCAGTTCAATGGCAGCCCTCAGACCCGCCAGACCCCCACCCACCACAATGGCATCATGGTAAATCATAAAATATCTTTAACAAATTAACCTCATTGGACCGGATTTATTGCCCTGAAAATTCGTTGAACTTTATTTATTCTTCCAATGAAAAATTCGATGGGCACTGGTTGTCCAGAATAAAATGGGATTTTCCCTTTGCTAATATTGTTCATAATTCCCCCTTCAACCGCTAAAATCAAACCGACAATGGATTAGTCGGGTTTTTTATCACTACAAAAGCACCGTAGTAACCCCGACGGCGGCAATTAAGAAGAAGACAAAGAGTGATATCCACAAGAGCTTCTTTTGGATGCGGGTAAGACCCCAAAAATCAGCAAAGGTAATTCTTATTCCATTCAACAGGTGCACGGCCACGGCAAGAAGCAATACGTACTGAAATATGTAACCGACCTTTGTATCAAACTTGCTGATCGCATAATCATAGGCGTCTTTGCCACGAAATACGGTGCTCAGTGTCCAGATATGGAGAAACAAAAACACCGTAACTGCCACACCGGTAATCCGATGCGCCCAGAAGGCGTACATGCCGGGATTTCTGTTTTTAACCAGGTCTTTAATACCTTCCTTTAAACTTTGAATGTTCATAGCTATGGTTAGAAACCGTATTGTAATAAAAATTTAGTACCTAAAATCCACCATCTGACGTTGCAAACCAAATAAGAATATAAATCCCGATACCAAAGAGAATAATCCCTGTAATCCAGAGGGTTTGTTTCAAAAAGGAGCTTGTTCTTTTCCCCAGATTATAGTCTGTCAATATACCCCAGAACCCGTTTAAACCGTGAAAAACTACCAGGGCAAGGAGGCATGCGTGGAAGGTAATCCATCCGGGGGAGCAGAACCGGTTGATAACTTCATCGTAATAGCGGGAGGCGTAGCGGCCGGGACTAAAGTGAAAAGTAAAGAAATGGACGCCCATACCCATGACCAGCAGCAAGGCAGTAATCCGCTGTAAAAACCACGACCAGAATCCCCGTTTTTCTCTGTTCATTTTATAACCGTTTGGTTCACTGCGGAGAGCGCCGAGATCACAGAGGTTTTTAAAGGATGATGGCTGGAATGCATGATTTATTCTTCGTTTTCTCCGTGTTCTTTTTGCGCCCTTATTGTGATTATTATGTTTTTTTATACAAATTCATCAAATCAGTTTTCGTAAAGACAGACTCGAAAGGGATTTTTTCCCTCTCAATATTTTCTCTCCCGCCTTCCTGCCGATCTACCAGGGCAATGGTGCTGACAACGATCAGGTTGGACTCCCTGGCACGATCAATGGCCTCTATCGTGGATTGGCCTGTGGTTACCACATCATCTACAATTACGACCTTATCACCTTCCTGCACGTTACCTTCAATCCACTTCATCAGTCCGTGTTCTTTCGCCTTTTTTCGCACGACAAAGGCATTGATGGCATCGTCCTGCATACCGCTGACCATGGCCGTGGCAAAGGCAATCGGGTCTGCACCGAGGGTCAGGCCACCGATGGCGTTAATGTGGAGCGCTTTGACCTTGTTATAAAAGAGATGCCCGATCAGCAGCATGGCCCCGGGATCTAAGGTTGTCGTCTTGCAATTAATATAATAGTTACTCATCCTTCCCGATACCAATTTAAAGATAGGCTCTTCGCTGTATTTAAAAGATTTCTGTAAAAGAATTTCCAGTAATCGTTTTTTTGCCTTAATCAGATTCATAATTTATGATTTTAGATTTACGATGTGCGATTTTAGATTTAATTTTGATAATTAAAATGGTAATTCAATTTTAAATCGTAAACCACAGATCGTAAGTCGTAAATTTTAGTTTCCTTCAAAGATATTACAACAATTTATCCACTTGTTCACACAGGGTTTTTACGGCCTCGGCAGACCGTTTTAATGCAGCCGATTCTTCTGCGTTCAGCTTGATCTCAAAGATCTGTTCAATACCCTTTTCACCGATCTTCACCGGCACACCTACGAAGAGGCCGTTGATGCCGTATTCTCCATCACACAAGGCGGCGCACGGTAGTATCTTCTTTTTGTCCTTTAAGATAGCCTCAACCATTTCTACTACAGCCGCAGAAGGGGCATAAAAGGCGCTGCCCGTCTTGAGCAGGTTAACGATCTCAGCGCCACCATCCCTTGTACGTTTTACAATGGCTTCCAGTCTCGTCGTTGGAATTAATTCCTCTACAGAAACTCCCGCAACGGTCGTATATCGCGTGGAAGGCACCATCGTGTCTCCGTGTCCGCCGAGGACAAAGGCATGAATATTTTCCACAGACACGTTAAGTTCCGTTGCAATAAAGGTACTAAAACGTGCGGCATCCAATACCCCTGCCATACCCATAATACGTTGCTTAGGAAACCGGCTAATTTTATGGGCTACGTACGTCATGGCATCCAGCGGATTGGACACAATGATAAGGATGCAATTCGGCGAGGCCTTTACTGCATTTTCTACCACCCCTTTTACAATCCCGGCATTGATCTTAAGCAAATCATCCCTGCTCATGCCGGGCTTCCTTGCCACACCTGAGGTAACAATCACGATATCGGAGTCCTTTGTTTCTTCGTATCCGTTCGTGCCGATGATCTTTGAATCATAGCCATAGACTGGTCCTGACTCCAGGATGTCCAGCGCCTTTCCCTGGGGCATATCCTGGACAATATCCACAAGTACCACATCCCCCATTTCTTTTTCAACCAAACGTTGTGCCGTAGTGGCGCCCACATTTCCGGCGCCGATAACGGTTATCTTTTTTCTAGCCATAGAGAATTCATCCTTTAAATCATTCTTTTATTAGTGTATTTTCCATTAAAATGAGATCTTTATGAGAAAGTTTACCTAGTTTTTTCAAAATCAGAGTTTGTTCAATAGTTGATATGGAAAAGGGACAAGGACGACATCTCCTCTATTATAGACTGTCATAAATTGTGTCCTCTTCGTTGTCCCATATTTTTTGGAATGACGCAGTGGATAAATCCTGAGAGGTTTTTGCAATCATGATTCTTTCTCTTTTGTTTTCTAAAAATTGAATGAAATCAATGACCTCCGGAAGAAGATCTTCCGGAAGTTTATCAATTTCTTTCTTTATCATTTCTTTGACCGACATTTTGTCTCCTCTGTACTTATATTAATATACTTTTATGTTTTATATTTACAAGGAATTTTAAATAAGTTCCCATTTAAATGCCCTGTTCAAGATACTTTCCTTTAATTCCTTGCCTTATCTTCACAAAGTTTTATAATCTTAACATGCTGTCCAGTTTTTGGGGTACATTATACTTTTTTCGTAACAGTTCAGTTTTTTGAAAAACATCAACAGTTGAAAATACCTTTGTGACAGTATGCAGTGGCAATTCATGAATTGCCACTGCAGGTTCTTCTTTCTCCTGTTTCGTGCCCATTCGTGGCTAAAATTATTATCGCTCCATATTTCTTATTATCTCATCGGCAAGCTCAGAACATTTGACCAACTTTGCACCTTCCATCTGCCGTTCGAGGTCATAGGTCACGGTCTTTTGCCGGATGGTCTTTTCCAATGCCTGCACAATCATACCGGCCGCCTTGTCCCATCCCAGATGTTCAAACATCATGACCCCTGATAAAATAACGGAGCCGGGATTGACCTTATCCTGTCCTGCATATTTTGGGGCAGTCCCATGGGTAGCTTCAAAGATAGCAGCTTTATCTCCGATATTGGCACCGGGGGCCATGCCAAGACCACCTACCTGGGCGGCGCAGGCATCTGAGATATAATCACCGTTAAGATTCGGTGTGGCTACTACGTCATATTCCTCTGGCCTTAGCAGTACCTGCTGAAACATGGCATCGGCAATCCTGTCCTTTATAACAACTTTACCCTTCGGAACAACACCATTATGCTTTTTCTGGACATCCTCTTCCGTAACGATAAATTTGGGAAATTCTTCTTTAGCTACTTCATAGCCCCACTCCCGGAATGCGCCCTCAGTAAATTTCATGATATTGCCCTTATGCATGAGGGTCACACTCTTTAGCCGCTTATCGATTGCATACTGTATGGCACGTCTAACGAGCCTTTTTGAGCCGGTCACACTCATCGGTTTAATACCGATGCCAGAATCTTTTCTGATCTTTTTCCCCAGTTCCTTTTCCAGGAATGCAATGAGTTTCTTTGCCTCGGGAGACCCTTTTTTATATTCAATCCCCGCATACACATCTTCCGTATTCTCCCGGAAAATCACAACATGTAATTTCTCCGGTGATTTCACGGGACAGGGTACCCCTTCAAAATAACGTACGGGCCGGACGCAGGCATATAAATCAAGCTCCTGTCTCAGGGTCACATTAAGGCTCCTGATACCGCCGCCAACAGGTGTTGTAAGCGGTCCCTTGATAGCCACTTTATATTTTTTAATGGCATCAAGGGTAGTTTTGGGAAGCCATTCACCGCACTCCTGAAAGGCATGCTCGCCCGCAAAAATTTCCTGCCAGCAGATACGCTTTTTATCCTTATACGCCTTGCTCACGGCGGCATCAAATACACGAACGGATGCATTCCAGATATCAGGACCTGTACCGTCTCCCCTGATAAACGGAATAATGGGGTCATTCGGTACAACCAACCGGTTCTTTTCAACTTTTATCACAGTACCCCTGTCTGAATTATTCTTCTTTTTAGACAACGTCTTTACCTCCTCATTATGCTGTTTGAAATTTTCACAAGTAAGTCTTTTGCGTCCTGGTCATTGGGATTTAATGCCAGGGCATTGTTTACTATCTTTTCCGCAAGTTCATACTGCTGCGTGTTGTAATATGCATTGCCAAGCATCTTGTACGCAGCGATTGATTTTCCATCAATCTTCAAAGCCTGTTCACACGCATAAGCGACTTTTTCCCAATCCGCATTTTTTGCATAGAGATCAGCCAGGAGTAAATGAATATTTGCATATCCATGACCCGGATACGTCTTATCAAACACTTGAAGAATTCGCCCGGCCTCATCATACTGACCTTTTTCAACGAATGTATCAGCCAAATTATACGCATAAATGGGATTATCCGGTCGCAAAGATAACGCCTTCTGAAACGACCGAACAGCATCGTCAAGATGTTTTTCCCTTTTATATATTACACCAAGATTGTTTTGATAATCGGCCACAGAGGGATTAAGGTCGATAAGCTTTTTGTAGTACGGTATTGATTCCTCATGTTTACCCAGCGATCGATAGAGTTTCGTCAAATTTTCCATATAAATGGGATCGTTCGGGTCTATTTCTATTGCCTTTTTAAAGGCATTCATTGCCTCTTCATGCATACCTTTTCTGCTCAGTATGGCCCCGAGGTTATTATAATAACCGGGCTCTGCCGGTTTTAGCTGAACGGTCTTCTGTGAAAAAACAAGGGCTCTTTCCAAATCTCCCTTTTGCAAGTAGGCATTGGCTAAGCGGTCTGCATGGTTCACGTCTTCAGGCCGGATCAGATATGCCTGCAGGAGTTCTTCAATCGCTTGATCCAGCAGACCCTTTTTGTTATACATCGAAGCAAGATTACTGTGAAAAATGGCCTGAAAGGGATCCGAGTCTATTGCCTTTTTATAATAGGCGATGGCAGCATCTGTCGTATTTCTGTTAAAGTGTTCAGCCAGGAATTGATGGGCCATACCGAGATGGAACAGCCCCATGTAGTGCTGTGGAATCAACCGTAAGGTATTGTTGGCTTCGACATATGCCTTTTGTATCCATGCCTCGTCTTTTGTCTTAAAAGCCAATTGTATATACGTCCTGCAGAGTTCGTCACGATAAAAGGTCTCATATGGGTTAAGGACTACCGCGTGCTTTATAAAATATACGCCCTTTTCTGTCACGGTTTGAAGATTTTCCTTTTCATACTCCAATATCCTCCTCCCGTATTCGAAATAGGCATCCGCCCTGTAAAACCGAACGACAAAAACGGTAACAAAACCTATTGCCGCTAGCGCAATTCCACAACCAAGCCATCTGTAAAAAATACGAAGGGAAGAATTTGGTAAATTGGGCGGTTGCGCATTTTCCGGCTTTCCACTTTTACAACTTCTCAACTTCATAACTTCACAATGTTCTTCAGTTCCCAAGCCACCCTCGTCAGTCCTTAGTCCTCCTTCTGTTTCGTTTATTTTTACTACAGAAATACAAAGCGCCATCATCATCCAGAAAAGCATCACGATAGGCGTATTTCCAAAGCTGAATTCATTCTGAATGAGGTAGCATATAATCCCAGCTAAGAGTCCTGAGACGAGCAGTTTGTTTTGGTTATTTAACCGTTTATAATTTTTCCCTGCATATATACCAAAGGCAGCCAATAACCAGATATAGGTTCCCAATCCAAAAATGCCTCGAGTGACGGCGGTATCGAGGATATCATTGTGGATTCTGTCCTGCCTGGGGAATGGAAAACCTTTGTCGCTTTCCCGTAACGAGAACACCTTTGCCAGATTTTTCTGATAAACAATGCCGATGGTATCGGGTCCTATTCCCAGCGCGGGGTAATCCTTAATGATTCTTGTTGCCGCCAAATACTGAAATATACGGGAAAAAGTAGAACCGCCGGCAGAAAGTTTATTGGCAATCCACGGTCTGTGGCGAGTCTGGCTTTTTTCAAAAACAGGTAATTCTCCTTCCTGTTTAAAGAAGGTGTCAGGAGGATTATCAGCAGTCTTTACATCAGCAGCAAAGTGTTTAATAACCGATGTCTCGTGTCTTACATTGAAGAATACCCCAATGAGAATAAACGAAATAACGAGAACTACAAATTTAAATCTTTCTGCAGTCTGTTTTTTAAAAATCAAATAGAGAAGTGGCGTTATGCCTCCAAGGAGCGCCACGAAGCATGCCCGGGTATTGGTAAGCCAGAATGCAGTATAAATGACCGAAGATACTATAAAAAAAATCCAGGGGATATACTCTTTACCCGGAGAAACTCCTTCTTTTGACAAACACGCCTCCCGCCCCTTCGAAGGGGCAGGAAATTGGTTGCTGTTTGCAGTACTGTAGAGTTTCTCCAGAACCACTTCTTTTTGTCGGGAGGATTTAAAAAAAAATAAAACAACGGCCAACGGTAAGGTCGTCACCAGGTAGGCGGAAAAGAATACGGGGTTTCCAAAAGTGGAGAATACGCGCCTCGCTTCAAAACTACTCCATTTGAAAAAATCAACTCCAAGATGTTGCGCAATCCCGTAACAGGATGAAATGAGAGCGCCGGCAAGGATGGATACGATAAGCAAATAAAGCCTTTTTTTGGTAGTTATGAAATTTACCGTGGCATAAAAAACAAAAATATAGCATAAAGTGGCAGTTAAACCCTCAAATCGCTTATAAGTGCCGAAAAGGCTCATAATGGGGTTTATAGATATGGCAGATGAAACTATGAAAACGAGTATATAAGCAAGGAGGGGGATATCTATTGCCGTATGCAAGAATTTAAAATTATGGTTAAACGTCAGTATGATTGTCCATATAACCAAAATTGCAATCGTTAATAAATACAAGGCAGTTACTTTGCTGAGGTCAAAGACGCTGTAAAGACGTATGTCAAACCAAAGAGGAACAAAGATAACCGCAACCATCAGAAAGCCTGCGGGTAGTGTATTACAATAGGTGGTTATATTTTTCAGAAGGGTTTTCATTTACTTTATAAATTTCAAAATACCAACAATTGATGCACCCTGACCTATAAGAAATATAAATAACCACTTGATGATTTCGGCCTTTGCGTTAGCCAGTTCATTTCTTACTTTATTAATATCTTCTTTCAATTCTGTTCGCAAATTGACAATATCATCCTTTGTTGCCACCCTCACATTATTAATGTCTTCTTTCAGTTCCGCTCGCAAATTGGCAATATCATCCTTTGTTGCCAAAAAACTTTCCTGCCTCTTTTGGTATTCCTCCAGGGATTTTTCCAAGGCTTTTGTTAAAGTACGTGCCTCTTCTTCTTTGAATTGTGACTTTAAGTCTTCGTAAATCTCGAGGGTATTTATAATGGGCATAACAGCCTCCGTATCTGAAAGTAACAGGTAATGTTCACAGGGAAGTGTCCTGATTATGGCAGATTTTTAGCATTTTTGCAATAAATTAACCGCCTGCCGGCGCAATCGTTCGGACAATCTGCTGCGCGTGTATTCACAAAATTTTATCAATTGTTTCAAATATGGGAATGTTATATAATTAAAACATTTAGTGTCTAAATGAAAACTAACAAAAATATAAATAAAATTAACCCTGTCAGGGTTGACTCACGAATTTCGTGCTTCGGATTTTGTCTTTTCCGACTTGTTCGGGTTAGGAGGTAGCCAATGCTTAAAACCAAAGCAAAATACACCTACGATGACTATGCGGCCATGGATGATGATAAAAGATACGAACTTATTGAGGGAGAATTGTATATGGTACCGGCACCCAATTTCCAACATCAAACCATTTCAAGAGATTTAGGCGTAGTTCTATGGGAATTTGTTAAAAAAAATAATTTAGGTACGGTACTTTATGCCCCCTTTGATGTAGTCCTGTCAGAAACTGATGTTGTCCAGCCCGATATTATTTTTGTTTCTAAAGAACGAATGGGCTTGATGACGGAAAAAAATTTACGGGGTGCGCCAGATTTAGTGATCGAGATTTTATCTAGCACGACTAAAGAAAGAGATAAACTGGTAAAAAAGAGGCTTTATGGGGAATATGGTGTGAAGGAATTCTGGATAGTTGACCCTGATAAGAAGGCTATTGAAACCATGGTATTAAAAGAACCGGGTTATGAAACAGATGGTATATATTTTATCGATGACGAACTTACCTCTCCTCTTTTAAAGGGCTTCAGGCTTTATTTAAAAGAGGTGTTTCTTCCTTAAAAAATTTAGCCGTTTGAAAAATTGTCTTTAAATCCAGAAACCAAAAAGCCATTTAAGCATATCTATCTTCGCAGTTCCGATTTTACCCGTCAGGTCAAGTCATAGATTTTCAATTTTACCCTCAAGGTCGCTCTTTGTCTTTTCAATTTTACCTTCCAGATCAATCTTTAAGCAATTGAAGGTCTGTCTTCGTAACAACATCACCCTTAAATGACTCAATGAACTCTATGAGTTCTTTGGCCTCCTCTTCGCCGATCTTGGGTTCACGTTTTTTTATAAGGTCGTAAGATTTAGGCCTAACGCAAAAATAGCAATGTCTCATTTTTCCGAATCTTTCGTAGTTGTTTACGATATTGGAATATCTGAAAGAGGTCTTCCAATGCGCAGTACAAATTATGAAGTAAATAGGCGAGATGGGTAGTTTCCGAATTGATATGCATAGATAGTATAGGATTTAAAACGTTTCAGTGGTTTAAACGTCTGATGAGTAGTATTGAGGCACGGTTAAAGCATAACCCGGGGCAGCCCCTTTCCCCATAATCATAATGTATCCAGGAAATTTTTTACCTCTTTTATAAAGCTGCCAAATACATGGGGATACCTTTCCTTTAATCTGATGATACGATCTCCCAACAGTTCAAATCCGTATATATTTCTAAAAACGTGCCTGAATTCCAGGTATTCTTCAAGATCTGATGCCATTCGTTCTGAAATAACAAGAGGGCGCAGTCCTTCAACTTTACGTGTCACCTTATTCAGCATCTGACGGTGCCACTCAAAACCCACGGGGATAGCACCGTTAATCTCGCCAACTATTAACCTGAATATCCGTTCACAATAGTTGTATGAATCATGTAAAATAGACCCGATAACCCTTCGCGTGGCAGTATTTTCATCAATAGGGGTGGATTGTAATTCAACCATCAATTTCCTCAAATTCTGCAGTTCATGCCTGACGTCACTTTTGAGTTCTTCGTGTCTCTTTTTCATTTTTCATCCTATAGCCCCTATCCTCAATTTTTTGTCTCATGTAGGCGTCTAATTCTTCAAATCTCCTTATATCTACCTTTAATGAGCTGAATTTTTTCAATGTTGCTTTCACTAATGTTGAGTAATCACTATCACTCAGTCCTTTAACTACGATATCAATATCAGACCCCGGATGGATTAAATCCGGCCTTAAGACAGAACCATGTATGTATACAGCTGCCATCGGAAATTCTTTTTCTATCCATTTGGCAATATGTATAGCATTTTTTAGTGTAATATTATCGGTATATTTTTGATTTTTTATAAGTTCTAAAAACATTTTTTATTGTATTAACAAATTTCTTTTTTTAGAAGATAATTGCCACATAAATTCAATAAGTTCTTTAGCCTCTTCTTCGCCGATTTTGGGTTCGAGTTTTTTTAAGGTCGTAAGATTTATACATAAATACATAGCGATTGCAGCCGCAACCAAATTTTCTCCTAGAAAGCTGCAACTAAAATCCCCCTTTTAAGGGGTGATGGGGGTTGTTAGAAACGTGTAAAAAGGTTTTTACACGTAATACTGTAACTTAAAAATAGCATAATCATTATGTGGAATCAACGGCAAAAATAGTAAACCTGTTTTTACTTGAAAATCCCTTAATGTGTCATTTCCGTGGAAACGGAAATCCATTCTTTCTGCCATCATCAATTTCTTATCCTTACAACACTCAAAGGAAAAGAAATATTTTATTTTCAACACCCGGATTCTCAATTCTTGTCTTTTAGAATGCCCTCAAAAAGTTCTTTATTAAGCATTCTTTGGAAGCAGATCATTTTGCCTTCATCTCCTGAAAAGTTAAAAAAAAACCCTGAATTTTTGCTTTATGATAACCATTTAGGAAGCTATGCAATATAACTTGAACAACTTAAAGAAGCGTGATATGATGTGTACATGGCAATTACAGAGAGGCTATCAATGAAATACGAGAGACTGTCGTCTTTGTTGGACGAACGGTCTTATCGGTTATGCATAGCAGCAGATGCTGAATCGTTTGGATATGGGGGCGTTAGTCGGGCAGCGAAGGCAAGTGGTATATCTCGAACGACAATACACGCTGGCATAAAGGAACTGAGGCAAAGCGGTCTGAAGTCGAGTGCAAAATCTGCGGGTGGTGGGGAGAGGATACGGAGGCCTGGGGCAGGCAGGAAAAGCCAGAAAGAAAGAGATGAAAAACTGCTTGCAGATATGGATACGCTTCTTGATCCTGTTACGCGCGGCGACGCGATGTCAGCGCTTCGCTGGACATGCAAGAGCACCACGAAACTTGCGTTGGAATTACAGTCGATGGGGCATGCTGTTTCACAGGCAACCGTGTGGCGTCTATTGAACGAACTTGGCTATAGCATGCAATCAAACAGAAAGGCCAGAGAGGGAGTTGCACGTCCCGACAGGAATGCCCAATTTCAGTACCTTAGCGCTACCGTAAATGATTTTTTGAAGCGAGACCTGCCTGTTATTTCCGTAGATACAAAAAAGAAGGAATTGATAGGGTGGTTCAAGAACGGAGGGAGGGAATGGCAGAAAAAGGGTGAGCCTGTTGAAGTGCACATGCACGACTTTGCCGACAAAGAGCTTGGCAAGGCCATTCCGTATGGAGTGTATGATATAGCGAGAAACGAAGGCTGGGTGAGCGTAGGTGTAACGCACGATACGGCGGAATTTGCTGTTGAAACGATACGCCGCTGGTGGAAGCAGATGGGAAGACGTGTGTATCCGAAGGCGAAGGAACTTCTGATAACGGCTAATGGTGGTGGCAGCAATGGTGCGAGAGTTCGTCTGTGGAAGGTGGAACTTCAGAGACTTGCGGATGAGCTGGCAATGATTATTCATGTGAGACATTTCCCGCCAGGTACAAAGAAATGGAACAAGATAGAACACAGAATGTGCTGTCACATTACGGAGAATTGGCGTGGTCGCCCACTGGAAAGCCTAATGGCTGTAGTGAATTTGATCAGCAATACCAAGACAGCTAAAGGGTTGACAATATCTGCCGAACTGGATGAAAAACCATACGAGACCGGCACAAGGATAACTGAGGATCACATGAAGGGAATCGCAATAACGAGATGTGATTTTCGTGGTGAGTGGAACTATCTCCTGTCTCCACATCGAAGCGGGAAAAAGAAATAAAACAGAGAAGAAAGTATTAATAAATTCCTTCTCTTAGAAAATAATTGCCACATAAATTTCCTTTTTTAAATAAAATTATTATTGTGCAGTTTTTATGCTTTTGCGTGATTAACAGGTAATTTAGAGAAGGAATTAAACAATCTCCTTTTAGTAATGTCAAGATTTATGTGTAAATTCTTTCAGCTATTCGCATGAAAGGATGGTTGGTATCATATTCACAGTTATCCTCTCTGATAAAGAAAACGCACATATTCTGTGTTCTGGCGAATGAAACTTTACACGATTTTATCCATTATCTCATTTGCAGAAATATTGTATAGTTTATCACCATTCTTCATTGTCCTATTGTAAAATCTATGGATTTGATATTACATGAAAATAGCCATTAATACAATGTCTGCCGTTGCAGGTGGTGGCGTTACATATATAAAAAACCTGTTAACCCATTTATCAAAGATAAACAGCCGCCACCACTTTTTGGTATTCACTACCCTGTCAGGAAAGAAAGCATTTTATTTCCCGCATCCTGATTTCACATTCGTATCTTACAAAATACCTTCAAAAAATCCGATTTTCAGAATTCTCTGGGAGCAATGTCTCT
This sequence comes from Candidatus Brocadia sp., assembly GCA_011525665.1. GTDB lineage: Bacteria > Planctomycetota > Brocadiia > Brocadiales > Brocadiaceae > Brocadia. Next base: position 40,889 of record WYAU01000008.1, read on the forward strand.
TGCCTTTTCTTCTGAAAAAGGAGGGGGTTGATGTCCTTTTTTCTCCCGGTAATATATGCCCCCTTTTTTCAAAGACACCCAATGTCGTTATGGTACAAAATCTTGCCCCATTCGATGATAGTATTATTAGTACCGAAGGTAAAACTCAAAAGTATCGATTGATATTGCTAAAGTTATTAACTATGGCATCAATTAAAAGAGCGAAAAAAGTAATATTTATATCAAAAAAGGCCATTCACGATATGAAGAATCTGGGACTTTGTCTAAAACATGCCAATCTCATTTACCATGGAAAGAATGAGGAATTATTTCATGAAAATGTCACTAGAGATAAAAAGCTGCACGTCATTAAAAAATACAATTTAGGTAAATTTATCCTTTATGTATCAAACATTCATCGCTATAAGAACTTTTTTGAACTCATACAGGCATTCGCGATGATTCGGAATAAAATAGATGAAGAGATAAAGCTTCTGTTAGTAGGGAGAAGATTTGATGTTGGTTATTACGATGGCATGATGAGATTTATACGGGAAAAGAGACTTGAAGAAAGGATTTTGTTTCTCGGAGAAATACCTTATGATGAACTCCCTGTTCTCTACGGTTCGTGTATACTTTTTATATATCCTTCTACCTGTGAAAATTGTCCTAATATTTTAATAGAGGCGATGGCTTGCGGCGCTCCTATGCTTGCCTCTAATATAAAACCTATGCCGGAGATATGTGCCGGTGCAGCGGTTTATTTTGATCCCACTGCCCCAGGTGAAATGGCTGATGTGTTATTGAAAACGATAATGGATAAAAGTTTAATTTCATTATTAAAAACGGAATCATTAAAAAGGGCAAAAGATTTTTCCTGGGAAAATGCAGTAATGAAGACTTTAAAGGTTTTTGAAGGTGTTCTATGATTCAGTTTACCAAGCTATTTTTTTAAATAAAAATATACCATCATCTTCCTTGATAAGTTTCCATTTTTCTGTATCTTTTTCAACCCTATCATAATATTTCTGTGGATTCTTTCTTGCCTCAAGCGGGTCAATCCCTGCTTTAGAGACCCCGAATTTGACGGGATGTTTCTTGTCAATTAAGACATAGTCAGCTCCATCCAGGATAGGGAATTGCATTAAAGTTTTTTTCCTATAAAGATACGGTAAAAAAAAATGTTCCGCCGAAACAGATGCATCGTTTGGAATTAACGGGAAGAATTCAAATGCCTTCCGGTGATGTTCCGTAAATGTATACTGGGAATGGTGGAAATTATGTGTTTTATAAGGTGCCAACGTATAGTTCTTGTTCCAAAACTGTATGGATAAAGGAGAGGGACCAAAAAATATACTCGAAGACACAGAGGCAACAAATACACAAGATACTAAAACATCAGCAAATGCTTTATCATCAACCCGGCTTATTATGATGCTCTTTTTTTTCAGGGAGGGGAAACCTTTGTCACTTATATTTTTTACTCCCTTGATTGCGGATAAGAATAAGAAAGGTATCGTCGGAGAAAGGTAATAAAGGATGTATGAATAATGTGAAATGGAAAGGCTTAAAAAATTCAACAAAAGGTTGCCTGCGGAAATCGATAAAATTGATGGCGAAAAAAGCGAGGTAAAAAGAAGGGGTAAAATAAACATTAAAAAATTCGCTATCTTTATTTTATCCAATAGATTCAGAATAATTGCAAAAGGATGCGAAGCAATATAAATAAATACTTCGTAAGGAGTCCTACCCAAATGTGAAAAAACAGTGTTTTGAAGAGTAGTAGCGTCCCCAGCGATATATGGCATCACAATTTTGATAAGAGCTAAGAAATACATAATCGAAATAACCGAAGTAATTATGCCTGCTTTCTTTTCTCTCATAATAAAGGTTATATAAATCCCTAGTAAAAAGGTAGTCAGCGCTACTTCTTCACGGACCAAAAGAGATAAAATTAAAAAAACATAATACAAGATATATTTTCTCTTGTTTATAAAGTAAAAACTGAATAACAATAGGGGGATGGAAATCCTCAAGAATTCAAAATCGTAAAGATTAATATACTGTATAGTAGGAAAAAATAAAAATGATGCAGCGAATAAGTATCCTATTTTTCTATCTTTGAAAATATCCCTTGCAAAAAGATAAATAGGAATAATTGACAACGTCAGAATTAAAGTTTGTAATACGATTAAATATACGGAACAATTTTTGAAAACAGAGAGAGGGAGTGCAAGAAGATATATTAAAGGAACAAAATGTATTCCAAGATAATTCTTTATATTCCCATAAGCATGGGAAGTTTCCTGTAAGGAAGAAACCATGCCACGATTATTTACAATGTTTGAAAATAGTTCCAGCCAAACAGAAAAATCAGCGTAGTATTTGAATGTGTATAACTTCAGGAATTGAAAAGTCAGAATATAGGTAAAGTAGAAGAGTACGGAGAATATAAAGAGATATTTGGACCAGGTTATAAAGAAGTTTTTTTTAAGAAATACAAAGGAGAAAATACCTGTTATAAAGAGCGTCGATAATATGCCCGTAGCATATATCAACAATAACGTTTGGTAATTTTGGTCGGGCATACGTGTGAACCTTTAGTGCAGAGAATTATAGTGTCGGATAAGATGTCATCAGGTGGCCATTTCCTTAAGAAAGGCAAATCCTTCTTTTAGGAGTTGTCGTCTGTATTTCGGATCGCGCATTAATTTGATGTAGGACCAAATAATTTGTGGCCTGAGATAAAATTTACGGTGAACCATTTTCAGGTAACGGCGAAGGTCTTTTCTTGTAAACCCGCGTGGGACAAAGACAATATCCCACATATTCATCTTTTTCCAGTCTTTTTCAAATGCGCCGTATTTATCCGCAATGTCGTAAGCAGGTGAGCCGGGAAATGGAGTAAAATAGGTTGCTTGGAAATTATCTAAGGGGATTGATTTTGCAAAATCAATGGTCTCAAAAATGGTCTCCTGAGTTTCAGTGGGATGTCCGATCATAAAATATCCCTTTGTCCTGATACCGGCTTTATACGTCATTTCAACGGCACTGCGAACACGTTCCAGCGTGATGCCTTTCTGCTGTAAATTAAGGATGTTCTGGTTACCACTTTCTATTCCGTATGCGATTTGAAAGCAGCCGGCCTGCTTCATAAGGGATAACATTTCTCCGGTGATTGCATTTACCCGTGCACTGCAAACCCATTCGAGATCCACTTTTTCCTCAATCATTTTGAGACAAATTTCTTTAAGGCGCCTCTTGTCGGCTACAAAGTAATCATCGTAGAATACCAGGCTTTTAATCCCGTAGTTTGATTTTAAGTGTTTGATCATCCCTATCACATAATCAGCCGAGTGTGATCTAAACCTGCGTCCAAATACGCTATTGTCGCAAAAGAGACATTTTCCGGGACAGCCCCTGGATGTAATAACGGAACCGAGCGGTAATTTTGAAAAACGGGTTGCTGATTCGTGGTAGTACTTTAAATGCGGTACCATATCCCAGGCTGGCAAGGGAATCGAATCCAGGTTTTCGATAGGCGGACGAGGCGCGGTGAGGAATAAATTCCCGTCATCTTCCCGTATTATCAGGCCATTAACATTCCGCAAATCCCTGTTTTCTTCCAAAGTTTGAATCAATTCGGCAATGGTAATCTCACCCTCGCCGATTACACCAATATCAACCTGTGGAAATCTTTCCATGGTCTCCCGGGGCACAGCGGTAATGTGGGCACCGCCAATGATAGTACTAATCCTGGGGTCTGCTTTTTTAATTTCTTCTGCTAGCTCTGCTGCACGAAAGATGGCAACTGTCTTTGCGGTAATTCCTACGTACCGGGGATTCAGGCTTAAAATTTCCTTCACGGTCTCTTCCATGGTTTTCTCAAAGGACAGGGCATCAATAATACGACTTTTGATCCCGTTCCGCCTGAGGACAGATGCTAAATAACAAAGGCCAAGAGGTGGAGCCGTTGCCCCATGTTTAGCCATTTCTCCGAAACGCTCTTCACGTGTTATTGGGGGATTTATTAAAACTACAGGGGTTTCCTGATACATTATCAAATTTCCTTTTTTGTTCCACAGCCTAAGACATAAGAACCTATGTATCGAGAGAAAGGTGAGTAACCAAGAACACATTCCCAAAGATTATAGACCGGTAATATTTTCTGTGCTATTCTGCCGTGTATATAACTATGCGTTATACCGGAGATTATTCGGGTATCAGTGTTGGCAAACCCAACTTTATTGCACACATGTTTTAATTCAGTTCTTGTTAACAGTCTTTCGTTTTCTGTCCGTCCAGACTTAGACATGAATGGCGAAGAAGAATCCCTGTAAATAAAAAAAGCCGGGTTATATTTATGCGGATCATATGACCAAAATCTACCTCCTTTTCTCAAAACCCTGTGAACTTCGTGCATCACTTTTTCAATGTTTTGGAAATGATGGAGAACGCCAAAAAAAGTACATATATCAACAGAATTCTCATCTATCTCCAGTTTTTCTATATCATTTACTTTATAAATTACACGGGGATTTGTCTTCTTTGCAGTCTCGATAAGTTCAGGGGATATATCTATTCCAATAATATTGGGAAATGTTCGCGCTATTCTCGACGTAAAAGCCCCCGTGCCGCATCCCAAGTCGAGAATAACCTCAGATGGGTTGGGTTTTACCATCTCAAAAAAGAATTTTATAAGTCTTTTATAACTCTTCTCTGTTAAAACCTCCCAGGACGGTTGCTTAGAAAAGAAATCTATTTCAGCATGCTTATTTTGCATCTCATTTTATCCTTTAAACGGTTATTCTTGGTCTTATCAATTGGCCGGTATATTCTGAACAATTACCACATAATCCCCCAAAATTCCCTTCAATATGCGATCTTCTCAATGCTCTCATTTTATCGCTATTCCAGAGTTTGGGGAGCGTATCCTCCTGTGCATTTCCAATTTTAATCCTGCCGTCAAAATCCACACAGCAGGGTACTACCGTCCCATCCCAGAAAACGATAAGATTGCCTCTGTAAATTTCCTTGCATCTTTTTGAACGTTTATTTCCCTGATAAATAATTTCCGGTTGCAATGACACATGGTCAACAAAACCCTCCCACTCCTTTCTCACATCGCTAATATCCTCTTCATTTTTTTCCGATACGGTCATAATAATTTCAGTCCGTATTTTTTTTCGGGAATTTTTCTTTTTTTCTAAAAAGTTCAGGATATTTTTTTTAATCATTTCATACTTTACATGCCGTATTTTTTCGTATGATGCGTAAATACCATCAATGGAGAAGGCGATACTATGCAATTTGCTGTCTAAAAGCATATCAGCCATATTATGGGTCAACAATATGCCATTTGTTATTATCATAGGCCTTATCTTTCTTTCTCCGGCGTAATTTATCATATCTATGACTTTATTATGCATCAGCGGTTCGCCCAAGCATACTAACAATACATGGGCAATAGACAAGTTTTCATCGATGATCCGTCTGTATAAATCAATACTTATTTCTCCGATTTTCCTTGTCATATCAGATCGCTGGCAGTGCTGGCATGTCAGGTTGCACTTATTCGTTGGCTCAATGACCAAACTTAAGAGATAAGGTGGTTTGTCCCATTTGAAAAGATAATAGAATTGATTTATAATCAGTTTAAGCAGGGATTTTAAAGAATATCTCGTAATTATTTTGTACGCAAATTCGGGATTCCCGGTTACCCCGGAAACAATTTTTGCGAACGCATTCAGGAATAATGTTTCTGGAAAATTTTTAGATTTCATGTGAAAAGATATTTTTTAGATGATTCCCTAGAAATTTAAGACCGTATTTTACTGAACCCGTAAAAAAGTTTTTCAGGCCAATATTCCTGATATGTCTAAAGATAAATTGTGGTCTCAGGTAGAAACTGAGATAAGCATGAGAAATAGCCTTTTTCACTATGGTTTCATTCAAATCTTTCGTTTTGATTATATAAGACGAATATTCCATTTTATCCCAAGAGTCACTGTGAAGATAACCGTTAGAAACGCTTTTTGCATAGAAAGCCGTACCGGGATAAGGAACCGCCGGATAAAAATTGGCATAATCTAAGGGTAATGAGAGAGCGAATTTTGTTGTTTCGTACATGTCTTTTTCTGTTTCACCCGGGTATCCATAAATGAAAAAACCAAAAGATATAATTCCTGTTTCCCTGAGAAGCCTGATTGCCTGTGTTATTTTACCTGTTTCAAGTTTTTTTTGCATATCATTCCTGGTTTTTTCATTGTATGATTCTATGCCAATCGACAACATCCAGCATCCCGATTTCTTCATCTTTTTTACTAACTCACTATCATAAATAGTGTCTGCTCGCGTGTTTGTCAGCCACCGTATGTTCAGGTTTCTTTTTATTAACTCATCGCAAAATTTTTCGACAAATTTTTTATTAAGCGTTACTGTGTCTCCAAAGAGATTGAAGTTTTTTACGTTAAATTTCTTTATTAAACCTTCAATTTCGTTAACTACCGTCTCCGGTCTTTTTTCCCGGAATTTTATGCCATGGTTTAGTGATGCCACGCAAAAATCACAGGCAAAAGGACAACCCCTGCTCGTTTCCACGATAAGATATTTTTCGTTCGTGAATGGTAATACATATTTCTCTAAAGGGAACAGGTCCCATGCGGGTTGGGGAAGCTTGTCTAAATCCTCTATCCAGGTTCTGCCCTTTGTTGTCCTGATTCCTGCACAATTTCTCCAGACGATACCGTCTACTCTGTCGAGACTTTCCAGATTATCATTGCTTAAAAGGTCTAAGATTGTCTTTTCAGGTTCTCCTCGTATCCCTATATCAATATCCGGAATTTTTTCTAAAGTTTCCTGAGGAGCGCCCGAGATGTGGGCTCCAAAGGCTACAAGCTTGGCACGGAACTTTTTTTTGAGACCTGAAAGAGATTCTGTATCGGCTAAGATTGTTGCCGTTGTTGTACCATATACAATAACATCGGGATAAAATTTTGATTCGGTAAGGCGCTTCCCTATATCTTCACTTTTCAGATTGAGGGCGGTGGCGTCCAGGAATCTGAAGTGGATTTTGTTATTACGCAAAAGGGCAGCTATTAAGGCCAGCGAAAGAGGCGGTTTTACTGTTCCTAAAATATCTTCTTTTTCCTGGCATCTTCCTTCCCTTGTCCAAGAAAAACCATGTATTCGCGGTGGATTGATTAACAGTACCTTATAAGGACTCATGATATTGACTACGTATATTTTTGCGTTCGTTTGTATTTATAAAGTCGATGTAAATGCTGAAGATAGAAAAAAATTTCTTTCATTCCCATCTTACTTTTTCCTGTGACCCTATCGCTGAAAGTAAACGGCACTTCCATAATAGTTTGATAATTTCCTTTAACTAATATCTCCAAACATATTTTGAAGCCTATTGGATCAAGATTTATGTTCTCGATTACTTCTCTTTTAAAAAAAAAGAAGCCGGAGGTAACATCTTTAACCGTTGTGAGCATAGAACCTAAAAATCCTGCGGACCGTGAAATTATATATCTCCTCAGCGGCCAGTTAAGAACCCTTCCCCCCGGTATATATCTGCTTCCTACCGTAATATCACAGAAATTATATATCAATGGATTTAGCAGATAGGGTAATGCCTTCGGGGCATGGCTTAAATCGCCGTCCATAACTCCTATTATTTTACCCTCTGATAAATTAAAACCGTGGATACATGCTGAGGCTAATCCCATCTTGCCTTTTCTCTTTGCCAGAATAACATTGTTGTGGTTTTTACTGAAATTTTCAACGAGATCAGCTGTACCGTCAGGTGAATTATCATCAACAACAATAACATCCGCTGTAATGTTGTTGAGTGACAATTGGGTAATAGTCTCTTCTAAAAAATTGACGATCGATTCCCGTTCGTTGTAAGTTGGTACAATTATCGATATCGCGTTCATACGTTATTTTTGTATGATTATATTCCTTGAGCAGAGACAGCACAATGCCTTTGAATAAATACTTTTTTCAGTTTATGGCCTCCGCCATTATTTACGAATAAGCATATATTTAAAAACATACACAAAAAAGGAAATTACTTTGAGAATATAAAGACTTTTTCCTGCATAAGGAGCATGTCTTTTTGCAATAAGTACCATTCGTTTCAATTCTTTACAGCCTGATCTTTTAAAAGTGGCACAATGTCCCACTCTATAGAGTAATAGGGGTGCGCCATGTACGCAATGAACCCGTTTTGTTCTGGCTATCTTCAGCCACATATCATAGTCTTCAGAAAATGCTAATTGAGCATCTTCATTCAATAGTCCGAGTTCCTTAAATACCTCCCTTCGCACCATAACACTTGAATTAGCAATTATCGGCTTAAAATATAAGGGTTTAAAAATATATCCTTCAAATCTATTTTTTGGTTTTGGATATTCACCTTTAATGGAACCGTCTTCCAGCAAAAAGGAAAATAAAACATACGACATGGCTATTTCCGTATTTGATTCCATTAAATCTGTTTGCATTTCTAACTTATTTTGCAACCAAACATCATCAGAATCAAGGAACGCGATATATTTCCCTCTTGATTGCTTTATAGCGTGATTTCTTGGAACCGCGGGGCATCCGCTATTAGCATTAAATCTAAAAATACGTATTCTCGGATCCTTTTGTGCATATTTTTTTAATACATCATATGTATTGTCTGTTGAGTGGTCATCAACGATCAACATCTCCCACTTTTTCCACGTTTGATTTAAAACAGATTCTATCGTCTCGCTAATAAATTTCTCGGAATTAAAAGCCGGTGTGATAACTGATACAAGCGGCTTATTTGTGAGCATAAGGATTGACCCGAAAAAAAACGAACTAAGTTAAGAAGACATTCTGCATTTTTTTTATTGATAAAATAAATCTATTTCATTTTGATCACTATGTGATGACAGGATTTAAAAAACTCAGTTTATGGATGCCCATTTACAAACTATTGCATGCTTTACATATGTCCAGCTGCCAGATGCCGCATTTTATTTTGTCTCGTAATGATTTGTAATTGCCTTTATTCCAGACGGTCATGATTTTTTCCGTTTTCAGATTACCAAATGTATATTGTGACATATAATCCTGGCAGCACAAAAGCATGTTGCCTTCGTAATCTATGGTAATACCGGATACGTAATCACAGTATGTCATTTTCAGGTAACGCTTTACTTCAATTAACCCTCCTCTGTTCATAAGTAACGTATCGTTGTCAAAATATTTTATATATTCTACGTGTTTATCAAGGGTCTTTTTGTCCATTTTTTGAAGAGTATTCATCATTGTTGTTGATGGCTGTCGATCGTGTTGAGCGATTCTGAAAACGTCAACGCCTGCATTCAGCAATGTGAGAAAGAGTTCGTATGTGAGGAAATCCCCATTTGTGAAAAGTTTTATAAAGGCGTTGGGGAGTTTATTCCGGGTGTAAGTTATAAACGTCACCATCCTTTTATCAAGCAATGGTTCGCCATAGAAGTGAGGAGAAAACCTGCCTGAGAATTTCATTTCCGAGAGTTCATCAATAATTTTGTAAAAGAGGTCTTCCGCCATATAACCGGCCGCTCTTTGGATGGAATAATTCGGACAATAGGTACATCTTCTATTACAGGCAGAAACGGTCTCAATTTCGACTGATTTGAACAGGGGATTTTGTAACGTTTGAAGAGTGTGACAAATATTTCTACCAATATTGGCAGAAAGCACGGTTTCTTTAATAATACTTTGAATACCCATTATTTTATTTACTATGAAATTAATCCGTTATTCAAACAACAAAGCTCAATTACAAAATTCGTAACACTTTAGTTCTTTGAAAAATTGCACCAATGAGGCGATTATCTTACCTTGTAGTGGCAATTCATGAATTGCCACTGCATATTGACACAAAGGCATTCTGCACCGCCGACATTTTCAAAGAACTAAAGTGTTACCAAAATTCTTATGCCTTTGAAAATAATTGTTGATAATTTACTACAGGATGATTTAATCCTAAACTTTTCCTCATACTCTCGGAATCAACATGCACATTCGTCGTAGTGAATAAATCTGTTGCAGCGAGTTTCCTGTAATCAATTTTTACGGCCCCCTGAACTCCGTCAATATCTATGTATTGTAAATAATCCGGATGGGTTAATTGGATAACCGGGCAACTCATGAGAAGCGCCTCTTCCAATACTGTTGTACTCATTCCGATAACTGCCAGGGCGCCCTCTATGTCGGTTTTTAGTGGGGTGCTTTTGGATATTTCAATGATGCCTTTCTTTGTCTTTGAATGTATCCAATATTTACCCCTAATGCTGATTTTTGCATCCGGATGAAACCGCAACCTTACCGGTATTGATTCTCCGGTGGTATTAAATAAATTCCGTAGCGAAGCGATCAGGACATCGTTGTCAAATTGTGCAAGCGCTCCAACAAAAAGAAAATATCTTTTTTTCGCTGTATCTTTTATCCCTTTTGTTTCTTTCCAGAAAGAATAGCGGCAACTGCAACCTAACAGAAATTTCGTGTTTTCAAAATATGGTTTGAGGAGTTGGACCACCTTTTCATTATACACATACATTACATCGGGAAGTATTAACCCGGCTTTTTTTTCTTCCGGATAAGCAAAATACCATCTTTTACCAGGAGAAATTGATGCATGTTGAATGGTAAAACCTGTGGCCTTGTATTTCGATGCGATCATCCATACAGTCCTTGCGTAAAAATGCATTTCATGGATGCATCCGATATTTTTAACTTTATGTTTTTCTACTACCTCTGATAAAGACTTTTCAAAGTAGTAGTCATATAACCATTGGAAACCACATACCCACGAAAACCATTTTAACAGCAACAGTGTCTTTTCAGTGGCATTTCCCTCTATCAGAAAGAAAGCACGTATTCCGCTTTTTATCAGTAAGCACGCCAGGAGTAACTTATCTTTACGTGCCAAATTTGCTACTTTTTCCACATTTTTCCCGCACGCGCTTGCGGCGCCAAAGACAAAAACACCGTCATCCTTTTCCGTAAAAACATAAGGTGTTTTAAATTCGCCATCTGAAGTTGCTTTTCCCAGGGCAGCAGGTACTACCAGAAGGGTATCAAGTATTTTTCCATATACGGCATATCCGAATGGTTTAAAGGTAAATATCAATTGTACCATTCCTTTTGTAGCATTCACTGCAATCAATCCCAGAAGGTTAGTTACTATTCTTAAGGCATGCCGATTTCTATAACCAGGGTGCCATAACATGCAGAGGTCTGGACTCCGGGCGCTCAGAGGTGAGGAAAAGATTAATGAAATCAGGTTGTTTGGAACAAATCTGGCTGCTGTCGCCGCAAAGTTTGCAGCCAAACGTTCGAAAGGATCAAAGCACATGAGCTAATCTGTTACTATGAAAAATCAATCAGATTTTAAATACAAATTTTTACGACAGATGTCCACCCTCTTCACCCCCGCCAGCGGGGGACAGATGATTTTCTCCTTTTTTGAGGATGAAGGGGATGTATTCCGCCGATTATTTCAGTGAATACAAAACCGGTTAGCACACATCCCAAAAATCCGCACAGATAAGATGAAAACTCCTAACCCACCGCTCCGATCGTCCCCGATTAAACCGAGACATTTAGTATAATTCCGTCTCAATGCCCGAGTTTACCCATTATATTAAACATCTTAAATAAGTTTACATATAATAGTCATTGCGAGCGACAGCGAAGCAATCCAACCCATGAGACTTCGTCGTGAGCTCAGTCGAACGATTGCTTCGGGCTAACGCCCTCGCAATGACAACTTCCTTTTTGCGTTTACTAGAGAGTACCGTTCAAATATAGTTCAACCTGCAAGATTGAACCAGCCTTTGGAAGTCTCCGGGTTCAACCTTTTTATGACCACCCCCTTCCCCGCCTTCGCAAGGAGGGGATGAAGGGATGGTCTTCTGCAGCTGTGTATTATCCTTTTGTGGATAATACTTCCTGATAAGTAGTTGATACCTTCCATACCCGTTCTTTCACATCAAATTTTGAGTTGAAAATCATGACATCTGATTTGTCTTTATTGCGCTGATCGCAATTTTCACAAATGAGATCACTGCCCGTAAAATTACCCGTAGTATGACACCCTACAATCTTTTTAAACAATGACGACTCAAATATTTCTTTGAGTGTTTGCGTTTTGAGGTCTCCTAACAATAATTTCCCGTTAAAGTCAAAACAACACATGTTCACGGTCCCATCGACCTGGACCTGAAGAGGCGTGCTGAATGGTCTTCCGCATGTTATTAACTTTTCATGCTCTACGGCTCTGTAGTTCCTGCCATCTACCCAGTTATGAGGACGCCATACTTCTAACAGGTCGACTTTATCCTGCCAGTATTCTATCCACGATTCCAGTGTTGATTTATTGTGATTCTCCACCACATTATAGGTAATTAAGAGTTTTGTGGTTTTCTTAACCTTTGCAATATGAGTAAGATTATATTTAATCCTGCGAAACAAATCTTTGTTTTTTATCCCGTGTACCGCATTGTATGATTTCGGAGAATTCCCATATATGCTTACACGTATTGACTCCACCCCTATATCTTCCAATCTCTTAAACCTGTCAACAGTAAGCAAGGAACCGTTTGTCAGAATGAGCACCGAAAAACCGCGCTTCTTTGCATAAATAATTTTATCGTCAAGCGACTCGTCTAACAGCGGTTCTCCCATACCGGGGAACGTTAAGGTATTATATTGTGAAGTTTCCGAGGTGATTTTATCAAAAATACTTTTAAACAACCCGAAACTCATCGTTTCAATTTTTCTGGTGAGCTTTTCTCTGGGGCACAAGATGCAGTTGTAATTACAACTGGTTGTTACCTCAACTCTCATTTCATTGCTTTTGGGAATCATTTTATCTCCGGTTGCTTCCAATACCATTGTCCATTTTCAAAATATCCCTGACCCGAACGAGTCGGAAAAGATTTTTAATAGCCCTGATGGTCCTTAATCGTTTTAACACATAAACAATTTTCACAACACCACATATTCTTTTATTTGATGAAGTTCGGCTTAGTTGCCTGAAAAAAATGTGTAAAATCCTTCTTTTTTAACGAGTTTTTTATAAACCCATTCACTCCCCTTTTCTAAGGGGGATCTGGTTGTGGCTTTGCTGCGCATGCTCTCTTATTCCCAAAATACCTTTTATAAAGTCATTGACTCGTGCTTTTAACTTAATTCTTCCACGGGTATCGGGAGGAACAATAGCGTGATAAATCATTTTCATATACTTTTCAAAGGTAATGGATAAAATGTTACGATACTGTCCTCTTTTTTTATAATAAGCACAGTCAACTCTGTAGGCAAGATCAATAACCTTATTTAAAAATTTTTGCCTCGGCATATCGGTTAGATTATATTTGTAATCAGCGTATCCTCCGAGATTGAAGAGATATTCCCGTGTATCTTTTACAATTCCTTTATCCAGAACATGCTGAAACAAAGGCGATCCGGGGTAGGGGGTTGCCAGAGCCGCATAATACTCCTTGCTTGTTAAATCCAGGCTTATCAGGAAGTCTTTCGTTTCATTCATTGTTTTTATCGTTTCGCCGGGCATACCGAATACTATGTTTACCGTACATGGCATCCCAACTTCTTTCATGAGCGAAACGGCCTTATAGTTATCCTGCACCTTGGTCTTTTTTTTCATGATATCAAGCATAGTCTGGCTCCCCGATTCAATCCCGTAGCTTATCCTCCTGAACCCCGCCTCTTTCATCTTTTCTAATATTTCCTTATCAACGATGTTTGGCTTTCCACCGCTGGAAAAGAAACTAACTTTAATGCCACGGTTAATTATTTCATCACAGACCTCGTGAAGCCATTTTTTATTAATAAGTATCAGGTCATCCATTATCTGAAATGATGTTGCACCATACCGGCTCATCATAAACTCTATATAATCGGCAATGTACTGAGGGGAATGCTTCCGGTGAAGCCTGTTGAAATGGAAACAAAAGGTACATTCATAGACACATCCTCTGCTCATAAGTAAAGGCAGGAACCGCTCATCCTCTCGAAAGTGATAATTTTCATTACAGAGGACGTTCTTTATCCATCTTCTTTGATTTTCAACGTAGTATTCCAAATCAACCTCATCATACGTTAAAAATGGGATATAATCCAGGTTCATGGGAAGTTCGGGTTTATTTCCCGCATATCTTCCTTCTTCATTCAAATAATGCAGTCCCGGTATATTTCTCAAACCTTCCTTGTTGTGCGGATAACACTTCATAAATTGTTCAATAACTAATTCACCGTCCGATTCGCAGATGTAATCGACTGGCGCATGCTTTTCCCACAACTCTTTGACCGGGAGGCCAAGAGAACCACCAATTATTATTGGCAATCCCTCTCTCTTTTCCCGTACTTTTTTAACAAGACGTTCGCAGTAAGAGTACGATGAAACAACGCTTCCTATACCAAGGATGTCAAAATCTTTAGATAACACATAATCGATCCCGGAATCATCCTGGAGATTGAACTTTTCTGGTTGCGTATTAATGAGATACGGGATGTCTACTATTTCTGCCTCATGTCCGGTTCTCCGGATTGACTGTGCAATATACAACAAGTGAAGCGGTGGGAAAATATATGTATCTTTAAGATAACGGGCCGGATTGACAAGAAGGACTTTCATTTATTTCCTTTTATATTTTTGATGATCGATTAAGAAGACTCTGTGAGGCTATGAGACCAATTTTACATGAATATTTATTTTACCGTAACATTTTACCGGATTATCCTGCCTCCGGGATTTTTAAGAAAATTCTCAACATCGCTGATTCCACTCTGCGAAGCGTCTCCCCGCACGGTGTGGTTTAAAGCCGACAACCCAACGGCAAAATTTATCGTCCGCTGATAATCTTCTTTATAATGAATTAAACCGTGTATTATTCCGGCGGCGAAACTATCTCCCGTACCTATTCTGTCTACGATATTCGTTATCCTTATTTCCGGCCCCTTATACGTAATGAAATTGCTGTCCTTCTTTACACATAATAAACCGCTCCATCCGTTTTCATTTGCCGAAACTGATTCTCTGAGACTTATTGCAACGTATTGAAGATATGGCAGACTTTTGAAACAATGAGAGGCCACCTTCTCATAATTAACCTGTTCTCTTTTGTCTTCATCCTGAATTCCCAGTGCATCATGAAAGTCTGTTTCGTTTCCAACAATCAGGCAGGCCTTCGAACACATTTCCCACATAATTTTATGTATTGATAATTGTTTATCCTTAACCCACTCCCATAATTTGCTTCTATAGTTTAGGTCGATTGATATCCTGCAATCCGGACTGATATCACTGAATATTTTTTTTAGTGTTACATAAACATTTTCTGACACGGCTGGTGATATACCGCTGGTGTGGAACCAGTATGTGTCCGTAAAAATTTTGTCCCAATCAAAATCACTGTGGCTTATTTCAGAGAAGGATGAACCTACACGATCATAAAATACCTGCGAAGCCCTTGGGCCGGTTCCGATTTCAGTCCAGTATAAACCGACTCGCTCTCCTCCAAAAGTGATATTTGAAGTGTCGAGAGAGTAGCTTCTTAAATATCGGATTATTTTTTCAGACAAAACCCCCGCCGGAAGTCTGGTAATGAATCCACACCGATTCCCGATAAGTGAAAGAGCAATTGAGACGTTCGATTCACTTCCGCCCGGTTCTATAGTAAAAGCTGATGCCTGGATAACCTTCTCACCGAAAACAGAAGGAGTAATTCTCAGCATAATTTCACCGAACGTAAGTATTTTTTTATGGTTATTGTGAATAACGTCTTCCTTTTTATAGAGTATAGGAAAAGAACCCTTTAGATATAATTATTTATACCTTTATAAAATTCGCTGTAACTTGTAGGTGTTACAATGTGTATTCCTTCTTTACCGTGTTTTAATAGGTATTCGTTTATTTGCCCGAGGAATTTATAATTCCATTGATGAAGGTCTAATATGAGATTTATATCTTCTTTTTCTTCCTGCTCTTTATAGAAAAGAAGATTGCCATCGGCATCGATATTACGATATCCATCCATGCCGGCGGCAAATATCCTGTCTGCACCCATAACTATTGCTACGCCCATAAGAAGCACTGAAACAGTGCGGCAATTACATTGTATCACACCATCGATTATTTCAAAATCGTTATTAAGCGTATCCAAATAATAAATAGTCTCATAATCTCTCTGAGTATATTCGCGTATCATTTCTTCCGAGATATATTGCCCGATGAGGAGTTTTGATTCTAATGATACGTTATCTATATAACTAACAAACCTTCTTTTATTACAGAATGCATGATAGTGGGGTTTAAATATATCGGCCAGATAATTTGCACCAAATACGATGGGGTTGTATTTATTGATAAAGTTTTGTATTTGATCGTGGTATTTCATGAGGCTCGGACCGTTGCCAAGGATCAAGCACGTCTTCCCCTTATGCCTGTTACTATAGGTGACGTGTTGTTTATCCGAATCCCTTCTTTTCTGTGGCAAATATTCTTCACCTTTTATTTCTTTCTGCTTACAGGAACTTCCGATGATACCTTCATGAATAATTTCAGTAAGTAACCCCTCGGAAAACCCAACCGGGTTTTTCCTGTTTATACAGTCAAGCGCCCTCCAGATGTCTTCCATAGTATACTCTTTTAAATTCACCAGTTTCTGCGCATATGACGGGTGGCACTTAAATAATCCTGAAAGCATATATATAAGCTGGTAACCCCATCCGATTTCTTTCTGCATGGTTATGAAATACTTATCAATACAGTTAAGTACCGGAATTACATTAAATTTGTCTGGCACCTTATCGTGTAAATATAAAAGGGTTATCTCGGTCGGAAGATTGCCTGCCCCTCTCCCCATTCCGAAGATAGAACTGTCAATGATATCAACCCCGCACTTGATCGCTTCTATTGAATTTGCAAAAGCCATCTGTAAATTGTTATGGGGATGGAATCCGGTCTTTACGTAAGGTTGTAATTTTATAAGAGGCTCAAGCATTTTGGCTATTTGATCGGGAAATAGAGAACCATAGCTGTCAGCCACGTAAGCGTAGTCAGCCCCTGAATCTTTAATTATCCCGGCCAGTTCATTCCTCTCGTGGTCGGTGTAACTGGAATACCCCATGGCCTGAATCGACGTTTCATAACCCTTTTCTTTTATCTTCTGAAGGAGGCTTAAGGCATTTTTCATCTCGTGCTTATGGGCAGCAAGGCGTATGAGGTTTACGATGCTTTCGTCTTTTGGTTCGATGTCAGAAATTTCAAACTTTCCGTAATCGACCATCATGGCGATTTGAGAACCCTGTATCCCATCACACACTTCGATAATATCCTTTTGCCCGGAAAATCTCCAAAGACCGTAGGTACCTTTGCTGAAATATTTTTCTGTACCCCGGTATCCGATCTCAAAATAATCTACCCCTGCTTTTGAGAGTGCCCGATACACTTCACGGACGAATTTTTTCTCGAAACGCCAATTATTCAGATATCCGCCGTCACGGATTGTACAGTCCAATATTTTTACTATACCGTTAGAAGCAGTTGTCATAGGTTCTCCGAATTAATATTAACGCACTAACTGTTTTTCAAGTATCAATTCCGCAAGCTGGAAATCTTCCAGGGTATCGATATCGTGACCTTCAAAGGCATTCACTAACTTAATAAAAGGATTCGAGCTGATTCTCTGCGCCTGTGTCACAAAAACTTCCCGCCTGAAAACATAAAGTCCGGATTGTTCAAACACTATCGGTTCCATGTCTTGTGTCCGGGGAATAGGTTTCTCCAGAGAGTAGTTCAACGGTTTCCCCTGATACCACGCAAACCTTCTCACTTCCTGGGCGGCAAATGCCGAATCATTTTCGCCGGATATAACTTTTTTTAAACATTCCGATACAGTTTCGGGTTTGATAAAAGGAGACGTTATATGAAGCAGCACGATTATTTCTGCCTTTTCTCTTTTAAGAAATTCTCCCACAAAGTCCTGAACTTTAGCTTCGTTTGTATCCAGATAGGGCGGACGTTCCATGAATGTATATTTTAGCCCTTTTTCAATGTATTTTACTATTGACGGTTCAGAGGCGAAAATAATACTGTCGTCAATTAATTCAACCTTGTTCAGTGTTCTCATGACATAGTTAACAAGAGGGGTATTCCCGAGCATACGCACGTTTTTCTGCGGGAGTCTTTCGCTGTTAAGTTTGGAAGGAATAAACCCCACAATCCTCATTGTCTTCATTTCCTATGTGAGGGATTCCTGAATAAACTGATAAAAATTTTCACGGTAATTTTCTTTATAGCGATATCTATCCAGATCCGCATTTTCGATCATATTCATGGATTTCTTTGTCATAAATTCTAGGGCATTCCCCAGTTTATTCGTATCATTTACGTAACAGACAGGACAAAAGGCAGGAGACCCGTCATTTTCGAAAACATCCGTCTTGTAGTGGTTGTATCTGTTCCATTTGTCATAAAGCAAAACCGGAATCCCGTTAATAAGGGCTTCGTCTATGGTCGTTGAAGAATAGCTTATCAAGAAGTCTGTAGCCGCAAGAACCTCAGAAAATGGCCCTTCCCTTTGAATTATAAATCTATCGGAAGCGGGTAAAAGTGTCTTTATTTCGTCATTATTCAGGTGAAAGCCGGGGTGTATTCTGATTATTAATTTCAGGTTTTTGTTCTTATCGGCTACATGAATGATGTCAGAGAGTGAAGAAAAAAATTCGTCCAGGGTTTCAACAAAATGATACCTTTCCGCCTGCCGCCCTTTCGCAATGGTAGCGTGAGTGGCTACAATGTCATCCGGAGAAAGACCAAATTTTGATTTTTGTGAAGATTTTTTCATTTCCCTTAAATCGGCAAAAATAAGAGGGCCGGTCTTTAATTCTTCATTTTTTATCCAGTCGTGTCTTTTTTTGAAATAGTGTAAATTATCTTCTTGCACGGGGGTACTCAAAGCAACGTGTGTATAATCGCTTAACATAAAACCTTTACACAGATTCAGCAGTTCAATTTCATGATACAGATCAACCGGCGCAGGAGTTACACCATGAGAGATAAACAATGATGTCATTTTCATCTTTTTGGCAAGTTCTCCTGCAACGGACATGATGCCCAATGCGTAAAAAGACATTACGATCTTTTTATTACATCTTTCAAATAAGTATTTCAAATTATGCGCATGTAACAGCATCAAGGACATATATTTCTTAAAACCTGTTTCTATTTTTTGCATCAATACATCATGATAACTGACACCATTATATTCAAAGAGAGATGTATCAGACGCATTACCAATAGAGGCTATACACTCCATCAAATTTGAGTGTTCCCCCCTGTCAACGGTTTTATGAATAAAAGCAGGATTTATAACATAATATCGGCGCGAATTGCTACGCAAAATTGATTTTACAAAAGAAATACTGTTGAAGCAGATCAACTTTGATAATTTTCCGGTGTAATCGATCCCTAAAAATGTAATATTTCCGTCTCTTCGTGATAATTGAGCAGTTAATTTGTCAAAGCCGTATCCTAAGCCGGGGATAAAAATTATCTTTTTCCCTTTTTGGAGACGCAGAGAAAGAAAGGTCACAAACTTCTCTACAGATATGTTCAGCGATTTCACGGTTACGTTAATGGCATGGATAATCCCCTTAATTCCCTGTAAAAAAGGGGGACCGGGGGGGTTGTCTGTGCTTAATTTGGTCGCCCCTTTTTGTGTTGCCTTAAGTGGCTCATGGGAAATGTCATTTTCATTAAAGTTTACAAATGTTAAATTTTTATTTTTAGCATAAGCTTCTGCCAGGATTCCCGCATATCGCTCATTATCGGTAATCATACAAGAAGAAGTATGGCTTTTTTTTACATAAGCATATATTTCAGACATAGCGTTTTCCCTATAGATATTTTCGAGTACTTCCAATATCTTAAATAGGTGATTTAAATAGAGCCTTATGTAATGAGAGAATTCTGTTTCGTAACAATTCTTAAGACCGTTGCCATCAAAGAACTTGAAATTCTCATGAATGTAGTTCATTACTTTTTCGGTTTCGATAATTATCTTTTTATGGGATTCATTATTAAAATATGGCACTGTATTCCTGTATACGATACCCTGTTTTTTCAGGTAGGCCTGAAGCCTCGGTTCTAGTGCAACAATGATAAAATCATCGATACTGAAATTATTCTTATGGAGAAAAGCCGAAAAAGCTTTAAACTCATCTATGAACTCGATAACAGCAAACTTCATCTTACAGCCTCGCAATTGCAATAAGCGTGTCACTTCTTCCATTCGACTTTACATAATTCCTATAAAAATCTTCGACGGGTTTATATGCATCACATATATCAAATACTGGCGTTTCTATCTGTGGCTTGCCTGTGGTAAGCCAGCTGCAGAGATTGATAAGCCCGTACCTCTGCTCAAATCGTGTTTCCACATTTTCGTATCGAGCCTTTTTAAGACAATCCAGCAATGTTTCACGGCTGAAATAATTTACATGCGCCCTTATCCAATAGAAATTATTATATTCTTCACAACTATCCAAAAGCGCCTCTCTGAGATTGGGCACCTCACATATCAACGTACCTCCGGAATTCACGAAATTTCGTATTTTCGCAAGGAACATAATAGGGTCAGATATGTGTTCAAGGACATGAAAAACAGTAACCACATCAAACCGCCCAATGTTTCTATCCGGATTATTTACATCGAAATTCATAATCTGCACAGAACTGTGGTTATTTGCTATATTTCGCCTTTCGTCGCTGATTTCTATCCCGGTAACATTTTTATACCCGGAATTATATAATTCGTTCACAAAGAACCCGTAACCGGAGCCCACGTCTAATATGCTGCACGTATTATTTTGAAAAAGTTCCTTAATAAGCTTTACGCGCCGAGCCGTGTCACATTTATTATTTATCCTCAGTTTTTCGTAATCGATCTCCTTTTGCCTGTTTTTATCCTGCATGTTTTTATTATAAAATTCTCTATCTTCTCCTTCTGCCGGTCTAGGCAAAAGTTGAACATGATTACAATTCCTGCACCTGAAAACTTTGAATCCGGTTTTCTCATCTCTGAGTTCTGACTTAAGCAGTTCAAATTCTCGTGAGTCGCAAAGGTTACAAGTATCTTTCATGCCTGGACTTCTTTTCGTCTTGCAGAGCCAAGTAAGGAAGCAAAAACCTTTTCAACGGAATGTTTAGTTATCACCTTTGACGTGATTCCGATGCAAATGAATAAAAAGATAAAAACCGTTTTTATCAGATACACATACATAATGTTAAATTCTCTTGCTCTAAGATACAAGACAGAAACCGCTGCCCCTGCAATAAGTACAAACAACTGAGCTATTGTCTTCCATTCATATTCAATTCTGTATAATTTCTGCCCGACGAAGGTTAAAATACTGTACATGACAATATAACCCGTATTTACCGAAATTCCCGCACCAATTAAGCCAAATTTTGGTATCAATAGTATGTTTGATATTACATTTGCAAGAGTACCAACTACGGTTATAGGAAATATCCAGTATGCCTTTTTTGTATATGCATATTGAACCCCGACAAACATGCCAAACGTTTGTGTGGCAACGCCCGCCGAAATAATAATTATTATATCA
This sequence comes from Candidatus Brocadia sp., assembly GCA_011525665.1. Classification (GTDB taxonomy): domain Bacteria; phylum Planctomycetota; class Brocadiia; order Brocadiales; family Brocadiaceae; genus Brocadia. Next base: position 62,549 of record WYAU01000008.1, read on the forward strand.
ATCGCTTCATAATAGGGTGCAGGCGCTACAGTATATACTATTTCCTGGGCAAAGAGGATTAACAAAAGCACTGGCATCAGGGTGATGTAAGAAAATATGGTAAATATCCTTCCTACCGGAACTGAGCCATCTTTGCCTTTATCAAATACCTCTCTGTAATACACAGGTTGAAATGAAGACCAGACGGTGCTCATTAAGAAGAACAGGGTATTGCCTATCGTTTGACCGATATTAAAAACCCCAACCGCTGAGAGAGAAAGCATGTTATTTAACAAATACTTATCAAAAAACTTACTAATAAAACCTGTAAAGGATTTTGGTACTACTTGCAGTCCGTATTTTATGTTCTCCAGTAAAATTTTGCCATTAAGGATAAACAGAGAGTTTTTATTAAAATGAAAAAGCATTACAAGACAGACAGTGAAGGCTCCTGAAAGTGAACCGTAGATCATACCCATATACGACATTTTAAAATACCACACCAGCAATAAACTCATTCCCGTAGAAATAGCCGCTTGCAGGATGGTAAATAGTGAATGAAACACCGCCTTTTCCATATTTTGATACAGGCGCAGGTAAAATGTAATGATCTGACCCAAATAGGCGCTTATATACGCAATAAAGACGGCATGTCCATAAATGGCATTACCCGTTATTATGCTTGCGATGATTCCTTTTAGACTAAAAACAATCACAGAGGATATGATCAATGACGTGTATAAAAATAATTGAGAGGAAAAAACAAGGGAGTTCAGTTTTTCATGGTCTTTCCTGTATTCAAAATAGTATCTCTCAGCGCCAAAGGTTACCCCGAGGCTGAAAATGCCCACTGCAATGGCGGGAAACACACCGGAAAGAACTACAATACCAAAATCTTCCGGGGTTAATATCCTGGTTAAAATTGGCAGGGAAAGCAGATTGAGTCCGTACCCAATGAATCTGGGCGCGGCATAAATAAATATATTCCTTATATTCTTTTCGGTTAATGCCATTTTACAACATTCTCTTTTCCCCAAAGTTCAGCATATTTCAGGTTTGCGTATTCAAGTGCATCTTCCCTTGTCCCGCCTTCTTTAAGCTTTTCAAATAACCAGCTAATGTATTGTCCCATTCTCAGGGAGGCGTTTCCATCTTTAAAAGGGTCTCTATCTTTAACCCAATCAGATACGTCTCCAAAGCCTGGAATACTTTCTGGATGTTCCCTATATTTTTGAATTGCAGAAAAAAGATCGTCCAAACTGTCAAAAACGATCTTTCCCTTTCCCCATTGATATACAGGGTTGGAATATAATTTTTCCAGGTCTAAGAATACCGTTGGAGTTCCAGACAGATATGACTCCAAAGCAACCGTGCCGCTTAGTAAAAGCCCTACACACACATCGGCAGCCTGAGCTGCTTCTGTTGGATATTGTTCTGTAACATAACTCCCGCTCTCCATGAATATGCATCTCCCGGTTTCTTTGGCTCTTTCTATTAAACCGCTTATTGATGCAATTCTCTTATAAAGTGTTTTCGGGTAGCCTGGTTTAAATATTAAACCTATCGTTTCGTCCTCCAGTGTTTTCTTTAAAAAGTACTCATATATCTCAGCCGATCTCCTGTTGGAAATCACCGTCATCCTGTCATCGGAAGAGTTTTCGTCAAAATAACAAATGACAAATTGCACTCCTTTGTTCCTTAATTGTTCACGCAATATTTCAGCGTTTTTTTTGACCTCTTTAAATGAATAATCAGTTATGTAACCGCAATACACGAGGTTGCCGATTCGAGACCGGTTTTCTTCCCATACCCACTGATAAGCAGGGCCAAAAGAAAACAAAACATCTGCACAACTACTTAAAAGGATGGAGGAAAAAGACAGGTTTGACCATTGATAAGAAATACTAATGCCATTGTTTTTTTCTAGCGCAGCAATTACGGGAATATTAGACATAAAAATATCAACAGGGTTAATATAAATTTTTATATTATGAGAATTAAAAAAGTCATACCAGTACGCATATTTAATAGCAAAGAAACATATATTCACAAGGTAAAACAAAGGAATACATTTAAATTTAAAAACTGCGAATAAATACGTTTTAAATATATGTTTGATAAATAATATTTTTAATGCTCTGTATTTTTTTGTGGTAGACCATATAGGAACATTATGTGCATTTGTTGCTTTCTTTGTTAATGCAATTACCCTCAGCCCGTTGTTTTTGATAGTATCTATCATCTGCTGAGTTGCCGGGATGTCGGTTCTGTCGAAATACACCAGTATCTGTTCTCGCGGGATATCCGATTTTAAAAGCCAAAAAAAATCACTTCTCCTTTTCAGATCAAATGTAACTGTTTTACCCGTATACCATGCAGCTACCAAGGGGATTGTTTTATCAATGGTTTGTGACAATTGATTATCCTTGTTGTTATAGTTATTTTTGCCTTTTTTTGTTATTAATGCATGGATTCTTGCCTCTATTTTCTTCAGTGTAAGTGTTTTTTCTTTAACAAAGTTATTAAAATAGGAAAAACCCCCTATAGTGAAATATCCAATGGATTTTATATTTAATTTTGATGCGTAATGCATTAGGTAGGGCGACCAGATATTTCTCTCAAGAAAAAATATAACCGATTTACTGTCCGAATTTACTCTGTTTTCTGAATGCCATTTGGCGCCATTTATAAATACGACAGCATCATTTATCCTTTCCATAAGGGCTTTTTCAAAAAAAAGCAATATCTTTTTTTCATCAAAATGTAGACTGAAACATTTAAGAAAGCGATTATTAACAAATTCCTTATTGCAAATTTCCAGACATAAGTCTCTTATGTCTTCCGTTATCCTTATGAACTGGCACTCCCCCTTTTCATCCTTTATATCTGCGTAGCAAAAATCTGCAAGCTGTGGTTTGGCTTTTAATAGTCTCATCCGAGCAAACATATTTGAAAATAATCTGGCACCGGGAGACGTATTAAAGTAAAAAATATGCGAGTACTTTATCCCGGACGTGATAAGAGCCGTCAGAGAATAAACGGATAAAAGATCAATGTAAATTATATTCATGAGAGGAAGTAATGGTAGATTGGCACGCGGCTGAAGAAGCCATCTGATAGTTTAATAATATCCTACGGAAAAAAGTGACAATAAATTACGAAGGAATCCTTCCTGAATACCAACAGATTTTCCACAGCAATAATCCTCAATCATCCGGTCAATAAGGCTATAATCAAAATAACGGTCGCTCAGCAATTCTTTATAGTCACAGGCCCTGATTGTATCCTTGAAGTATTGCGTCATCCCTGACTCGTACAATAATTGTCCTGTAGGCGATAAGACGTCCTTGTTTGTTTCCATTACATAGGCGTGGGGACCTTCCTCAATAATTTCAACGGGAAAGCCGAGCTTATTTTTCAGAGCCCATTTGAGTGGATACTTTGCGTTCTTAAAACTCAATCCACGGCCCCAATCTTCCGGCATCGAGCGGCAAAAATTTATCAATGATGAATCAAAAAATGGTTGACGGCTTTCTCCGCCATAAAAGTTTGCTCCCAGATACCACTGTCTTCCATTAAATCCCTGAAAATGGAAGTTTTGATAACAATACATGAGCCAGTGATACAAGGTTTGCGGATCTATGTGTTCATATAACGGGTGAAGATATTCACCCGATAACCATTGGCGAAATGCCTTGCTTCCTTCTGTTGTGAATACATGACCGGAAAACGACTCTGAAAAAGGTATACGGGGACTCCCAAAAATAAATGGTATGATGTAACGCTCAATTAATGATGCAGGTTCGTTAACGGTGTCGTTAAAATGTGTATTTACATATCTAAATTTAAATAATTGAAATACAAAATCTTCCTTAAAAGTTCCATTCTGTACCTTAGCGAAGAAATGCGGTCCGTAAAGATAATTTGCCATCTTGTCGGCATACTCACAGAATGACAACACGCTGTGCCTGATAGTAACATATTGAGAATATCCAAAGTTAAATATTGAATCAGCCATGTCTCCATTAATCAGCACGCTTCTTCTTTCTGCTCCCTTGCGGAGAATTTCACCGAGGCGATAAGAACCATACGCGCCAAAATAATAGAGATGATTTCTTTTCATATCATCTTTTATAGCCTCCCAGTATACCGGGGATTGGTTGCTGGCCAGGTCGAAGTTTACTTCCTCAAGTTTTAATCTATAAAATTGTACAATCCTTCTGACCTTTTCCAGTTCATAGGGATTATACGGATTTCCCTTTTGGGAATAATTCATAATTCCGATGACGGGTTTTACGTGAGAAACATCGAATTCCTTTAAGAGAATCGCAAGGAGAAAAGTGGAATCCCACCCACCGGATACGCTTACCCAGTTCTCTTCTTGTGACGCTCTTGAATAAACGGCGTTTTGTATGATTGTCCAAAAATTATCAAGGTGACTATCGTTATACTCAGTAATTTTTACTGGTTCTTCTTCGATCTTTCTGATTTTTACCTCTTTCCCGTTCCAATGAACAATCTCATTGAGACCGATCTTTCTGATATCTTTGTAAATTGTATGTTTCTTGGGCGTATAATTTAAAATGAGAAGGTTGAACAGCGCCATCTGATCATAATCTATCTTCCTTCCGAGAAATGCAACAACGGGTTCAAGCTCCATTGCGAAACACCAGGTACTATCTTTTTTGGAGTAGAAGACGTCAAGCCGTAAGTGACGGTCTTGAAACAACGTTGCGTTGCCATTTTCTTCTACCAACAGCCCAACAAAGAGGCCTTCGAGTCTTCTAATAATTTCGTCAATACGAAAAGAACAAAATATTTTTTCAAGTTTGTTTACTTCATTGCGATTGACGTATTTTACTTCTCCATCGGGGTAAACAAAATAAAAGAGGCTGCCGTAAAGAAAAATCTTATTGCCATTATTGAGTATAATCTGTGAGATATTATTTGAATCACTGTAGATATGGAGATTATTTTTTTCCCGGATAATATTGGGGTATTTCTTAGAAGGGCCTTCTCTTGTTTTGCCCAAATAAATGTGAATATTATTTACTATACTCATCTTTTAGCAAACCCAATCTGTAACAATCAAGGTACTTGCCACAGAGGTAAAAATGCTCCCTTAATATGCCTTCAACCTTGAATCCCACTTTTTCAAATGCCCGTTTGGATGCATCATTTTCCTTAATCATGCCTGTATAAAGCTTGTGAAGATTGAGCTTATTGAACGCATGGTCTGCAATAAGACTTATAGCTTCCGTTGCATACCCTTTGCCGCGTGTTTTTTTATTGCCAATTAGGATGCCGATTTCTGCATGACTGTCCTTCCAATCAATGAGATGAAGGGTAACATTGCCTATATGTTCCGAGGACTTTTTCAGAAAAATACCCAATAACATCTTGTCTTTACTGTTATTATAGCTATCAATATAGTTCTTAAGATCATCAACACTAATCGGAAATTTGCCGCTTCCCATAAAAAGTGTAGTTTCCTGATCATTTATCCAGCTTGTGTAGTCCTCGAGATTGTCTTCTTTCGATAAGGGGCTGAGAAATATATTTTTACTTTCTAAAAATATCGGACGCCCTACCGGATCAGATTTTTTCTTATTATGAAAAACCTTGCTTGTATAATTTTTCGATTTCATCCTACAAACTTCCAACACATAGGGGTTCCCCTTTTAATATTACAGGATGCCTTTTTGTCTAAAAGAATATCATAATATTTCGGAGGCAGTCCATCTCCGGGACGAATCACTCGAAGATTATGAGCAGTAAACTTGTCTCCCTTTTCAATGTCCTCTACCACATAGATAGAGCGCCTGAACCTGATAGATGCCTTTTCTTTTTCAGCAGGTCCATAGAAAACTTTTCCCAACGCCTGCCATGCCTTACGGGTTTCTTCTACAAGGGCCTTCATTTCTTCTGGTTCCATAGAAAAGGCGGAATCAACACCGCCATCTGCACGAGATAAGGTAAAGTGTTTTTCAATTACCGTTGCTCCCAAAGCAACGCTTGCAACTGCTACACCTATGCCAAGGGTATGGTCTGACAAGCCTACTTCAGCATCAAAAAGTTGACGTAAATGGGGAACTGTCAGGAGATTTGTATCTTCAGGTGTGGCAGGGTAGGTACTGGTACATTTTAATAATATCAACTCTTTGCAACCTGCATCACGGGCAGTTTTCACAGCCTCATCCAGTTCTGCAAGAGTTGCCATGCCCGTAGATATAATCATGGGCTTTCTGGTTGATGCCACTTTACGAATTAATGGCAGATGGGCGTTTTCAAATGAAGCGATCTTATATGCAGGGACGTTAAGACTTTCGAGGAAATCTACGGCTGTTTCATCAAAAGGCGTACTGAATGCGATCAATCCTAGTTCGCGACATCTTGTAAAAATAGGTTTATGCCACTCCCAGGGGGTATAAGCCTGCTGATAGAGTTTATATAAAGATTTTCCATTCCACAAACTATTACTGTCGCTAATAAAGAATTCGCCCTCTTCTCTGTCAATGGTAAGAGTATCAGCGGTGTATGTCTGTAATTTAATAGCATGAACGCCTGCCTTTGCCGCTGCGTCTACGATATCCAACGCCCTTTTCAAAGATTGGTTGTGATTGCCTGACATTTCAGCAATGATAAATGGAGGATGGTTATTGCTGATAGGTTTTTTGTCTATATGGATTTCCACAACAAACTCCTTATTTCCCCTTTTTGGGGAAATATCTGTAAATCTCTTTTCTATGTAAGAATCTTATAAGAATTATTTCGTTATTTGAGGATAGTTCCATGCCCAAACGATAGTTCCCAATTTTTATTCTATAAAAAGAGCTATAACCTTCAATTTTCTTTACATGGGGGATTTCACCAGCATTGTCAGCATTCTCTATCTGTAAAATACAATTCCTTAGTTTTTGCAACAACTTCTTGTCCTTAACTTTATCGACATCTTTATCAAATGACTTTTCTATCTTAAATTTCATTTGGCGCGCTTTATTTTATTGTCTAATTTTTTTATAAACTTCTGATTATCAATATACTCGCCAGTTCGTCCTTCCTCCATCGCTACACCTAACCCAATGTCTTCAATGGCTTCAATGACAGCATCTTCTATTAAATCTTTTCTTTCGGTTAAAACATCAATAAATGTTTCCCTTATCAATTTTTTCAGTTCATTAGCGCTCATGGTAATGGTTTGCATAGTTTTTCCTCCTGTTTGCCTCACTAACTGTTTATGGAACTATGTTAAACTGCAGTTTCCAATGCTATCTCCACTATCCTTGATAGTGTTTTAGGTCTAATACTTTTAATCATTACATATACCACTCTGCCGCCTTCGGCTTCTATAGTTTTACCCAGTTTTAGGTTAAATTCCTTCAATTCTGAATCAAATTCCGGCAATAATATAATCTCTGCATTTACAGGAATCCTGGTTTCAACTTCTGGATGTTCAAACAGGTATCGGCTGAACTCAGCGCTTAACTCAATATTTTTCTCTATCATTTCTTTTTCACTATTCATCTTTCCCCTCCATAAATCTCTTTTTATAGTATTCCCAATTTGATTTTAAATCACTTTCAGCAAAAGTCAAAGCATCATTAAAATCCTAGTTAAATAATGGGGTTTTCTTTACCTCACCTTTCAGATTTAATATATCCCTGTGGGCAAAGCCATGGGCAGTATCATATCTAACAACAGGATACCATACATTGCCAATCTGTGTTTCATACTGAATTCTAAAAAACATTACCCTGCCTTTGTCCATAATATGAAATGCCTGTACCGGTCAGAAGCGCTGATTCTTATGCTATATTCTACCACTTTATGAGACATTTATAATCCCAATTACAATCACATCCAGCCACCTGTCGTCTTTTAAATACAAACTCAAATAATTATTCCTGGTAACCGCTAAGGGTCTTGCCTTCATAAATCAGATGGAGTTCTTTTAATCTCGCCCGCCGTTTTCTTTCCTCTTTCAGTACGGTCAAAGTCAGTATCAAAACTTATAAGGGTCAATGTATACTTCTCAGCCGCAACGTATTGATAGGCATCATCAAAATCTAACCTAAACTAATCGCCTCGCCATTCCAATGCTTTTTTTGTAATTCCGGAATGCCTTTATAAAAGCACTACTGTCTTTTTTAATCTCTGCAATTATAGATTTATTTGATTTTTTTCCGTTTGTCATACTGTATTTTAAATTCTCTGATTGGAATATCCCACCCTTTCTGAATACATTGTTCAAACTCGGCAAATTCCTTTTTGAAATGAATACTCCCTCCCGCCTTTTGTGGCTGCGGAATTAATTCATTGTTTTTAATCTTCTTCCAGTTTTCTTTAAATAGCGCCTGAATTTCTCTGTGCAAGATTTCGTAAGAGCTTTGTAAGGTTTCTTTGTTTTCGTCTATAAAAATTTCCTTTTGTATAATAATGTTTCCCGTGTCAATTCCCTCATCAATACAATGAATGGTTACGCCTTTTGGGGTATCCTCAAGAAAGCTCCACACATTCGGATGAGCGCCCCGATTCCAGGGTAATAAGGAAATATGAAGGTTTATACAGCCATATTCAGGATATTTAATAATTTCAGATGTCAGTAAATATTTATAATTATAGCTGATGATCATATCCGGCTTATGCTCTTTGACCATATTCAAATCTGCTTTTTGTTCTGTATACACGACATCATCCCCGAGAACTTTTAGCCATTCTGCTAGTTCGAAAGCTAAATTGCCGCCTAAAAAAAGTATCCTCATTTGGTCCAAATCTCTTCTATGATTTCTGCAGCCCTAGTTGTCCCGTCTGCATCCACTAACTGCATGCCTTTAAGGCTCATTTGCCTGATTCTGTCAGGGGTTGCCAAAAGATTTTCCAGGGCAGTGCTTATATCACTTTCTTTAATACTTTCATACCAGCCGAGATTTATGATACCTCCATTCCGGGAAAGATTTTCTGCTATGTCTCTTTGATTCTCAGCGATGGTTATAACCAGTCCCGGTAATCCCACGCAACATCGTTCCCATGTAGCAGTGCCACCCGCCCCGATGCTTAAATCGGCAGAAGCCATGAGTTCTGCCATATTTTCAACGTGAAAATGACAGGCAGTATGAGGCATATCAGATGCCAGAATTTCCACCTCAGTTGCGTGGATGTTTGAGGCGCCAATAACCACATCAACTGCTATGTCCGGTCGGTTCAGCAAATGTAAAGCGTCCAGCGTCTTTGAGGTTTCATTGGTAGGGTCGCTTCCACCAAAAAAGATTAAGATGCGTTGAACATTGCCATCTCGCTGCCTCAAATTCCTCCTCGCCTCTCTGAATTCTGAACGTAATAGTGCATATTTGGGTCCCAGAAGTTTTTGACAATGCTTAGGAACAAGCCCTTCATAGCGAGTTTCTATATTTTCATACAGATTTTGGTCCAATAACAAATCACAAGTGTGATTCCGATTCGCCAAATCGTCAATGACCATAATCTTTTTTACATACGGTCTTAAAAGCGTTTCCCACTGGCTGTCCAGTGCGTAGTGGTCTACAACTAACCAGTCAATTATCCTGCCCTCTTTCTCCAAAACAGCCCTTGTCTGTTCCGCGTCTTCTTTCCAACTAACACCCAGCCATTGTGCATATCCTGAATTTTGGTTGTCATTAGTATGCTGAGCCTTTACGAAAGGCAGTCTATACGCTTTAAATCCCTTTTTTTCGATAAAATCACAAAGACTCCCAAGTAGTTCCCGGCAAATGAAAGATACAGTTGCTTTTTTCTCACGAAGTGCATCCGCCAGTGTGAGGCATCGCATGAGGTGACCGGTCCCAATCTGGACTGAAGAATCGACGCGAAAAAGTATATTCACTATTTTCCTCTTTCCTTACTTGATGCTTTCTTTCATTGTCTTTATTACATCATTAATGCTAACCCTGTGAGATGAATATACTTCCCCTTTTTCATGTCTATGATGTGGAAAAGTTTTAAGATTTTTCCAGTGAGGTTTATTATCCCATCTTATTATTAATTCCCCATTCTCCTTCTGCCAGTGGTAAGAATATTTCTGATAATCCATTGTGTGGAGTTCTGTAATATATAAAATCGTTCCGTCTAAACCGTTTGCCTTTATTTTAATTAACTTCGCAGAATCTTCATCTATAAGATTAAGGACATCAATGGATTTAAAAAGATTGGACTCCCTGAGTGCAGAGACTATTCCATACACCTTTTTAATTCCTCATATTTTTCCTTCCATTCTTTACATCCAAGTTCGTATCCTTCCCATACAATTAGATCATCCCATTCTGTAAATATTTCATCTTTGGTTTCTCCTGCCCGTTTTTTGAAAGAAATAAAATCCATACCATATTTTTCTTCAAACTCTCTACACCTGCTCCCAAAATATTCTACCTTGCTTAACGCCTTGTCCAGAAGCATTTTTATAATTTCTTTGCTAGAAGCAATTTCTCCTAAATCACCTGGTAATTCAATTTTTATTTCCTTTAATGCCGGTTTTTCCATAATGAAACTCCTTTTTCATCGAATCTTAAATAGAGGAACCAAGGGTTCTGTTTGTAATAATTCATCCAAATTCCTTTTTATTAAGACTTCTTTTATCATTGCAAAGACTTCATCATATGCCTCTAAAAGCTTTAAAATGTCTGAGTCAGAGTGGGCATATGTCATATTATGACTCCCGATAGTAAGGATTCCCCGCACAAATACCTCCTGCAAAAAAAGGGTTTTCAACTCCCATTGGGAATAGATATCAGTATCCTTGAACACGAGAAAAGACCAGCATGCCTTCCCACCTACTGATAAAACATCTCCTAACACATGCTTTTCAATCAGCGCTTTTGTACCATCTACTATCTTTTGCCCTTGTGTCCAGATGGTTTGTATTACTGGCTCTCTTTGTAATTTTGCCATCGTTGCAAGGGCAGCTGCAAGAGAGAGGGTTTCCCCGCCGAAGGTAAACGAAAAGAATACCTCCTCCATCATACGCATTATTTCTGCCTTTCCTGCTATGGCAGATACAGGGTAGCCATTAGCCAGGCCTTTCCCGAATGTAGCAAGATCAGGAATCACGTCAAAATATTCCTGTGCGCCGCCATTTGCATAACGAAAGCCGGTGATAATTTCATCAAGTATAAACAATGCGCCATTTTTGTGTGCCAGGTCTTTGCACTTCGCTAAAAAATTATCTTCAGGTTCCCTAACGTTCATTGCTTCCATAATTACTGCCGCAACCTGATCAGGCCATTGCTGAAAAATCATCTGTAAGGAGTCTATATTATTGTAATTAAAAGTATGGGTTAAGTCCTGCGTTAATTTAGGCACTCCCCGATTACGGGAAGTAGAACCTATATACCAGTCCTGCCAGCCGTGATAACCGCAAACGGCAACATGATCTCTTTTGGCATATGCCCTCGCAAGTCTAATTGCTCCGGCGGTAACATCGGAACCATTCTTGCCAAATCGCACCATTTCAGCGCAGGGAACCATCTCAACGATCTTTTCTGCCACTGTGATTTCCAGTTCATGAGGCAAACTGAATATAGTTCCTTCTTCTAACTGAGCCTTTACTGCATTTGTTACGTCAGGATCATTATAGCCCAAGGTTATTGCCGCCAATGCATTTACAAAATCAATATATTCATTACCATCTGCATCCCACACATGGGAACCTTTGCCTTTTTTGATAAAATACGGTGAGACGCCGAAAGGATATTGGGTCTTGCTCTTACTAAAAGTTTGCGTACCGAGCGGTATTAATTCGAGGGCCTTTTCCAATAATTCTTCTGAGCGTTTATATTTTTTTGACATAACTATTCTTTCGATTGATTAGTATCAATTCAGTTCGGGAAATAATTCCTTAAGTCTTTCTCTAAATTCTTTAGGCTCTACCATTCTCTTCTGTTCATCGAGTATTACGTATTTTCTGCCTGATGCCACAATGGAATATATGGGTCTTTCCATGAGATTTGCGCTTTGCTGCTCGCACCCTTTTATTCCAACATGCATATTCATCTTTGCAATCTCAGGGTTATCATCGAGCCATGTATAGACATCATGAAGGTCAATGGGAACTCCTTGATAAAGAGCTTCGTATATGAGTCGGATCATTTCGATATCAACAAGCTCATCAATAGTAAGACGATATTCAGGGCGACACAAATCAACGTCGATTTCTATTCCCAGCGTCTTAAATTTGTTCATGTTCTCTTTTATATACTGGGTGACCGCAGCGCCCCTGTAGTATTTGTGGACTTCACGCAGGGCATTGTAAGAAATAAGTTCCGAGAGGGTGCCCTGAATCATGGTCATGTTCGATACATAGATATAATCCCGATATTCCTTTTTAAATTCTGTCACAAAGCGTGAGGTGCTTTCAATATCAAAAATCGGTGAGTCGCAGGTAACACGGATAACTGCATCAGCGCCTTCTCTTTCACAGAGTGTTATGTGCCTGTCAACGATATCCTGTTCTGCACCAGCATGCCAGCCACTGCCAAATCTCTCTGCTTCTTCAATAAGTTCCTTGTTTTTAGGATCAACTGATGTTGCTAAAAAGACCCCATCAAGCCCTTTCACATTTTTCATACGTTCGACATGATGTGCGAAAACGGACTTACCTGCCATCTTCTGCAAGACCTTGCCGTGCAGACGCGTTGAAGCCATCCTTGCAGTAATAACGCCTATTACTTTGCGCATTCAATCCTTTCCCAGGCATTTGTATAGCATGATGTGTTAGCCGCTAATGCAAGCTTAAGAATCGGTAATGATTGTTTGACGGTATTAAAGGTTTTTCTGCCATTTACAATACAATCCGTAAAATACCTGATTTCATCAATATACATCTGATTATACTGCACTTCGAGCTTTACGTCCTTCCATACCCATTCCCTTTCTAGGGTTGTAATACTCCCTATCTTCCCGTAGACAAAATCCCAAAATATAGTGCCTTCCTCGCAAACAATCTTACATCGCCGTGAATATCCATGCTGGAGGTAGTCCAGGTGAATTGTGCAAACAGCGCCGGATTCAAAATGTATTATCATTTCAACGTGATCCTCGGTATCGATCTTGAGCGAGGATACAATGCTTTTAGTGCAAATAACTTTTTCCGGTATTCCCAAAAACCAGACGGCGCAATCCAGTTCGTGAATACAGTCGAATATCAGATTTCCGCCCAGGCCTTTCTTTGCTTTATACGTATTCTGATAATCCTTTTTATCAAAAGGCAGATAAAAGCCAAATTCGAAGTTTCCCCATAATTTTTTAGAAAAAAAAGAATTTTTAGTCAAAGTGTCATGGATATACGAGATTGCCGGATGGAACCTCATATTACAACCAACAATTGATATCAAATTTTTCGTGTCGATTACTTCTATTAACTCATTGACTCCATCAAGACTGAGCGATAAAGGTTTTTCAATAAATAAATGGCATCCGGCATTTGCACATTTTAGGGATGGGGTAACATGGTCATTGCTATATGTACAAATAAATGCAACATCGGGTTTAATCTTTAAGGCATCATCGAGAGAATCGAATGTTCCCTTTGCCGCCGATGCAGCCCTTTTTAAATTTTCTCTATTTATATCAACTGCATAAACATCGTGTTTCTGTTCCGCCAGATTGTTCATGTGTCTGGTTCCGATGGAACCGACTCCGACGACTAAAATTTTCACCCTTTTCTCCTTGCCACCTCGAGTCTGGATAACGGGTAAGCCCCGCTTTTTTCTAAATCCTGTCTCCTTTTGTAAAACGCAGTCAAAAATTTCTTATAGAGATCTTTATCAAACGGAAATTTATAAAACATGAATCTATTCCTCAGTCTGGCAAGAAAGATAAAAATAGTATTTTTTATTTTATCAATCTTATTGTTTATCTGATGATTTCCTAATCTTACGGACGACTCCATATTCAGATAATATGCAGCGCTTTCGGAATATCTGCCTGTTATCTGCCACGGCCGTATATATTCAGCAGATGTATACATATCAATTATCTCTTTGTTAGTCCATTCGACAAAATTTTCAGGTTCGGTTAAGTAACCTTCCTTTGAGAGCTTCTCCGTTAGTTCACATTTTGGGTACGGTCTGAAAGTTCCAACACCACAGGTAAAGTAACGATATCTTCTCAATTTATTAATAAAAGATATTGTCTGATTGATGTCATTCTTGTTTTCCCCGGGGATTTCTAATATAAAAGATGATCTTGCAATGATTCCGTATTCATTGCACTTTTTTACGGCAAACTCTGCCTGTTCCGGCGTAATACCTTTCCTCATGAGTTTCAGAGTATGGGGGGAGCCGGATTCAATTCCCAGGGTAAGTTGGATAAGCCCGGAATCCTTGCAAAGTTTCACTGTCTCATCATTTAACATTCTCTCCTTAAAATAATCACATCGGCATTCACCATCCCATGTGATGTTTAAATTCTTTTTGATGATGCCTTCACATATATCTCTTACCCGCCTGATATCGACAAAAAAGTTATCGTCAATAATCTTTACATGGGTAAGGTTATATTTTTTTACTATATGTTCAATTTCAGAAACAACCTTCTCTGCGCTTTTTTTCCTGTAACGGGTATTATCGGCTACTACGTTTATGCAAAAAGTACAGTGTGAAGGACACCCTCTGCTGCTTTCGTATGGAAGCCAGCGCATCGGCTGATGTACATATTCTGATAGCTTATCCGTGAGATAGTTGTTAATAAATCTTTCGATATTTTTGTCTATACCATAGTCAGGCAAAGGAAGTGTTTCAAGATTCAGCATCTTCTTGCCAAAAATCCTGGTATCGCTTTTTTTATCGTTTTTTATCGTTTCTGCGATTTCAACGATATGTTCCTCTCCTTCGCCTGCAATGACATAATCGACATACTCACAATTTGCCATTTGTTCAGGAAACAAAGTGCTATGCCAGCCCCCTACAACTATTGGGGTATTTGAACTTTCCTTTATGTGCTTAATTATTTGATACGTATCCGGCGCTTCAGAAGTGAGCAGGGAAATACCCGCAAACAATACATCCTTCAGTTTGTTGCCGATAGTTTCTATGGGGTTTTTTTCAAATGCACAGTTTATGATTTCAACTTTATATCCGGCAGACTTAAGCCTGGACCCTATGCAAATAAGATTTAAGGGGGGATAGTTATTATAATTGTAGACATTCCGGGGTCTAATTAATAAAACCTTATCAGACATCCAAACAGCCTCTTATTGAATTAATAATTTGTGTGACATCATCATCGGTCATTTTGGGATAAAGAGGGATGGAAAGAGCCTTACCATAATACTTTTCTGCGGTAGTGCATCTTTGTTTTTTATAATTTCTTTCATTTTCATAATAAGGTTGCATATATACAGGGATATAGTGAACCTGCGTTCCCACGCCTGATTCCCTTAATTCGCTCATTATCCTTGTACGGTTTTTGCCGATTTTCTCAAAATCGATTTGCACTACGTATAAATGATATGCTGATTTTTTTGTCTCCGGTTCTGTTGGAGTTTTGACGTACTCAATTTTTTTTAAAGCCTCAGAATACCTGGATGCGATAGTTCTTCTCTTCTGCACAAATTTATCAAGTTTATTGAGCTGTGATAAACCCAGGGCGCACAGTATATCCGTAAGCCTGTAATTGAAACCCAGTTCTTGCATTTCATAATACCACGGGTTAACGGTTAATGTTCCCCCGTTATGTGAAAAGGCTTCACGTGTGTTGATGAAGCTGTGAGCATTTTTAGTAATTCCATGGGTTCTTAACACGATGAGTTTTTCGTATAAGTGATAGTTGTTGGTCAATACTGCACCGCCTTCTCCTGTGGTAATATGCTTTACAGGATGAAAACTGAAAACCGCCATATCAGAATGCTTACAGCTCCCGATTTTAACCCATTCTCCGTTTGTCTGATATTCTGCCCCTAATGCATGGCAGGCATCTTCAATTATTATCAGTCCATGCTGCTTGGCGATTTTGTTAATTTCTCCCATATCGCAGGGAAGACCTGCAAAATGAACGGGGATTATGGCTTTTGTCCGTGAAGTTATTTTGCCTTCGATTTCAGCAAGGTCGATGTTATAAGTATCTTTGTCTATATCTGCAAATACGGGATTAGCCCCGCAGTAGACTGCACAATTTGCGCTTGCAGCGAAGGTTATCGGAGTTGTTATTACTTCTTCTCCTTCTTTAATTCCGGCTGCAAGACAGGCAAGGTGAAGCGCCGCAGTTCCACTTGAAACCGTCACAGCATATTTAACGCCGCAGTATCTTGCTAAGGCCTTTTCAAATTCATCAATCTTTGGCCCCTGAGTAAGCCAGTCTGATTTCAATACTTCAACAACAGCTTGAATATCGTCTTCGTCTATCCAGTGTCTACTGTATGGTATTATACTCATATATCATTGATCATTTCTTTTAATTCTTCTGTAGTAAGCCATTTATCGTTCGTATCGCTGGCATATCTGAAACCCTCTCTTACCGGTTTGCCACCGTTGGCTATATGGCTCTCGTTAGACCACCAATGAAACTCTGGCTCAACAATATAGTACTTATCAAATTCCAAAGTGTGCCTGCTATCGTCCTCCAGTATCATTACTTCATGTAATTTTTCACCGGGACGTATCCCAACAATTTCATGCTTACATTCGGGTGCAATCGCCTTTGCCAGTTCCATGATGTTCATACTCGGAATTTTGGGGACAAACAATTCCCCGCCACTCATTATTTCCAAACACCTTAGGACAAAATCTACGCCTTGTTCCAGTGTAATCCAGAAACGTGTCATTCGCGGATCCGTGATAGGAAGAACACCCGTAGGTTTCATTTTTTTAAAAAAAGGGACAACGCTCCCTCTGCTTCCCACAACGTTTCCGTATCGTACAACGGAAAATCTCGTCTTATGATACCCCGAATATATATTGCCTGATATAAATAATTTATCAGAACACAATTTTGTTGCACCATAGAGATTAATAGGAGCAGCGGCTTTATCTGTACTCAGCGCTATCACTCTTTTCACATTGTTATCAATGGCTGCGTTTATCACATTTTCTGCACCAATTATGTTTGTCTTTACTGCCTCAAAAGGGTTATATTCGGCGGTGGGCACCTGCTTTAATGCAGCTGCATGAATTATATAATCAACCCCATAAAAGGCCCTGTATAAACGCTCTTTATCTCTCACATCTCCGATAAAGTAGCGCATACAGGGATATTTTTCAGGAGGGTAAATTTGTGCCATCTCAAACTGCTTGAGTTCGTCACGACTAAAAATAATCAGCTTTTGTGGTTTATATTTTTTTAATATTATCTCAGTAGCTTTTTTCCCAAAGGAACCCGTGCCTCCTGTAATTAAAATCACTTTGTCATTCAGCATATTCTTGTAAATAAAATTATCAGTTTTTAAAATTAAATCCAGCAGTCTGCTTCACTTTTATAGTGAAAGCCCTGGCGACGGGAAGATAATTGAGTTGTGCAAAATAACGTTTTAAAGATGATACACGTTTCATACAACGGAAATTGTACCGAGGGAAATCAAATGAAAAGAAAAATCCGCACAATTTTTCTGTTTATCTTCTAACAAACTCTGTGATTACGGCTTTTTCTGCAGGAGCAGAATTGTTACTTTTCCTTGTATCTAACTCCTCCCGCTTGGTTGTTTGCGGAAGGAAAGGAGTCTCTCCTGGGGATATGAGAGATTATTGTTTGCAATAGTAAACGTTTATTTTTGTAAACGTTTACTATTTAAAACATTTCCCAAAAAAATGTCAATACAAAAATTCAAAAATTTCTTTCGATTCATTGTTACGGATCTCATCCGCAAGGGTAAGCGATGTCCAATCATCATTTTATCAGTGAAATTTAAACACTATACGACACGTTCTTTTATGGTCTTTATTACATCATCAATATTAACTCTTAATGCAGATATTATTCCATGCACCTTTTTAACTCCTCATATTTTTCTTCAAATTCTTTACAACGGCTCCTATAATATTCTGCCTTACTCAATGCCTTATCCAGAAGCATCGCCATTATTTCTTTGTTTGAGATAATTTCCATCAAGTCACCTGGCAATTCAATTTTTATTTCCTTTGAAACCATTTTTTCCATAATTTAACCCCCTTTTCATCTCTACCGAGATATGCCCAGACCATTTTAATCTGTCCATTTATATTTTTACATCACACGAATTACCATAACCTTTTGGTTATCTAAGGGATTTTGATTAATACACTTCCATCATCCACGGGATATCTTCGCTCGCAAAGCGGACAATGGATTCTGTCATATAATTATACTCTGTCCTGAACTGTTCATAATGAGATAATTCCATGTCAGCAAGTGTTTTAAAAATCTTTTGATCATTCTCATCAACCGAGATTTCCAAGGCCTTCTTGTAAAAATTGTAAGCCCGCCATTCCGTGTCCATAATAATCTTAATGGCCTCCCCAAATGATGCCGTCCTGTGCGGGATTTCAGGTCGGATGATCTTCCATTCCCCGGATTCTTGCATGACGGGTGATTGCTGAAATTTTTCCTGATAATACGACAGAAGACACTCATAGTGTCGTAGCTCAATGGCAGCCATGACCTCAAATTTTAAGCGCGCTCCCCTGTCTTCCATCTGGAGTGCAAGATGGGAGTAAAACCGGCTTGCCTTTACTTCTTCTGAAATCGCCGTTTCTAAAATACTTTTGATATCATTCATCATCATGTAATTTTCACCCCTGCAATTGGCCGCAGATACACGCCGATAAACACAGATAAAAAACCTCTGTGGTTTGCAGCCTTTAGGTTTCAGTTGAAAACTCCATTACCTTCGGTTTCACCAGCCTCTCGAAATCCTTGTATGCCATCCTGACCAGTTCCCTGTGTGAACCCGCGTTGAATGCTATCTCCTCGTCTTCTGTCAAACTTTTCGCCACAAAAACGTCCATTCCATAAAGATTCCCAAAAGGTGGCATGGCGCCAACTTCACATTCAGGAAACAAATCCTTGAATTCCTTTTCATCGGCAATTTCAGCCTTACCTGACCCCGCAGACGTCTTCAAACGGTCAAAATCCACTTTGCTGGAAGCCGGAAGAACAGCCATAGCCATTTTTCCATCGATTTTCACCATAACCGTCTTAGCCAAATCCTTTCCCGGAATATGGGCAGAGGTTGCAGTTTCCCGGGCAGTAAAGGCGCGGGAGTGGCTGATAACGACGTACCTGATGTTATGGCTGTCCAGGAATTCTTTTAATATCTTCACCGGCATAGAAGGACCTCCTTCCCAATATAATGTTTCTCACGTGTTCAAAAATTCCTTATTGATCGGCGCGCGATGTTTCGGTGTGTCCCCACGACGAAACGTCCGTGCCTTACCACGTTATTTTGTTTCGGTGAGAGGACTCACCGAAACATCTAAGATATTTTCATGTTTTCAGGGTACCACAAAAGCAGCATGATGGCGGTGGTGAACTATAGTAAACACAAAAAGAAAGTTGTCATTGCAACGGCATTAGCCCGAAACAATCTAACCCATGAGATTGCTTTGCTGTCGCTCGCAATGACTATTACATGTCAACCTGGTTAAGACGTTTACTCTATCATCCCGCATCAATGACTTTTCACCTGCTTTCCGATAGAGAATGCCTTGCCAAGATATTGTCCAATTCCATAATACGCTCGATTTTCCGGAGCATATAAGACCGGATGAACTTTTTCTATATCAAGGCTCCCATTCTCTCCCAGCGCTGATTCTTCAGCCTTCACATCCAAAATCTCCCCAATAAACTGGGTATGTAGTCCTATTTCAAGGGTATGAATCAATTTACACTCCAGAACAAACGGAAACTCCTTAATATACGGGGCATCGACAAGGTCACTCTTAACCGCGGTAAGTCCGGCAACGGAAAGCTTGTCTTCCTTTCCTCCTGACGCAATTCCAAAATAATCAGCCTCCTTTATATGGGTTTCAGAAGGAATATTTACCGTAAAGGCCTTTCGCTCTGTGATATTTCCATACGTATAGGTGGCCTTCCTGACAGAAACTGCAACCGCAGGAGGACTGGAACAACACAACCCCCCCCATGCCACGTTCATCGCATTCGGCTTTCCGGATTTATCGTAGGTTCCCACAATAAAGACCGGTGTTGGATATACTACGGTTTTTGCACCCAAAGATTTTTTCATGATCTTTCTCCATGTTTTGAGTAATTATCAAATTGAGCTTGATTTTCCGAGTAATATATTACAATAATTAAGTGACAGGATAAATTACAATTTTTAATTTTATGATAAGGAATTTTTATTTTATTTATGCGGATTCGCGGTAGGATAGGTTAATCGGAGCGCCCCACCCCTGAGTGCCTGCCCAGGAGGGATTGAGGGGTGGGTATTGTGAAGGCGGACTTCGTCGTGAGTTCAGTCGAACGATTCGGCGTAAAAAACCAACGCCCTAATCCACCCTTATACGCATACCCTGAAAGAACGGTCATGAGCAAAGATAATTTTATCCACCTTCATGTTCACAGTGAATATAGCCTCCTTGACGGCGCCTGCAAAATTCATGACCTCGTGGACAGGGCTGTCCAGATGAAGATGCCCGCCCTTGCCCTGACCGATCACGGAAACATGTTCGGCGCCGTGGAATTTTACGAAACTGCAAAGTCCAGGGGGATAAGGCCTATTCTGGGTTATGAGGCGTATGTGGCACAGGGTAGCCGTTTTGATAAAGAATCGAAAAACGGCAAAGAGACGCTCACTCATATCACACTCCTCGCGAAAAATAACGAAGGCTATCGCAATCTTTTAAAGCTCACCACATCAGCATATCTTGAGGGTTTTTACTATAAACCAAGGATCGATAAGACACTTCTCAAGACACATTCCCGGGGACTTATTTGTCTCAGCGGCTGTATGACCTCGGAAATCAATCGTTATCTGGTAAATAATCGCTTGGAAGAGGCCGTGAAAGTGGCAAAGGAATACAAGGATATCTTTGGTCCGGATCATTTTTTCTTAGAAGTTCAAAATAATGGAATCGAACAACAGTCTAGATTAGTATCAGAAGCGGCAGAAATAGGAAAAAAATTAAACATCCCCCTCGTTGCAACGAATGACATTCATTACATGAATATGGACGATGCGACAGCCCACGATGCCCTGCTGTGTATCAATACGGGGAAGCACCTGTCAGACGTTCAAAGGCTGCGTTTCGGAACGAATGAATTTTACTTTAAAAATTTTCAGGAAATGTACACGGTCTTTCAACACATACCGGAGGCCATTGAAAATACGGTAAAAATTGCCGAACGCTGCAACGTGGAAATGGCCTTCGGGAAGATGCACCTCCCTAAATTCATCGCGCCAAATGGCATGTCCAACTGCGCCTATCTGAGAAAACTCTGCGAGGAAGGTGCAGTCCAAAAATACGGTTCCGTCACGCAGAATATCCGTGAGCGTCTGGATTATGAGCTTAAAGTTATCGAAAGCACGGGATTTGTGGACTATTTCCTGATTGTGTGGGACTTTATCCATTTTGCCGTGCAGCATCGCATTCCCGCCACAGGGCGCGGCTCCGGGGCAGGGAGTCTGGTTGCCTATGTGCTCAATATTACCAATATCGACCCCATCGAAAACGATTTATTGTTTGAGAGGTTCCTGAATGCGGAGAGAATCTCCATGCCCGATCTGGATATCGACTTCTGTGCGGAAGGCCGTGAGAAGGTCATCCAATACGTCCGGGGAAAGTACGGCGGCGACAGTAACGTTGCCCAGATCATTACCTTTGGGACGATGAAGGCGAAGGCCGTTATCCGGGATGTGGGACGGGTAATGAACATTCCTCTTTCCGAGGTGGACAAGGTAGCCAAACTTATCCCCAATACCCTCAATATAACCTTAAAGCAGGCGCTGGAGCAGGAACCGGCACTCAAGGCACTGTATGAGAATGAAAAACACATCCATGAATTGTTTGACATTTCCCAAAAACTGGAAGGATTGTGCCGCCACGCATCCGTGCACGCGGCGGGCATCGTAATTTCGGATGAACCATTGACCGAATACGTCCCGCTGGCAAAAAATGGAGACGTGGTTACCACTCAGTTTTACGATGAAATACTGGTAGATAAGATCGGGCTGTTGAAGGCGGATTTTCTCGGTGTTCGGAAGCTAACGGTTATTGACAAAACCCTCAAGCTAATCCGGGAAACTACCGGGGAGGATATCGATCTTGCCAAGATTCCCATGGATGACAGAAAGACCTACGAATTGTTATCCCGTGGAGATGTAAAGGGTGTCTTTCAGGTAGAAACCAGCCGCGGATTCAAGGAGTTATTAAAAAAGCTAAAACCGGACAAATTTGCGGATATCTTACCGCTGGTGGCCTTATACCGGCCGGGCCCCCTGCAGAGCGGCATGGTGGACTCCTTCATTAACCGAAAGCATGGAAAAGAGGAGGTCGCCTACCTTCACCCTTCCCTTGAACCTATCCTGAAAGAGACTTACGGCGTAATCTTATACCAGGAGCAGGTCATGCGTATTGCAAACCGGTTGGCCGGGTTTACCCTGAATCAGGCCGATAACCTTCGCAAGGCCATGGGAAAGAAGAAACCCGAGATCATGGCAAAATTCAAAGACCAATTTATCAACGGCGCTGTGGCGAATGGGATCCCGAAGGAAATCGCCATAAGCATATTCGAATTGATGGAATACTTCGCCGGATACGGCTTCAACAAGTCCCACTCCGCTGCCTATGCGGTAATTACTTATCAAACCGCTTACCTGAAGACGAATTATCCTGTTCAGTATATGGTCGCCCAGCTCAGTTGTGAAAAACAGAACATGGATAAGATAGTGGACTATATCGAGGACTGCCGATACATGGGTATCGACGTCCTTCCCCCTGATATTAATGAAAGTCAGAACGACTTTACCATTTCCGAAGGGAACAAGATACGGTTTGGACTGGGGGCAATCAAGAATGTGGGTGACAAGGCCATTGAGTCTATAATTCAGTCCAGAAACAAGGGGGGGCAGTACACTTCAATCCAGGATGTATGCAAGCGGGTTGATCTGCGTGTTGTCAACAAACAGGTAATCGAATCATTAATCAGATCAGGGTGTTTCGATTCTCTGGATGACCATCGGGCAAGACTTCTCGCCGGGCTCGACGCCTCTATGGAATTAGGCAGTATTGTAAGTAAGGATAGACGCAAGGGTCAAAAGTCTCTGTTCGACCTCTCCAGCAGTTTGAATTTAACCGGAGGTATGAATTTATCCCCTGTGGAACGATGGTCTGAAAAGCAAATACGCCAGGCAGAAAAGGAAAGCCTGGGTTTCTATTTGAGTTCGCATCCCTTACATGCCTATAAGGAAAAAATCAAACAGTTATCCACGGTATCTTCCGCAGAAATCGCCGAACATGCCGAGGGGGAAGAAGTGATTATCAGCGGTATCATTGCCAACCTCAAACCGAGCACCACCAAACGGGGCGATCCCATGATGTATGTCACCCTGGAAGACATGAAGGGTGCAACTGAATGTGTTATCTTTAGCAAGGAAATGAAGGCGTATCAGTCGCTGTTAAATGTTGATGAAGTCGTTTTCGTAAGGGGACAGATCGGTTTCCAGAGTACTGCCCCGTCGGTGAGGATAAAAGAAATTATAGCGGAAAAGGATGCGTTCAGGCGCCTTGCAAAGTGTATAACTATCCGGTTTGAAGCATCCCGCTACGAAGAAGCAAAGTTACTGGGGCTCAGGGAAATTATAAAGAAGCACTCCGGCACGTGCCCGCTCTTTTTTGAAATCAGCACTGCAGAACAGGGTAACGTTTACATCAAGGCCTCCAGTCAGTATTTCGTGTCCATATCGGATACCTTCCTGTCCAATATTCGGGAACTTTTCAGCCCCGAATCATGCCCGCTCAATCAGGCAGAACTGCTTGCATTAGTTTGATTTGGCAGGCGATGCCCTGCCCTACATAAAAATTGTATGGATAGCAAGCGTAGGGTGCGTCCCATGCGCCAATTCATAGTGAAACATAAGGACGATGCTAGAACATCGAAGGCAAAAATAGATGGCGGCACATATTTTTTACCGTAAACACCTATCGTCTCGTCGTAAGCAAATTTTACAGATCAGGGAAATTGCGGAAAAGGAAGATTTCAGAAAAATATTGGCTACGGTACCGGGTCGCAAACCGATACCTGACGATGAACTATAGGTTTTGGCTAACAATCCGTTCCACTTGACGCTTTAACGCCATGCGGCCTGCAAGGAGCCGCAAGCAACACCCATCGCGCAAGTAATCGGAGGCGTACACTCCGATCAAATGAAAATTCTTCTTCAGGAAGTTTTCACACTCCCAAGCCTCCTCTGCCTTTGATGGCTGGGATTTTGTCTCGGCTTTATTGCACTATGGAATCCCTTAAAAGTATTTGACCTGCCTTATCCATTTTGTTAAAATTATTCGTTTAAAATTCATTATTTATTATTTCCCAAATACTGGTTTTTGGATTTTTGGAGACAAACAAACCTATGGCGGATGAACTTGCATATGCACTGATTACTCCTTACAGTCTTTTAAAAAGCCGTACCGGCGGCATCCTGGGCCGTTTGCTTTCATTGACAAACTTAGAGATTGTAGGCGCAACGATGTTTGCGCCGAGCGATGCCTTTGTCGATAAATATTGCGCGACCATCGAAGAACAAGACTGCAAACCGGCATGGAAAAAGGTCATGACTGATTATATCAACAGTAACTTCCGCAAGGTAAACAAATTTCGAATTACCAACCGGACGGTATTGCTTTTTTTTAAAGGCCCCCGCGCCCTTGAGAAGCTCAAGGACGATGTGATCGGGCCTATTACCAGTTTTCAGGGACATACCATCCGCGGAAGCTTTGGAGATTACGTGGAAAGTTCGGATGGTAAGGTAGAGTATTTTGAACCGGCTGTCGTATCCGCCGCAGACCAGCACACGAATGACAAACAACTGGCCCTGTTCGCCGAATATTTGCCAACCGACGGGGGAGTTTTAGAAGACATTGTAAAATTTCCGGAAGGGGTCAGGGCGGAAACAACATTAGTGATCCTGAAGCCCTTTGAGGAGCAAAGTCCGTTGCCGGGAAATATCATCGATATGTTTTCGAGAACAGGCTTGTTTATTGTCGGCGTAAAGCTCCTGAGGATGAGCATCACTCAGGCTGAGGAGTTTTATGGCCCTCTCATAAACATTTTCCGGGAGAAATTAAAGCCCAAACCGGGAAAGATCGCCGAAAAGCTGAAAGAAAGCTTTCAATCCGTTTTTACCTTCGAGGTGCCGGATACGATCGTTACTGGTCATGCAGAACAGCTGGCGGAACAACTGAAAGACATGAATGCCATGCATGAATTCAATAAGATCGTGCTGTACATGACGGGGTTGGATCCGGAAAAGGCAAGTCCGGCCGACAAGAAAAGACCCGGAACCGCCCGTTGCCTCGCCCTGCTGTATCGCGGTCCTGACGCCATTTCCAAAATACGGAGCATTCTCGGTCCTACCGACTCAAAGAAGGGGGAGCCGGGCAAGGTGCGCAGGATTTACGGGGAGGACATCATGAAAAACGCGGCGCACGCCTCAGACGCAGTGGAAAATGCCGAACGTGAGCGCAAGATTATCGGACTGTGGGATAATACAGGTCCCTGTGAGCTGAAAGAAATGATTGAAAACCATCTACGATCAAAGTAGGGAAAATTAGGCATGTTTATACAGAAGATACACGTAGGGCCATTGCAGGTATGCTGCTATATTGTTATTGACAATGACTCTGCCGGGGCAATGATCATTGATCCGGGTGCAGAGGCAAGAACCATCATTGATTTCTTAAAAAATCAGTGTTTGGTTCCTGAACTCATTGTAATCACACACGGGCACGGCGATCATATCGGCGCCAATGCCGAACTCAAAGAGGCCTTCCCCGGCATTCAAATCTGCGTACACGAAGATGACCAGGACATGCTCCCGTACCCGGCAAAAAACCTTTCCATCCTTGCCGCTTTTTACGGAGGAACAACGGTGCGGTCTCCTTTGGCAGACCGATTGCTGAAAGATGGAGATACGATTGCAATTGGCAGATGCACATTTGAAATAATTCACACCCCCGGCCACACCCCCGGAGGGATATGTTTATACGGCAAAAACCGGGAGAATGGAATTCCTCCCGTGTTGTTTTCGGGAGATAGTCTTTTCAAAGAAAGTATCGGCAGAACGGATTTCCCGGGTTGCAGCCAGGAAAGGCTCGTCCGGTCCATCCGAGAGCGATTGTTTATCCTTGATGAAAGAACGATTGTGTATCCCGGACATGGCCCGTCGACAACGATTGCGGAAGAAAAGAGAAACAATCCTTTTGTTACCGAGGTAACTTTCCATGGTTGAGAGAAGAGAAAATATAAAAGAATTATTTATCGAAGAAGAGATGAAGGATTCGTATCTGAGCTACGCCATGAGCGTTATCATGAGCCGCGCCCTTCCTGATGCGAGGGATGGCCTGAAACCGTCACAGAGACGTATCCTGGTTGCCATGAATGATCTCGGACTCGGCCCCCGTTCCAAATTCAGGAAATGCGCCAAGATTGCAGGTGATACAACCGGTAATTATCATCCTCATGGGGAGCAGGTGGTATACCCTACCCTTGTCCGTATGGCTCAGGATTTTAACTATCGATATCCCCTCATCGAGGGGCAGGGGAACTTTGGTTCCATCGACGGTGACCCCCCTGCCGCCATGCGTTACACGGAAGCGCGTATGACGGAAGCTACCATGGTTATTATGGAAGATTTGGAAAGGGAGACCGTTGATTACGTGCCCAATTATGACGATACCCGGACAGAGCCGGTCGTCCTTCCTTCTAAATTTCCCAATTTGCTGTGCAATGGCTGCTCCGGTATTGCGGTCGGCATGGCCACGAGTATTCCACCGCATAATGTGAATGAAATTTGCGATGGAATTGCTGCTGTTATTGATAATCCCGAAATCACTGTTGATGAATTAATGAAGATCATCAAGGGACCTGATTTCCCCACAGGAGCGCTCATCTGCGGCTCCGAAGGCATCAAAGAAGGCTATCGGACCGGCCGCGGGACGATTACCGTGCGGGCGCGGGCACACATCGAAACGTCCAAGAGCGGGAAAAAGAGCATTGTCGTGACAGAGATTCCCTATCAGCTCAACAGGGACAACATCCTGGAACGGATTGCTGAATTAGTGCGCGAAGAACAACTGAAAGGCATCGCAGATATCCGCAACGAAAGCGACCGCGAAGGGAGCCGCCTGGTTATTGATCTGAAGAAGGGGGAGGACGAAGAGGTTGTTTTGAACCAACTTTACAAACACACCAAACTCCAGGACAGTTTCAGCATCATCATGATTGCCCTGATCAACAACCGGCCGGAAACACTCAACCTGAAACAGATGCTGGTCTGCTATATTGAACACCGGAAGGTGGTGATTATCCGCAGGACAAACTACTTGCTGGAGAAGGCACAGGCACGGGCACATATCCTGGAGGGGTTGCGTATCGCGCTCCAGAATATCGATGAAATTATCCGGATAATCAAGGCCTCCGACTCTGTGGAAAGCGCACGCCAGGGGCTTATGGGAAAGTTTTCCCTTTCGGAGCTTCAAGCCAACTCCATCCTGGATATGAAACTCCAGAGGTTGACGGGACTCGAGCAGGGAAAGATAGAGGAAGAATATAAAAAAGTATGCGCCGATATCAAAGAATACCAGGCTATCCTTGCCAGTGAAAAGAGGGTGCTGGATATTATTAAAAAGGATATCGGGGACATTAAAGAACGTTTTGGTGATAAACGCCGTACGGAAATTGTCGGTGCCGTCACGGATTTGAATATAGAAGACCTCATCGCAGAGGAAAGCAATGTCGTTATTATTACTCACGAAGGATATATAAAACGGTTGCCTCTTACATCCTACCGGAGACAACATCGCGGAGGCAAGGGAGTTGCCGGCGCCGACATGAAAGAGGGAGATTTCATAGAGCATTTATTTGTGGCGTCGACACATGACTATATCCTGTTTTTTACCGATCAGGGCCGGGTTTACTGGCTCAAGGTGTACGATATTCCACAAATGGCCAGGACGTCCAAAGGACGGGCGCTCATCAATTTACTGGAATTTAAAGAAGGCGAAAAGGTGACTTCTCTCATCCCCGTCAGGGATTTTGACGAACGGCAACTGGTCATGGCGACCAGTAACGGCATTATCAAAAAGACCGTGCTCAGCGCCTATGGTAATCCGAAAAAAGGTGGTATTATTGCTATCACCCTGGATGAAGGGGACAAGCTGATCGGCGTTAAATTGACAAACGGCAAACAAGACA
Source organism: Candidatus Brocadia sp. (assembly GCA_011525665.1). Classification (GTDB taxonomy): domain Bacteria; phylum Planctomycetota; class Brocadiia; order Brocadiales; family Brocadiaceae; genus Brocadia. Next base: position 90,899 of record WYAU01000008.1, read on the forward strand.
TCATCCTTGGCACCGAACAGGGAAAGGCCATGCGTTTCTCCGAAGAAGACGTCAGAACCATGGGGCGCGTGACTCATGGGGTAAAAGGGATTACCCTCAAGGAAAAGGACAAGGTCAGGGATATCGTTATTGTAGACGAAAATGCCTCCCTGCTGACTGTCTGCGAAAATGGTTTTGGGAAACGCACCGATTTTGCGGAATATCCCGTTCATCACCGGGGTGGACAGGGTGTCATCAACATTAAAACCACCGATAGAAACGGAAAGGTCGTGGCACTGATTGATGTAAGAGACCAGGACGAATTGATAATGATTACCGCACGGGGAAAGGTGATGCGTACCTCAGTTAACGCCATTCGCGCTATCGGAAGGAATACGCAAGGGGTCAAGCTTTTTTCCATAGAAGAGGGAGACAAGCTGGTGTCCGTTGCGCGTGTTGTTCCGGAAGAGACAAAAGCAGGAGAAGGCGCCGAAGAAGCCTTAAAGGAAGAAGCAGGGGAAGAGGAAATAGTTGAAGAAGGTACTCAGGAGAAGACAGAAGAGTAAAGCGCCTCATTACAGGAATTTTTCAAACGGCCTAATTGTAACATTTATGGTGGACCAAAAATATCCCCTATCTGCCTGCATTATCACCTTCAACGAAGAATCCCGAATCCGTGATTGTCTTGAGAGTGTAAGATGGGTAGATGAGATTCTTGTGGTGGATTCGTTCAGTACGGATAAAACGGTAGATATTTGCACGGAATATTCTGACAGGGTATATCAAAGGGCGTGGCCTGGAAATATCGATCAGAAGAACTACGCTATTGGTCTGGCAAAGAACGATTGGGTCCTTTGCCTGGATGCCGATGAAAGACTATCTTCTGGACTGACTATGGAAATCCAGAATGCTCTTCAAAATCCCGGTGATACGCTGGGATTTTTTTTCCCCCGGCGCAGTTTCTATCTCGGACGGTGGATTTATCACGGGGATTGGTATCCGGATTATCAGTTGCGACTCTTCAAAAGGGGATACGGGAAGTGGCAAGGCACAAATCCTCATGGGCGGGTGATCGTCGATGGTAAGACCGGCTACATGAAACATGACATTTACCACTTCAATTACAAAAATTTTTCTCATCAGTTGAGGACCATTGATAACTATTCCAATATCTTTGCCGATGTCATGGTCGAACGGGGTAAGGGTTTTAGTCTGTTCCAATTAATTTTCAGGCCCCTCTATAAATTTATTAAAGTCTATATTATAAAGCGGGGGTTTTTAGATGGGCTCCCTGGATTTATTCTGGCAATCTCAAATGCCTTTTATATTTTTGTTAAATATGTAAAACTCTGGGAAAGAACGCCTCATGCTCCTCCTGAGACAATGACGCAAAAGAACCATAAAAATCAGAAATAGGAGCCGCTTCCCGGTAGTGATTTGTTATCTTGCCTACCTAAGTGTTTAGAATTTCAAAACGAAAAATAGGATAACCCCCCCCTTCATCCCCCGAATAAAGGGGGACTAAGCGGGTTGTTCTGTGCGTAATTTATTAATATTCACTATAAAAAGGACAGTATTTAACAAATGTCCGCTATGAAAAAACTATACACATCCGTCTTGCCTCATATCCACGCATTCTTTGGGAGAACATATCTGCCATATTTCCCATCTAAAATATCGATAGAATCAGGAAACTTGTGCAACCTGCGCTGCCCTTTATGTCCAACAGGACAGCAAGACAAAAGTGCTAAAAAGGGGTTTCTTTCTTTCACTGTATTTAAAAAGGTGATAGACGAAACAGGGCAAAACCTCACCATGATACGTTTGTATAACTGGGGAGAGCCGCTCCTGAACAAGAATTTTCTCAGGATGGTTCGTTATGCAAAAGAGCGTGGTATTGATTTGAAGATCAGTACAAACCTGTCGCTGAAAATAGAAGATACCACAATTGAGGCGTTGTTAAAGTCAGGGCTTGAAAAGATCTATATATCCTGCAATGGGGCAAGCAGGACCACCTATCAAAAGTACCATATCGGTGGAGATTTTGAACTGGTTATGGATAATATGAAAAGGGTGGTTCAAAAGAAAAGAGAAATACCCGGTTGCCGTACCAGGCTTGTCTGGCTGTTTCACGTCTTCAAACACAACGAACACGAGATAGAGACGGCAAAGAAACTGGCCCAAAAAATAGGGATCACAATCAAGGTATCCAAAATGAGACCCGATATGGGGAAAGAAATCTTTGAGACAACCCTGAAGGCGCTGGAAAGGGACAGGGAATGGATACCCGATAACCCCGAATATACGGTCGTTTCAGAAAAACGTCAGAAAAGGGTGGGCTGCACGCTTCCCTGGACAGAGACGGTGATTAATTGGGATGGTAGCGTGTTGCCCTGCTGTGCGGTTTATAGTGAAAAATACGCCTTCGGCAACATCCTCGAGAATTCTTTCGCAGAAATCTGGAATAACGAGATGTACGTTGCAGCCCGGAAAGAAATTCTGGGGATAAAGAATGACAGAGAAACGATTTGCCATATATGTAAAAGGAGCGGGTATCTGCATGGAGGATAATTTACGATTTACGACCTGAATCTTGCACCAAATAGACCGCTCCCGTGTGAGCGGTCTATTTGGTGCAAGATTCAGGTATAAAATTGAAGGTACTCTAATCATTATATCAGAGAACATGTGTATCATGTCTACCAGCAAAAACCCCAACATTAAATACCAAACCTTCATTTCACTCTTTACTGTCTCCTGCTTAATTTCCGCACTCTTGCTAATATTCTGGAGTAAACGTGGCACTGGCGAACTACTGAAAAAAGAAGGTGAGACGGATGCACAAACCTTGTGGACTTATATGACCGTGGACAATCCATACCAGCAATACCCCACATGGCCTGGCAAAGAAGGCTTTTACGAGAGTACCATGCCGCCCGGCAATATCCTTAAATTGTATGTAAATGACCTTGCCCTGGACACCATTGTGAATAAAAGAGGCGTGTTTCCGGAGGGTGCATTACTGATCAAAGAAAATTATACTGATGACAGGAAGTTATTTTTGATTACGGTAATGTACAAGATGAAAGGCTTTTATCCCGCAGGGCATGATTGGTACTGGATAAAATATAAACCCGATGGAGAAGTACGCCTGGAGGGTAAGGTCGATGCATGCATTAATTGCCATGTTGGGGTTGCGGGTAATGACTATGTTTTTACGGGGAGTATAAAATAATGTATTGTTTGCGGGATTGCCGATTCGCTAATGGCCAGGGCACACGTATTACCCTCTGTTGCGCCGGACGCACCAGGGGTATGACCAGTCATTGATTTTGTTGAACTTATCGGGATAAAGCAGGCCTTTCCGTATCAAATTCTTTTCTGTCAGAAACCGTGAAGCGGATAACAGAAACTCACGCTGAACATCTTTGGGGTGTTCTTTCTCCCCGTGTCTGAATTGCCATTATGTCCCGTTTTCCTGTAAAAAACCGGCGTCACATCTTTCCGGCCCTATCTGCATCGGTCTTCTCGGACGGCCAGTAATAGGCATCCGGGGTCGGACGGCTGCCGAAAATGGCTGTTCCAATACGCACCATGTTTGCGCCTTCCTCAATTGCGATCCGGTAATCTCCGGACATACCCATAGAAAGATATTTCATGCATACCCTGTCAATGCCTTCTTTGGTTATAGCGTCATATATTTCCTTCAATGCTTTAAAGCACTTACGGATTATTACTTCGTCTTTCGTAAAAAGACCGATCGTCATGAGCCCACATATTTTCAATGTATCGTATCTGGCGGTCTGCCTGACTAATGAAATTGCCTCTTCCGGGGAGATACCATATTTGCTTTCCTCATGAGAGGTGTTGACCTGGATCAGAATGTCCAGGGAACGGCCCTCCTGCTGGAGCCGCTGGTCCAACTTCTCAACCAGATGCAGCCTGTCTACCGAATGAATCATGTCTGCAAATTTCAGTACGTCTCTCACCTTGTTTGTCTGGAGATGTCCGATAAAATGCCATTCTGCCCCCTCTCTTTTTAATATCTCGTATTTTTTCAGGGCTTCCTGTACCTTATTTTCTCCGATAATACGCCCCCCGGCCTTGATGGCTTCACGTATCCGTTCCGAATCTACCGTCTTGGTTGCCATAACCAGGGTAATATCTTCTGGCCTTTTGCCCACTTTTCCGGCTGCGTCAGCGATGTTCTGTCTTACCTGTTCAAGGTTTTCTTTGATCGACATATATTCTCCAAAAATGTGTTGCGTTTGACGTGTAAAAAAGGTACTGTGACTATATAAGTATAATAAATAAAGAAGATCATGTAATCAAGAAATCACGAGAAAAAAACCCGGGAGAGATTTGAGGGTCGTAAGAGGGAAGGATTATGAAAAACACTCTCGCAAGAAGTATTCCCACATGTGTAAGGCTGAGATTTATATCCTGTTTCTCCTGTTGCGCCGGGTTTCAGTTTTTGTTCGGTGCGCTATTGATCGGTGAACCGCTAGCATCCGGTTCATACGTACCAAAGAAGGAAGACAGGAGTGTCTCTTGTCTGAAAAGCCACGTGGAAATGTCAGGCAACAAGAGTCATCGATACGGCAGTCGAAATCACATGACAGTTGCCCATATCCATGACCTTAGGCCATGGGGCAGGGTATACTCCCAAAATACGCAGTCAGCATATTATGCTCTCCATGCCACGGCCTCCGGTTCGCCATCAGCAACTTCTTTACCTGCAATAAAGACGGTTTCCGCTTCGAATGTAACGCATAATTCGGCGACGTTAGTTGGGATTGTAAATGCTCATGGATTATCAACGACTGCATGGTTTCAATACCGGGTTGTCAACGGGCCATCCAAAGATACCTTTTCAACTCAAACGGTAATTGGAACAAGCGACACGGAGGTAAGTATGAGAATAATTGGGTTGCTTCCGGCAACGACGTATTATTACAGGATTGTGGCAAGGAACGACGCCGGAACTTCATACGGAAGCGAGGTGTCATTTACTACAATAGATATGCATGCACAAACGACAGAAATAACCCCGCCCGTTGGTTCTGTGAGCATCAACAACGGAGGTTACTGCGCAAACTCTTTAACCGTTGCCGTAAACCTTTCTGCCACTGACAATACTGGTGTTACGGGTTATTATCTTTCTACCAGTGCCGTTCCTCCTTCTCAATATACTGCCGGATGGACTTCAATAGCACCAACTATCAATTACAAAGAGGATGTGTCCTATACCTTAGGTGACGGTGACGGCAGGAATACGATATATGTATGGTATAAAGATGCTTCCGGGAATATGTCAGACACAGCCAGTGCCTCCATTGTCGTGGATACAACACCCCCGGCAATTACTGTCACCAGTCCAACAACTGATCAAACCTATACGACCGCAAACGGTACAATAACAATCAGCGGCAGCGCCTCAGACGATATAAATGAAATAACCGCCATCGCGTGGAGTAATACGGGGGGAAGGAACGAGACGGAAAGAAAAACAATTGAGTGGGCTATTCCGAACATAAAACTGGAAAAGGGGGATAATGTGATAACCGTGACAGCCATGGATAGTGTCGGTAATACCGGAATAGCCACGATAACGATAACCTACGCGGAGGCCAATAATCCCCCGGCGGTGATAACGGGGCCTGCAACGAGTATAGCAATTGGTTTGGCTACTTTGACCGGGACGGTAAATGCAATGGGATTGCCGGCTACAACGTGGTTTCACTATGGCACGAGCAGTGAGCATTATACTGACTCATCACCTGTACAAAGCATAGAAAACGTCTTTGATGATATACCAGTAAGCTACCGGATAAGCGGATTGCGGGCAGGAACGACGTACTATTGCCGGCTTGCCGCACAAAATAGCGCCGGCACTGTTTACGGAGACGAAGTGACCTTTAACACGTTACCATCCAAAGGCAGGATTACGGGAGATGTTGTGCACGTTATTAAAGGGGAACCTGTTGAATCTGCGAGATTACGGCTCAAAGGGACAAAGGCAAGAAAAAAATCTTTCAAGATAACCTTCTCTCAGGAAAACGGATTTTTTGAGTTTAAAGATTTAGATGCGGATACGTATGATATTTCTGTAATAAAAACAGATTTTAAGAGTACGAGTCAGGCGATAGAACTTGGAGCAGGTGAAGGAAAAAAGGTCAGAATTAACCTGGAAAAGATAAAAGAAGAAGGCAAAGACCAATCAAAAGATGTCAAAAATGATCACCAGAAGGTAGACTAACCTTCTTAATTTATTTCAGATACTTCTTTCTCCACTCATCATACCGTTTCTTCATCTGATTGATATGTCCCGGTATATGTTCCTCGTAAACCTCCAACCAATCATCCAGGGTAACGGTTTCATTCTCCAGAGAACCAACTGAGTTTAACCAGACCGGCTCCGGCAATGCCTTGATAAGTTTGTACGACGCAAGACGAAGTCTCCTGAATAATTCCAATGCCTCTTCAGTGCTTTGATCCTGATAACGAAATGCCTCCGACCATTTGTCCTGATCATAGGCTGCAATGGATTTTCCGGGTTCAGCAATCAATTTTCTGCACTTGACGTATGCATTCGCCTCACTGTCGGCGATATGAATGATAACTTCGTGGATGCTCCAGCGGTCAGGCGAAGGTTTGAACGACCACATCTCCTTCGGAAACTGTTTTAATGCCTCCGCAAGCTGGGCGTACCCCTTGCCGTACGATTCGATCTTCTGCATTCGCTCTTCTCTTTTCATTACAACTCTCTCCTTTTGTTGTTTTAGATATAATTTGGGAAATGAGTGAAATCAATACATAAATACTACGGAATTTCAAACAACAATATCCTCCCCTGTTTCCCTCAAGGGGAGGGATAAAAGGGGTGGTTTCTCCTCACTGAGTGGGAAAAACAACCATCCCCGCGCTGGCAGGGGTGAAGGGGGGCTGGTATTGCGAAAAAAGATATTGTAAACCGCCAAAGATCTAATCAAAAAATGAGAGGACAAAAGAACTTCAGAAGATGGGGCTTAATGATAAAACTGTAATAAGTTTAGCATTTTCTAAACAAATTTTACAGATATTTTTCAGTGTCTACGACTAAAACATGCCACCCCGTTCCAACCTTCCCCCCCTAAAGCGGGAAAGGGCTAGCTGCAATCCACAGATTGAGGATAATGATACGTGTTAACAAAGGAGACAATCCGTGCAGGTAATTTGGTTGCGACTGTGCAGTGCTATGTTATAATAATTGAGCAAATAAGTTTTGGACAATCGTCTCATTGGCTTAGGCTTATGGGGAGGAAGAAGTAAATGAAGTGACTCCGGTCATTTGTTGGGGTATCAATACTTTTTGGTGTTTTTTGCGGTGCAATACAGGCTCAAAAACTGGATAAAGGAGTAGGTCCGTACGGGGAATTCTGGAAACCGATTCCCACCCAGTGATACTGGGCACCGGACTACTTTTATTCGCCACCCGAAGAGCCAAAGGGTGTTTTTAATGCCGATGAGTGTACTCTCTGTCACAAGGCACTGTATCCTGGCCTGGTAAAGGCATGGGCAGAAAATAGTCATGCCAATCTGGACTCCATGGATAAGACTTCGGATTCAATTTTTCACTACGTGAGCGAGCCTGTGCTACGATAAAATTACTCTATGAAGCGGGTGTGCTCTACCCCATGCCTGAAAACAGGCCCCGGGCGCCTGTCCCTGTGACAGAAAAGTATCCCGATCTCCTGGGCGGTTTCTCCGGTGAATTTTGGGCAAAGGACGGGAATCCAAGCAAGATTGAAAAGGACTTCTTGTCCATGCGGGAAAACGATGCCTTTCTTGTCCGAAAGGGTCTGGCCCACATGAATCTCAACGGCTTTACCTATATTTCGTGGTCAAATTTGCTCAAGAAATACGCGGATATCAAGAGTGAGGCGAATAACCTTGCGGCGGTTAGCTGCACTGGAGAAGAAGACCAGATTAAGGCCCCGGACGAAAGCACAAAGCAAATAGGTACAGAGCGGAAGAGTGCAGGGCACGGCGCTCCGCGTCCCTGCAATTTAACGAGGATTGCAATATCGGATATTTTAGCCTGATAAATGAATAGAGATACTATTTGATGGCGATGGAAAATCTTACACAATGGAACCTTACTTTCGCGGGTGTTGAAAACCTCTGGCTCCGTGTGTTTGTCTTAATTCTGGCGATTGCTGTACTATTCTTTTCGTGGATTGGCGTCAAAACCGTCTCCTTCCATTCCCAACGCTTACTTCTTTTTGTACTCCGTTTCTTTGCTACAACACTTATCGTTATTCTCCTTCTTCAACCGCAGATTGAACAAAAAGAAGTGCTTAAATTAAAAAATAAAGTTGTATGCCTGCTGGATAATTCCGCGAGCATGACACTGAAGGGCGGTGACACCGGCATTACCCGGTTCCAGCTTGTGAATAAGTTTTTCAAAGACAATGCGTCTTTTATTGCTGAACTGCACGATACCTTCGATGTAGATTACCTGTCCTTTTCCGATACAATAAAAGAGATTTCTTATAACGACATCGAAGGGGGGCTGGGGCTCGATGGCACGAATACCGATATTAGCCAGGTGCTCAAGCTCCTTAAAAAACGCTATGAGGGTAAATCCGTCAAGGGATACCTGGTCTTTTCTGACGGCGCCGATACGACCGAGCTTCCTTCAACCGTGAACAAACTCGAAGTCATTTCAAGTCTTGCCCGGGATCTTTCAGTTCCCTTTTTTACGTTTTCACCGGCAGGCAATATGGAGGCAAGAGATATTGCTATCAGTGACGTTTCTTACGATAGCTTCACCTTCGTACGAAGCCCATGGAAGGCAGACGTCACCATAAAGATTTTTGGATACGACGACCTCAAATTACCCCTTACATTAAAACAAGGCAACGACATCATCGCTTCCCGGGTATTAGATACAGGAAAAGAAAGAGAACTTCATATAGACCTGTCATTTACACCCCATATGACAGGAACGTTCCTGTACACCTTGTCTCTTCCTGTTCAGCCTCATGAAGCCATTACAGAAAACAACCAGGTCAGTTTCCTCGTAAAAGTAGTGCGTGATAAAATCAGGATCATGCATGTATGCGGGAGACCGTCCTGGGACGAACGTTTTCTGCGACGGGTATTAAAAAGCGATCCCAATATTGATCTCATATCATTCTTTATCTTGCGAACACCAAGCGATGTTACTGAGGCAAGAACTGACGAACTCAGCCTCATCCCTTTTCCCGTAGATGAATTGTTTACGCAGGCGCTTGGCAGTTTTGATCTGGTCATTTTTCAGAACTTCGACTATCGGCCCTATGATAGCTCGTTCTTCCGGTTTTCGCATTATTTGAAGAACATCCAAAAGTTTGTAACGGAACTGGGTGGAGGCTTTCTGATGATTGGCGGAGATATTTCTTTTTCGACGGGGGGATACGATGGCACACCTATTGACGAAATCCTGCCCGTAAACCTCGTTGCGGAAAAGGATACTATCGACACAACCCGTTTAAAGGCGATTCTGACCACCGAAGGGCTGAAACATCCGGTAACTGCCCTTGACGCCGATGCGGACAGAAATAGCGCTATTTGGAAAGACCTCCCCGAACTTGACGGATGCAATGTAACCAGCGGGTTGAAGCAGGATGCCGTATCATTGGCGATCTATCCGCTCAAGGGGAATCCGCCCCTTATTTCTGTTCGGGATGCCGGACAGGGCAGATGCATGGCTATTACAACCGATTCTCTGTGGAGATGGAATTTTCTTTCCGTGGGTAAAGGCGGAAGCAATAGACATTATATAAAATTTTGGCAAAATTCCATAAAATGGCTTATTAAAGACCCCACCTTGAACCCCGTTCATATTATGGTAAACAAAGAAACATTTTTACCAAATGAAGAAATACAAATCAAAATCACCGTGGTGGGAGGGAATTACCAGCCGCTCGGCGGCGTGCAATTAGCCATCGACGTCTCCGATGAATTTTCTGGAAAAAGCATATTCTCCGCAAAGGGGACTACAGGGGGCGACGGCCAATACAGGGCCACTATCAAACACGGCTCAGAAGGCTACTATATTGTTAAGGTGGTAGCAAAGAGAGAAACGGATGAAATCGGGCAGGATTATGCCGTCTTCAACATAGCGCTGGAAAACAGGGAATTCAAAGATCCCTTCATCATGAGAGATATTCTTGCAAAAATGGCCGAAGTTTCAGGAGGGGAATATTTTGACCTTCCCGCGACAAATATCAAAGAAAAATTTTCAATAGAAAATCCTCCTGTTGTCAAACTCGTAGGGAAACGACAAATTACTTTGTGGGATAATGGCTATATTTTTCTCTCGATCCTGGCACTTGTTTCCATAGAATGGTGGATAAGAAAACGTGGTGGGTTGAGTTGAGATAAAAAACACTTGCAATAAAATACCCCATTTAGTATATTTTACATTTCGGCTGGATACGCATACCTAAAGTGGACGCTATTATAGCAGGATAAAATGGAAGAGGTTGCTCTTGATAATAGCGATTGATGGCCCTGCAGGTTCCGGGAAAAGTACCGTTGCCAGGATGCTGGCCGAACGGCTCGGCTTCAGGTATCTCGATACGGGCGCAATGTACCGGGCGCTTACCTGGAAGGCGATGCAGGAAAATATAAACCTCACAGACGAAAATGCCCTGTGCCGACTTATGGAACAAACCTCCATCGAGTTCCAGAGGAAGGATGAAAATCTGCTGGTGTTTGTGGATGGAGTTAACATTACAGAAGAAATCCGCTTGCCTTCTGTTACCAATAATGTCCATTACATATCAGATACACCGGGTGTGCGGCATCGCATGGTAAAATTACAGCAAAAGCTTGCGTCGGAAGGAAACACTGTTGCCGAAGGAAGAGATATGGGAACGGTTGTGTTCCCTCAGGCAGAAAAGAAATTTTTCCTGGATGCTGATATTGCAGAACGCGCCAGAAGACGTTACGGCGAGTTTAAACTCCCGGAAAAGAAATTTTCCTATGACGATATTATAAAAGATATGGAAATACGTGACAGACGCGATACGACAAGAAATAACTCGCCTTTAATAAAGAGTAGTGATGCGATTTATATAAATACGACGAAATTAACTAGTGAAGACGTAGTGAATCTCATACTCAAAGAAATTAGATGTGTCATGAAAAAATAGTTTTTTAACGCAGCGGTAAACGTATTTTATTTCATGAAACTTTTTTCGATTGTTTCATTATTATTTTGGAGAAATCATCAAATTATGGATCGTGATATTTTAAAAGAATACAACGTGAATTTAGCCGACATTGAAAGGGAAGTTGAAGAAATTGTGGGAGGCGAGGATACAAAAAGAAAGATGGAATCTACGTATTATGATTCTATTCAAAATTTTGAAGTGGGTTCGGTTCTTAGTGGCCGTATCCTTAGCGCCCTTGGGGATAATATTGTTATCGACTGCGGATACAAATCCGAGGGTATGATACCCAAATCTGAATTTGATGATCCTTCCGAAATAAAGATTGGTGAGAATGTAGAAGTTTTATTGGAAGCTGTGGAAGATGATTCGGGACTGATTAAATTATCAAAACGCAAAGCGGATCGTATACGCGGGTGGGAAAGGGTTATTTCGAAATATAAAGAAGGCGATATCATAACGGGACGCGTCACGAGAAAGATAAAAGGTGGCCTGCTCGTGGATATGGGCGTTCCGATATTTTTACCCGCCTCTCAGATTGACGTGAAGCCGCCCGGTGATATTTCTCAGTACATTGGACAGGAAGTCACCTGCCGAATTCTTAAAATAGACGAAGCCAGACAAAATATCGTTGTGTCCAGAAGAAAGCTCATTGAGGAAGAACGCGATAAAAAGAAGCAGGGGTTATTGGCAGAAATTGCTATCGGACAAGTCAGAAAAGGAGTGGTTAAAAACATTGCTGACTTCGGTGCATTTATCGATCTCGGTGGACTTGATGGGCTCCTCCATATTACGGATATGAGCTGGGGCAGGATAAGCCATCCTTCAGAGATGCTTGCCATCGACGATGAAGTCGAGGTGAAAATACTTGACATCGATAAGGAAAAGGGGAAGGTTGCCCTCGGACTAAAGCAAAAGTCTGAAAACCCCTGGCTGCACATAGAAGAAAAATACCCCGTCGGTTCCCGGGTAAAAGGCCAGGTTGTCAATATTATGTCTTATGGCGCTTTTGTGAAACTGGAAACGGGCATCGAAGGTCTTGTGCACATCTCGGAAATGTCCTGGACACGCCGCATTAATCACCCCACGGAAATGGTTGCTATCGGGGACATGGTTGAAGTCGTTGTCCTTAAGATCGACAAGGAAAAAGAGGAAATCTCACTCAGTATGAAACAGACTGAAGTCAACCCCTGGACCGTTATTGAAGAGAAATATCCACCCGGAACCAAGATAAAGGGCCGCGTCCGCAACCTTACCAATTATGGCGCATTCATCGAGATCGAAGAAGGCGTGGATGGCTTGCTCCATATATCAGACATGTCCTGGGCAAAGAAGGTAGGGCACCCGTCAGAAATTGTTAAGAAGGGCGATAAAATTGAGGCGGTAGTGCTTTCTGTTGACCGCGAAAAAAAGCGGGTTGCTTTGGGTTTGAAACAACTCTCCGATGATCCATGGACACGAGAGATACCTGAAAAATTTAAGGTCGGTGATATCGTCACCGGTAAGGTTACCAAACTGACGAATTTCGGCGCATTTCTGGAACTCGGCAAAGGGATCGAAGGGTTATTACATATCTCAGAATTGTCCAGCGAAAAGGTCACCAATCCCGCCGACATTGTCAATATTGGCGATGAGCTGGAGGTGAGGATTATTCGCATCGAACCCGAAGCGAGGAAAATAGGACTCAGCCTTAAAAAATTGTCCGATACGGAAGGGAAAGGTACGGTAACATCAACCTCAAATTCGGCCTCTTCACAGCAATTATTCAATGAAACGGGAGGCGCAACAGAAAAGAATTCTGGCGCTGCGAACGGTTAATATACTATCAACACCAAAAAAGGAAACATTCATACGGAATCGGCTTTACAAACATATCTGAAAGAAATTAACCAAATTCCGTTGTTATCTCCTGAGGAAGAAAAGGAAATAACAAAAAAAGTAGTAGAGGGGGACGAAAAGGCGCGGGAAAAACTGATACGCTCCAACCTGCGCTTGGTTGTGAGTATAGCAAAAGAGTATATCAACCGGGGGCTTTCTTTTTTGGATCTGATCGAAGAGGGAAATATTGGCCTGATCCGCGCTGTTCAGGGATTCGATCCATCGACCGGATATAAATTCAGCACGTATGCCACATGGTGGATCAAACAGGCAATCCGCCGCGCCCTGACGGATAAGACGAAAACAATCCGTGTTCCTTCGTATATGATACAGAAGATATCCCGGCTGAAAACCGCATCGACTGGTCTCCTTGACAGGCTGGAAAGGCCTCCCAGCCGTGAAGAGATAGCTGAGGAGATGGATATTACCGCAAAAAAGGTAGAGTCCATTGAACACGCCATACGCTCAACGGGATCTCTCAGCAAGACAGACATCACGGGCTCTGACCTTATATGGGCTCTTGACAGCATTATACCCGACAGGAGAATTCCGGCGCCTGAAGAAGAAATGGAAGAAACTTATGAAAGAGAAACCCTGGAAAAACTACTGGATATTATTGATAAAAGGGAAGCCGCAATAATAAAACTCCGATACGGGCTGATCGATGGCGAACCAAAAACACTGGAAGAAATAGGAGCGAAATTGCATATAAGTCGTGAACGTGTCAGACAAATAGAGAAAGAAACCATTCGAAAGCTATACTATCTTTTGACAAAAGAGAAATAAAGAGCTATGGATAATTTAAAAAATTTAGTGCGCGAGGTGCCTGACTTTCCTAAAAAGGGCATTATCTTTAAAGATATTACACCTTTGTTGCAAAGCCCAAACGGACTAAGAGGCGCTGTTGAAACAATCTCTGATTATTATAAAAATAAGAAGATCGATATCGTGGTTGGCGCAGAGGCGCGTGGTTTTATCCTGGCCCCAACCGTTGCCTTTAATTTAGGCGCCGGCTTTACCCCCATCAGAAAACCGGGCAAACTTCCCTATGAAAAGATTAGTATGAGTTATGCGCTTGAATATGGCACCGATGTGCTCGAAATACACAAGGATGGTATCAAGAATGGGCAGCGCGTACTCATGATAGATGATTTGTTAGCAACCGGCGGGACTATGGCTGCCTGTTGTAAACTGGTCGAATCTCTGGGGGGGCAGATCGTGGGATGTGCCTTTTTGATTGAGTTAACCTTTCTCAATGGCAAGCAGGCATTAAATAAATACGATATATTTTCAGTGATAAAATACTGAAAGGCATTTTGAACCCGATGAAAAGGGAGAGGGTGTTCCTCTTATTTTAAAGTTATTTCAATCGATTGTCCTTCCTTCCATATCTGGTTGAATACCTTTATATTCTTCAACGCATCCATTACCTGTTTTTCAATCCACATGATTACATCGCTATAGCCACAACTGAAACATCTGATCATCCACGGTACCTTCATTGTTTTAACCATTACAGACACAGCCTCACCATCACAATTTGGACATTTGGCCGAAGAAATAACAGCCTTATATTTTTCCCCGATTTCTTTATTCGAAAAATGCTCTGACATTTTTACACTCCTTGAGAATGATTTTACATATCAAACCTTGTATTACATAACATACTCCGTCACATAAAAGTTTCCTGCTCTTCATTTTTCCTTTTCTGTGTTCCTCTGCGTTTTTACTGCCCTCTCGGTGGACTATTCTTTGACTGCTTTGGATTCAAACCCCTGGCCACGCGCTTTTAGGCATAAAAACAAGTATAGCTGCTTTTTGTGCCGATTTCAAGTTTCTTATTTTGGAATAAAACTCAGTTTTTATAAAATTATGAAACGCTCCTGAATGCACCCCTGGCAGGAGCCAGTGGAGATGGTTTGTTGTCAAGCAAAGTTGGGGAAAGCAGATTTCATGCCTGTTACCGGAAGTGGTGAAAATCTTCGTTAAGACGTAACAACAAATGCATCACAAACTTCTCCTGATTATTTCGACACAATTCCTTTGCGGTAAATTCCCGGTCTTTATACCTTGTCACTGAGTTTAAATACGCAGTATTCAGCGCACATGGAACAGACCTCTTCGTTTTGGGGTCGTCCCTTTTCACGGATGCTTCTGGCTACCGTGGGATCGATACAGGTGTTGAACTGTCCTTCCCAATTCCTCTTTCGTCTGAATTGTGACATCTTTTTATCCCATTCCCATGCTGATTTGACACCCTTGGCAATATCAGCGGCATGGGCAGCAATCCGTGCGGCCATTACGCCGCTTCTTACATCGGCAGGACCGGGTAAGCTCAAATGTTCTGTCGGTGTTACATAGCATAAAAAGTCTGCCCCTGCCGCGGCCGCTATTGCCCCTCCAATGGCTGATGTGATATGGTCGTATCCGGGGGCGACGTCTGTGACAATGGGGCCGAGTACATAAAAAGGTACCCCTTTGCAAAGTTCCTTTTGTAATTGAACCTGGGCGGTTACCTGATTCAACGGCACGTGTCCGGGACCTTCTACCATAACCTGTACACCGGCGTCCAGCGCCCTTTGTGCAAGTTCCGCAAGGACGTTTAACTCGTATACCTGTGCACGGTCAAATGCGTCTGCCAGTGCTCCCGGCCGCATGGCGTCCCCCAGGCTCAGGGTCACGTCATATTCCTTTGCTATAGCCAATATTTCATCGTATTCTTCATACAGCGGATTCTCCTGCCCATTGTGGACCATCCATTCTACTAAAAATGTTCCACCGCGGCTTACTACACCGCAAATGCGTTTATTTTCTTTCAGGTGTTTGAGTACCCCCTTTGTGGCTCCACAATGCACGGTGACAAAATCCACGCCGTCCTCACAGTGCAACCGTACTGCCTTAAGCATGTCTGTTGCAGTCATATCGACAATCGAATGCCTGCGCTGAACGGTCTTGACGGCTGCCTCATAGATTGGCACACTCCCTACGGCAATAGATGCCGACCCGATAATCTTTTTCCGTATTGCCCGCAAATCGCCGCCGGTGCTCAGATCCATTACCGCGTCGGCGCCCGCCCCTTCAGCTGCCCGTAACTTTTCCATCTCACTTGTGACATCGGCATAATCAGCCGAAGTTCCGATATTGGCATTAACTTTGGTTTTGAGCCCGGCGCCGATACCGCAAATCTTTGATGCCTTGCGTTTGTGGTTTGCAGGAATGACAATCTTACCCTCGGTGATACGTAGCCGGATATATTCAGGATCCAGACCTTCATCTTTTGCAACCTGTTTCATCTCTTGTGTAACAATGTTCTGTCTGGCTAATTGCAACTGTGTCATATTTTCCTCGATCTTTATTTTGAAAAATTTAGCTCACCACAGAGGACGAGTAGGTGTGACAAAAATTCTCCCGCGAAAAACGGATAATTCTTTCGTGGGTGACATAAATTTCCGGTGCAGCGGTGATGCAATTAAAAAGAATTTGACCACAAAGAGACAGAGGCACAAAAAATCCAAGGCATAAGAATTTTCATCGTTTCCGGGTATCGCATAAAAGGGATGGCGAATGCAGCGCACCTTTTGTATCGGCCTTTTCAGCTAGTGCGTAAAGCCGTTCCACTTCGTGGTCCGCCAATTTCCGGTATTTGCCGATTTTCAGGGCAGGGTCATATAAATTGCCAATTTTTATCCGCCTCAGGATGCGCACCTTGTAGCTACATTCAACAAGCATGCGACGTATCTCCCTGTTTTTGCCCTCCTTCAGCACCATTTCAAACCTGCTCCTTTGCCTGCCTCTCCGTACATTCTGAATTCTCACGGGCCGCGTCTTGCCGAAGGAAAGCCAGACACCCGATGCCAATGCCTTGATTGCCGCATCTGTCAGGTACCCGTCTACTTCGACAAAATAGGTTTTATTCACCTCATACTTCGGGTGAGACAATTTATTTGCAAGGTCACCATCATTCGTCAATATAATCAGTCCTTCACTCTCCTTATCCAGTCTGCCAATGGTATATATCCTTTGCGTTACATTTTTTATGATATCAATTGCCTTTAGCCGCTCCAGTTCATCACGGTTTGTGCACAGGCAGCCTTTCGGTTTATTGAGCAAGAAATAAATCTTGCGCTGTTTTTGTATCAACGTCCCGTCACAGCATATCTCGCTTTTATCCGCATCGGCGGTAGTGCCTAAGGTTGTTATGGGTTTTCCATCAACGGTAACTCTCCCCGCCGCAATAATTTTTTCACACTCACGGCGGGAACCGAGCCCTGCCTCAGCCAATATTTTCTGCAAACGTTCTAACATTTTTAAATAATCCCCCTTAGGCAGAATTCATCTTTTGTAAGCTTCTTGAGTATAGCAAGGAGTATCTACACGGTATTCGTCATTATATTTCTTGTTTCCAGGCCATTCGCCAATACATTTTACTATCATTCCTGGTCTGCTAATGTTTCTGGAAGGTACACAAAAGCATCTTGAATTAACCCTTACTTTTCACCTTTCTTTTCGCATCCCGTAACATTTCCTGCGCCTGTTTTCTGGTAATATCCGTTTTTTCACTTCCCCGGATCATGTCTGCAATTTCTTCAAGCCGGGACTCGCCCGATAAGTTTTCGATGGTTGAATACGTTTTGCCGTTTTTCACCAGCTTATGTATCTTCCATTGTTCATCTGCATAGCTCGCGATCTGAGGAAGATGGGTGATACAGATCACCTGGTGAGACCTTGCTATGCTGCAGAGCTTTTCTCCAATCACCTCCCCCATCCTGCCACCGATATTGGCATCGATTTCGTCAAAGACCAGCACCGGCGTCTTATCGACTTTGGCCAGTTGATGCTTTAAGGCCAGCATAACCCGCGATATTTCACCGCCGGAGGCAATTTTCCTCAAAGGTTTTAAGTCCTCACCGGGATTCGGGGAGATCAGAAAATCAACCTCATCAAATCCGTAGCTATTCGCACTGAAGACATCGATGTTTCCGGTATTCTGCAAAAAGGGAGACGTAATCTGAACACAAAACCGGCCGTGGGGAATGCCCAGATCGCGAAGTTCTTCAGTTATCAGCAGAGTCAGTTTATCCGCAGTTGAAAGACGCCTCCGGGTTAATTCATCGCCTTTCTGCTTCAAAGAAACAGAAAATGCCTGTATCTCTTCGTCCACATGCTCGGCCGTTGTTCCTTCCTCTGAAAGCTGCTTCAATTTTAATGCTGCCTCGTCACGATACGACAGGATTTCTTCCACCGTGTTTCCGTATTTTGACCGTAACTTTCGGATCGTATTTAAACGCTCTTCAATATATTCCAACCTTTGGGGGTCATAAGTGAATGCATCTCTATACTTTCCTAATGAAAAGGCCGTATCCTCGAGTTGATACAATGCTTGGCCGCAGTCATCAAATATCTTTTGCAGGGCGCAGTCGAGTTTTGCAACCGATTGTAACTCTTGGATGACGGATTTTAACCTTTCAATAACTGCTTCTGAAGATTCGTAGAGTTGTGAATAACAGGCGGTGACGGTGCTGTAAATTTTTTCGGCGTTGCTTAAGACACTCCTTTCCCTCTCGAGTTCTTCGCCTTCGCCTGCCGTGAGTTGTGCCCTATCAATTTCATCGATCTGGAAGGCATATAAATCCATCTTTTGCCTTCGTTCCTGATGATTGCTTTTCAGTATGTTCCGTAATCTTGTTTTTTCGTTAAACAGGTGATAGATCCCGGCAAAATCTTCCCGTAACGGTGAAATTCCTCCAAAATCGTCCAGGATAAACAACTGATTGGTGCCGTGTAACAAGGTCTCCTGTTCGTGTTGGCCGTGAATGTTGACTAAGGCCTCTCCAACTTCCTTGAGCATGGATACTGTAATAGGGACGTTGTTCAGACGGCACCTGCTCCGCCCGTTCGTATCAATGCTCCTTTGAATTAAGAGTTCGTCTTCAATGGCGTTGCTATCCGATATCTTTTTAATCTGTTTTAGAAGATTTCCGTCTTTGATAATGAATTTGCCTATCACGGTGGCCTCATCTTTGCCGCTTCGGACAACATCAGACGTTGCGCGACCGCCGAGGATAAAATTAAGCGCCCCGATCACTAATGATTTTCCTACCCCCGTTGCTCCGCTAAATACGTTTAACCGTTCACAGAGTTTGATGGTGACTCTATCAATCAATACAAAATTGGTGATATATAACTCCTGCAGCATGGTTAATTCGCCATTTTCTGCAAATATTTTATTGTATTTTAGCTCCGGGCCTTATGTCTTTTTCCGTTGTAAGGATTACCACCTTGTCTCCATCCTTTGCAGCCAGCAACATCCCCTGGCTCTCAACACCCCGGAGGGTTGCCGGGGCAAGGTTGTTGACAATAACGATTCGTTTCCCGATCAGGTCTTCTGGTTTGTAATGGTTTCTGATCCCTGCAACAATCTGCCTGTTTTCTGATCCGTCGCCCGCATCGATCTTCAGTATTAACAGCTTATCGGCGTTTGGGTGGGGTTCTG
Organism: Candidatus Brocadia sp.; assembly: GCA_011525665.1. Classification (GTDB taxonomy): domain Bacteria; phylum Planctomycetota; class Brocadiia; order Brocadiales; family Brocadiaceae; genus Brocadia. Next base: position 110,450 of record WYAU01000008.1, read on the forward strand.
CGTGCTTCACCTCGGCCACACACAGGTCTACCTTCAGAAAATCCTCAATTGAAATCATGGAAAACCCTTTCCTAAAATAAAAAAATAAACAAGCCTTTCTGGAGTTTTAAGGGGATTGGATAAATCAATAAAACGAGTATGATGTTAATCGGATACAGAATACAAGGTTTATTTGTTTTTTATAAATATAACGATTTTTAAAAAGTGTGTCAATGAATTAAACACAGCGGGTTATTGTGTGAGGAATGGGGGGAGATACAGGGCGGGTGCATATCTAAAGAGGAGTTTGAAGCAAAGGGCGGAATCTTGAGGTCTGAATATATCAAAACTTATGAAAATTGCAGTTTGCGTTGTATTACTCCCGGGCGTTAAAGATTTCTCTTAACTAAAGGGGGGCTTTGCTCGTTGTAAAACGCCCTTTCCCCGGATGGCCTGTTATTTTCCCAAAGAAAAGAAAGGTTACGTGTTCTGCTTTAAAACGCCGGCCAGTCTCCGCAAGTCGTCGCTTTCCACTTCTAAAAAGTGAAGTCCGACATCGTATGGTGCAGTTGACGTGTCGTTCAGTTGGTTCAACCACACGACTTTTACATTACACGTGATGCTTGTCTTGTCTGGCAAAAATAATTCTATTTCCAGGCGTTCACCGACCTTGAATGGCCTGTCACTGTAAACCCGGATGCCTCCAAGTCCAACATTAATCAGGGGGGTACGGGGAGAAGTTAAGCGTGCAGGCCTGCAGTAGATAGGTGCGTTAAGACGCGGGTACTGCCTTCTATTTTGATTGGGGGCGCATTCTGTCATGGCTGTGCTCCGGTTTCTCTGATATAGCACTTATCGAAATAATGTTACGATTTTCACGCCACTGTCGTTCGGCTTCAATTCACATACACGCAGCAATATAATAAAACTACAGAGTAAATCAAGGGAAAATAATTAATTAAGAGATATAAAAACATTTCAGAGAAATGAAGTTACATGCTCTTGCAGAGAGAAAAAATTTTCAGAAGTCCTTCCCGGTGATACCGGAAGCCTATTCCCGGTCGGGTTCATACTTAACCTCCATAAGGCACAATCCCCTGGCGGGCGCCGTGGGGCCGGCCATTTTTCTGCTCTTTGCATCTAAAATATCTTTTATCTGCTCCACCGGTAACTTGCCTCTCCCTATCTCTATCAGTGTACCCACGATAGTCCTCACCATATTGTATAAAAATCCATTCGCCTCTATGGTAAAATAAATATATATCCCTTTTTTTATAATATCTAATCCCTTTACGGTGCGGGTCCTGTTCTTTTCGCACCGGGCCTTTGTTGTGAAAGAGGTAAAATCCCGGGTTCCTATGAGATATTTTGATGCGGCAATCATTTTATCCATGTCTAGCGGGAACCCGAACACGTAACAAAAATTACGATTCAGCGAACTGCGTATCCAGTTATTGAGTAGTGTGTATTGATACACCTTTGATTGTGCTCCATATTGGGCGTGAAAGGATGAAGTCACCTCCGCGGCAGTCTTTATCGTGATATCATAAGGCAGATGAAAATTTATTGCATGGGGTAGTCTTTCGGATGGGATATCTGAAATGGTATGAAAATTAGCCACCTGACCAAGTGCGTGGACACCTGCATCGGTGCGGCTGGCGCCATAGATTTTGACCGGTTCCTGAACGACTTGTCCTATTGCCTTCGACAGGGTTTCCTGGATGGTTTTATCGTTCTTTTGCCATTGCCAGCCCGCATAATCAGTGCCATCGTATTCTATCAAAAGCCGTATATTACGCATAACTCCGCTAACTTTATAGGTATTTTCCACTTATTGTCTTCAGTTTTTGTCTTATGAGAGATTTGCAATGCATCAAATACAAGTTCGGTTTTGATTTTAGCCGTACCGGAAAAATTCCTGCACAAGGGAGATAGTTGTTACAAATAGAAGCAAAAAAGGCTGAAACAATCAATGAAAAACCGTAAACAGTTGCTTGAGGGTTGAAAGAGAACAGGTAATTTTGTTAGTATGGTTCAAAGCTTGTGCGATACAAAGCAGATTTGCCCGAATGCTGTTAAGCACCGTATTGTTTTACCGTGGTGTTGGCTAAGGTGATGTATTAAATTTCCGGATATTTAGTATGAATGGAGGCTGGAATGGAGAAAATGGTTATAGAAACGAATAAAGCCCCTGCGGCAATCGGACCGTATTCTCAGGCGATCAAGATAGGAAGCTTTGTGTTTGTGTCGGGACAAATTCCCCTGCTTCCTGCAAGCGGGGAGATAGTGCACGGGGATATCAGGCTTCAGACAAGGCAGGTATTGGAAAATATAAAACATGTTCTGGAGGCAGCGGGTTCTTCTCTGGATAAGGTTGTAAAGACGACCATCTTTATGAAAGACCTTAATGATTATACGGCTATTAACGATGCTTATAAAGAATTTTTCTCTCATAAACCACCTGCCAGGGCAGCGATTCAGGCTGCCCGGTTGCCCCGGGACGCGGGTGTGGAGATCGAGGCCATTGCCTTTTGCGGGTAGCGGGTAAAAAGAAAAGTTTGACTTGCATTGCAAAAACTGCTAACATCATAGCTTATATCATTATCCCCCGATAATATTTAATTAACGGGTATTAAGGCAATTTTATAATCAGTTCGTCTGTTTTATGTTAAATATAACAACAAAAGCGAAGCACAGGGACATTTATCCTGAGGTCGTAAACCTCCTTGATAATTCGAAAAAGTTTTTTGAACGGGTCGGCTTATCGGAGATGGAGAAAAAAGTCGTTGAAATGCGCACCCAGTTGGAAGAACCATTTTATCTTTTGGTGGCAGGTGAATACAACTCGGGTAAATCCAGTTTTATCAATGCCTTGTGCGGGGAGCGCGTCCTGGTAGACGGCCCGACGCCTACCACGAATCGAATTACATTGTTAACGTATGGTGATAAGGTAGAAGTAAAAGAGGTGGGTGACCATCTCTGTCAGGCGACGTATCCCATGGAGGTGTTGAAAGACGTTACGCTGGTTGACACGCCCGGTACAAATTCAATTATTGTAGAACATGCTGCGCTTACAGAAAGCTTTGTCCATAGGGCGGAACTCGTCCTCTTTGTAACCTCTGCTGATCATCCTTTTACGGAGAGCGAGCGGCAGTTCCTGCAATTTTTGAAAGGGAAGTGGGGCCGAAAGGTATTGTTTGTTCTGAATAAGACAGATTTGAAGACGCCGGAGGAACTGAATGAAATCACAGCCTTTCTGGAAAAAAATTGTTACCGGTTGCTTGGCTTTGAACCAAAGATATTGTCGATGTCAGCGAAGGAGGCGTACAAGGCGAAAATTGAAGGAGACATGGTCCTCCTGGAAAAAAGCAGGATAAAAGAGGTTGAAGCATTTGTGTTTGAAAAGCTGGACCTCGATACAAAGATCGACTTTAAATTGGTCAGTCCTTTAAAATATTTGTACAACGTGTTTACCGAACTCCAGCAGGAACTCAGCGAGAAGGTCAATAAGTGTAACACCGATATTAAAAGTATTGAACGGTTTGAGACGCGCCTTAAGAATAAAAAGCAGGACATGCAGGAGTACACCTTAAAATACAGAGATGAGATTAAGCTTGTATTCTCACGGTTAAAGGAAAAATTGGACAATTTCCTGAACTCATATGTCACGATGAAGTCCGTAATTCTCTCCAAGGTGGGGCGGGAAAAGCTTGACGAACGCTTTAAGAGGGAAGTCTACGGTCTGTTAAATCCGCAAACCGATCTGGATCGTATTATCGATGACGTGGTGGATTACGTCGCAAGAAATAACCGGTCATTATGGGATTTGGCAAGAGACCACATCGAGAAAGAAGTGGGGTATGACCGCAGGGCGGGAAGTATCCTTGATGGACACGCTGAGCGGCGTTATGACGACCGAAAACACGAAATCGAAGTTGCTCTAAAGTCACGTTCCAAAGAGTTCAGGGAATTGGATATAGAACGGGAATCGGAGAAGCTGAACAGCTTGGTTCAGGGTGGGTTTATTAGCTTTTTGCTGACCGAAGCGTTTGCCGTCGGGATTGGCGTTGGTGTTACGATGATGTTCTCATTTATTGTACCTCCGCCTGTCATTATAGGAATTGCTGTGACATTGGCATCCATCGGGTTTGCTATTTTCCCCCAGAGGCGAAAGTCCTTTCGGAATGAATTCATAAAACGTACCGATGCAATTTGTGAAAGATTTGTCGAGTTCATGAAATTTGAGATCGACAAAGCCATTGACCGTGTGATTGAGGATATTAGTAACAATATTTCCTCATATCGTGACCTTCGATGGACGGAGAGGGAAGAAATGGTGCGACAGGTATCGGAAGTAAATATGTTGCTGGAAAATGTGAAGAGCCTTATGCGAAAAAGTGGTTTAACATAGGAGAAACAGTATGAGGATCGTAAAGGTTTTTTTCGTGACGGCTTGTCTGGTGTTTATTTCATACCCGGCGTATGCGGCAAATTACTGTCTGAATTGCTTTGACAAAATCGATGAAAACGAGAAATATTGTGTGGTGTGCAAGACGAAATTGTCGGTTGACGAATTAAAGACCAAAGAAGAGCAACTGATTCATGCGGTAACTGTCTCCCGGGAAAACTATCGTAAGTCTCTGAATGAATTAAGGGAATATTATCAAAGCACAGGCAACCAGTTGCGACTTCAAAAGGCGCGCAGGGAACTTGATGCCCTGGACAAGGTGCCGCAACCGCTTTACACTGATGAGGGCTTGGAGATTGTGCGTACCGAAGTGAGATTGCGTAATATTGAAGAAGCAAACATATTGTTTAAAGACGCTTTGATGTACAAAAAAAAATTTGGTAAAGAAAATCGCCTTACCGCCATTAAACGCCTGGAAAAACTGATTAAGGAGTATCCTGATAGTGATAAGGCTGGCGATGCTGCTTTTGAAATTGCCAGAACATATGAATCAGGCTATTTTGCTGATTATGAAAACGCGGCAAGATATTATATAAAAAGTTATCAGTTAAATCCCCATATTAAGCAACCGGTGCTGTTGAAAGCAGCAATAATTTACGAAAGAATGTTGGGCGATGTGAATAAGGCTAAGGCAATTTATAAACAAGCAGCTTTGTATAGCTATAATGCAAAGATCCGCAAGCGTGCCGAAAAAAGGCAGAAAGAATTAGAACTGAGAAAACCGGGTGGATATTAAAGAGAGGGTTCATGCTGTTTGGGATCGGGTATGATATTCATAAACTTGTTGAAAACCGCAAACTGGTATTGGGCGGCGTTGAGTTTGACTACCACTTGGGTCTGCTTGGCCATTCGGATGCAGATGTCGTCCTCCATGCCGTATGCGATGCATTACTCGGAGCGGCAGCCCTTGGTGATATCGGAGAACACTTTCCGGATACCGATCCGAAGTGGAAAGGTGTCTCCAGCATGTTCCTTCTTTTAAAAGTTGCCGATCTTGTGAAAGAGAGACGCTGCAGGGTAAATAATGTGGACGTAATGATACTTGCCCAAAAACCGAAAATCGGTTCAAGAAAATTAGAGATGAAAAAAAATATTGCGGAATGGCTCCGTGTGGATGCGAGCAGGGTCAACATCAAGGCAACAACGATGGAAGGAGTAGATGCCATTGGTCGCGGTGAGGCTATTGCAGCCCAGGCTATTGCCAGTTTATGTGAGGAACTCTAATTATAAAGGATGAAACAACTCCACTATGGCGATATGGAAAAGAAAAAAGAAGACACAGGAATCTGAAGAAAATCTCCCGAAAGAAGGGACAGAAGAAACTCCGGCAGACGATGTTTCTTCCGTTACAAGCAGAGAAACACCTGCCACAGCAGAACAGCCTGGACAAGAAGAAACCACCGTTAAAGAACTCCCTGAAGGTGAGATTTCACAAAAGGTCCAGGAGGATTTAAGTAGCGGCGTAATAGTGTGCGGAAAGAAGATTTCCGGTCTTTTTGGAAAGGGTTTTTGGGGCGTTTTGTCTATCGCCGTTATGCCTCCTATATTGGTGTTTGCCTTGAGTATTCTTGTTATTGTGTTTATGCTCATCTTTCCTCTCCTGGCAGTTGTGCTGGTCGCATCAGTACCCGCCGTTTTTGTAACCTTATCCATCCTTATTATTGCGCTTCCTGTCCTGTTTCCCCTCCTCATATTGTTCCTGCTTATTACCGGCAAAGGCAGATTACTCATAGGTTCGGAAGGAAAGTGGTTTGGCATCGAAATGTTCGGAAAGAGTTATTCATTGAAATAACGCCTAGACACATCCGGTTTACTTCCGGTCTGTGTCGTTTGGTTTGTCGCCAGCGCGGCTCTCCTGTTTACCATCCGGTTGTTCCGTTTTCCTTTTTATGCCACTTACCATAATTCCGGCGATGAAACCGAGCACAAACAGGAGCAATACGTTGAGCCACGAAATGCACTTTTGCGTGACAATTGTGTCATTTTCTTTTGTTTCCCGGCCTCCGGATCCTTCCTGGTTGTTGAGTCCCGCCAGTATGTTATCAATCAATTTATGTGTTTCATGAAGAAACGTTTCGCCGAATTCCTTACCCCGGTTCTTTTTATCGGCGTCTGTCGTTATGCTTACAAATGGGCTGGATTTCATTTTCATGATCCATATCCCGGAGGCGGAGCCCGCCAGACCGACGCCCATACTGATTAGCGCCGTCTTGACTCCGGGAAATATGAGACCTGAATTCCCGGCAAAATAGAAAAAGAGGGCAAGAAGGATCAGCATGAAGCCGGTAAGCCAAAACACAATACTTGTCAGGAACAAAAAGGCTCCCAAAGAAAATCTCCGGACCCGATTCAGGATTTCATTCGCATACAATTTTAACTGCACCGTGGCATAAAGAGTCAGCACTTTTAATACCTGCGCAAAGATATGCATCATAATTCATTCTTTCTTTTTACTTGTCATGAGGAGACCCGCAATGAAGCCAATCGACAGCGCCACCAACGCAATCAGCCAGGGATTCTCTTTTACATACTGATCGACTTTTTTCCCGCCTTCTTTTGTTCTTTGAAAGATAGTATTCACAGAACTATTGAGTTCACCCGTCATATTACCTAATATTTTTTCAGCTTTCTGACCGATTGATTCACCGATTTCCTTTACAATCGGTTCTGCCTTCTGGATGATTTTGCGAAGTTCCGTCTTAAAATCTTCAAACTCCTGTTCCTGCTTTGTATTATTCATAACTATCGCCTCCCCATTATCACGCACACGCAATAAACGATTTTTACCGGTCATTTCCCTGAGATTATTGCCAACACTTTCAAAATACTTATGCCGATAATACAACCCGGTGCAACCACAATCAAACGAAATATTGAACCGGATGAAAGCTTATACGAGGGGAATAATGGTATGGTTCTTGCAAAACGGAGAAAAACAGGGAGACTACGAAAGAAGCAAACCGAATTTAATACCGGGGAATTTCAATTGCCCCCCCCATAATCCTCCCGGAAACCGTGGAAGATGCTCTTTTCTTCCCCCTCTTCGTTCGACTGAGTTAACGACGGAGTCTAAGGGAAGACTTGAGGAAATCCCCCTTAATAAAGCTTGCTATATTGTAGAAAGTAGTTGAGCTTTGAGGAAAAGAGCTATACTCTTTCTTGAATAGAATAGGTTTAGTAAGTTAGTAAAATTCAAGTCAAAGAAAGGAGTATA
>WYAU01000073.1 GCA_011525665.1 Candidatus Brocadia sp.
ATTGCATCTTTACACCCTGTTTTCACCTTCAACCCTCCTCCTGTTGTGTATAATCTGTTCTTTACAAACATCTTATACCATAAACAACAGGGGATTTCTATCTCTTCGGTGAGAAATCCGGGCTAATCCACATTAGGCAAATTCATTAGTTTTCTTAAGTGAAAGTAATTTTACATCATATACCGGGGGAATTTAGCGGCAACGCAGACGGCGTGAAACAGCAAAAATCAGCGGCGGGTATCATTTGTCAGCTGGAGTGACTTGTTAGGCGCCCCTTTTGCTTTTAATAATTTCAGCCAATGATCTCAATGCCTGATTTACAGAGTCATGGTCAGGGAAAAACTCTGCAACATCTGGATCAATAACTACAACGTTTGTTCCTTCCTCATATCTTTTTGCATATTTTTCCTGAATACCTTTGCTGAAATCATATTCTTCAAGCATGTCTGAATCTTTTCGCATTCTCTTCATACTGTTTCCTTTCATTTTTTGTTGCTTTTCTTGCGCTTATTATCGTGATTTTATCTCCTCTTCCTGTATGAACAATTACTAAAAGACGATTTTTACAGGAGTTTCCAATTAAAATGAATCTATCCTCTTCGTTAGAATGCAGAGGATCATAAATCGTTAATGATAAGGTATCTTTAAAAGAAGTGCTTGCCTCATCAAAAGATACACCGTGAATTTTAATGTTCTTTTTTGCCTTGCCTGGATCCCATTCAAATAAAAGCATATTTCGTTATTTATAATAGCTTGCACCGATGAATTTGACGATTGCTGGCAAGAGTTCTTTATCGAGCCTAACGGTGAAATTGAAGAGCAACCGCATACGGTGTGCAATGGGCAAACGCAATCGTTCGCGTACCACCCTCAATTAACGATTATTTGTTAAAACCATTTCGATCTAAGCCTTTATGCAGAACCCGGCCCGATTGCTCAATTTTTGGTAGGCGATGCCTACCCTACTAAAAAAGTGACCTGTAATTCGATTTCACTGCACTGCTTTGTTAGGCATTTTCATTTTTGGCATCAAAGCAAAAAACTGGTCACACTTGTTCTGGACATTATCAAGATTATCTGTCCTAAAAGCTTCTGTGTGCAATTTCCTACAATCCACTGTAACACAATCAATGGCGGTCTTTTCCCAGGGCCGGAAATCTCGCAACCTCTCAGCCAAATTAGAAGCAAATCCTATTTATCTTTATTCTATAATTGTCGGCATTTTCTAACGCGGGATTGTGGATGTTATACTCAAATCTGCTAAATTCAGTGGTGTGCAGGAGTATGTCTATAGAAGTGAGTTGTTAGACATTTCTTAAATTAGTTTTACCTTCTGCTATCTCTTTTCTTACACCTTCTGCAATTGATGATAATTCTGATTGTGTATCCTTGAATAAAATGTCCCATCGGTTCTCATCTTCTAAATCTGCAATATATTTACGCAGGTGTTCCATAATCCTTTCCTGTTTGTCATCAGGTAATGATTCAATCATTTTTATAATTGTTATTATCGTTGCAGATGACATGGTTTATCTCCTTTGCATATTATACCAAAAACCCCTTATTCCTCGACCTTATTCAGAATGCTTTTGGACAGCACTTGGATTGCTGCAGTACTGCACTGAGAACATCTGCTAGCTGCCCAAAAATTTCTCAAACCGGTCAAGCCCCTTTTCAATATTTGTCATAGAGGTCGCATAGGAAATCCGGATGTATTCATCTGACCCGAAAGGGGCGCCGGGTACAAAGGCGACATGTGCCTTTTCGAGTAACAGGTTTACTAAATCAAAAGAGTTCGTGACCGACTGTCCGCCAATCTTCTTTTTGTACAAATCAGACACATTGGGGAAGGCATAAAAGGCCCCTTGCGGAAGTAAACAAGACACCCCCTTTATCTTATTAAGCCGCTCAACGGTATATTTCCTTCGTTTATCAAATTCACGAACCATCATCCCTACGGAATCCTGATTGCCCTTCAGTGCCTCTACGCCTGCCAGTTGGGTAATAGAGTTGGCTCCGGAAGTTGTATGGTCCTGTATGTTGGTTGCTGCCTTGATGATTTCTTCGGGGCCTGCGGCATAACCTAACCGCCAGCCGGTCATGGAATAGACCTTTGAAAAACCATTTATTGTAATAACCTTTTTATAACATTCCTCATGAAAAGATGCCGGGCTAAAATGTCGGGCGCCATCGTACAGTATCTTTTCGTAAATTTCATCGGAGATGACATAAAGTCCTTTTTCTACGGCAAAGCCAATGATTTCCCGTAGTTCTTTTTCTGTATAAACCATACCTGTCGGATTACCGGGGCTGTTTATAAAAAGTAATTTAGATCTTGGTGTGATAACTTTTGCGAGAGACTCTTTGCTAATTTTAAAATGTTCTTTGTCTGTGGTTTTTAGAAATACCGGTGTTGCACCCGCCATGATCACCATTTCCGGATAACTTACCCAATAGGGTGTGGGAATGATAGCCTCGTCTCCGGTGTCACATAAAACGAGCACAATATTCAGAATGGCTTGTTTTGCTCCGGCAGATACAATAATCTGTGGGGGATTATATTTTAAGTGATTTTCCTTGAAAAGTTTTTCGCAAATGGCTTCCTTTAATACCGGTGCGCCTGCGGTAGGGGTGTATTTCGTGTAGCCGTCTTTAATTGCCTTAATGGCTGCATTTTTAACATTTTCCGGTGTGTCAAAGTCAGGTTCTCCTGCGCCAAAGCCAATTACATCAACGCCTTTTGCCGCGAGTTGTTTGGCCCTGGCGGTGATGGCAAGCGTTGCCGATGTCTTTACCTCCCTGGCAATCCTGGATAACGCCATATACAAATGTCTCCTTTTCTAATAATATTCTTTTTCCTGTAAATAAAATAATCTCAGAGAAGCTGAGACCCTGAGAATAGAAGTTAAAATACTAGCGAGGCAAAGCCTCAGACCAATAAAAACATTTAAAACCACAGATTTCGCAGATTACACAGATTCTGGATTTTGAATTCCACAGATTAGTGAGATTTTTATCTGTGAAATCTGTGTAATCTGTGGTTTTAAAACGTTGCTTATTCCAAAAACATTTTGTCTGGATTTAATATGCCCTTTGGATCCAGCAGATGTTTAATGCCTTTCATGATTTGCAATTCTTGCGGTGGCACTTCAAGTGACAAATATCTTGATTTTACATTTCCTATTCCGTGTTCTCCTGAAATTGTCCCACCAAGTTCGACGGTATTGCGGAGAATTTCCTCAATCATTCTTTCTGCCAATATCTGTTGCTGTTCTCCTTCGTGGTACATAACATTCACGTGAATATTGCCATCCCCTATATGCCCGAAGGAAGCGACTTTTAAGGAGAGATACCGTTTATTGATATCATTTATCCTATGCAACATTTCTAGTATCTGGCTTCTTGGGACGCAGATGTCTTCATTGATTTTATAAGGGGCTATGTGATAAAGTGCCGGAGAGATGGCGCGTCTTACCTCCCAGAGTGCGTCCCGTTCCTGAGGATTTTTTGCGGAACTTACCTTCAGGGCATGATTTTTGGCGACAATTTTCTCGGTAAGAGAAACTTCCGCTTTAACACTGGTATCTTTTCCATCAATATCTATGAGCAAAATGGCATTCACTTCTGCAGGGATTTGAATTTCCTGCTTATATCCCTTAACACAGTCGATGCTTGATTTATCAATAAATTCGAGCGCCCGGGGCAAGAGACCGTTGGAGATAATCTGGTTTGCGGCCAGAACCGCATCCTGCGGTTCCGTAAAAAAGACCAGAAGCGTCTCAATCTTTTCCGGGAGGGGAAGCAGTTTTACCGTGATCTGTGTGAAAACTCCCAGCGTGCCTTCTGAACCAACAAACAGACGGGTGAGATCGTAACCCGTTACGCTCTTCAGTGTCTTGCGCCCCGTATGGATGATGCTCCCATCGGCAAGGACAACCTCCAGCGAGAGGATATAATCCCGTGTAACACCATATTTTAAGCCAGTGATACCGCCTGAACACTCAGCCACATTTCCGCCTATGGTAGAGAATGGGGCACTGGCAGGGTCTGGCGGATAAAAAAGCTTATATTTGGCTACCTCTGTTTGTAATGTTTGGGTGACAACTCCCGGTTCCACCGTAGCAGTAAGGTCTTCAGGAATGATCTCCCGTATGTGATTCATTCGGGTAAAGTCTAATACAATCCCCCCTTTTACGGGTACAGCGCCACCGGTAAGCCCTGAGCCGGCGCCCCTGGGATAAATGGGTATTTCATGCTCATTTGCAAACCGTAATATGTCGGAAACATGCCGGGTAGACTGCGGTCGCGCAACAACATCCGGTACGTATTTTTGTTTGGAGCCATCGTAAGAATAACATATCCGGTCTTCCAGTGCGTGAAGCACATTTTCCTTTCCGATGAGCCGGTTTAGCTCATTTGTCAATTCGGTCGTTTTTGACTTTTTAACGGTAGTCGTGTTCATGTTTAGGAATTTCATTACCCCCTTGATCTCCCCGTTTAAGGGGGAAACCGGGGAAAGAGTCGCCGAAGGCCTAATTTTAAGGGATTTCATACCCTTGGTAGGCCAAATACTTATGGGTGTTTACTTTATTAAATTTGGAGAAATAAGTCAAATCCTTTTCCCTTTGGCAAAGGGAAAGAAAAGTTACCCCGGAGGGCAGATGAGGTGAGATTGATAAAGTGGAAATGAAGTGAGAAGTTTTCGGGATAAAATAATAACTCTTTTATGTTGCAAAAATAGAGTCAACCGCCTCGATGGTTTCGGTGTGCCCCCCACACATAAACCCTATATCCCCATGCTGCTTTGTTTCGGCGAAAGGAGGCTCACTGAAACATCTAAAAAGCTTCCGGAAATGGAGTTGCTACCGTGATATGCCGCTGTGTTGGAATCCCGGACATGGCTAAACAGTTTCCTTGGTTTTCCTTTCTATCCACCCCCCTCCGATGACAGTGTCATTATCATAAAAAACAACTGCCTGTCCTGGAGTAATGGCCCTCTGTGGCTCTTTGAACACGACACATACCTTATCTGGTTCGTAAGGATATACGGTAGCATGTGCCGGGACGTGATTGTATCGTATCTTTGCCTGGACGTTCATCGGTGTATCAAGGTTATCAAAAGATATCCAATTGAGAGTTGACGCCATCAATTCTTCTTCCAGAAGTTCGTCGTCGGTACCAATAACAACCGTATTTTCCCGCGGATTAATATCAATGACATATCGTGGAGTACCCAGGGCAACGCCGAGTCCCTTACGCTGTCCAATAGTAAAGAAGGGCGCCCCGGGGTGTCTTCCCAGAATATTTCCCCGCGTATCCTTGAGAAGTCCGGGAGTTATACAATCTCCGAACCTTTCGTATAACAGGGTGTGGTAATTGTTGTCCAGCACAAAACAGATATCCTGGCTTTCCGGTTTGTCCTTGGTTTTTAAGTTCAAGTCCCTTGCCACTTGCCGTACTGACTCCTTGGTCACCATGCCTAATGGAAAGAGGGTTCTTGAGAGTTGTTCCTGAGTTAACGAGAACAGCACGTATGATTGGTCTTTACGGGTGTCAATGCCCTTTTTGAGGAGATACCTGTCCTTTGACTTTTCTACCTGTGCGTAGTGTCCGGTGGCGACAAAGTCGGCATTCAGCATCCTGGAGAAATCCAGTAACCTGCCAAATTTGAGTTCCTGATTGCAGAGAATACACGGGTTGGGTGTCCTGCCATTGAGGTATTCGGTGCAAAAGGTATCAATGATGCGATCAAAGGCGTCCTTAAAGTTTAAGACATGAAATTGAATACCCAGTTGGTCCGCTACGGTACGGGCGTCGTTGGCATCCTCAAGGCTGCAGCAGACCTTTGTCTTTGTTATTGCATCGAGTTTATCAATGCCCAGACGCATGAAGAGGCCAATGACCTCATAGCCTTGCTCTACCAAAAAATGTGCGGCAACGCTACTATCAACGCCGCCGCTCATGGCAATAACTACTTTTGTCGTCATAATATTAAAGATAACTTTTAGCCACAGAGTTCACAGAGAATACTGAGTTATAAAGAAATTCGTTTAATTCCGCCAATAAGCCTACCTTCACCGAAATTAATAAGCAATGTACGTTTAAGTCCTGTATTCTTATAATTCCTTCCGCCGTTCAAAGTGAAAATTCATGACATAGTGCTTCTTCATAGATTGATTCCAGTATGCCTGGTCCTAAGACACGATGAACTTCTATAGCAGCCGAGATAATCTTTTCTGTTAGCAAATCCATTATATTTACATCTCTGTGCTTTCTGTGTCCTCTGTGGCAAAGCGTTTATTGCAATCAAAGTTTAAGTGGCACGGGGGTAAAGGATACGAAAAATATGATGAACAGGATAATGCCGAGTATCCTGCGTTTAGGGTCGAGTGTGGAGTGTTCGTCTATAGGGGCGGGATGACGGAATCCAAAAAGCAGGAGCAGTACGGCAAAGACCATCCATCCCGGATAGAGGAGTATGGCAATGACGCAAAAAATAAAGATCCCCGCGGTGTAAACAATTTTGCTTTTTTTGCCCAACAAAGCGTACATAACATGCCCGCCGTCGAGCTGGCCGATGGGAAGCAGATTAAGTGCCGTAACAAATAATCCTGCCCACCCAGCAAAGGCGACAGGGTGAAGATAGATATCCATACCCTCCGGGAGATTTCCCAGGACGAGTTTGGCAATAACGGAAAACAAGATTGGTTCTCCAAGTCCGAGGTAATTTGAGGTGTCGCTGGGTACAGGGCGCACATCTGAAAGGACGAGCCCGATGATGATCGCAGGGATGGAAAACAAGAGTCCAATCAGGGGGCCTGCCGCGCCGATGTCAAACAATGCCCTCTTGTCGGGAATAAGCCCCTTCATCTTGATCACTGCGCCAAAGGTGCCGAACGGGGGGAACGGAAGGGGCAGAAAATAGGGCATAGTCGCCTCAACATGATATTTCCGGCACATGAAAAAGTGACCCAATTCGTGGGAAAGCAGGATCGTCATTATGGTGACGGAGTACCATGGCCCATTAACATAATACGTGGTTAAAAACGTTGCTATGAAGAGCAAGACATGGATGCGGGCCTTGCCGAAGAAGTTTGCTGGTGTAAGCGATTCCATAATGGTAAAATAATATCAAAAAAAGGCCTCAAATTCAAACGGTATTTGAATGCCTTCCGAATGAGATTGCCCTTGAAAGCAGAATAATAAAAAATGGGAAGAAACAGCAGCATGTACATCTTCACGGTACACACAATCGATCCTTTGTAACGCAGGAAGAGGTTTGCTCTGTCTTGACTTCAGGGTTTCGGAGTATTCAGAAAAACCGTCTCAGAATATGGGTTATCTCCATCTGCATCAGTAATATTTATGTCGCTTTATTTATGCAATGGTATATAATACCCAAAATTAGGTTTTACCGCGCTGCGTAGCGCGAACTTCAGTTCGCGGAATAGTGATATAACTGATATAAATGTCATGCTCCATGTCCCGACTTGTCCGAGTTCTGGATGTTTTACGAAAAAATAAATTGTTACGAAATTACCAATTATGATTTGCTGCATACAAAAGCAATTTGAATCTGAATTAAAATAATGTGGTTATGCATAAGAAAAAATTTGTTCACTCAGTTAACAGTGAAGACATTCAACATGTGGCAGAACAGGAATTGGGCAGAAAACCAACAGCGAAAGAGATGAAACTTGTTGAAGATAAGCTCGGCGATTATGTGGGCTGGTACGAAGCAATTCTTAATACGATCAGTGAAATAAAACTAAAACCCTGAAATGTTAAGGAGAAACCGATGAATGAAAGAGAGAAAAAAGTGTTTTACGATATCCATTGCCATGCACTGAATTTGAGTCATGCAGGGATCCTCGCCTTCCTGAATCGCTTTTTAAAAGACAGGGCGGTATCCCTTCCGGATCTGATGGGAAAAGGGAAATTTCTTCAGGTTATCTGCCAGTTATTGGGGATAAATTTCAGCGTTAAATTAATGAAAATACTCTTGTTTGTTTTAAGCGCCGTCCTCTCCGGAATCGTATTACTTGCGATAAGTAAATATGAATATTTCCTATCGGTCAAGATAAGTGACATCATTTTGGTTGTGGCATTTTCCGCTGTTTTAGCTGCATTGATTTTTTCCCTGTGGATGTTGCGTAAGATATCTTCAGGAGAAAGCGACTCTTTAACAGAGGCTATTAAAAAGAACATAAATCTCCTCTCAGTTATTGAGAACGATACGGGTAGTTTGTTTCTCTCATTGGAAACAGATATCCTGTCGGCAGACGAAAGATACAAAGAATTAATAAATAAATATTGCACGGAGTCAACATGCAGATATGCATCTTTTGCGAAAGATCTCAAGGAAAAATGGAAAGAGAACGGAGATGAAATACAGATCAGAACAAAAAATGGAGAAATATTGAAATATACTAAGGTGGTTATTACCCCTCTGATAATTGATTTTGGTTACAAAGATTTTAACATTCATGGAATCCATTATAACAAGCCACCCAGAAAACCCGTTGTGGAACAGGTCGTTGACGTTTTTAACGGGATAAGTGATTACAGGCAGAGGAGTCCTGTGAAATTACTCGATATTTACCCCTTTCTGGGCATTAACACGCAGAATTACGATCTGGGAATTGTAAGAGCAGTTCCTAAAGAGGTTAAAGATAAATTCCGTAGTTCTCTGAAGAGCAGGAAAATCCCTCAAAGGACAAAAGAGCATGTGAGAGACACTTTAGAAAAGAAGGTTACGTATATTGAAAAGACGGGGAAACTGGTATTGTACGGAGAAGCCGCAACGATGGGAAACGATTTACGCACGATCTCTTCCCTGGTACAAATAGACGGGGGTCTGATTGAGATACTACATGCAATGTCGGATGAGTCGGTTAAAAATAATTTAGATGAAAAAAACACTATCCCCCGGATGCTGGAAAAGTATTTTGGGGAATATACGAATGAAAAATATGAAGTATTTGCCAAAAAAAACAGAGAGCATTATTTTTCCGACGAGAAAGATACCAAAAAGAGGGAAAAAATAATACCGGTGAAAGGCATTGATGACCTGCGCAGTTATTTCTTTGCCGGAATCAAGTTGTATCCACCCCTGGGGTTTGATCCCTGGCCTGATTACGAAGACAAACCGCTCGATACCGCTACTGAATTTGACAAGGTAAATTATCTCTATCAATTCTGCAGTGAGAGGGGTATTCCAATAACTGTACATTGTTCGGCTGACGGGTTTAAGACTGCCCACCATGGCATTGAATATACCAATCCTGAAAAATGGAAAAACGTGCTTTCTGTATACGACAATCTCAAGATTAATTTTGCACATTGTGGGTTTGATAACAACAAACCTCAAAAATTATGGTTAGATACCATCCTGGAACTCATGAGTGAGTTTAAGGGTGTTTATGCGGACTTTTCGTATATAGGAAATAATAAGGATTTTTATAAATTTTTGAAGGAACGGATTATTGATAAAGGGTATGAGGATCGCATGCTTTTTGGGAGTGATTTCCCGATTAACCTGTTTAGTATTGATTCGTATGGAGATTATGTAAAAAATTTCTTCCATGCTTCTCTGGATGTGAATCAAAAACAGAAGCTTTGTTCTGAGAATCCCGGGAAATTTCTCTGGATATAGAGTAAATTATGGAAAAGATTGTATGGGGTGAAGACTTCAGTGTCGGCGTCCGTGTCCTTGATGAACAACACAAACAAATTGTCACGATGGTAAATACCCTGATTGAGATGCATGATGCAAAAATCGAATCGGAAATTATCTCGGATACGTTAACAAAAATGACCCAGTATGCCATCAGTCATTTCAGTAAAGAAGAGGAATACATGCTCGAATATGAATATCCCGACTACCCGATACAGAAAAAGCAGCACTCAGAATTCAAGAAAAAAACCGTTGATTTCTGCATGGAAACCATGGTCCGTAAAGAGACGGTTCCGGCAGAAATATTTACGTATTTAAGGTTGTGGTGGACGAGCCATATCCTGAAAGAAGACATGAAGTACAAGAAGTTTTTTAACGACAGGGGACTGAGATGATGAAAAAATTATTTTCAGTATTTTGTATTAATTAAAGAATTCTTTTGGTATACTTGAAAACGTATTTAAGCGACGCTGCGGGTACACGGGTCTCACCGAGTAGTTATCTGTAAAGGCTAACGTGATCGTACACGAATTTTCATTACTATTTAAATGCTTTGCAGAGCAAAGAGGGCCGTTTGCTGTTTGTAGAATCAGTACTCCTCATGCTGGACTTGCCTCTGCTGGAAGATCAGAACCCAATTCCAATTGTTTCCTGCCTATATTTTCAATAATCTGGTTAGGGTAGCATTGATACGACGAGATGTTTTCAAGGTATGCGCGGGCCAAAGGAAGGTGTCCGCTACATCCTCATCGTAAAATTCGTTTAATTAAAAATTCTCTGCAATGAGATTGTGATTTTTTTATTAGTGAGCCATTGGCTGATATAAACCTGGCTCGTGTTTTAACCAGAAGGAGTTTCTGTGAATTTTGAATCATTTAATTTCCATCCGCATATTGCGGCTGGTGTGAAGGCGCTGGGTTACATTGCACCCACACCTATCCAACTTCAAGCAATACCTTTTATTCTTCAAGGCCGGGACATCATGGCGCTGGCTCAGACAGGAACCGGCAAAACTGCCGCCTTTGTACTGCCGGTTTTACAGCGACTGCTGCACGGACCGCGAGGTCGTGTTCGTGCCCTGATAATCGCACCGACGCGCGAACTGGCTGAGCAAATACACGAAGCCATCGGCGGGTTGGGGCAACAAACAAGGCTTCGGGGTGTAACTATTTATGGCGGCGTGAACATGAAACCACAAATTCAAAAACTGCGTGGCGGAGCTGAAATCGCCGTGGCCTGCCCCGGTCGTCTGCTCGATCATATACGTCAGGGCACAATTGATTTGTCGCACCTGGAAGTACTCGTGCTGGACGAAGCGGACCGGATGTTTGACATGGGCTTTTTGCCCGATATCCGTAAGATTATAAAGCACTTGCCGGCGCGACGGCAGACACTGTTTTTCTCGGCCACCATGCCCGATGACATCCGGCATCTGGCACACGACATCCTGCGTGATCCGGCCACGGTGCAAATAAACCATACCATGCCGGTGACTGCTGTATCGCACGCATTGTATCCGGTTGAGCAGCATCTTAAGACTACCCTGCTAATGGCTCTCCTGAAGCGCACCGACACGGAGTCCGTACTGGTTTTTACCCGTACGAAGCAACGCGCAAAACGAGTTGCTCTGCAACTGGGAAAGGCGGGCTACAGATCAGCGTCGCTGCAAGGCAATCTGTCTCAGAACCAGCGGCAGGCAGCGCTTGATGGTTTTCGTAACGGCGCGTTCAAGATTCTGGTAGCGACAGACATCGCTGCTCGCGGCATTGATGTTTCCCGGATTTCACATGTTATTAACTATGATATGCCCGATACCGCCGATGCTTACACGCATCGAATTGGACGCACGGGCCGTGCTTCCAAAACGGGAGATGCTTTTACCCTCTTTACCCGTGAAGATGCACAGATGGTTCGCACCATAGAAGGCATACTGGGCGCGAAGCTGGAGCGGCGCAGACTGCAGGACTTCGATTATGCTGCGACTTCTCCCGGCACGGAATGTACACGCCGTCAACCGCAACACCATCGCGATCAAACGAAAGTGAAGAAGGTTAGGGCGCAACGATCTGCAACTTCAAGAACCACTACTCAGAGAACGACAATTTCACAAGGGGCTAAACAACGTTCCTCATGCACGACCCACATGACTGTCCCGCTGGCGAGTAGATCCGGCAGATCGCGATGACAATCGCGAGCGACGTGTAATGAGTCGTTTTGAGGGTGTTATATGAACAAACAAATGCCCATGGTTATTGAGTTAGCACCAGGTACGTATCAGTGGTGTGCGTGTGGGAAAACAAAAAACGAACCGTTTTGTGATGGCTCACACAAAGGAACGGATAAAACACCACTTATGTTTAAAATCGTACTGAAAAGAAAATATGTAATTTGCAATTGTTCTTTAACAAAAAATCCGCCATTTTGTGATGGCATATGTCGTCGTGTCAAAGTTAATGACGCATAAAAGGTAATTTTATGGCTTTCGGGGAATTCTTAAAGGCGCTGGTACCAGCGCCTAAATACCCCGGTTCAATGAAAGATAGTTGGACCGTCAAAAAACCACCATATACGTTAAATTGTAGCGCTGCTTTTGGTTATTTTTACACACCGTGAGAGCCGCCTCCCGGAAGTGAGCCTTCTTCGGGATCGATCTCACAGGTGCCGCCAGGACAGGCAGATTCTCTTGCCCCTGCTGTGGAATCTTCTCTCTCGTATATTACGATATGGGAAAAATCAATATCGGGAAGGCTTTTCGCCCGCATGCTGTAATTCTCTGCGGTAATTTCTTCAAATGGCGCAAGCTGATATACCGTTTTTGACTTTGGTAAAAATGATAACCCGCCAAGGATATCCCAGTTCCTGTAAAGCCAGTGTGCCGCCTCAATCCATTCGTCATCCGCCACAGAAACAGTGACAGAAGGATTGTGCTCGGTGTATTTTTCCTTGACCATTTTCCAGTATTCGAGCTGGCCAATAGCATGGAGATCGTCCCTCGTTATGCTCCCCTCCGGTGATTTTACAGGAAATTCCAATACATATGTGGTGGCCGTAGCCACGTCTTGTCCAACTTCCGGATAGCACGGAAATTTCTGTTCTTTTAACATCATGAGTAACGGATCCTTTGCCGAGATTCGGATCCGCCGGATATAATGTCTGGCAAAGCGCGGATGCATGCCCGAGGCTGCATCAACCAGTTGTGAAACCGTTCCGGAAGGTTTAACACAGGTTACCGCGGCAGATTCACTGATACCGAACCGATGAGCATAGATACGGTTGATTTCTATAGCTCGATCTCTGAGTTTCGCCAAAATCTCAGGATCACGTACGGCAGGGGAATCCCATTGCCCGGTAATCGATATTCCCAGAAGCCGTTCCTCTTCACAATTCGTCTTCCATTCCGGGGAGAGGTAGGGAAAGTCCGTCAACATGGATTGATAGGTACCCACTATGGAAGCGATCCTGATTTTTTCCCGCAATGTTCTTTCCGTATCGTTTGGGCGGGCAACTACCTCGCTCAGGTTACAGAACTGCTTCGAACGCAGGATAATCTCCCCGCACGGATTGATGCCGCTTGTCATCCAGTACGGCTCAAATTTCTTCCAGCGGCGGGCAGGGATCTGTTTCGGCAGGCCTCCGCGATTAAACAATCCACGTTCACCGGTCCCGGCCATTGCCAGGGCAAGCCACTCTTTCAGGAAATCAATAGCTTTGGGTTTTGCAAGATAAACGGCAGAATTATTCGCCATCATCCGCTGAGGCTCATTGATATAAAAATAGCCGCTCTTGGCCTGGCGCATGTCATCATCATCAAAATCCGATAAAGAAATAAGGGCAGCGCGGCGTACCCCCCCCATTTCTACAACCTCGCCAATCTTACAGATGATATCATGCACGTCGATGTTGCGTAAACGTTTACCCTGGACACCAAGGATTTTTGCACGTGCGTAATTCATCAGGGCCTGAAGTGGTCCGGGGCCGGAACTGCGCCCCCCCATAGTATACAATCTGGATCCTGATGGTCTGACCTGTGAGTAATCAAACGGGATGTCCTTCCCCTGGTACCAGGCGCAGAGTCCGGTTTTGAATGCATTTGCCCAACCTTCCTTGCTATCTCCAATTCCATGCACGGGAAGTAATTCTCCCGTTTGCCTTTGAATTATTGGGAATTGCTGGACGTTTTGGCTCTCTACAGAGAAACCCACTCCAACGCCGGACATCAAAAGAAACATAATTTCAGCTAAATCTTCGATGCGTGAAGGGACGATGAACGAGCAATTGTATGCCGCAACACTGTTCTTCCTGGCTGCCGTGCCGGCAGACCATAAAAGGCGCATAGAAGGCATTACCTGCAGATTCAGGATTGCCTGCCTGATTTCCTCGTACTCCTGCGGGTTTAAGCGGTCTTCCAAATTTTCCTGCATGAAATGTACGTATCGGTCCACCGTTTCTATCCATGTTTCGCGCCTTCCTTCATCCTCGATCCAGCGCGAATAAGTCCGGTAATAGATAAATTCAGCAAGGGCGTTGGGGAAATACTTTTTGCTCTCTGCCACAAGTTGTTTTACCCGGTCGGGAATGGCCAGGGTTTTCTTGCGTATTTCCGCCCGCTCATGCCGGTACAAAATGTAGGACTTGGCTGTTTTGGGAAATTCAAGCAGGATCAGTGTCTCTTCAACAATATCCTGAATTTCCTCAACATGTGGAATATGAGTAGCCGGATATTGTTTGTTGAGTTCTGCCACAACTCCGTCCGAAACCCGTATAGGGTCACTTTCCGGATCACCTTCATTACTTGACTGCATGGCGCGGCAGATTGCGTTTGTAATGCGTGTCTGATCAAAAGGTACAATTCTTCCGTCCCGTTTTTTGACATGGGTAAATTTATTCTTTACAGAACTGGACATAATTGTCTCCATGAATTAGGCCTTCGGCGACTTTTCATTGGTATCATGAATTGCCTCTACAAAGATTGAAATTCCTATACATTTAAATTAAGCCTTTTTGCGACTTTTAGATTGCACGCAGGAGCCGTCTCCTGACGGCGATTGGCTCTTACATGCCGTTCCTCTGGCGCCCGGCGTTGGTGCGGTTTTTGTCTATTCATACACCGCTCTTCATGGAGCATTTTCTGTTTTTTTTCAAAAACCTAATCCAAATGAATCGGAACGTGTAGCGCGACATTTATGCCGCCGTCCGCAGCTGGGCTGGTCCTAACCCAGCTTTCGCAGAAAGGTGGGCTAAGATTTCATAGGATCCAGCATGCTGGCTTTATTTCTCCCCTCTTAATTTCCCGATTATACCGGATCTGTTCAAAATATTTATACAATATTATGAGTGACGGGGTGAACTGTGTTCTGACATGTTATTCTCTGTGCAGCATTTATAATTTTTACGGGATTTTTTTCAAACACTCTTCAAATATGGATAAAGCGATATCGGCGTCGTCTGTCGAAAGTATCAAAGGAGGACAAAAACGGATGGCGCTGCGTCCGCAACCTAGCAGTAAAAGCCCCTTTGAAAACGCCTGCTGGATGATACTGTCCCGCTCTTCAGGTGCGTATTCTTTGGTTTCTTTATCTTTCACGATTTCAACGGCAAGCATGAGTCCTAATCCTCTGACGTCCCCAATGAGGGGATATGTGCGTTCCAGTTTTTTTAATTCTTGCATCAGATAAGCACCCTGCCTGGCTGCATTGTCTATGAGTCCACCCTCAAGGAGCTTAATAGTTGTGAGCGCAGCCTGACAACCGACGGGGTTGCCTCCAAACGTACTTGCATGACTGCCAGGCGTCCAGTCCATGATCTCTTCTCGTGCAACCGTGGCGGATAAGGGAAGTCCTGACGCAATACCTTTGGCAAGGGTAATGATATCCGGAACTATGTCAAAATATTCGGAGGCAAACATCTTTCCCGTACGACCCATGCCCGATTGAACCTCATCAGCAACATAGAGGATGTTATAATCGCGCGTCAATTGATATAGGGCATGGTGAAATTCTTTGGGAGGCACAACATATCCACCTTCTCCCTGGATAATTTCGACAAAGATCGCTGCCACGTCTTCCGGTGGCACCTTTGTCTTGAATAGTTCTTCACGAATCCAGGTTACACAGGCCATAGTGCAATTATCCGGAGTCAGGCCGTAATGACATCGATAACAATATGCGTAGGGAATATGGATAACTTCAGGAACGAGAGGAAGAAAATGTTTGCGTTGGTTTAATTTGCTGGCAGTGAGGGAAAGTGCCCCCATGGTCCTGCCGTGAAAGGCATTATAAAAGGCAATGACAATGCTGCGCCTTGTATGGTAGCGAGCCAGTTTAAATGCAGCCTCCACAGATTCTGCGCCGGAATTACCGAAGAAGACTTTTTTTGTATGGGGTCCCGGGCAAATCGCTGAAAGTTTTTCGGCCAATTCGATATGGAGGGGATTATAAAAATCTGCACCTGACATATGAATAAGGGCATTTGCCTGACTCCAGATCGATGAGATAATTTGGTCATGGTTGTGCCCGGTATTACAAACTGCAACGCCCGCGGTAAAATCGAGGAAGGTGTTATCATCCACGTCCGTAACAACCATGCCTTTTGCGCTTTTTGCCACCAAGGGATAGCCTTTTGTTGAGGACGGTGAGACAAATTTTTTTTCCTTCTCCAGGTATTGGATAGCATTCGGACCGGGAAGTTTTGTGCGTATGCAGGGATGATTTTTTATCGTCATGTGGACCTTTCAATTTTTCATCTTTCAGGATTATTTCTTACTCTTCAATCTTTGGGCGACGAATCGTTTTTTATCGACAAGGGAGGCATTGTCGCTGCCATTCGCATATAATTCAAGGCTATTTGTAGCCGCCTCTGGTCCTCCTCGCACAGGAATTTATAACGGCGCCATGTGGCTATCAGTTTTTAATCCTCTGTGACTCATCAAGGATAATCATATCAGGTGCCCAACCCCGTATCATATTTATATCCCTAAAGACCAGATCATAGTTGATAAGCTTGTAAAACGACTCGTTCAGACAGCATTGCCTCCTCTGATGGCTGAGACCTTCGATCACCTGTACAGACCTGTTGCTAAATTTCGCTGTGTGTGCTGGACATTCTCATGATAATTAGTTTTTCCTTTGACAATAATACTTATACACGAGATCAGCAAATGCCTCCAGTGCGTATGACCCTTTCCCCAGGTCTGAAAGGCATCTTCTGAATTCCCGGAGATTTTTAAAGTTTTCAGACACATACTGGGCGACAAATGTTTCTGCCGATATGAAATTGAGCTCCGGGCCTTTGTCGTCGGGACTTTGGTAAAGTTTATAGGCCACTATGTCCGCGATCATTTTTAAATTGACGTCTTTTGTCTTTGAAATCATATTCTTGACGATGTCAAAGCTCAATAGTTGCTTGTCCTGGTAGTAATTATACACCGTGTCAGCAAATTCATTGATTGATTTCATTCCTTTATCCATCTGAGACAGGTGGATTTTCAGTGAATCCAAGTCCTCAAATGTTTCTGATGTATAGTGGGCTACAGCATCGGCAGATGCGAGAAAATTGGCCTCGGGCCCCATATTTTCCGGACTTTCAGAGATTTTATACGCTATGATATCGGTGATCGTCTTCAGTGAAATATCTTCCCTGCTGTGGATTTTGCTTTTTATGAACTCTTTGTCGATGGGCATTTTCGCTCCTCCGTACCGGCAATGAAACAAAATCAAAATATTTATACTGGGACTTGACAACCGCATATTTTATACATATATTAGCGCAAGAGCAACAATTATAAACAAGAATACATTAAACATACAATGACAACCGGAACGAAAAACAGATTTCTCAATTCCATCACACTGCCGAACTACGAATTTGTTATTTCCCTGCCTGAATTTAAAAAAGAAGGGGAAGAATTTACTATTTGGTTTCTTGAGGGCGTCCTTGAGAGAAATCCCGAATATATTGATTGTCTCCTCTATTTGGGCAATGCGTATACGGCGCAGGGCATGTATGAAAAGGGTCTTTCGGTAGACCAGAAGTTAAGCCTTCTTCGGCCGAACGACCCCCTGGTCTACTATAACCTTGCCTGTAGTTACGCATTGCTGAAAAATATCGATGCCGCATTTGAAGCCCTGGAAAAGGCAATTGCGTTGGGCTATAATGATATTCACCATCTGGAAGGGGACAAAGATCTGGCTTGTCTCAGAGAAGATGCCCGGTATCAAAAGGTGGTCGAGAAAATCAGGAAACAGTAACGCGGTGTGACGATGCATGCGGTGATTTGTGCGTGATACTGATTCCTTCCAGCGTCAGGTAGGGCAATACTGTAGTAATGAGAGGGATTTCCCGCGCCAGCATGGCTGCATTTCCTCCGGTTGCGATCACGGTTGCCTGACATTTCATTTCGTCACGAATCATACCGATGAGCTGGTTTACCATCCCGACAGTTCCCCAATAAATGCCTGAATTTATTGCTTCTTCTGTGTTTTTCCCGATGACATGTTGTGGCCTCCTGATGGATATCTGTGGGAGAAGTGCCGTAGAGGTGTGGAGTGCTTGTGAGGAAATGTCTGTTCCCGGCGCAATAATCCCCCCCAGAAAAGCCCCTTTGTCGTTTATCCCGTCAATAGTTATTGCGGTACCTGCATCAACAACGATTGTCCAGTTTTTTGTCCGTTCGAATGCGGCGACTGCGTTCACCAGCCGGTCTATACCCACTTTTTCCGGAGAGCCGGTCAGAATCGCGAGGGGGACAGGGAGGTCTTTCCCAATAATCCGGGGTTTTACCTGCAGATGCCTGTGGAGCGTTTCGATGACGAACGCTTCTGCCTTTGGATTGACAGACGCGATGGCGGCCTCTGCTTTATTCAAGATGGCAGGATTAAGAATCTTTATAAGATTTGCCCGGCGTGAGTATGCTGCTTCTGTGGTATGGACAGACCGTAAGGTGTCTCCTTCAAATATCCCGATGTGAATGTTTGTATTGCCAATGTCGATTGCTAGCAACATACAGGGTGGTCTGTGCCGGTCTGAATTTCATTTAATGCACGTGCCATCATATGTATCAGTGTGTCAATATTCCTGCCCGTGACCATAGAGACGGGACAGACGGGTTTGGATATTTTTTCTTCCAGGGTGTGAATACACTTGTTACCGGCCTCTGCGTCAAGGAGATCCATTTTGTTTGCAATGACAATTTCGGGTTTTTCTGCGAGGGCGGGGTTGTATTGTCTTAATTCGTTCCTGACAATGTAATAGGCGTCCAGAGGATGTGAACCCGCAAGGGGCGAAACGTCTAAAAGATGGACGAGCAGTTTTGTTCTTTCGATGTGGCGAAGGAATTCATCTCCCAGGCCTATTCCCCTATGTGCACCTTCAATGAGTCCGGGGATATCGGCGACAACAAATCTTCGGTAATTCTCTGCCTCAACAATTCCTAATTGGGGTTGCAGTGTGGTGAATGCGTAATCGGCGATTTTTGGCCTTGCTGCGGAGATTCGGGAGAGTAATGTCGATTTTCCCGCGTTTGGCATACCGATGAGACCAACATCTGCAAGTAATTTCAGTTCCAGGATCAGCCATCGTTCCTCTCCTGGTTTTCCTTTTTCCGCCCTGCGTGGGACTTGATTGGTGGAAGTGGCGAAATGTTTGTTTCCTCTTCCCCCTCTTCCCCCCCGCGCGATAACAATGCTTTCCCCACCGATACTCATATCTTTCAGGATACGTCCGCTTTCTTTGTCTTTAATGACAGTTCCTTTGGGCAGGTCAATGATGAGATCTTGACCATTTTTGCCTCTTTTCGTAGATCCTTTTCCGTGCGCCCCGTCTTCTGCCGTATATTTTACCCGTGAGGCAAGGTCGAGTAATGTGTCTTTATTACAGCTGACATGAAGTATGACGTCCCCGCCTTTACCTCCGTTTCCCCCGTCAGGTCCTCCACGGGGGACGTACTTCTCCCTGCGGAAACTGACACAACCGTTTCCTCCGTCACCCCCCTTTACAAATATAACCGCTTCGTCGATAAACATAATTCAGAAAAGATAAAGGGCGCATGCCAGAAGCGCCCTTCTTTTAAATAAAAACCGTCATTTTTTACTGAGGTGCCGCATAGACGCTCACGCGGCGCCTTGTTTCAAATTTTACCACGCCATCTATCCTGGAAAAAAGCGTATCGTCTCTTCCGATGCCGACGTTCAATCCCGGCTTGAACTTTGTCCCGCATTGCCGGACTAATATCGAACCGGCTGTTACAAATTGTCCGCCGAATCTTTTTATGCCCCGCATTTGCGGATTACTGTCTCTTCCATTTTTTGAGGAACCTTGTCCTTTTTTATGAGCCATGTTATTCCCTCCGTTTTGAAATAGAGTAAAGAATAGTGAAATACCGGTAAAGCTTGATTTAGCCGCAGATGATTTCTTTGATTTTTATCCGGGTGTATCTTTCCCGGTGTCCTCTTCTGGTCATTGATTCCTTCCTTCTGCGAAATTTTATGGTCATGGACTTTACCCCTTTTTTAATGCCTTCGACTTCCGCAATAACTTTTGCATTTTTATTGGCAGCAGTTCCAAAGGTTGTACTGCCTTCTTCATTTGAACAAACTAATACATCGTGAAATTCCAAAATTTGCCCGATTTGGGCATCGGCTTTTAAGTCGATAAGGTGATGCTCGCCGGCCCTTACCTTGTACTGTTTCCCCCGGTCTTTTACTATTGCGTACATGTGTTCATTTCTCCTTTCATGGTAAAAATTATATCGTGACAGGCTCATCTCTGTGGTTTAAGTAACGGATGTCTATTTTACCGTACTCGTGATTCACCGCGCTGAAAATATGGATCTTTTTATTATAGGACTCTTCAATTTCTATCATTTGCTTTCTCTTTTGATTTTGCAAATAATTTGCCACTTCCTGGTTCGCGACGATCTCAATTTTCGCGATCTGGGGTGAATGGATGGCGAACTTCAGGTCTCTCATGGCGTTTAAACAAAGGCTTTCAACCGTCTTGGCGTAGCCGGTGCCTCCGCAAAGCCGACACTCCTCAAAAAGAACGTCCCTCAGGCTTGAACGGATCCTTTGGCGAGTAAGTTCAATGGTGCCAAATTTTGACATCTTCAGCATCTTTGTTCGGGCCTTGTCCCTTTTCAGGGCTTCGGCGACGACCTTTTCGATGGCATGATTGTGAGATTCCGTACGCATGTCTATGAAGTCTATCACAATCACACCACCCAGATCCCGTAATCGTATCTGGCGCACAATTTCCCTTGCCGCTTTGAGATTGGTCTTAAAGGCCGTTTCCTCCGGGTCGCTTTCTTCTTTAAATTTGCCGCTATTGACATCAATTGCGACAAGTGCCTCGGTCTGTTCAAGCACGATTGAACCGCCCCGGGGCAGGCGGATTTTTTTACAGTTTATCTCCTCAATCTCTTTTTCGATATTGTATTTGTGGAATAACGGCTTATCCTCACTGTAGAGGGTTAAATGTTTTTCGTATTTGGGCATAATCATACGAAGGAAATCACGTGTTCGTTCATAGACGGCTTCCGTATCGACGATAATTTCCTGTATGTCAGATGAAAAGATGTCTCTGATGGCGCGGATTACCAAATCACTTTCCTGGTAGATGGTTTCGGGCGCACTGACAGTTTTTGCCCGTTTCTCAATATTTTTCCAGAGTTTTAGCAAATAGTGAAAGTCCTTGTGGATTTCCTTTTTGGTTTGTTGTGCTCCCGCCGTGCGTATGATGAAACCGACATCCGGGGGAGGGTTTAATCCCTCGAGTATTTTTTTTAACCGCTGCCGCTCTTCTTCACTTGCAATTTTCCGGGAAACTCCGTGACGGGGCACGTCCGGCATTAAGACCAGGTACCTGCCGGGCAGGCTTATGTATGTCGTTAAACTAGGCCCCTTTGTGCCGATACTTTCTTTTGTCACCTGAACAAGCACCTCTTGCCCCTGATGTAAAATATCCCGTATCTTGCGGAATTCCCGGTGAGACCTTGTATGGGCATCACTCTCTGATGCGTGGTTCCCCTTTTCGGCGGGAATGAGAACGTCCGAAATGTGGAGAAATCCATTTTTCTTGAGGCCGATATCGACGAACGCCGCCTCAATGCTGGGCTCAATGTTAACGACCCTTCCCTTGTAAATATTGCCTGCAATTTGTTCCCGGGAGCTCCTTTCAATGTACAGTTCTTCCAGAATGTTATTTTCCAATATGGCAATGCGGCATTCTTCAGGCTCAACTGCGTTAATAAGCATCCTCTTATCCATGATTATTTTCCCTTTGTTAGGCAGAAGAAGACAGGTTGACCTTTATTCGCGTAATTTCAAAGAGCGTTTTTTCCCCGGTTCCCCCTATCGAATGGATCACCTCTTCCGGTCTTGCCATGCCTTCTGTTTCCATTTTTATCGACATAAGCAAGCCGTCGGGCTTCACCGTGATTGCCTGAACAGATGGCCGGATATCAAATGGTTTTGGGTATCCATCCTTTATGCGATTTACGATAACGGACGATTGCTGTAAAAATTCGCCGATCTTTACGGGATTTAAAAAACCAGGTTCTTTAAAAACAACACTATACAGTACATCACGGACCGGACTCCGCAATGAAGTGGGTATCGTTTCTCCCGAAAGAATACAAATTCCCTGCGGCAGTTGATGGCCCAAACGTTCGGTCAGGATTTCAGGAGGCATTGATTCGAGCAATTCCAGTTCCAAAACTTCATCTTTGCCGGCTATTCCAACACTCAATGCCACCGGGATAGACAGTTTCGGGTGTGGATTGAAACCTTTGGACATAGCAACGGGGATGCTCGCCCTTCTGATAGCCCTTTCGAAGACCTTCATCAGATCATGATGGGAGATAAAGCGAATATCGCCTACTTTGGCAAATCGAATACGTATCTTTGCTATAGTTAATCAACCATTAAAAAACTTCAACTGTAATAAATTAAAATACTTATGCAAAATTTTAACATGATGTTCATTACTGTCAAGGATATTTTTGCCCCTCAAATACCTCGGGCAGTATTTCTATGGCGATATTCCTCAGGTAGCTGATTGTTTTTTCCGGGTCATCAAACTGACAAACGGTTTCCGCTATCTCTTTTGCCTTTTCATAAGTGATCGAACGGACAATTTTTTTTATTTCCGGTATAATCGTTGCCGGGGCTACGCTAAACTCGGTGAGACCCAACCCGATAAGGGGTGCCGTGTATTCAATTTCACTTCCCATCTGTCCGCATATTCCAACCGGGATGTTATTTTCTTCCGCGGCCGTTATGGCAAGTTTTAAAAGTCTTAAGATGGCAGGGTGGACGGGGCAATACAGATAGGCTACCCGTTCGTTGTTTCTGTCAACGGCCAGAGAGTATTGGATGAGGTCATTGGTGCCGATGCTAAAGAAATCACACTCTTTTGCCAGGATATCGGCAATCATGACGGCGGAGGGGACTTCGAGCATGATTCCCATAGGGATGTTTTTGTTGACAGGGATATTTTCCTTGTCCAGTTCTTCCATTGTTTCCCAAACCATCTGCTTTGCGCGTCTCAGTTCCTGAAGGGAAGAGATCAGCGGAAACAATATCTTCACGTTTCCCAGCGCAGAGGCCCGTAAAATGGCCCTGAGTTGCGTCTTAAATATGGCAGGATTTTCAAAACAGTACCGTATGGAACGGCATCCCAGGAAAGGGTTTCCCTCTTTTCTGTCGTCCAAAGAATCGAATTTGTCGGCGCCGAGATCCAGCGTCCGGATGATAATGGGCTTATCCTTTAATTCCCGTACCACAGCGGTGTACGCCTCGAGGTGCTCCTCTTCTGTTGGAGGCCGGGGAGCCCCCAAATAGAGAAATTCCGTTCTGTAAAGCCCGATTCCCTCGGCGCCGTACTTTACGTTCAAACTGGTTTCTTTTGGAAATTCGATATTGCCATAAATGGAGATATGTTTTCCATCCCGGGTGGTTGAAGGTTGGTCCTTCAGCTCTATGGCTAATTTTTCTTCAAAGACATGTATGCTCTTGACCTTGCTTTGATATGCCGCCAGGGTTTCTGCGTCAGGCCTGACGATAACAATGCCGCTATTGCCGTCCACAATTACCATATCGCCCCCAAAAACGTCTGTGGTAATCGTACCGAGCCCCACCACCGCCGGTATGCCCAGCGCGCGGGCGACGATGGCGGTGTGAGATGTCCTTCCCCCCACGTCGGTGGCGAAACCCTTGACTTTTTCCGTGTCGAGTGAGGCTGTTTGCGAAGGGGTAAGGTCGTGCGCCACCAGCACCACTTCTTCGGCGAGATTTTTGAGCTCTTCCCTCTTTTCACCCAATAAATTTTTTAAAAGCCGCCGTTCAATGTCAAAGATGTCGGTCACCCGTTCCGCCAGATAAGAGTCGTGAACGTCCTGGAATTTCCTGATGTAAACCCGCAAGGCCAGCGAAACGGCAAATTCCGGCGTAAAGTTGGTTTTCTTTATTTTTTCAATAATTTCATTTTTTAAACGGGCATCCTGCAATACCATCCGGTGTGTGCCAAAGATCGACCCGATTTCGGATCCCAAATTTTCAGAAACCTTCTGCTCCAGGTCGTGTATTTCCCTTTTTGAATCCTCGATGGCCTTTTCGAGCCTGGAGACTTCGCCCTCCACTTCTTCTTTTCTTATGATATGGCGGGGAATGCGATATCCTTCGCTCTCGAACATAAAGGCCTCGCGGATAACTACTCCGGGAGAGACCGCGATCCCTTTTCTGATTTCCATAAACTCTTCTTCGAATTTGCTTTTTACCAAACCCTCCAGGGCATCCAGCGCTTCCGCTGCATCGGGGCCTTTGGCGGCAATGATTATTTCCGTGCCGTTTTCCGCGCCAAGGGTGAGAAGTTCGATAATGCTTTTGCCATCGACCTCTTTGTTTTTCGTTTTGATACGGATTTCCGAAGTATATTTATTGGCAATTTCTGCGAATTTAGTGGCAGGGCGTGCATGCATCCCGTTGGAATTCGAGATTTTAACTTTTCGTTCTAATGATGCGGAATGTTTGACGTAGATATTCATATTGGAGTACTGTGCTGTTAAAACAGATATCTCGGTAAGTTTTATGATTTATGCAGCTTGCGCGCTTGAGGGAATGATATAAGCACTTGGCGGAAGACGGGAGATGGCAGATTCCCGTTGCCCCGCGCCCTTTGCTTGACGCCCCTGTGTCTTTTACAGTAGCAGCGATACCGGCTACACCTGAATTCCATCGACCTCGTGCAATATTTCAATCATACCCGTTTTGCCATGAGCTTCGCGCATAAACCGGCGGAAATCATTGTCCCTTATTACGGTGGATATTCTTTCCAGCGCGGCAAGATGTGATCCTGCTGAATCGTTAGGGGAAAGCAGGAGAAAGAAGAGATGGACCGGTTCGCCGTCCAGCGCATTAAAGTCAACGCCGTGCGTCGACCGCGCGATCGTCCCCATAATCTTTTTTACGGAATCATGCTTTGTATGAGGGACGGCGACACCCTTCCCGATGCCGGTGCTCCCCAATTCCTCCCGTTTCATGAGGGATTTAATGATAATTTCGACATCCCTGTCATTGATTTTCTGTGCATCTTTCAGCGAGCATACCATCTCTCGAATTACCGCCTCTTTGTCAGTGGCCTTGATTTCTGTGATTATCGCATCCTCCACAATAAAATCAGTTAATTTCATGCTATAAAACTCCTCCGATCGAATAGTTTTTCCCTATGTTTCGGGTATACCTTCAAAACCTTCCGTTTCAGCCGTTGCAGGTTTTTTTCTGCGGACAATCCTGGATTGGATTTTACCCTTGTGCTTTTTCAACTGCGCTTCAATCTTATCCACCACGAGGTCAATTGCGCGATACATATCGGGATTCGATACCTCTGCAACGAGTGTGGGTCCTCTCGAAACCGAAACAATCATTTCGACAATATGGCCATTGTCCCCCCCAATGTCTAGCGTTATCTGTATCTGTAGGATCCGTTCAAAGAATTTCTTTATTTTGCTTGCTTTTTGCAGTGCATAATTTTTAATGGCTTCCGTTATGTGCAAATGTCTTGCAACGATCGTAATGTTATCCAAGGGAGAATCCTTTCTGGAAAAGGTAAAAGCTTCTCAATAATACAGGAACACATAATTTTACTTTTTAAGAAATCGTCAGTCAAGGAAATTAAAATCACCTGCCTAATCATGATGTTTCGCCGTTGCCAGAACGAGTAAATGAATAGATGCCGCCCCGGCTTCTCTGAGTTTTTTTGAGCACTCGGATGCAGTCACTCCGGTGGTCAATACATCGTCGACGAGCACTACCCTCTTCCCCCTGAACGACTCCGGAACGGCAACAAAAAAAGCGTTGTGGATGTTTACCTGCCTTTGATTTTTTGAGAGGTGGGTCTGCGATGCTGTGTTTCTGCAACGGCAGAGGTTATTTGCCGACAGGGGCTTTGAAAAATGTCTCTGAATTCCGAGCGATAAAAGCTCGGATTGGTTAAAACCCCGACGCATTTTCTTGAACCAGTGAAGAGGCACCGGTACGATGACATCGCTGTCGGGAACGACCTCCCGCACTCTTCCGTGGGATATCAGGATATCATGTAACAAACGGGATAAGAATTTTAGCCTGGCGTATTTAAACTTATGGATCAGTGTTTTCATAACGTCATCATAATAGGCAACGGATGTCATGGTGTCAAAGGGGAGGTATTTCCCTTTGCATGCCGCACAACCTTCTTTTGCCTTTGATTTCACATGGGGGCCCAAAAGAGCTCCGCAGCGAATGCAACAGGGATGACTGATGTAGGGGATTTTTCCCGCACACGTCTCACAGAGGTAAAGGCCGTGCGAATTGTTTAAATTGCGATTGCAGTGCAAGCAGGATCGGGGATAAAAAATGTCCAGGAAGGTATGCAGGTAGTCACCGATGGCCATAGCGCTGTCCTCTTGCCATACAGAAAACTGTAACTGTCTAAAAGTCAGTGGTTGTTTGCCTGTGCCGCATATACTACATTTGCATCATATCAAACAACAATAGTCCGACAGATCCAAAAATAACTATGGGCAGCCACGCTGCAAATGCGGGATGGATCATACCCGTGTTGCCGAGATTGGAGCATACAAAAGTCAATGCATAAAAAATGCCACAGACCAGGACGCACAGACCAACCCGCAAAAACAAATTTCTGCTCAGTCTTTCAAATCCGACGACAAGGGGTATGCCAAGCAGGAGCAACACAAAATGTGTAAGGGTATAGGCAATCCTGGAATGAAACAACACCCTGTTTCTCGGGTTATCAGGTTCGTTTTTACAGAGTTCCTTTAATTGCTCAAAGTTCAATAAACTGGGGTCCAGCTTTATTTTGCCAAGATCCATAGGGGTTATGGTGGATTCAAATTCCATGCTATCCATTTGTTGTAAGGGCGCAACCCACTTTCCCCGTTCATCATAAACATGTTTCACTGCCTTGCTCAGCAGCCATGTGTTATTTCCCAGCCATCTGCCTTCCTCGGCGCTTATGGTAAACTTCTTTTTTCTGTTTTCATGGCGCGCAAGGACAAATACGGACTGCATCGTTTGCGTTTTGTTGTTATATTTCCAGATACGAATTAACGCATTATTCTCTTTGTCTTCCAGCAAAAGGTTTCGCTGGATATTATCGCCAAACGAGTTTTGCCGCAAGGTTTCCAGTCTCTCTGCAAATTTTGGTATGAGCCATTCCTGGTCGCCAAAAGAAGCAAAGGACATGAACACGGTGATAACAAAGATGGGAAGCAATATCCTGTAAAGCGAGATACCGGCAACCTGCATGGCCAGTATTTCTCGGTTTTTCGATAATCGCACCAGGACGATTCCAACGGCCACCAGAGTAACGGCAGGAAAAAATTGAAAGACGATCACAGGAAAGAGATAAATGTAGTACCGGATTCCCGTGCCAAAGGCGTCACCACCCATCTCCACAAATTCACCCAGTTTTTGAAGCAGGTCAACAACAATATAAATTCCCGAAATGATAAGGAGGCACATGATAAACGTGGGGATAAAGGCCTTTAGTATATAGTTGTCGAGTCGTGAGAACATACCTTTGTGTCAGAAACCGATGATGAAGTTTTGAGTTCTAGATATAATTGAAGAATATTTTTTTTTAAAATGGGGTGAACAAAGTTTGGGGCAATCTCAGCAAATGGCTCCAAAACAAATAACCGCGTGTGCATCAAGGGGTGAGGTATTTTCAGATGTACATCATCAACGACCTCGTCTCCATAGAGCAAGATGTCAATATCGATAATCCTCGGTCCCCATTTTACCGTACGAACCCTCCCCATGAGGTTTTCGATGTGCTGGAACCGTTCAAGCAATTGATGGGGCGATAGATTTGTTGTAATACCGAGAGCGGCATTCAGAAACATCGGTTGCAGCGGCCCCCCGAAAGGGGCAGTCTCATAAAAGCGCGAGAGTTTTAACGATTCTATTCCCTCCGTAGTAACAATATGGTCGTACGCAGAGAATAGATTTCTTTCCCTGTCTCCCATATTTGAACCGAGGCCGATATACATAGGCACCATAATTAATTCACTATACCGTACAAAAACTCTTTGAGCGGGCACAACTCCCGCATTCCGGGCATTCGGCAGTGCGGCAATCAGGGGTAATTCCCTCGTTAAAAGATTTTTGCCTTTCCTGCATAAGAAACGGCTTTGCCACGCCACAACTGATGTGGTCCCAGGGGAAGACCTCGTTGTCGCCTCTCTGCCGGTGCACATAAAATGTCCAATCGATTCCCACCTTTTGAAAGGCGTCCATCCATTTTTGGAAATTGAAGTGTTCCTCCCAGGCGTCAAACGTGCAACCATCCTGCCATGCCTGGTAAATAACCCTTCCCAACCTCCGGTCACCCCTGGCAAATATGCCTTCCAGAATGCTCCGTTCAGCATTGTGAAACTTGATATGGATGCATTTTCGACGGACGCGGTCGAATAACCTTCCCCTGATCTCTTTTATCCGTCTCAGGGTAACCATCGGGTGCCACTGAAAGGGGGTATGCGCCTTGGGTACAAAGGGCGCTATGCTGATATTCACCTGTCCGAAGGAGCCGCTGATATTTTTTTTCAGATCAGAGACGTTATAGGCAAGCCTTGCAATGGCGTCGATATCGTCATCTGTCTCGGTGGGAAGGCCGACCATAAAATAGAGTTTCACAAGATTCCAGCCCTGCCTAAATGCCTCCCCAATACCCTTATAGAGGTCGTCATCGGAGATGTTTTTATTAATAATCTTCCTTAGTGTCTGCGTTGCCGCTTCAGGCGCAAGGGTAAGCCCTGACTTCCGAACGGTATTGAGCTGGGAAGGCAAAAGAACGAGTTGCTCATTTACCCGCAAGGACGGAAAAGAGATATTAACATACCGGGGACTGAAGATTTGATTCATCCGGTCCATCAACTGTTTCAAAAACGGATAATCGCTGATGGAAAGGGATGCAAGGGATATCTCGTTATGTCCGGTATGGGCATAGCAAAGCTCCGCCAGGTGTAAAATATTTTCAACCGTACGGGGGCGGGTAGGCCGCTTACTCATGCCGGCCTGACAAAACCTGCATCCCTGTGTACAGCCGCGCATGACTTCAATGGTGATCCGGTCGTGAATCGTTTTCACATACGGCACGATAGGTCTGGTTGGGAAATAGGTCTTGTTGAGGTCCTTTACCGAGGCGGACCGTATGAGGGATGGTAAACCATCCAGCATGGGATTTATCGCCTTTATCGTGTTATCGTGATGGTAAGCAACCTTGTATAACGATGGCGCATAGGCATTCTTCATGGCCCGTGCCAGGGAAATTATCTTTTCAGTGCGGGAGTGGTTTTTGTGCTTTGCATCCTTCCATAACTCAATAAGTTGTGGCAGGCTCTCCTCCCCGTCTCCGACAAGAAAGATATCGATAAAATCCGCTAATGGCTCCGGAGAAATGGCGGCAGGCCCCCCCGCGATGACAAGGGGGTCTCTTTCCTTACGTTCAGATGCCATAACGGGAATCCCCGAGAGATCCAGCATATTCAAGATATTGGTATACGATAGTTCATACTGGAGTGAGAAACCCAGGATGTCGAATTCCTTCAAAGGGGTATACGTTTCAAGGGAAAAGAGAGGAATCTTGTGCTTTCTGAGGAGTGATTCCATGTCATTCAGGGGGGCAAAAACCCTCTCGCAGGCGGTGTCCTTTCGTTCGTTAAGCAGACCGTACAGAATCTGAATGCCAAGATGAGACATGCCAATGCTGTACGTGTCGGGAAATGCCAGTGCGATTTTTATATCGGCGCCGGGATGGGCCTTAACGATGGAATTCCATTCTTCTCCGATGTATTGTCCGGGCATTTCTACCTGTGGCAGTATGTATTCTGTTGTGAATCGTTTCAGGGCATTCATATTTTTTATGATAATATGAAATCAGGTATTAAGCAAGCGTTGTTTCGTTTTTAAAATTTTTCCTGCGGGCTGCGGTTTACGGCAGGGAACTTGAAATCTTGGGTTTGATTCCGGTTTACGCGGTGTATAGATTCCGATATTACGATTTTTCAGAGAAATGCATGAATAGAGGGTGGCGCAGACACACAGGGTTTGTCCGTGCTGAACTTGCACGAAATTGCTTGTGAGCCATCCATCGGGGAATTTCAATGGACGGTGCGGCTGCGTCTGTTGCACGTGCAAGGCGTTAAGCAGTTTCACAGAAGCACGGGCAAGCATAGCTTGTCCGTGCCACGCCGGTGGGATAGATGCAATGTCCCGACTTTACAAATCGCGATGTGTGACTTTTGTGGGTGTATGAGGCCTTTTCGCTGCATATCATCTTGCCTCCTGTGTTTTTTCCCCAACGGCT
The DNA here is from genome assembly GCA_011525665.1 of Candidatus Brocadia sp. Lineage (GTDB taxonomy): Bacteria > Planctomycetota > Brocadiia > Brocadiales > Brocadiaceae > Brocadia. The sequence continues at coordinate 30,536 of WYAU01000073.1, forward strand.
TGCGGTGTTGCGCCGGGAGGAGTGGCGCGGTCAGGCGCTTCAATGAATACATCCATCTGCTGGCCGGTAAAGATCGGCAGATCGTGGCGTTCGAAGCTGTAAATGACCTGCAGTACACGGGTGTCAACGCGTTCGGTGCTGTCTCCGGTGAGCGACTTCTTCGGGATGACATACGGCTCAAAACGAACGAATTTCAGGGGTGTTTTAATGTTCCGGTTGCCGCGCAGAAAGGCCACTGCCGTGGCATCCGGATACACACGCCATGCGTCATTTTCATCCACATCGACACGGACGTTCAGGGGTTCTGTGCTGCCAAAGAGCATGAGCGGCGTTTGGGTCACTCCGGCGGGAGCAAACTCCCCGATGTGGATTTTTGACTGTAAAACTTTACCGTCACACGGCGCCCGCACGATGACGCGGTCAAGGTTGGTCTCCGTTTCTTTCACCTGCGCCCGAACGGAAGCAACCTCTGCTCTGGCCCGGTCAAATCTTGCCCGGGCAATTTGAACCGCATAACGGCGCCTGTCCAGTTCGTCCGCGCTAATCACCTTTTTCTGAGACAATATTTCGGCCTTGACCAGTTGATCTTTCACATCATCCAGTTGCGCCTTTTCTACCCTGACGTTTGCCTTCGCCACCCTTAGCGCCGTCTGTCGTATTACGTGCTGAGCCTTTAGATCACGGTCATCGATTTTAAACAGCGGATCGTGTGCATTGACCCTGCTTCCCACGGAGACATGAATTTCAGAGACAACGCCGGGAATAATTGTGCCGATGGCGATATTTTCCGTATTCGCTTCCACAATACCGGCCCCGGCCACGGATGATCTGAAGGGTGGCTCGCCCGGATCCACGACAGGCTGAGACGGAGGAAGGGATTTGCTGCCGGTAAGTACCGTTAATATGGCAAACCCGATACCGAAAACAGACAGGACGGGGAGCAGGTATTTTCTCATAAGAGATACCCCTTACATTTTTTTATTGTCCGAAGAATTACGGTTCAAACTCTCAACGCCAATAATGTAGCCGTCATCCATTTTGGCGATGCGGTCTGCAAATTGAAAAATGCGTGCATCGTGGGTGACGACGATAAATGCACGGTCAACGCCAACCGCCACCTCGCGAAGCAGTTCCATGACCCTGTAGCCGGTTTCATGGTCAAGCGCACTGGTGGGTTCGTCGCATACAATGAGTTTCGGGTTGTGCAACATTGCCCGCGCGATGGCAACCCGTTGTTGTTGTCCGCCCGAAAGTTCCGGAGGGAGTGAGTTTGTGCGATCGCTCAGTCCGACGCGGCAGAGGATGTCACGCGCCCGATCTATTGCCTCGCGGCGTTTGGCGCCGCTGATAATCAGCGGAACCGCAACGTTCTCGGCAGCCGTCAGGGTAGGGATCAAGTTGAACATCTGGAAAACAAACCCGATGTTCTGTCCCCGATACCGTGTTTTCTCGTGATGGTTCATGCTCTTGAAATCATGTCCAAATACCAGACATTCGCCGCCGTCCCGGTCCAGAACACCGGCAATGACCGAGATCAACGTGGTTTTGCCGCTGCCCGACGGACCAACCAGCATCATCAGTTCTCCCGTGTGAACCTCCAGATCTACCCCGCCCAGGGCATGTACCCTGGTGCTGCCACTCCCGTAAGTTTTCGTCACGCCTTTACAGTGTACTGCAATGTTATCCGTATTTGGCATAATGATAGATACTTTTTATAAACAATTTATCGTCACAAATAAGTTTCAGATGCAATCCTCGATATGCGGTTCAAACGGCTCAAACGGTTTAAACGGTTTTCTTTGCCCTCTAGCTTTTAAAGACAACCGCTGGCTCCAGCCGTATCACCTTCCACATACTGAGGGCTGCGGAGATAGCGCAAATCAACATGATGGCTATTGCGCTGAAGGCCAGGAGTTGCCAGGGGAGACGGAAGGAAAGCTCCGTGTGACCGGACAGCAATCCAAATGCTGAGGCGGCACCAACTCCGAGTCCGTATCCGATGCCTCCGACCATGGTCGCCTGGAGCAGGATCATCCGCAACAACATAAAATCCGAAGCACCCATTGCCTTGAGTGTTCCAAAGTAGCGCAAATTGTCAAGGGTAAAATTATAAAATGTCTGTCCGGCGATAGCAATACCGACGATAAAACCAAGCACTACCGTGGTACCGAAATTGATAGGAATACCCGTGTATTTCCTGTAATAACTGATCGTTATTTTTTTGAATTCATCCCTCGTGTATGCAGCCAAACCCGTTTCCTTGCGGATGCGCCGGCAAAGTGTTTGAAGATCCTGGCCCGGTTTCGCTTTTACCAGCACGAAAGACATCTGTTTGCGCTCTCGCGGCGAGAAGGTCGTTGCCCGTGAGAATGTGGTGTAAACAACGGGTTGTGACTGGAATGTTCGCTGCACCTGACAAATTCCCACGACAACGGCGCGATGGTCATTAAGCTCCATGGTATCGCCTATTTTCATGGGTACACGTCTGCCGTCCGGCAGGATACTGGCCAGCTTGCCCCTTGCGCCGACAACATCAACGATAACGGCATCGCTGCGGCGGAGGTCAGCCATCTGCCCCTGTAACATCCTGGGTGGACCTCCGATTAATGTTTCGTCATCAAGGCCAATGACGTTGCATGTCTGAAAGGTTCCGTTCGGAAGCCTTGCCTTCAATAACCCTTTGTACAGAGGCACCGCCCACGCAACCCCTTGTACGCTGCGAACACGAAGCGATTCCGTTTCTTTCAGGGGTTTAAGATCGTCGATATACTGCACCTTCGGATCCATTACCCAGATGTCGGGAAGCGCCGTATCTGTCAGAAAGCCGAACGTCCGCGTCATCAGCCCCACAAAGATGGCAGACTGCTGGGTAATGAGGAGTGAAGCGAACGTTAGCCCGACGACGATACCGAGGTATTTGGCGCGATTTCCCACGAGCATTTTCATTGCAATGAAATTCATTTTTTCTTACCGTATTTCGTGGAGGCGCCTCGATGCGAGGTCAATCTTCGAACGCATTCTGATATTAAAGATGATGGAGAGGGCGACGAACGATGTGAGCATGGAGGAACCTCCGTAACTGACAAAGGGGAGGGTGATCCCTACAATAGGAGCTATTCCCAGGGTCATACAGACATTGACCACGATTTGGGTTGCAAACATGGTGACCAGCCCTACGACAATGAGTCGTCCGCAGGGTTCGCGCGTGTTTCTGGCAATACCGATCCCGCACGTGAGGAAAACAAGATAGAGGAGGAGGACAAAGCAAGCCCGTAAAAATCCCCACTCTTCGGCAATAACGGCAAAGATAAAATCGGTATGCCGCTCCGGCAGGAATTTCATCTGATTTTGTGTGCCATTTCCCCATCCCGCTCCGAGGAAACCGCCGGAACCGATGGCGATGAGGGACTGGAGTCTGTGATAGCCCGCGCCCCAATCAGCAGTTTTTTCAGGCCAGAGAAAGCCAATGACCCTCATTTTTTGATAGGATTTTAACAGGAACATCCAGAGGAGGGGGGAGACGGCTAATCCGGCGCCAATAAATATCAGGAGGTGATGGAGCCGGATACCCGCAGTGTAAAGAATGGAAAGCAAAATAGGAACCATGATCAGCGCCGTCCCCAAATCAGGTTGCTTGATAATGAGCGTCATGGGTATGAGTGTCAAAAGAAGGGAAATCCCGATATCAAAAAGTCCGAGACCGTACTTCCTGTACCGGAGAAATCTTGCAAGGGTGAGAACCAGGGTTATTTTCATGAACTCGGACGGTTGAATTGAAAAGGAACCGACGGAAAACCACCGCTGTGAACCTTTCACGGAACCTCCAAGGATAGGCAGGAGCAGTAAGAGGGAAAGGACGCATGCGTAGATAATGTATGCATAGTGGGCGAATGAGAGATAGTCAAAATACAGGAGGGTAAAAAAAAGGGTAAATCCCATTAGGATCCAGATGAGTTGTCTGAATACGAACTTCTCGGATGACGCGCTCCAGATAAAAAATACCCCCACGGTCAAAATGATACAAAGTATGGGAAACATGAACCAGTCAAAATTTTTTGTACTTACATTGTTTATCATTTTTTCTTAATAATGAAAATTATTATCTGCGTTCTTCAATAAAGAAAACCCGGTGTCTTTTTCAGATAAGAGCGGGTTTTTCACGGGCCATGGTATTTTTACATCAGGGTCGTTCCAGATAATCCCCCTTTCATGGTCGGGAGAGTACGTATTGGTGCAGTGATAGGTGATTTCCGCCGTGTCAGAAAGCACGCAAAATCCGTGGGCAAACCCTTCCGGTATATACAGCATTTTCATATTTTCCGATGATAATGTTTCACACACCCATTTCCCGTAATAGGGTGATCCCTGTCGTATATCTACCGCAACGTCAAAGATTTCACCAGTTACTACCCGCATGACCTTCCCCTGTGCCATGGGGTTTTTCTGATAATGGAGTCCCCTCAGCACGTTTTTTTCTGATTTCGAGTAGTTGATCTGAACGATGTGTTTTGTTATGCCGCAGCGGGAAAAATCGGGATATTTATAAAGCTCCGCAAAAACGCCCCGGGAATCGGGAAATACCTTCGGTTCAATTAATATCACATCCGGGATTTCTCGTTTTTTAAAAGAGAAAGGCATCGTAGGGTAAACGGCAAAGATAAAGTCATCATTCCTGCAAAAGCAGCAGGAATCCAGGGTTTTCAGGGTAGTCACGGACAAACAAAGTTTGGCCGCGATGCCCTGTAACCCCCTTAAATAAAAGGGAAATTCTTATACAATGCGGAAGCGGGAACCACTTCCTTTTGAATATTTTCCGGCATTTGCCGGGACGGCGTCTGGATTATCCCTTTCGTGGGAATGGCATTCTCGCAATACAAATATCATCTTTTTCGCGGCATTCACTATACTATCCCTCTTGTAATATCTGATTTAAATATTCTCCGTAACTGGTATTGATCTGGTTTGCAAACTTCCGCACCTGCTCAGCATTAATAAACCCCATCCGGTAGGCAATCTCTTCGATACAGCCAATTTTTAATCCCTGTCTTTCTTCGATGGTTTTTATAAAGAGGGAGGCATCGATTAACGAATCATACGTCCCCGTGTCAAGCCAGGCATAACCGCGTCCCATGAGATGGACTTTCAATTGGTTTTTCCGCAAATACGCAGTGTTGATGTCAGTAATCTCCAGTTCGCCCCGTTTCGACGGCTTCACTTTTCTTGCTATTTCGACCACGGTGTTATCGTAAAAGTAGAGTCCCGTAACTGCCCAATGAGATTTTGGACGCGCGGGTTTTTCTTCGATGGAGACGACGTGGTTGTTCCTGTCAAATTCAACGACACCGTAACGTTGCGGGTCTTTTACATAATAAGCAAAGACCGTTGCTCCTTCTCTGTGAGCGGCGGCTTCCTTGAGCATATCCGAAAGGCCGTGGCCGAAGAAGATGTTGTCGCCCAAAACGAGACAGACCCTATCGGTCCCGATAAATTTTTCCCCGATGATAAAGGCATCGGCCAATCCTCTGGGTTCCTGTTGCCGGGCATAGCTGATGTTTATTCCATAATCTGTCCCATCGCCTAAGAGGTCGTTAAATCGCGGCAGGGCGTCGGGAGTAGAAATAATCAGGATGTCCCTTATCCCTGACAACAACAGGACCGATAAAGGATAATAAATCATCGGCTTGTCATATACCGGGAGCAATTGTTTACAGATGCCTTTCGTTACCGGATATAATCGCGTTGCCCTGCCGCCTGCCAGGATGATACCTTTCATTCGCTAGCCCCTTTATAAAGATAAAAAACTAAAGATAAAGGATTTAAGAATAAAAATACAGATAAAAATGCAAAAATTATTTCTGCACAAGCTACGATGCTTCATTCAGTTCGGGAAACAGATACGACATAAGTTCTCTGGCGATGGGACCTGCAATATCTCCGCCATGCCCTGGTGTATGTTCCACGAGAATGGCAAAGCAGTATTGCGGGTTGTCATAGGGTGCATAGCCGACAAACCAGGCATGGTTGTCTTTGTGACGTCCTGTTTCCGCGGTGCCCGTTTTCCCGGCGACCTTGTATACATCCAGTCCTTTGTCTTTCGCGGTTCCGCGGGTGACGACGTCCTGGAGGCCCATGCGCATGCTGCTGAGAATAGAGGGTGGTATCTCGAGTTTCTGTTTATTCTCCGATTGAAATGCCCGGACAGTTTCACCCCGGCCGTTGGTGATCTTTAATAAGAGATGGGGTTGTACCAATGTGCCGCCATTTGCCACGGCGGCGTATGCACGAACCAACTGCAGTGGCGTGGTGAGCAATGCCCCCTGCCCAATGGCGATGTTCATGGTAGAGGCAGTTGTGGCTGTTTTGGGCATACTCCCTCGTTTTTCATGGGGAAGATCAATGGCGGTCTTTTCGCCGATGCCGAATTTTTTTGCCCACTCATATAAAGTGTTTCCACCGAGCATCTTTGCCGTTTCGAAAAAGAATACATTGCATGAGTAGGGGATGGCGTCTTCGATGGTAACCAATCCATGTCCATAGTCTGACCAGCATTTAAAAACGATATTTTTGTACTTTGTGTAACCCGGACACTCAAAGGTAGAGCGGGTAGTTATGCAATTTGAACTCAGGGCAGCGGTTGCTGTGATAATTTTAAAAATGGATCCCGGCGGCAATGCGCCCTGTATGGCGCGGTTGAGAAAAGGTTTTGAAGGATGCCTGATGAGTTTGCCGAAATCTTTGTCGATGGTATTCGGGTTAAAGCGCGGATGGCTCGCCATGGCGAGTATTTCTCCCGTCCAGGGGTTCATAACAACAATAGCGCCGGGGTTTTTGCCGAGAGACCTTTCTGCATAAGCCTGTATTTGGCTGTCGAGGGTCAGGTAGAGATTATTTCCCGGAATGGGTGGTCTTTCCAGTACGGTTTTTTCAATTTGGGTGTTTTTACAAATAATTTCCTCGAATCTTTTGCCGCGAAGTCCGCGCAGTTCCTCTTCATATTGTGCCTCAACGCCTGCCCTTCCTACCGTATCATTTTTTGCATAACCATCGTAAAGCAGAGAAGTTGTATCGTTGCCTGCGCTGCTGGATGCCAGGATGAAATTATTCCATCTGATACTATGCGCCTTCCATTCGTCTTCGTTGAGTTTACCCATATAACCTAAAATATGTGCGGCGAGCTCCTGTTCGGGATAGATTCTTTTCGGTTTGGGGGTGATACGGATGCCTGGAAAGTTGTCCTGATTGATTTCTATTTGAATAACCTTTTCCCAGTCAACATCGGAGGCGACGGGGTAAAAGTCTGTTTCCTCCCTGATGCGGATTGCCCTGCCGTATTTTTGTTGCATATTTTGCTTTAGTTTCTCCACCCTTTCGATTACCTGGTTTGTGTCTTCCAGCAATTTTTTCGGCGGGATACGCAACAGGTGAGACAACTCTTTTAGCCAGACGTCCTGATTTTCATGACATTCTCTGCAGGATTTTTTTGCCTTTTTATGTACCTCCATTTCAGGGATTCGTGAGATTGCCTTGTTATTATGCATAACGGCGCCGTAAAGCAGGTATTTATACTGGACGGATATGTCGAAGGTATGCTGGTCTATTGCAAGAACCTTGCCGTGCCTGTCGAAAATAGAACCCCGCACAGAGTCTAAGGGAGATGAAGTAATGCGACGTGTTTTGGAGATGCCCCTGTACTTATCACTTTCAATAATCTGGAGTTGAAAAAGCCGGACAACAATACCGATAAAAAGCATGACGAAAATGATGAGGATGATCTTGAAACGAAATGGGTACATCAGGTATTTACCTTTGATTGAAAAAAAGCCTCCGGCCGTGATGAAATTTATTGAATATCCAAAACAGGGCAGGGACAACCATGGCTGTGTAAAGGGAACAGGAAAAGATTATCCAGAGTGTTGACGAAAGCGGCAGGGAATGAAAAGAGAGCGAGGCGTGCGCTGCGTAAAGCACATTGTATACAAGGGAAAAGAGAAAGGTGATGAGAATCTGGGTAACCAGATGCCCCCGGAACAGGATTTCCCTGAATGACCAGATGAAAAAGCCCACGGCGACAAAAAATATGGAATTTATCCCAAGGCTGCCTTCTGAAAATAAATCTTTTGCAAAACCCGTGAACCAGTTTGCAATGGTATTCCGTTTTAAATCGGTAAGAAAGGAATAAAAAACTACTAAGGGAAAGTACAAATCGGGTACCGCTGGACCGAAATTAATCCGATGTATCATGGTCGACTGAAAAAGGGAGATACAGAGTAAGATACAAAAAAATGTAAACCACCGCATAATGTATTGTATACCCGTGATTATATCGTAGAAAATCTGTACGATACAGATAGTAAAGCAAAAGGTGCTACGTTTGTTGGTAAGTCAGGGAATTTCAATTCTTTTTTTAAGCGTATGAACGACAATCACCCCCTCCCCCTTTCAAAGGGGAAATTTGAGAAATCCCCTCTTGGTGGGCAAAAAAGTCATCAGGTTTTTTATCTTTTACAACCCCACCTAGTTTATAATGACAAGTACGCTCTCAATTTTTGAAATGTTTACCCGGGGCAGTACCTTTACCGATTGAAAGAGGTCGCCCTCTTTCGTTTCATTTTCCACGACTGTGGCTATTGGCAGAGAGGGGGGACAAAATCCGCCGATGTCGGAGGTGACGATATCATCCCCTTTTTTTAGCTTTGCCCAGCGCGGCACATATTTTAATGTGCAAAAAACCGTAGCATTTCCCTCAACAATGACCTGTTCCCGTGTTTGAACCACCCTTCCCGGTATGCGCGATGCAGGATCTGTAATGAGTTGAACAACGCTGCTTCCTCCGCTTGCCGAGATGATCTTTCCTACCAGCGCATTATGCGATACGACTATGTCATTGGGTTTTATGCCGTGCTTCGAACCGGCATTGATGACGATGCTCTTTCTCAAATTAGATGTATCGTATCCGATTATGTCTGCCGGTACCAATTTTGTTTTTATATTTTTATGCACTGCCGCGAATTTTGATACGGCGTTTAATTTGTTTTGTAATTTATATATGGTATCCTGTTGTTCTACCAGTTTGTTTTTGAACTGGGTGACTTGTTCTTCCATCTGTTTTTCCCTGTGCACATCCTGCCACGCAGAAAGAACCCGATCAAAAAAATTACTGGCTGAATTACTGCAGAAACAGGTTGCCCACTGCAACGGCCTGACAGGGACAACACAGGCCATTTTAATGTGGTGTGTAAATTTTGGCGGCAGGAACAGCAAGGTCAGGGACACTGCTAAAAGGACAATTACGGCTGCAAGGGGATTTTTTATGAGATTGCTGAAACTAGGAGTGGACGTCCTCATCCTGTAAAACAGATTTAAATAAATCAAGGTTTTCGAGGAGATAACCCGTTCCCCGCGCAACGGCCGTCAGGGGGTCGTTGCCCACCTGCACGGGTAGCCCCGTTTCTTCTGCCAGGAGTTTGTCCATCCCTCTGATCAATGCGCCTCCGCCAACCAATACCAGGCCATTGGTTATTAAATCAGAAGCTAATTCCGGAGCTGTCTTTTCAAGGGTGGATTTCACGGCGGTTACAATTTTATCGATGGCCTCTTTTAAGGCTTCTCTGATCTCTTCTGAGGTAACGGTCGTTGCCCGGGGCAATCCTGCGATGGCATCGCGGCCCCTGATTTCCAGAGAAAGTTCTTCTTCCAAAGGATAAGCGGAACCGATTTCCATCTTTATTTGCTCTGCGGTGCGGTGTCCAATGTCCAGATTATAGGTTTTCCGTATGTACTGGACGATTGATTCATCAAATTCATCCCCCGCAATCCTGAGGCTTTCATGCGTGAATATATCGCCAAGGGAGAGCACGGCAACTTCCGTAGTTCCCCCCCCGATGTCAACGATCATGCTTGCTACAGGCTCGCCTACCGGAAGGCCTACTCCAATTGCCGCTGCTTTCGGCTCGGAGACGAGATATACCTCGCGCGCGCCGGCGCGCTCCGCCGAGTTAACCACCGCCCGTTTCTCCACGGCTGTAATACCCGATGGGATTGCTATCAAAATTCTTGGCCGGACGCCCCACTTGCGTTTATGTACCTTGGTGATGAAATACTTGAGCATGGCCTCGGTGATATCAAAATCCGCTATCACGCCATTTTTGAGCGGGCGTATGACAGAGATGCTGCTTGGCGCTTTTTCCAGCATGGACTTGGCAACGTTTCCTACGGCGTTCCCGTTTAAAAGAACCTTATTCGTGCCCGGTTTCACCGCTACAACGGATGGTTCCGATAAGACGATCCCTTGTCCGGGAATGCAAACAAGCGTATTTGCCGTTCCAAGATCAATCCCCATGTCCGTTGAGACGAAACCTAATATGAAATCTAATGGGTGCATTCGGATTGTTTTTTCGCCGGGATGACTTTTATTTCAATGCCCTATTTTTCACAAGTATCTTTGCTTTTTATAGTTAATACAATGAAGTGATTATACGGTTAACATTTGCAAAATGTCAAGAGGAAAACCCTTTTCCTGCTCCATTAGGAAAACAGATGGTCGGGGAATAAGGCAAAATTTTTCACGTCAGGCCGCCTCCGGCAGCAAATGATCCGGATTTAAAAATAGCAAGGAAAAGCATGATTCCCGTTGCAGCAGTGCAAAGGATGGCAAACCAATCGCCACACAGGGTATAAAGAGGGTTATACTTTTCCACCAATCTTATACGATTTGTCAGCGTGCCGCTAATTTCTCTGTATTTTCCCGTCCGATCGGATAACCTGTCATAGATAGCGCCGTCGGGGGAAATAAAGGAGGATATGCCGGTATTGGCCGCCCGCGCCATACCGATGCGGTTTTCGATTGCCCTGAATACCATAATGGCAAGGTGCTGGTCGAGCTCGGCGCTATCGCGAAACCATCCGTCATTCGTCACGTTTAACATGAAATCCGCCCCGTCTTTTTTAAATCTTCTGATCAGAGACGGCACGGTATCCTCATAACAGATAGAAGCGCCAAACGTAAAATTTCCGTTTTCGTGGGTATCTACAGGAAATAACGTCCGCCGCTGGCCGGGGGTCAGTCCGATTTCATAGGGAACGAGGTTCGCCAGGAATGGAAAATATTTTTTCAGGGGTGTAAATTCGCCAAAGGGGACGAGATGGATTTTGTCGTAACGGTCCAATAATTTCCCCACCCTGTTATAGTAATATACGCTGTTAAAATATATCTGCTCCTCTCCCGCCAGGGCTAAGGCAATTCCTCCCAGAAGTAAATTTGTGTTTAATTCCTGCGCCAGCTGAATGGCGGTAAGCTGCGATAGTACGTCGATCTTTCTCCCGGTGAGTTCCGGGTCAATGTTGAGCAATCCCGGCATCATGGTCTCCGGCCACACGAGCAAGTCGATCTGCGCGCCTTTTGTACCCAGTGACAGGTCGGAATACTTCTTCAGGATCTGGATTTGATCTTCTTCGGTAGACTCAAATTTTAAATCCTGGGGTATATTTCCCTGTACCATGCATACTGCTGGACCTTCCAGAGGTTTGTAATGCCCGAGCCAGGAGTAACCATAAAACAGGGCTGCCGTCAGGAGCACTGCAGGGAGAACACACGTCAGGCCGAAAAAAATAAGCCTTCGGCCCGGGGGCTGGCACTGAGAGTATTGCTCTGCAAGAAATACCCTTTTTGAGACATTTTTACCCCCCCCTTTTTCTCCACCCACGTAAGGGGGGGAAATTTTGCGGCTTGCAAAGCTGCGGATTATTAGGTCAACGATAGCTGCGTTTACCATGACAAGGATGAAGGAGATACCGTAAACGCCGGTGATATCGGCGACCTGTATTACCGGCAGATACTGATACTGGGTATGTCCGATAAAAAACCAGGGGAATCCGGACAGCAGAAATGACCGTATGAATTCAAACGTTGCCCAGATACAAGGTGCAATAACAACAAGGGGCCATTTTAATTTAAAAATGATAAATCGGGTACAGAACGCGAAGGCGAGAAAATACGCAGAACAGTACAAACCCAGCAAAACCCAGGCAATAACAGCCACGTGGCGTAGCCACGAAAGCTGGATAAAGAAAAATACTGCTCCAAGAAACAATGCGTTAAGATAAACGTATTTCTCCTCAGTTATGATCAGGACGAACCACGGAATAAGGGCGATCCACGCAAGATAGCCAAGATCTGCAGGTGGAAAGGAAAGACATAAGAGAAGGATGGTCAGAAAGGAAAGGGTGAGGAGTTTTATAAAATTTGTTTTGCTCAAGGTTTTGGAGATATGTTATGTTTTTATAATCCTACGTCAGAGCTTCGGCAACTTTTAACGCTGCTAAATTTAAGCTGTTCAGCCTTCCCGTCTGTCCGTTTTTCCTATTGGCTCTTAGCTATTCTGAGAAATTATTTTCTATCAGCTTCGCTGAATAGTTACCAAAATTGTTATATTGTCCTAATTTATAGACAATAAAAGCGAGAAATGCAGCGGATAAAGTTATGATAATATCCGAAGCTTGATCCATTTGGTCGGCAATGACCTTGAACATGGAGGTATGGGCGGGAGGAACACTTCCCATATTTTACTTCCCCTTCTTTTCCTTTGCACCAAAGTGGTTGTATACTATTCCACTCTTCGGGGCTTATATTAGCCTGTTTCAATGTTCTTCTGATAAGGCCAACGCCTATATCACCCTTATGGATTGGGAATGATAAGCCGGATATGTTCTTTCTCCATCCAACTATGTTTGCCACCGGGGTATGAGCCTTCGAATCCAAACTCCTTCAACTTCCTGATTAGCACCTGCCGTTTACAGGGTTTCAGGCTAGACATAAACTAATACCTTTGAGTCAGCTGCAAGGCGACAGCCGTTAATAACGGGCATTTTTTCACCTTTCTTCAACCCGACGGTAACCCAAAGTTCAATAGCGTCTATGAGGTTTTCCCTGGCCTCTTCAAAATTTCGGCCTTGGGTAAAACATCCTGGCAGGCATGGCGCCTCCGCAATTATAGCATCGGAGCTTTCGTCTTTTTCATAGACGGCAGTTTTTAATATCTCTGTTATATATTCTCTAAAGGTTACGGTCTTCATAGAGGCTAAAGCTATAGTAAAAGGTATACTTTGTCAATAAAAAACCTTAACACTGTTTGTTAATCCAGAAGTATAACATCGACCAGTTGTCCTGAGGCGAGTTTTTCTGCGTCTTCGCGGACGATAAGCAGGCAGTTTGCCCTGGTGGTAGCCAACAGGTCGGCCGAGCCATGCCATTCTACCGGAGAGACAAGCCATGTGTTGTTTTCCATACGAAGGCATGCCGGACGGTACTCGCGGCGCCTTCTCCTGACGACGATCTCCGTCTCCAGCGATGCCTTTAAAAGAGTTCTGTGGATGGTGGTGAATCCCATCATTTTTCGAATGGCGGGATAAATGAATAATTCAAAGGTGACAAAGGATGCTACGGGATTTCCCGGTAAGGCAAAGATAAAGGTCTTGTCCTTTTTGCCGAAAATGACGGGTTTACCCGGCCTTAATGCCACCTTCTCAAAATAGATCTGTGTCTTTAAATCCTTCATTACGTCTCCTACGAGATCGTATTCCCCCATAGAAACCCCACCGGAAAGGATCAGGATATCCTTTTGTAAGCCCCTGCACAACATGCTGGAAATTTCCTCTTTTGTGTCCTTAACAATACCCAGGATTTCAACCTCTGCCTTTAAACGTCTGGCCTGTGCAGACAGGGAATAACCGTTGCTGTTGCGGATCTGTCCGACGGAAGGCTTGCTTCCAGCGTCTACCAGCTCGTCGCCGGTAGAGATGATACCTGTCGCTGGCGCAGAAAACACCTCCACAGGGGATTTTCCTGTCATGGCAAGGATACCGATTTCCTGGGGTCTTACGGGCATGCCTTTGTGAAGAACGGTTTGTCCGGCCTGCATATCCTCGCCACGTTTTGAGATATTTCTTCCCCTGTCAATTGTCCGGAGGATTTTTACCCGGTTGTTTGTAGAAAGGTCTTCCGTTTCTTCAAACTTGACCACGGCATCCGCCCCTTCGGGCACTGCGGCGCCTGTCATAATCCTGGATGCCTGCCCACGCGATACCCTTTTTGTGGGCATGTGGCCCGCTGCGATGTCCTCAATAACAGTTAATTCAACGGGGGCAGCAGCAGTGTCTTCCGCGATGACGGCATAACCATCCATTGCTGACCGGTTAAAGGGAGGCATATCGATATCCGATTGCACATCCTGAGCGAGGCAGAACCCAAGCGCACTTTCAAGGGGCACGGTTCTCGGGGGCAGCGGTGTGACGGTCTCCGCAACAATCTTTATGGCTGTATCAACTGAAATCATAGTTTTTCTATGTTAAATGAATGGCAATAATATGTCAAGCATTGTTACTCAAAAGGCCGTGCCTTTCTTTTTGAAAAAAACTTGACAGGATAAAGCCTAATGGATATAAGGACTTAAAAATCCCGCTAGCATCTTATTTGCAGCAAAATAGGAGCTTGTATTGAGTTGTTTTTCGATCAAAAAGGCAATCCTCTGGCGGGGTGGCGTGGACAAACCATGTCCCTGTATGTCTTGTACAGGGATCGTTTGTCCGTGTTTGCCCATGTATCGAATGAATATGGCACAACAAGGAATACCATGAGTTATTTTTATAAGAGAAAAGTACTTCTCTGGTTGGCTATCTCAAGTTTCATATATATATTCGGTTGCGCACCATTACAGGTCAAAGACGGTGTCTTTTTCCCCCCGCACGAAAAATATACCGTAAGCATACCGGGAAAAGGATGGGAGCCGATGAGGGTTGATGGAGAAGATATAGCCTTATGGCATGAACAGCATGGTGCCATGATTGCCATCATGTCCAGTAAAATAGAAAATGAGGGATTTTCCCTGGAGACGCTCAGGAGGCATCTTTTTCTTGGTATGACAGGCAAGAAAATCATATCAAAAGAATCCGTGTCTGTGAATAGTCAAAGCGCACTGCATACCATTGCGGAGGGAGAAGTGGATAATAACAAATTAAAGATTGACTCCTATATCATTAAGGCGGGAGATACGGTTTACGATATGGTATACTGGGCGCCGGCAGTCTCGTTTGATTCTGTGAAGGCTGATTTTGAGAATATGGTACAGGCCTTTTACCTGAAGAACTAATCGACATGTTTTTCGGAAGATTCTTTCTAAAATGGCGTGCCATGTCACACAAGTGTGACGTCACACAAGTGTGACATGGCACGCCTTTCCCGTTTGATTTTAAAATCTTCGGCATTATCAATCCTGTCTTTTGCGATTCGTAAGTGCTTTAATGTAGGAGTTCAACAACACAATTTGTGGAAATTTATTTCTTTTTGCCAATCAGGTACGCTATTTGATCTCCAATACTATAGGCGTATGTATTCTCGTGTCTTTTTCCATGCTGTTTGATTGGCTGGCAGTAGCAAGTTTTAATTGGCTTTGTATGATAATTTTTAATTTTTTCCTTGACTTTGATGGGGGGATTCGTTACTTATAGCCCATTTAGAAATACCGTCATCACGATAAGGGCAAAACCTGAGTGATCAGGCGACGCAAAGTAAAAGGGTCTTAATAATAGCTGTTTAAGCCGTTGAAACGCTTTCAATGGCTTTCAAAAGATAGCCTTACTGCCGAAGATGTTTTTTATGAATATCTTTGCAGTAAGGCTTTTTTGTTTTGGGGGGGGAAAGGAGGTGTTTGTCAAAAAAAGTGCGTTTGTGGAGGGTGTTGTCTTTGGAACACCGTGTATAAAAGGATAGTGGTGTGTCAAAAATTTGATTTATGAGGATGAGTATTTTGAAAAGGAGGAGTAATTTTATGAAAAGAGCATTTGGAATACTGGTGTCGTTAATAACGTTTATGGGAATTACTGGAAACAATTCTTTTGCACTCGAAGGTGAGGGCGTTCCCTATATCTACGAGGGGCAAAAATATATTGTATCGATTAACAATGATGCTATCCTTCGGGTAGAGCCGCTTTCTGATTCTGACGAAGCGCTTCCTTGCACTTCCGAATCGCCGTGCCTTTACGATGATCTTCCCTTTGGAACCGAGGAGTACTCAACCAGTGGTGGAAGTTGGCCTGTAACGGGTTTTACTTACAGTGTCGTGGGGACTGGCAGTCCGGATATTGCGTGGGCGTCTGAAAGGGGAATTATTGGGCAGGCATTTGGTCTCTGGTCCAATGTAACGAGGGTATACCCTCATGAGGTATTGGATGACGGCGGTTGCGCTGGCAATATTCGTATCTGGTGGGCTGTGGGAGATCATGGTGACGGATATCCGTTTGACGGGCCAGGTGGCGTGTTGGCGCATGCCTTTTATCCCCCACCGGTCAATGCGGGGTGTATTGCCGGGGATATCCATTTTGACGACGCTGAAACATGGGTAACGCCCTCTTTTGGAGGGGGAGGGGTTGATTTATTAACCGTTGCGGCACATGAAATCGGCCATTCACTTGGATTAAGGCACTCTACGGACCCCAATGCCCTGATGTATCCATACTATACGGGAAGAAGGGCATATCTTTCTTATGATGACATTAAAGGTATTCTTGCAATTTATGGGAATCGCTGGAATGATTGCATCTTCCAGATCGAGCTTGTTGATGATGCGGGCGGTCCCGGTCATGGAAGTTTCAGAATTTTAGAAGGCGGTGTAACGGTAAGGCTCAGAGAGAGGGGTACGGGTTTGCTTCACAACCGCCCGCTACCAAGGGCAGCTAATCTTGGTCTTGGTACCGTGGTGGCGGATGTTGATGGGGTATTGGCACGCGACGCTTATGGCGCTCAATTTGACGGATACTGGTGGCATGTAGGAGATCTTTGCAGGGCACAATTTGGCCTGCCTGCTACGAGAGAGGATATTGATCAGATTCAGGTGGATATGACCATTTCCAATAACGTGCTTACCGATCCGGAGACTGTGCGTTTATCTTTGAATGGGCAGGTTTTAGGGGACATCGTAATAAATCCGGGAGATGTTGCTAAAAGCGCTACCTACCCCGTGCATTTTGTAAATCCATCCCTTAAAGCGCAGGCCTTTGGAGAAAATATTTACAATGACGGCAAGCACTAAATTGCAATCAATGGGGAATAATGGAAAAAAAATACCGTGGAGGAGGGGTTTTTTGCCCCTCCTCCTTTTTCTGTTCCTTTTGGGATTTCCCACCACGGATGTCTATTGCCTTATACAGCGGCTGGAGAATTCAGAACTCGTTGCCCGCTCAAATCTCGTTATATATGGTGTAGTTAATGAAGTTCGCTCAAAGGGCGAGAGCCGGGAGGCGGTTGTCGCAGTCGAGTGCGTGCTGAAGGGCAAACTTCCTCCGCAGGGCGAAGTAAGGGTCATATTTTCGCCTGGCATGGCAGAAAGTCCTCTTTTTGAAAAAAATGAAGGCGTTCTTCTCTTTTTGACAGAAACTACCGCGGGGCTGTTTCAGACAGTGGGAGGACTCCAGGGTAAATTTTCTTTTGGCAAGTCCGCATATCGGGAATAAAAAATTCTTGTGTGTGAATTTGGCAAAGCTTCCGGCGCTGCCGAGATGATAGGGCTGTAAGTTTTCCGCCTTTTTCAATTTGTAACTAACCTACTTCTTCCTTCTTCACTCCTTCCTGTCACCCATACAAAAGCCTTGAAATCCTAAAAATGTTTTAAGATAATCTACGCGTATGAATATCTTATTATCCATCGACGTTACTGCCAAAAAGTTTATCCTCTCGGTGGGGCAGGTGACCTTGCTGGCAATCAAGGGGTTTGCGGGAATCTTTGTGCCTCCCTTCAATCTGAAGCTGGCACTCCGGGAAATAGACAACTTCGGGGCGGGGTCGCTCCTGCTGGTCGATCTCATCGCCCTGTTTACGGGGATGGTGATGGCGCTGCAGACGATTTATGGATTGAGCATGTATGGCGCGGAGATATACGTCGGCAGTGTGGTTGCCTTATCCATTATCAGGGAATTAGGACCTGTCATGGCGTCAATAATGGTTGGCGCAAGGGTGGGGTCCGGTATTGCGGCAGAGATTGGCTCCATGCAGGTAACGGAACAGATCGACGCCATGCGCGCCCTGGGAGCGAGTCCCGTGAAAAAACTGGTGACCCCAAAGATACTCGCCGCAATGATTACATTGCCGTTGCTTACGGTTACGGCGGATATCGTGGGAATATTCGGGGGTATGATTGTTGCGCTCTTTGAGCTTGAGATAGATCGCACGTTCTATATCGATTCCGTTTTAACAACGGTTAAAATTTCTGATTTATTGAGCGGTATCGGGAAGACGGTGTTTTTTGGGTTCCTTATTGCCGTGCTTGGGTGTTACTTCGGATTGAGGACTACCGGCGGCACAACGGGTGTGGGCCGTTCGACGACCACTACCGTCGTGACCATATCGATCCTGATCCTGATTTCAGATTTTTTTCTGACGAAATTATTTCTGATCATTTTTTAATTTTTGACTGGGACACAGCTAAACAACGCAGATTATCCAGATTATAAGGATAATAAATACAAAGAATTGACAGAGAAGATTATTAATATTTTCTATAAGGTTTATAATAAACTTGGCTGTGGTTTTCTAGAAAAGGTTTACGAAAATGCAATGATGAAAGAACTAAAGAAAGCAGGTATTCCGACTGCTTCCCAAGCTCCAATAAAAGTATTCTATGAGGGTGAAATTATGGGTGAGTACTTTGCCGATATACTTGTTGACGATAAGGTAATTGTTGAAATAAAAGCCGCGAAAAGTTTGGTAATAGAGAATGAAGCGTAGTTGTTAAACTATTTAAAAGCATCGAAAATTGATGTTGGACTCTTACTTAACTTCGGCCCCCAAACCAGAAATAAAACGTAAAATATTTGATAATTTTAGAAAATAGGTATCTGTGGTATCCGTGTAAATCTGTGTCCCGTTTTATGTCTACGGTAATTATTGAATTTAAAGATGTCTACAAATCCTTTAACGGATTTCCGGTCCATAATGGGATAAACCTGTCCATCCGGGAGGGTGAGATTATGTCCCTCCTGGGGGGAAGCGGTTCCGGGAAGAGCGTCCTTCTTAAGGAATTAATCGGGCTTATGAAGCCCGATAAAGGCGACATTATGGTCTTTGGTAAAAATGTGACCCGAATGAGGGAAGACGAACTGATTAAGCTGCGGGAGCATGTAGGGATGCTGTTTCAGGGGGCTGCCCTCTTTGATTCGCTCACGGTGTTTGAAAATATCGCTTACCCGCTCCGGGAGCACCTTCAACTTACCGAGAAGGAAATTCAGAAACGGGTAGCTGACAAATTACGCCTCGTCGGGCTGAGCGGGATTGAGAACAAGATGCCGGCGGAATTAAGCGGCGGGATGAAAAAGCGGGTCGGACTGGCAAGGGCGATTGCCACGGAACCCGATATTATTCTGTACGACGAACCCACGACAGGCCTGGATCCGATGACTGCGCAACGCATTAATGAGTTGATTATCGAATTGCAGACGAAGCTGGGAGTTACCACAATTGTCGTAACGCATGATCTGCACTGCGTGAAAACCGTTTCCAACAGGATTGCCATGCTGTATGAGGGAAAGATTGTTACCGTTGGCACGTGGGAAGAACTTGCAACCTCCAGGATACAGGCAGTGAAAGATTTTATCAGCGGTATTATCTGTGATTAAAGGGGGGCTTTTATGACAAAAGAACAATTTGCTGAATTACGGGCTGGCGTCTTTACGCTGATTACTTTGGTAGGCTTTGGCGCCATGGTATTTATCCTCGGTACACAAAAAGGATATTTTGAGCCTCAGATTACTTTAAAAACAAGGTTTTTGAATGTATACGGATTAAAGGCGGGCGCGCCGGTACGGTTTATGGGTGTGGGGATAGGGCAGGTAAAGGACATCATTTTACCCCATGAATTGCCCTGTACAGGGATTGAAGTGATATTAAAGATCGGTAAATCGGCGCAGAAGAATATAACCCGTGACTCTGTTGCTACCATTAAGTGGCTGAGCTATGTAACGGGGGATTCATATGTGGAGATTGCGTCGGGCGCATGCCTTGAGCCTGTGGTGGAGGATGGTGATTCGATAAAAAACGTGGAACCGATTGATTACACCACAGCTATTACGGGCGGTATTGGCGCTGTTGAATCCTTTTCAAAGGTTGTGAAAAAGCTGGAGGAGGGTGGTTTTGCAGAATCATTGAGCAATGTTCTGGCGTCTCTGAATGAAAGCGTTCATGCCTTTCAGAAGGGTGACGGCTTGCTCTACTCCCTTATGTATGACCCCGGAGGCAAGCAACTTTTGGAGCATCTGGTTAAGACCACAGAGTCCCTGGATGAGATTGCCGGAAAAATCGCCGGCGGAGAAGGTACCATCGGCGCCCTGATTGCAGATCCGACCTTGTATGAAAATCTAAAAAGGCTCCTGGGCGGCGCCGAGCGGAGCTTTATCCTGCGCAGGCTGATTCGAAAGAGTATTGAAATGGGAAAAGATGAGAAATAAAGGACACGGTGCTCCGTGTCCCTATTTTAGCCTTCTGATGAAAACGTGTATCTCGCCATCATCCTCTTTGATCTCCAGGAGCTCATTTCCTGTGGTGTTGCACCAGGAAACAATATCCTTCTTTATGCCTTCGTCGGTGGCAATGACCTCAAGTACCTTGCCAATTTCAACGTCTTTCATCCTGACGGACGTTTTAAAGATGGGCATAGGGCACATGAGGCCATAACAATCCAATGTTTCATCCGCCTTCATAAGAAAATTCCTTATATTTAATGCCCGTGATGTTCGTCGTGTGCATGATGCTTCTTTTTCTCAAGGCCTTTACCGGTCGTCTTCCTGAGGTAATCATCAATGGCTGCCTCAATGGCCTCTTCGGCAAGCACAGAACAATGCATCTTGGCCGGCGGAAGCCCGTCCAGCGCCTCTGCCACCGCCTTGTTGGTAAGTTTTAAGGCCTCGTCCAGGGTCTTTCCCTTGATCATCTCTGTGGAAATACTACTGGTGGCAATGGCAGCGCCGCACCCGAAGGTCTTGAATTTCACATCGACGATGACGTTGTCCCTGACCTTGATGGACATCTTCATAATGTCGCCACACGCCGGGTTTCCAACCTCACCCACGCCGTCGGCATCGGGGAACTCCCCCACGTTTCGGGGATTTGCAAAATGGTCCATAACCTTTGCGTTGTATTGCATATTAGAACTCCTAATCTCAAAATATTTCCTTTAAAACTATTGTTAAACCTTTCAAAGACGGCGATTCAAGGGTATCAGCTTTGCCATGTGTCTTATGATGCTGATATGTGTTATCTTTCAGGAGATAAATTTCTATCTCCTCTTCTTCCGGAATTACTATCCAATATTCCCTTACGCCAAATCTTGCATAGAGCCTCTTCTTCTGCACCATATCCCGGTAGACACTGTTTTCTGAAATTATTTCAATGGCAAGATCGGGTGCGCCCTGTATATTTTTTTCACCTATAATATTCAGTCTGTTTTTTGAAATAAAAAGGATGTCTGGCTGAACTACATTTTCTTCGTCAAAATATACATCACAGGGAGCACAAAACACTTTGCCAAGATCATTTGTCGTAGCAAAATGTTTAATTCTAAAAGCAAGTTCAATAGATACAGACTGATGTTTTGGAATCGGGGATGGAGTCATGAGCAGTTCTCCGTTAATCAGTTCGTACCGCTTGTCATCGGGTATTTTTAGATAATCTTCGTATGTATATCTTTTCTTTTCTGCTGTAAGAGCCGATGTCATAGAGCACCTCTTTAAAAATTATTTTTTTTGGCTATATAAAGGTGACATCTGACGGAGGCGTTCGACAATGGGCGGCAATTTTTCCAGAACGTATTTCACATCATCCTCAGAATTGTCAATTCCCAGGCTGAATAGTACTGTTCCCTGCGCAAGTGCAGCGTCAACACCCGTTGCCATGATGACGTGAGACGCCTTGAGCGACCGTGAGGTACATGCAGACCCGCTGGAGATGGCTATTCCCTGCATATCCAGAAATAACAAAACCGATTCGCCTTCAATGTACTCTATGCACAAACTGAGGTTCCCCGGAAGACGGTTCGTCGGATGCCCATTGATATACACGTGCGGTATGTTCTTTTCTATACCATCCCTTAACTGGTTTTTCAAATTTTGAACCTTATCCATGCGCTGGGTCATTTCTGCCAGTGCCAGCTCTGCCGCCTTGCCCATTCCGACAATGCCAATAATATTTTCCGTACCCGCCCGGCGTCCACCCTCCTGTACGCCACCCTCCATAAAAGGGAGTATCCTTACCCCTTCCCGGAGATAAAGCGCCCCGACTCCGGGCGGACCGGAGAATTGATTGGCAGACATGCTCAGGGCATCGATGTGGACGCCGCTGACATCAATGGGTATATTTCCCGTTGCCGCAACGGCATCTGTATGAAACAGGACGCCCTTCTCCTTTGTAATAACCCCGATCTCTTTCATGGGTTCAATCGTCCCGATCTCCCCGTTAGCATACATAATGGATACCAATGCTGTTGTTGTTTTTATGGCCTTTTTCACATCGTCGGGATTCACCATCCCATATTTATCAACCGGGAGATAGGTGATTTCATGTCCTGATTTTTCCAGGGATTTTAAGGGATTAAGCACGGAAAAATGTTCAATTTGCGAGGTGATAATGTGATTTCCCTTCTTTTTATGCGCGGCGAGCAAGCCTTTCAGGGCGAAATTGTTGGACTCTGTGCCGCTTGACGTAAATATGATTTCAGCCGGTTTTGCATGAATAAGATGAGCCACCTGTCCCCGTGCTGACTGGATGGCATCGCTCGCACTCCTGCCAAATTGATGGAGGTTCGAGGGATTGCCGAAACCTTCCGTGAAAAACGGCAACATTGCCTCTGTGACCTTCGGGTGCATGGGAGTACCCGAAGCATTGTCCATATAGATCTTTGTCATGAAACAGTTTCCCGTGTAAAGTGAAATAAATTAATCCTGAAAGGATAGTAAAGACGTATATATTATATCAGCTTCTTCCCGTAATCCAATCATTTAATAGCGCCCCTGAGTTAATAAAATACAAAAGTTATTGCGAAAAAAGGAGTTTATTCGGTAATATTATACAATTATGAAATTTATAGGTGATTAGGCGAAAAAAACGGTTCTGGAGAAGTGGAAAGGGATATAAATGTTGGAAAATTTTGAAAGGCACAAAGAGCTGAGCAAAAAGGTATTAATTCCTGGCGAGTCCGGATTTCCCGTGCAAAAAAGATCGAATCGAGTCCGGCTGACTCCCGCGCAACTCATGTATGCATTTTTCTTAGGCGCTATCGTGGGGTTTTTTGTTTTTGTGGCACTGTGGATTATTGCCGGTTTCTCAAAGTTACCGCTTATGCTGCCGTTCATCGGTGGATTTTTTGGAGTAGCTATTGAAGCGACAAGGCGGAAGCGCAAGGTATAGTATTCAGATATAAGGCCGTGTGTAATTATTAATGTTTTTGAGAGGTGGATGAAACATGAAAGTAACGATGGTTGGCGTGTCAGGCTCCGGCAAAACGACGTATATGTCTTCGCTTTACGAGACATTGGGGGATGCAGGTCAAAATGACGCGGGTTTTTACCTTGCCCCGCGTTCAGTTCAGCAGTTTGATAAGGCTATACTGAGCGTCGGTGATTTTAGCAGGTTTTCCCTTGTTGATAAATTCAAATGGCCGGACGGTACTCAACAGACAACAGTATGGCCTTTTACGGTTTATTATAATTCAAAACCGGTAACGTACTTCGATTGGATAGATTATCGGGGCGGTATTCTGACAGAAATTACGGACGTCATAGACACGCATGATACTTCAGAAGCGACAAAATCAGAAATCCTTGACCTGGTTTCTCACATTGAACTCAGCAATGCCGTTATCCTTGTCGCTGATGCCTTTGTCCTGACGTACTACGATAATATAAAAGAGGCGAGGCACCGGTCGGGGGCGCGCAGGATCCATGAGATATTTACAACCTATAGCAGGGTGTATCCCGGCAGAAACTTGACATTTGTGATCATACTTACGAAGGCAGACACGGTGGCCCCCCGCTGGAAGAGCGATAATTATGCGCCTTTGATAGAGCGCGGTATGGAAGTATTCAATCAGATGGTGTCTTTGTGTAAACAAAACCCAACATGGGAGGGGGGTATCGTTCCGGTCTCTGCAGTAGGCGAAGGTAATGCAAAGAGGACTGTTATTCCCACAGGAGATATGATACACCCTTTTAAATCTGAAGATACAATTATAGGATTTCCATCGCCTCTGAATGCGGAACATGTTTTATTTTACTGTTTGGGTCAAACGTTGAAACAAATGAAAGTGGAGGCCCATAAGAGCATAAAACAGCGTGAAAGGGAGCTTTCAGAGGTGCTGAAAAAGGCGGGACTGGTTAATAAAATCTGGTCTCTCATCACGCGTAAACCCGATGCCGAGAGTATTGCCCGCGCTATTCTGGAGGAAAAAAACAAGGATTATGAGGTTTTAAGCCAGTTTGAGCCTTACATCGAACCGCTCCTCAATAAGGCGCTGGAAAGGGTGAAGCGGATCGCATGATATACCAGGAACTCTTATATTCCCGTTCCCTGTCAAAAGATTACCGGTGGATGATTATTCCTCCGAAAATTTCACCGGAGGGTCTTAATGCATTAAATCGATTGTATGATTTGTATGACAAATACAAAAATGCCTTTGAAAATCCATCGGTTTTGCCCCTTTATTGCTTAAACCACGCGGATGCCACATTTTTCGTAAGTTGTGGTTTGTCGAAGTATAAAGACAAGGACGGTCGTGATATTTACTGTCTGCAGGGAATTAGTGTCCCGCGGGAATACCGGCGGCATTTCTGGTCTATTCTCCCCCGGATATTGGCTAACTACGAGGGTAAAGGGTTATTAAATTCCTGGAAAAATATAGATTTTTCCGGCGCTGATGATATTGTGCGCCGCGCATCGGAAGATTACGTTTTGAAGCTTGACCAACGGGATGAATCACTTGTAAAATTAACCCAAACACCACGGCCTTCTGAGAAATTGCCCGTCAATGAGCCGGTGTATATCCCGTTTGATACAAGCGGGTTAAAAGAGCTATCTCGTTTATTGCTGTCTTTCGATGACTGTATCGACTTTGCCTTTGGCGCCACGCCGGAAATAATAAAAAAATTTAACTTCAAGATCATTGCGAAAGCAGGACACCGCTCGAAAAGAAAAAATAGTACCGGGGTGGTGGCTGCCGGTATTGCTCCTTCTCCTGTTTCTGATGGTGGTCAGGTCAGATCCGTTGATGAACATTTCCATGACCCTGTCGATCGTTTTGATCCGAGAAGGAAAAAGGCCGATATGATAAATAAGGTGGAGCTAGCGAGCACAAAAAACAGGCTATTTTGTGGAAACGGCTCTTCCCGCATAGTGAGCCAATTTTTCCCGCGCCTTTTGTCTGTATTAAAGATGGGTAAAAAATTGAAACGGTCAAAGGGTTCAGGGCAGCAATAAAATAGCGGATAGCGGATAATTAGTGATGCATCCGTGCGGGTTTGCAAGAAAAGGCTTCAAAAGATTGAAATGCGCTTTTTTATCGTTTCTTCCCTGCGGCAAATATAGCACAGAAAACTATTAGTTAACCATTTCATCTTGAAAATCGTTTGATTCTTCCTTCCTGTCTGCTATAATTTCATTTTGAAATAGTACTGTCATCGGTTTTAGAATACAATTTGAAATTTTACCGCAAAGCACGCAGAGAAGGCTGTAAGAACAAAAACCTGTTCTCTATGGATTCAGAAATTAAAAGATTCAAATTCTCTGCCTCAAAAATATTATGCTCACGTTTTTTAACTTACAAGGATGAATTTCTTCTTAAAATTCCCTGCGACCTCCGCGCCCTTTGCGGTGAGAGACCTGTTACACATTAATATTGGGAGATTTTAATTCATGTCTGTACAACGGAAAAAGGTGGTGCTGGCTTATTCGGGCGGGCTGGATACCTCGGTGGCAATCAAGTGGATTCCCGAGAAATATGATATGGATGTTATTACGGTGACCATTGACCTGGGGGCGGTAAAAGACCTTGACGCCATCCGGGAAAAGGCATTGAAAATTGGTGCGAAGAAGGCAATTGTCATCGATGCAAAGGATACGTTCGTTAAGTATTTCATATTTCCGGCATTACAGGCGGGTGCATTATACGAGGGTGTTTATCCCCTGGCGACGGCCTTAGGCAGGCCGCTCATTGCAAAATTGTTGGCAGATGTTGCACACGAGGAGAAGGCAGATGCCGTTGCCCACGGCTGCACAGGGAAAGGAAATGACCAGGTACGCCTGGATGTGTCTTTGCAGGTACTGAATCCCAAGTTGCAGATCATTGCCCCCGTGCGGGAGTGGAAGATGACGCGTGATGAAGAAATCAGATACGCCGAGGAACAGAATATCCCCGTTGAGGCAAAGATCAAGAGCCCCTATAGTACGGATGAAAATCTCTGGGGAAGGAGTATTGAATGCGGGATACTGGAAGATCCGTGGGCTGAGCCGCCGGAGGAGGTCTATAAGTGGACAAAAAACGCGCAGGATGCCCCCGATGAACCTGAATATATCGAGATCCATTTTGAAAAGGGGATTCCCCTGGCCATGAATGACGTAGAGATGGATGGGGTTACCCTTATCAATACCTTGAATGCGAGGGGTGGAAAGCATGGCGTTGGCCGTATCGACCACCTGGAGAATCGACTCGTGGGAATTAAGTCAAGGGAGATATATGAGTCCCCTGCTGCTCTTATCTTACATGCTGCCCACAGGGCGCTGGAAGGTATGATAATGACAAAGGATGCCTTGCGGTTTAAGGATATTGTTTCTGTGCACTATGCGGATTTGATTTATAATGGATTATGGTTTTCTGCATTTCACCAGGACCTGGTGGCATACGTGCTGAGTAGTCAGAGGCTTATGACGGGAACGATCCGCGTAAAATTATCGAAAGGTACCTGTACTGTAGTGGGGCGTAAGTCGCCACTTTCCCTGTATAGCGAAAAACTGGCTACATATCAGAGAGAAGATACCTTCGATCATAGTGCATCTCTTGGGTTTATCAAGATATACGGTTTGCCGGTAAAAATACAGGCCCAAAAGCAAATGGACGTTCTGGCAGGGCGGGAGGCATTGCATCTGGATTCGATCATGCCGCCGAAGATTAAATCTCTTGGAAAAGCAGAGGGGGATAAAAAAAGGTGAAGTAATGAAAATACTGCTCATATTCCCCCCGTCGTGGCATTCTTCACAGCCTTACCTCAGTCTACCCTCTTTAACGGCTTTTTTACGACAAAACGGCGTTCATGATGTCGTCCAGAGAGATGTTAATATTGAGTTGCTGGACGTACTTCTAACGGAAAAGACCTGCGGTGAATTTTATCAGAGGATTGTTGATAAATTAAGGCGCATGGATACTATGAGGGCGGTACCTCACCAGGGTGTCGCCCCTGGTGAACGAGAAAAACGCCATGTCCTGGTTCATGCAGCCGAAACGCTTCCCGACATGATGAAAAAGGTGGAATCTGCGAAACGCATTTTAAGGTCAGAGGGTTTTTACGACCTCGAAAGGTATATGGAGAGCGTCAATACCATAAATGAATCCCTTGTAACTATGTCTGCCCTGTATTATCCCTCATCTCTGACCGCACTCAACAACGATATGCGGTATTCCGTATATTCCTCCCGGGAAATTTTTCAGGCACTGGACGATGAGGAAGAAAACATATTCCTCAACCTTTATAAGGACCATCTTCTTTCTTCCATCCTGGCCTTTTCTCCAAAATTGCTGGGTATTTCCATTACCAGTACTTCTCAGATCATTCCGGGGCTCACGCTTGCAAAACTGATAAAGGACCGCGATAGGGATGTTCACATTACCATAGGGGGAAGTGTTTTTACCAAGCTCATTGAAAATTTGAAAAAGGTGGGCGGATTGTTTTCGATTGCGGACAGCTTTATTGTATTTGAGGGTGAGCATGCCTTGTTGGAACTTGCAGCACAGCTTGATGGCAAGAGGGATTTTAAAAAGGTACCTAACCTGATTTACCGGGAGAACAATGTTACAAAGATTAATGAGCCATTTTATGCAGAAGACCTGAATAAACTTCCTACACCGGATTTTGACGGGCTTCCACTGAAACTTTACCATGCCCCTGCGTCCGTTCTGCCCGTGCAAACATCAAGGGGATGTTATTACCGGAAATGTGCCTTTTGCAATCTGCATCTTGACCATAGGAACTTTCGTTTGCGGAAAGCGGATTTACTCCTGGAAGACATCCATAAGCTTTCTCAAAAGTATCAAACACCGTATTTTTTCTTTACAGACGAATCCGTTCCTGTCAACCAATTGCGGGAGATATCTCAAGGCCTGCTGAAAAACAAATGGGACATAAAATGGATGGGAGGGGTGCGATTTGAGAATGCCCTCAATGGTGATGTGCTGCGGAAGATGCATGAATCCGGATGTCAAAAATTGGTCTTTGGTCTGGAATCATACAATCAACGTGTATTGGATTTAATGAAAAAAGGGATAAAAGCGGACGTCATAAAAAGGATATTGGATGAATGTTTAAAAGCAGGCATATCATTTCACCTTTATATAATCATCGGGTTCCCAACAGAAACAGAAAAAGAGGCGTTGGAAACGCTCGATTTTGTGCTTGACAAAGAATTTCTCGGATCGCCTGGCTATTCCTGTTTGCCGTCCCTTTTTGGGATGGAGAAGGATTCTCCGATTACTCAAAATCCAGCAGAATACGGATTAAGGAGTATAGTGGCGCCCGGAGGTGAAGATCTGGGGTTGGGTTATTTTTTCGAAGTGGAACAGGGCATGTCACCGGAAGAAGCCGAGAGGATGTATCATTACGTTATCAGTCGATTAAGTGAGCAACTCTGCCCCTTCCCCTATAATTATTCGATGTCTGATGGGTTGTTATATATTACGCATATAAAACAACGCATTACAACAGTAAAAGCGAATTGATATCTGTTCTCTAAATGAAGAGTAACAAATATGTCCGACAAACTTGAGTGGAAAACCAGGAAAGAGAGAATTGATAAAAAACTCATTACACTTAAGTCCGCCTGGGAGATTGTCAAATACAAAGAAGGGATGGGCACCTCCGCTTTGCAGTGTCATGCCGTTACAGAATACCCGACTGCCAATGGCCCTGCCGATTATGCCTTTTTCGTCAAAGGAAAGCTTTTAGGATATTAACAATATTTTTACATGTGCTTTCACTACTGTCCGGACGTTTAAATAAATATTTGTTGTAAGTATTATAATTCAAGAGAGATACAAGGAAAAAAGAACGTAATCGATTTGAAATTCAAAGTATACTATAGCCATTCTATTCTTCATAA
>WYAU01000074.1 GCA_011525665.1 Candidatus Brocadia sp.
AAGGATACCATATAGTATGCTGTTCTCAACCCTTATTTTTCAGGCTATTCCGGTCACACCAACCTCACTTCCCTTACGGAGTGCTGGTTAGCTGGTGTTTGCTCTATTTTTCGCGCAACTTATGTGTGATTATATCAATTGGTATGAAGCAATCCTTAATGCAATTGATTCAGCCAAAATTAAACCTTGACCAAAATAATCTGTTCAAAAAAATAATAGTAGTGGTAAGTTGGGTAAAGCAAAACCCAACAATTAATTATAACAAGAAAATAATGCATACCGCAGATCACGTGCAAAAGGTGCAACTTTCTTTTTCACAGTAGTAACGTATAAGAGAAATAATATACTATAACTAAAACAACGTGATCGAAGAATTGTGCGCGAACTTTTATCTTTGAAATTTATAGATTGACATAAAATTTTAAAGATGTTATTAATATCGATAATCAGCGATTCAGAAAAAAATAAATATTTCGATAAGGGCAAACCCTGAGTGATCAGGGGGCGCAAAGCAAAGGGTCTTTAATTAAGTTCAGAGTCCGGGGTTCTGCGTTTAGAGTTTAAAGACGCGACTTATAAGACAGCCTTACTGCCGAAGGTGTTTTTCATGAACATTTTTGCAGTTAGGCTTTTTTGTTTTAAAGTGATATCTGCCTGGTTGTATTGAGTTTCCCATCGGTGACCCCAAGGCATTCGACTACCAAACTGCCGTCAGGATTGATGCTGGTGTTCTGAGGCAGGAGAGAGGCAGATGAGATAAAGTATCGTCTAAAATAAATGAACTAATACGCTAGAAAGGGAGCCATTATATGAGAAATATCATTAAAATTCCCCTCATTGCAATCCCTTCAATAATCCTTATCGTTTTTGTTTTTTTCTCAGTCTTTATCAATACCATCGTTAAGAAAAGTGTTGCGTCCTTTGGACCAAAGATTACCCAAACTCCCATAAGTCTTCAAAAAGTTAAGATATCACTCCTTTCCGGACATAGCGAAATACACGGACTTGTCATAGGCAATCCCGAAGGCTTTTATACTGATTCTGCATTAAAATTCGATACTGTTGTCATAGATATCAGACCCCTTTCCATTTTCTCTGATAAAGTAATCATCCGAAACATCCTTATCGACAGCCCTGAGATAACGTATGAAACATCCGTTGAAGGAAGCAACATTGGCAAGATTAAAAAAAATGTTGAATCATATTCCTCATCATCCCGTTCACAAACAACCGCGCCTGGTGAATCATCAAACGGACACAAGGAAACGAAACAAGTGCACATAGACACCTTTGTGCTTCAAAATGGGAAAATACGGCTGAGCACAAAGTTATTGCAGGGGAAAACGCTGGACATACCGCTTACGAAAGTGCAACTTCGTGATATTGGAAAAGAGTCCGGCAGTGCAAGCTTTCCCGTAGTCATTGAGAAGTTAGCTGATGCAATATACAAGGCAATTCTCGAAGCGGTCACGGGATCGGGCAAAACTATTGAAAAGGGTGTTGATGCCGTGACTGATTCGGCCAAAGAGATTGACGAAACAGCAAAGGAGGGCTTGTCGAAAGCAATAGAGGGAATGAAAAAACTGTTTGACAAAAAGTAATACCTGCCGGAAAAACACTGCTTGTAGCCGGTATCGTCAACCGGCAAGAAGCCTCGCTCGCTATCAATTAAGAATCTTGGGGTTCTCTTCGTATGGCTGAGGATAACTTACCCTACACCAAACGTCTATATCCTATTACGGGTGGCGAGATTATCAGGCTGTGAGCCAACAATATCCACGAAACTCTCAGTATCAAGCTTCATTCCTGCAACATCCTTGCGTTTATCTTTAACACAGCGTCAAAACAAACTCACTTCCCCGTTTCGGACTTCAGATTTATCTTGAGAATATTTTCCGAATCGCTTAAATATACAAGGAATTTCAATGCTGCGATTGTAGAGCGAAGAGGCTCTTCGCTCTACATTGAGAAAGTAGCCGAAGTAAAATCAGCAATTCGTTTTTTATAGGGATGAATTGATAGATAGGAATTGTTATGTAAACACATTAAGATGTGATAGAATTATTCAAGAAATTTATTGAATTTTAGTCCTTTTGATTCTTTACACATTGCCTGTGCGGAAAAAGGAGAAATAAGATATGGGGACATTAAAAATACTTGCGGGTGGGAAATCTCCTCAAGCCCAGGCACAAGCTCGCGGCAAGTTATTCGAAGAATTAATGTCTAAGGTTTTACGTCACTGTGGTTATAGTATTGATCGCATTCCAAACGTTAATTATTCAGAAATGGAAATTGATAGAGAGGGAAAAGCTATTGCAACAGGTATCTCACTTTATGCTGAATGCAAGTGCTATGTGACACTGAAATTGATTCTCCAAAACTACAAGCATTCTATGGTAAATATATGGCAATGTGGCTAAGAGATAAACGATATCAAGGTCTCTTTATAGCGCTGCCAGGCGTTAACAACCACGCGAAGGGATTCTATCGAGAGAACTGCGAGGGAAAATCAGAAATAACAGTTAGGCTATTACAGGAAGATGAGGTACTGGAAGCCGTCTTCCAAACCCAAACAGTTGTACAACCAGATGTAATTTCCAGAACCATTGAAAAACAGATGAGAACTCCAGGTGATTGGCTTCTACTGTATACCGACAAGGGCTTATTTTGGGTACAATGTATCATTCCTCAGGGAGGAGGAATCCCAAGTGAAATTGCACTTTTTGATGCAGTGGGAAACTCGCTTTCAGATAGGGCAACACGTGAGTATCTGACACATCTATACCCCGAACTTAATGATTTAAAAAAAATCGTAATCGGAAGCTCTATTGTCTTACAGCCATCTAACATACCACAAGATGTAGAAGAAACAGCCCGTTTATCAATTCAGACTTTATTTTAAACATAATTATGGCCATAGTGAAATCAGAAAATCTCGAACTTGATATGTCTCTCCGGCGGGACAATCGTGAGGGTATTGTTTATGATCTCGTATTTCAACGGCGGGGTATGCCGGTCGTTAATGATTCAATAATTAAACGATGATTTTAATACTCTCAAACAAAGGTCGCCTGAACAACCCCGGAAAAAATCAAACTTGCGAATACCTGAAGATTTTAAGCGGCATAATGGCTGTTACCGCAGGACAATCCCATGACAAAAGAAAAAATCCTTATTGTAGATGACGAGCAGGACCTTGTAAAATTAATACGATACCACCTTGAAAAAGAGGGTTATAAAATAATCTCCACCTTCAATGGCGAAGACGCGTTGTTTCTGGCCAGAAAAGAACGGCCGGAACTTATGATATTAGACCTCATGTTACCGGGGATTGATGGTCTGGAGGTATGCAAAAAATTAAAGGCGGACCAGGAGCTTGCCGGCACTGCCATTGTGATGTTAACCGCAAAAGGAGAGGAGGCCGATATAACGATGGGTTTGAAACTGGGCGCGGACGATTATATGACAAAGCCCTTCAGCCCAAAAGAACTCGTGGCGCGCGTGCAGGCAGTCCTCAGGCGAATAAAAAGCGCTTCAACGGCAAAAGATTATATTGCAATAGAGACCCTCACGATCGATTTGTATAAGCATGAGGTAATGATAAAGAACGAACCCATTCCCCTGACCCTTACAGAATTCAAACTGCTCCACCACCTTGCCAGCAGGCCTGGACGTGTATTCACACGCGATCAATTACTCGACGCAGTTTCCGGAGCTGAAACATGCGTCATTGACCGGACGATAGACGTACACATCGCTTCCCTGAGAAAGAAATTAAAGGCCTTCTCAAATAATTGTATAATCACGATACGGGGAATCGGTTACAAATTCAGGGAGTAAATCATTATGGTTAAAAATAAATTATTCTGGAAGATTTTTACCAGTTTTGCCGCCCTTTTTTCCCTCAGCCTTGCATGCCTGGGATATCTTGTAAGCACGGTCATAAAAGGGTATTACTCAAATCCTCCCCTCGGAAATGACGGGTCAGATGGTAAGAGAATCATTTTCTCCATACTTCTTATTTTCGCGATAACTATGGCTGCCGGTTTCGTCATTGTAAAAATACACACATCCCCGCTGGTAGCCATCACTCACATAGCGCAAAATTTTGCACAAGGCAATTTTACAAGAAAAGCAGAGCGCGCTTCCTCGGATGAGATGGGAGACCTGGCAAAGGCGATTAATACGATAGGCATCGAGCTTCAATCCAGAACGCAAACTATTTTGGATGATAAAAACAAACTGGACGCTATTATGGCTCACATGAGCGATGCCATTATTACCATAGACATGGAGGAACGAATTACCCTCATCAACAATGCAGCAAAAACCATGTTTGGCATACAGAAGGTCGTTTTGGACAAGGACTATTTGTGGGAAAAGGTACGGAATGAAAAACTCTGCACTCTGGCCAGAGAAATCATAAAAACCCAGGCAACCAGGACATCCGAAATCGAGATTGCTTCTCCTGAAAAGAAATTACTGCAAATACACCTTTCCCCCATTCAGATCGATAAAAATACTTACGGAATACTCATGGTTTTCCATGACATTACCGAATTACGGAAATTGGAAAATACCCGCAAAGAATTCGTTGCCAATGTATCCCACGAATTAAGGACCCCCCTCGCCTCCATTAAAGGATACGTTGAAACATTGCTCGGAAACAATGCGCTCCGGTACGAAGACACACAGGAATTTCTTGCCATTATTATGAAACATACCCGGCGGCTCGACAACCTGATCAAGGATATCCTGGAATTATCCAGGCTGGACTCCCATGATTTAAAGATAGAGCTTCACGCTTTGGACATACATCCCTGTATAAAAAACATTTTTTCACAGTATCAGGAACACTGTGCGGGAAAAAACCAAACTTTTGAGCTGGATATGCCCCATCACATACCGGCGGTAGAGACAAATGAATACCTTTTGCGCCAGTTGCTGACCAACCTGCTCGACAATGCTATAAAGTATACCCCGAAAAACGGCAAAATAGGCCTGAAGGTTGAACCCATCAATAAGTCCGTCCGCTTTGAAGTATCAGACACCGGAATCGGTATTCCTCAAGAGCATATCCCCCGGATTTTCGAAAGGTTTTACCGTGTTGATCCTGCCCGCTCACGTGAAATGGGAGGAACGGGTCTGGGGCTTTCTATCGTGAAACATATCGTCGGCCTTCATCACGGACAAATAAAAGTTGAAAGCAAAGTAGGATCAGGAAGTAGATTTCTTATAACACTTCCGCAACAGCAGACAAAACAGCCGGTATGATTTCAACCGGCGGGTTAGTACACTTGTCCCCTTATGATAAGGTATTGGCCGTATCGAAGGGCTGAGGTTATGTTTATGAAGATGGTTGCCGTTGGGATGGCTGTGGTATCCGTAATGAGAAAATGCATGAAATTACTGCATTAATTATGGAAAAATAAATTTTGTTATAGTATTAAAAGGAAAAAAACACTATAATTAGTGAATTCTCTTTTCCCCTGCTTTTTGTATAATATTTATCTACATTATTTCTTAAATTATTATTATCACTGTATATGGCATTTATCATAGCCAGCTTCGAACGGCTTCTTTATATCTACGAACATATTTTCTGGCTTAAAGAACTTATTACACTATTAAAATCAACGCTTTTTTTCCTGCTGGTAGCCTGGAGTTTGAACAAAAAGCGCAAAACAGAACTTCTCTTCATTCTTTCTGCCTGTATTGGCATGGCCTGTGTCTATTTCGGCGATAACGAATATTGGAGCGACAATGATATCCTTAAATTTATCGCCCCGTCTTCATTATATATTTGCTTTAAGACAAAGGAGTACGAGAGAAACAGTGCCTTGTTTGCATTTCTTGGCCCTTATGCACTCGTATCGTATGAATTTTACCGTGGTTTTGAATACATAATAATATCTTTGATTATCTATGCTTTGATTGTGATTGGCATTATTCTTGTAAAAAGCAACTTTTCCCTTTCTTTGTCTATTAGTATCATCGTAGGTCTTTGCTTTAACTATATCGGAATTGTCGCACCTCCGAGTACAAGTGAACTTCTTTTTAATCCGGCAATAACCGCATTAGCAACCATTGGGGTTGGATGGTATTACAAAAATCCTCTTTACGTAGTCTTTCTGAAAACTTTTTGGTTTACCCTTGTTTGCTTTGCCTATTTCGGTAGCTGGATGTTTCACCTGCTAAAGCTTTTAATTTCTTCTTTTCACCAGGAAAGCGTTCATTAGATAACGTAAGGCGTCGTTATTCACTCGTTAGTGTTTATTCTGACTTTGACGTTACCCTTGGCTTACCCTCCATTTGCCTTGACATGGCGTGACTCCTTGCCTATAATTCACCTACATAACTCTCAACTTTTTTTGAATAAGGTCGACAGTGCATTAACGTAGATCGAATCGAAAAGTTGCCAGAACCACGCATTTGATGGAAAGTCTTATAGTGAATATTCGGTCTCTCTAACCTCCAAAAGCCATGAAAATGGGAACTGTCTTTACCAAGAACACAGAAACTATCCAATCCTTCAGGCCATGTATTCAGCAACAGTGGTTAATCCTCCTTCTTTTAGCATCTTCTGTCTTTTTGGCTTTCACCGCATTTGGGATACATACTTTTGTGGGCTTGATTATTGTGTCTGTGAGTGGCCTTATTCTTCTTTTTATCGTTCTTTCCTTCTGCACAACGAGATATATTATCACAAATCAGGGAATTTTGATCAGAAAAGGCCCTTTTTCAAGAAAATTTAAGGAAATACCCTATTGCGATATCACCAATATCTCGATCAGACAGGGAAAGATACAAAAACGGTTAAGGATTGGTAATCTCACGATAAGCGCCGGTGACGTCAAGAGAGTCCTGAAGAGTATTAAAAATCCCCACAAAATAAAAGAACTTATGACCAAGGAAAAGGCATCGGCGTATGAAAGACGCACCTTGTTGAGAAAGATACTCTAGCTCCGCTCGGCATTTTACCATGCTCAGACATTTCAAAACCGAACGTTGCCATCAACAAACGCATCTCCCGGCTTCTCACGGAAAGGGAGAAAAACCGGCGGGGAAGAAGATGTTTTTCCCGGTCGGTACGATACGATACTTCTTTTTCGCCATGCTCGGTGTTTCATCCTTCTTATGCACGAGCCGTGCAATACCTGCATCTCCCGAAGAGGGCATCACCGACAAAGAAATAATCAGAAAATATCAGAAAATAATACTGCAGGAACCCTCCCATCTTAACGCTCACTTTAACCTTGGCATCCTGTACAGTCGAAACGGGCGTTTCGACGAAGCCGTTCGTGAATTCAATAAAGTCCTTGAAATAAATCCCAATGACGCCGAGGCGTATTACAACCTGGGAAATATTTTTAATAAAAAAGCCCTTTTCGATGAGGCTATCATGTCCTATAAAAAAGCGCTTGCTATTAATCCGGACGATGCAGAGGTATTTCATAATTTAGGAAATGCCTATGCCAGAAAAGGGATGGCAGATGATGCTATTTCCTCTTACAAGAAGGCCGTTGAGATCAAGCCCAACCTCGCAGAAAGCCATAAAAGCATGGCATACCTCTACAAGCAAAAAGGGCAATTATCTGACGCTGTTTCCTCTTTTGAAAAAGCCGTTAATTTCACCCCCAGGGATATCAGCCTGCTTTTTGACCTGGCCTCCTCGTATGAATTAAACGGGTCGCAGCACAACGCCATTCTCACCTATGAAAGGGCGCTGGCCCTGGACCCTCACCACAAAGAGGCAAAAAACAGACTCGCTATGCTCTATAACAATAAAGGGGTATCCCTTGCATTACAGGGGAGAAAGGACGAAGCAATCGCTGCATATAAAGAAGCCCTGCAAAACAACGAGGCTTTTAAAGAGGTGTACAATAATCTCGGCGCCACCTACGTTGATAAAGGAATGATCGATGACGCAATTGCCACATACAAAAAGGCGATTGAAATCAGCCCGGATTTCGGAGAAGCCTATAATAACCTGGGCGTTGCCTATACAAAAAACCGGGCGTACGATGACGCCCTTTCCGCATTTAAGAAGGCTCTGGCTTTAAACAAAAATCATGCAGGTGCGCATTTTAACTTAGGAGTGATCTATGCGGACAAAGGAATGAATCCAGAAGCCATCGCGGAATATAATGAAGTTTTACGGCTTACTCCCAACGATCTCTCGGCTCTTTACAATCGCGGCGTACTTTTCCTGGAAACCGGCAGGCTGCATGACGCTTTGGCTGATATGAAAAAAATACTCGAGCATAATCCAAAGGTGGCCGCCGCCCATCATAAGCTGGGAGATATTTATCAAAAGCAGGGACGTATCGATGATGCAATTGCTGAATATAAGCGGGCACTAGAAATCTCTCCCGGCCTTCAGGAGGCATTTCAGAGTATGGAGGAATCTTACCAGTTGAAGGAAAAAACGGACAAGCACAAAACTATCGGGAAGGTAAAGCAAAAGTAAACTCCCGCATTAGGATGACATTTTTCCATGCTCTCCCATGGGCCTCCGGTCCCTGCATGCTTCATTTTCCACTTCCAAACACAACGACCTTTATCGTCTTCAACACTACCACGACGTCCAGAATAAAAGACATATTTTTAATATAGTAGAGGTCGTATTGCAATTTTTCCTCTGTTTGTTCTATGGAAGACGCATAAGGATATTTCACCTGTGCCCAGCCCGTTAAACCCGGCCTGACTGCAAGCCTCTGGGCATAAAAAGGTATTTTTTCTTCAAACTCCCTGATAAAGACGTGTCTTTCCGGCCGCGGCCCCACCAGGCTCATTTCCCCCTTTACTACACTCAGCAATTGAGGAATCTCATCGAGCCTCCACTTTCTCAAAAACCTTCCAACCTTTGTAATCCTGGGATCGTTATCTGCCGCATACACTGCGCCTGTGCCGGATTCCGCGTTTTCCACCATCGTACGGAATTTTATCATCGTAAATTCTTTACCATCTTTGCCGATACGCTCCTGTGCATAAAAAACGCCGCCCCGGGAGCCCATTTTCACCGCCACGGCGACTACCGCCATTGCCGGCATTAACAGAACCAATAACAGCAAAGCGAAAAATGCTTCAATAACGGGCTTAAACAGCCTGCCATACACTTTTGGCTTACTGATAACAACGTGTAGCATCCACATGTCATTGATATGCTTAAAAGGGATTTTCCCCGTGAGCTGTTCGTAAATCGTCGGCATGTCAACGATGTCTATACCATTCCAGGAACACTTAATCAGTGCCTTAATGAGGTCGGCATGTTTTTCATGGGTAATGGCATTTACGACCAGACCAATGTCGTTGCGCCGTATCACCGCATCCAAATTATATCGATTACCAAAGACGGGAAACCCGTCAACCAGTTTCCCTTGCTTTGCCGGATCGTCGTCGATAAAACCTGTCGCCAGCAACCCCGATTTCTTTGATCTGTTTATCTCGTGTAAGATAGTTTTTCCGGCCCATCCTGCTCCAACGATTAAAACATGTCTCTTAAAAATCGGCTGGTCCACCAGATAGCTGTATAAAAATCTCCATCCGATGATAAAAAGTGTAATTAACACACCATTGATAATAAACACCCCGCGCCCTATCCGCAGAGACCAGCTTATATAAAATAAAAACGTTGTAATAATAAAGGCACTGGCAGATGCAAAAGCAATGGTTATGATATTCCCGACGGATTTAAAATCCCTTCGGATATCGTAAAGTTCGGAAAAGAAAAAAGTAAAGATAAAAACTAAGCCCGTCAACGCAAATGATGCGGGATTGCTTCTGATGTATTCCCACCCGCCACTCAAACCCAGGCGAATTATCGCAGACAAAAAGATAGATCCATTGACAATCAGCAGATCGCCAATAATGAGCAAAATGAGCCTTTTTGCTACGGGATAATTAAGAATCTTTATTATCATAAGAGGATTTTATGAGAGAAAAAACCTCGCTTCGTCCTTTGATATTTTTTTTCTCATTTACAGTTACCGTATCCACCCAAAAAATTTTTCAATATCGTTGAAAAAAATCCCGGGGTTGTGTAAGTAGACATTGCTTCGGGATCTGGCTCTTTCGAAGATCCGTATAATACCCTTGTTATAATTATGAAAGGCTTCTTTTACCTCGTTTTCCAGGGTTATAAAATCCTCGCAGGCCATGGTATCAACCCTTCGGTTTATATCCTTCAGGTAATAATCACTCGGTATGCGCGTGAAAAAATCTTCGTATGACATTTCTCTGTTTACGAGCCCGCGTTCAACGCCGACGTCAAAGAGTTTTGTTCCTGGAAATGGCTCATAGACGCCAATCGAAGCAAAACTGGGCCTTATTGTGTACAATAAATCAAGGGTTTTCCTGACATCTTCTTTGGTCTCTGTAGGTATACCCATCATAAAATAGGCCGTCCAATGAATCCCCGCCTCCCGAAAAAGCCTCGCCGCGTGTTGTGTGCGCTCCAGGGTAATGCCTTTGTCCATCAGCCTTAATATCCTTTCACTCCCTGACTCGATGCCCACCTTTATACTATTACACCCCGCCCTCTTCATAGCCTTTAATAGTTCAGAATCCACTAAATCCACCCGTGTATTACAGTCCCAGTTAATCTTTATATCCATATCAATCACCCGATTGCAAAATTCCAGGACCCTTTTTCTGTTAACGGTAAAAGAGTCGTCCTTAAAGGTAAACTGGCGGGCGCCAAACCGCCGGTGTACATACTGGATTTCCTCCAAAATATTTGCCAAAGAACGATACCGTACCTTTCTCGTCCATATCTGTGTCGCGCAATAGGAACAGCTATATGGGCAGCCACGGCTGCCCATGAGCAGACCCATATCCTCCGAAGTATATGTATCCTGGCCAAGGAACGTTTCTCTGTCCGGAAAGGGAAGACAATCCAAATCATCAATAAAATCTCCCGCACTGTTATGAACAATCTTATCGTCCTGCCGGTAAGAAAGTCCGCGTATCACACGGAAATCATTATTTTTCCTCTGCACGGTGTTTGCCAGTTCAACCAGCGCAACCTCGCCTTCTCCGCGTACAACACAATCAACGTCTCTCGTATTTTTCAGGATCTCGTCGGCCTTTAACGTT
The DNA here is from genome assembly GCA_011525665.1 of Candidatus Brocadia sp. Lineage (GTDB taxonomy): Bacteria > Planctomycetota > Brocadiia > Brocadiales > Brocadiaceae > Brocadia. Next base: position 11,098 of record WYAU01000074.1, read on the forward strand.
GCGTGGGGACCGCCGAAGACAACGGAACAGTCTTTATTGTATTTTTTTGCCATTGATGCGATAGTGAAAGCGGAAGCCGCCTTTGGCGTCATAACCGTTACCCCGACGATATCGGGTTGATACCTTGCAAGGGTACGGGAAATCTCCTTTATGATGGGATTTTCCGGGTTTTTCAACTCCTTCAGGTAGATATGATACTTTTCAGGCAATCTCGTATAATCCATTCCCCTTGACTCTTTATTACAGTCGGCATCATAGACCGCCACCTGATGCCCTGCTTTTTTCAGAGCTGAAGACAGATAACTCAGTCCCAAAGGAAAATATCGATTGTAATAATTGAAAAACCGATAAAAGGGCGGATCTATCAGCAGGATATTCATTTCCACAAACTCCTGTCCAGGCTTCTGTATTGTATCGCCTCGGAAATATGTTCTGTTTTTATCACTTCATCCTCGTCAAGATCTGCGATCGTGCGTGCCACCTTTAGAATCTTACTGTGTCCGCGGGCGGAAAGTCCCCATTCCGTCATTGCCCGAAAGAGCAGTGCTTCCGCGGCTTTGTCCAGTTTACAATACTCTTTGACCTGTTTTGAGGACATATGGGCGTTTATCATCGCCGGCTGGTCTTTAAAACGTTCCTTTTGCAGAGAACGGGCGACCGACACCTTTTTCCTTATATCCGCAGACGACAGCGCCTCCCTGTCGGAAACAAGCTCCTTGTATCGCACCGAGGGCGCCTCTATTTGAATATCTATCCTGTCCAGCAACGGTCCTGAAATCTTCGACATGTAACTCTGAATTTGATGCGGCGTACAATGACATTCCCTCGCCGTGTCGGTGAAATACCCGCAGGGACAGGGATTGATGGAAACGGCCATCATGAACCGTGCCGGGTAGGTAACGGAATGCACGGCTCGTGAAATTGTTACATAGCCCGTCTCCAGCGGCTGTCGAAGCACTTCTATCGTCTTTCGTTCAAATTCCGGAAGTTCGTCCAAAAAAAGCACTCCATTATGCGAAAGACTAATTTCCCCGGGTCTTGGAAACGAACCCCCGCCAATTAAACCGGCGGTGCTGATGGTATGATGAGGGGCGCGAAAGGGTCTCGTGGCAATGAGTGATTGTCCTGGAGCAAGAAGGCCTACGACGCTGTAAATCCTTGTCGTTTCCAAAGCCTCCTCCAAAGTAAGAGGGGGCATAATCGTGGGAATCCGTTGCGCAAGCATCGTCTTCCCTGATCCCGGAGGCCCTACCATAATTATATTGTGGTTTCCGGCAACGGCAACCGTTAGCGCCCTTTTGGCATGCTCCTGACCCTTTACATCCGCATAATCAACATCATAACCAGAAGACTCCCTGAACAATTCATCCCGGTTGATTTTATGAGAAACAGCCGGCGCTGCCCCGCTAAGAATGCTTACGGTATCTTCAAGGGTTGTAATAGGAATGACATCAATTCCGTCAACAATAGCCGCTTCGGATGCGTTTTCAGAAGGAACCAGGAATTTCTTTATCCCCAGATCTTTACATTTGAGCGCCATCGACAGGCATCCCCTTACAGGGCGTAACCTGCCATCCAGAGACAGTTCCCCCACAATAGCACATTCCTGAATATCCGGCGCCTCGATTTGACCCGTTGCTATAAGTATGCCGACCGCTATGGGTAATTCGAAAACGGGGCCTTCTTTTTTGCGGTCTGCCGGAGCAAGATTTATTGTCATGGGTTTGTAAGGAAACCGGTAGCCGCTATTATTGACCGCCGCCTTTACCCTATCACGACTTTCCTTAACCGCTGCGTCCGGCAACCCGACTATGGCAATATATGGCATATCGCCTGTGGCGATATAAACTTCTATATCCAACAGGTATGCATCTATGCCAAAAACGGCGACACTCCTGACCTTTGCCAGCATGAATTAATAATACCAATGATGGTGGATAACCATAAATCCACCCTTTGGTCTGGTTAAAATCACCCTAATAGGCAAACAGCTACCGTTTATTTGCCTTCTGCTACGGCAACTTTATTCAGTGCCTGAAGCAAGGAATCAATGTCCACGCCACTCATAGCCGCCGTTTTTTCAATGCTTCCCGCCCCGCCGCAACAGGAATCTACCTTAAATTTGCTAAAAACAGTAATGGTTTTTGGATACTTCTTTATAACATCGTTAATGATCATATCCTTCGTAATGCTCATTTTCTCTCCCATATACGCTACCTCCTTACCGCCTCTTCGTTGGACTCCTGTGTGTTCCCGAAAATTATACCCATTTAAACTCGTTAATAATAATGCAGAATACCATCAAAAGCAATGTATTTTTATTCCTGATCCCGGAAATCACGATAAACCCCCCACACACAAAGTGAAATACCCATAACAGCCTTGAAATACAATACTGCTTCGCAACACACAGCCCTGGGGGAAGCAAATCCGGTCATTCAATAACACACTTTCTCACAAAGAGTTACACCAAAAAAATATCTATGCATAAATTATTTAATTTGGAATATTATTTGTTTCCTGTTATAAATTCAAGGGTCTTCTCATCAATCAACATTTTAGAAAAGGGTATTGATCAAATGAGTGTCATTCGGAATACAATAAAAACATTTCATCCTGCCTATTTTGCCATGGTGATGTCCACGGGGATTATTTCAATCGCATCCAGTCTTTTGGGTTTTCACGGTATTGCATATGCGCTCTTTTATATAAACATCCTGGCATACGCCGCCGTTTTGTCACTCCAGGCGCTCCGGCTGCGGATGTTCTGGAGCAATCTGTATAGCGATCTTTTAAACCCGAAATTAAGCCTTGTTTTTTTTACTACCGTGGCAGGCACAAACGTGCTGGGAGCCCAATTTGTCACGGTGGTAAATCAGCCCGAAGTGGCCAAGATATTTTGGTATTTTGGCATCTTTCTCTGGACGGTCGTCTCCTTATCCACTTTCAGCATCCTCTTTATCAAGTGTGATCAGAGGATTGAAGTTGTTCTGCACGGCGGCTGGCTGATCGCTACGGTAGGAACGCAATCTGTGGCCGTCCTCGGCGGTCTGCTTGCGCCGAAATATGGAGATGCGAGCAGCTTTGTTATGTTTTCTTCCTTCGCGTGGTGGATGATTGGTTCCTTTCTGTACATGATTCTTATTACCCTTATTATTTACCGCCTCGTGTTTTTTAAAGTATCTCCTGATGCGCTTGTGCCTCCTTACTGGATTAATATGGGCGCACTCGCCATTACAACGCTGGCTGGATCCATTTTGTGCATAAATATTCCGAAAATCAACGGACCCTATGCCGACTTCCTGGGATTCACAAAGGGATTTACCCTGTTTTTCTGGTCGTTTGGCACATGGTGGATACCCTTTTTGATAATCATCGGCATATGGAAGTATATCTATAACAGAACACCGTTTAAATATTCCCCCCTTTACTGGGGTATGGTATTTCCATTAGGCATGTATACGGCCTGCACCGTGCGGCTTTCCCAGGCCATTCAAATTCCTTTTATCGCCCATATCTCTCAATACTTTATTTACGCAGCCTATATTGCATGGTGTTTTATCTTTATTGCCATGATGCATTCCATAATCAAAGCGATTGTGGCAAAAGAGGCGCCTGCAGCAAAGCCGGAAAAGGTCGTACACCCCCAGATGACAAGCGTGTCAAAAGGGTAAGAGAAAGGAGGGTATTTTTTATCTTTATGTAATGGTATGTTTAAAGCGCGGAGATACATTTTCCCCGGTATGGATTTTTGTTTATTTTTTGTTTTTTGAATGTTCAGTAAAAGTGAACTAATTATAAATAGTAATTGACCTCGTAAGGGAGACAGCCAAAATGTGTATCTTTGAAAGAAAGGAGGAAGTATTTTATGCCTAATGAGCAGAACAATTCCACTCTTCCGGAGTATGCTATCCCGGTCATAGAAATCGATGCGTATGCACCAGCAAAAATGGCCGATCGTGTCGGGCAGGTCGGCATAGCGAAATCGAAGCTCAGCACCTTGACTGTTTTTGCGCTCAGCATTCTCGCGGGTGTCTTTATCGCCCTTGGCGCACAACTTTCCCTGTTAGTAACACATACAGCCACCTCTAATTATGGTTTAAATCAATTATTGGGCGGCGCGGCCTTTACATTAGCCCTGGTTTTAATTGTAATCGCAGGCGCAGAGCTTTTTACGGGAAATTGTCTTATTGCGATGTCTTATATGGCGCGGAAAATCACCGGGAAAGACCTTGGCAAAAATCTGACAATTGCCTTTCTCGGCAATTTCATTGGCGCATTAACCCTTGTCCTCTGGATATACAACTCCAAACAATGGACAATCAATAATCACTTGCTGGGTGCCAAGATTGTTATGGCAGCCAATGATAAAGTCAATCTATCCTTTGGTGTTGCCTTTTCCAGGGCCGTCCTTTGCAATGCCCTGGTGTGCCTCGCCATCTGGTTGTGCTACAGCGGCAGAAGCAACCTGGATAAAATACTGTCGCTGCTCTGGCCTATCTCCTGTCTGATAGCATGCGGATTCGAGCACTGCGTTGTGAACATGTGGCTCATCCCTATGGCTCTCGTGCTCAAGGGGAACAGTTCCGTGCTGGCAGCCATAGAAAAGTCTCATGGCGGGCAGCTGGATATCTCAAATCTTACCTTTTTTAAGGGATTTTTAATCGACAATCTGTTCCCCGTTGTGCTCGGAAATTTATTCGGCGGTATTGTTCTGGTCGCGGGCGTGTACTGGTTCATCTATTTACGCCCCTCAAAGAGTTAATGATAAGGAGATAATCTATGGCGGAAAATAACGTTCCAAAAACTATCCAGGTTGTCGATATCGATGCCTATTCGCCTCCACAAATAGCCAACAGGATCGATAAGGTGGCATTGGTAAAGGCGAAGTTAACCTTTGCGCAGACTTTTCTGCTGGGTATCTTAGCCGGAGCTTACATTGGTATCGGCGCGCAATTCGCCACTTTTGTCAGCAGTGACTCCACTTTGCACTTCGGCCTTACCTCCCTCATAACAGGCATCGTATTCTCCCTGGGACTTATGCTGGTCGTCGTGGGGGGCGCCGAACTCTTTACGGGCAATTGTTTGATTATTATGGGTTATGTTAGTAAAAGAGTCACAACGCGCCAGATGCTTAATAACTGGACGGTTTCCTACGCAGGGAATTTATTGGGCAGCCTTACAATGGTCTGCTGGATATCTCAGGCCCATCAGTGGGAATTTTTCCAGAATATGGTAGGCGCAAAGGCGCTCCTTGTTGCCCATACAAAAGTCAATCTCCCCTTTACCACCGCACTTGCACGGGGAGTCCTCTGCAACTCCATGGTGTGCCTGGCGGTATGGCTCTGTTTCAGCGGCAGGAGCGTTGCGGACAAAATACTTTCAATTGTCTTTCCCATTGGCGGATTTGTGGCCAGCGGATTCGAACACTGCGTCGCAAACATGTACTTCATTCCGATGGGGATAACATTGAAAAAACACCCTGAAGTCATTGCCGCTGCAGAAAAAATGGCGGGAAAAACGCTCGACCTTTCCCAGCTTACCTGGAAGGGATTTTTTATAAACAATCTGTTCCCTGTTACTTTGGGAAACATTGTCGGCGGCGTCATTCTCGTGGGGGTCGTATTCTGGTTTGTTTACTTACGGCCCAATATCAGCCTGTCTTTCAGCGTAAAACAAGACTATTTCCACGATAAAAAATAAATTTTTTACACCCGTAAAATAATTGTCTTGAAAAAATCCCGGCATGAAATAAACTATACCCATCATGCTGGGATTTTTTTCTGCATCACTACTCATAGCATTTGCATCCCTCACAGCGTCCGCTATCGCCTATTTTTTTTCCAGAATAAAGGCATTCTCGTTTGCGCTCCTCCTCTTTTACACCTGTAATACGATTCTCTCCTTCTTCCTGATACACAACCATCATGTCCTCTTTTTTTACCTGATAATCATCTTTCTCGTTCTTTTTCCCTTGCTCTGCCTTATCCTCTTTGCCCTTGATGTACGCTACGGGCTGTTCTGTATAGACACGTCTTTCGCCGTAGTCTTTGTCTGGCTCTTGATGCCCCTGTTTTTTACCGTAAACCTTTTTTTGTATATCGTAAAGATATTCCATGCCTGAAATTTCCGGAAAGATATTTATTAGCGCAGGGGACCCGTCGGGAGACATTCATGGAGCAAATCTCATGCGTTGCCTCCTTGAAAAGAATCCCACCATAATATTTTACGGACTTGGCAGAGAAAACATGATAAAGGCAGGATTGCGCAGCCTTCACGATATGTCCCAAAAATCCCTAATGTGGCTTCACGCCTTGACGGAATTATCAACCTTTATAAAGATGAAAAGGGACTGTATCCGGTTTTTGAAACGGGAGGAACCCTGCGCGGTTGTTCTGATTGATTATTGCGGCTTCAATTTTTATGTGGCCAGGGCAGGGAAAAAACTGGGTATCCCTGTCATTTACTACGTCAGTCCGCAGCTCTGGGCGCATGCCCCCTGGCGGGTAAAGAAGTTGAAAAAAATGGTAGACAGGCTGCTTGTTATTTACCCTTTTGAAAAACCCTTTTATGAAAAAGCAGGCATTCCCGTTACGTACGTAGGACACCCGTTATTTGACGAAATTTACAAAGGGGGCGTGGATGAAGGAATCGTTGCAGAATTAAAAAAGCAGGGAGAAACCATCATCTCTTTTCTCCCCGGCAGCCGCAGGCAGGAAATCGTCCGTCTATTGCCGTTGTTCCTGAAATCAGCGACACGGATACGCCAAACAATCCCCTCGGCACAATTTCTCATCTCCTGCAGCAACGATCATTATTTGAAACTCATACATGAAATTACAAAAGGATTCGACGCCCCCTGTAAAGTCATCGTAGGGAATGCACATGAAGTAATCAAGGCCTCCGATCTTTGTATCGCCGGCGCCGGAACGATCACATTACAAATCGCCTACTATCTGAAACCGATGATCATTGTTTACAAAATATCGCCATTTGCCTACTTCATAGCGAAACCTTTCCTGACGACTCCCTACATCGGCCTTGTAAATAAACTTGCCAACAAGGAGATTGTCCCCGAACTCCTCATGTGCAGGGCGAATTACCCCTGGCTGGCCAGACAGGCAATACAATTACTCACCAATCCTCAAAAAAGACAGACCTGTATTCAGGAGGTATCCCTGCTCAAGGATACGATTGGAAAGCCCGGGGCATCTGCACATGCAGCGGAGGAGATACTAAAATTGCTGAAGCAGAGCAGCGCCTCTCTGCAGTAGAGATCACAGCAAAACCAAGAGGCTAAACGGTTCGGAAGCAAAGTTCCTTATCTTCAAGCTTCTCATTTTCCGTATCTGTTGTGTCCGCTGCGATAGACCTTTATGTAGGGCACAGAGACAGCTCTGATATGATTTGCACTATTTGTAATACAATAATAATGTATTTACTTTTAAGTACTTTGAATGCATCCCGTCGGTAAACTGATTTTTGAAAACCAGATTACGAAAATCATCTTTTTGTTTTTCCGACTTTCTTTTGTTAAGAGCCTTAAGTCTATTCCCTGATTAAAATCAACATATCTGTTTTTACCGTTTAGCCTGGCTCCTTTGTGAAAACCACTATCTTTAATGTCATCGATTATATTATGGTAGTATTTTATTGTTTCATTTAAATGATTCCCCATAGTCTTGAAGAAATAAAATAGTACTCACCAATTCAAGAAGTGAAGGGTCTTGGTCTTTAACAGAGTTTATTACATTTTCGAGTTTCTCGTTTAATTCAAGTTTTTCTACGAACCTTTTTTTCTTCTAGCAGATTAATAAGCTCTTTTCCATCTTCAGTAAGGCTGTATTCATATCCTTGGGACGTTTGTGTTTCATTTAATAAGCCAAAGGATACCAACTCTGAGATTGTGGCACTTAACTCTTGCGAGTAAGGTCCATAATGATAATAAATAAAATCTTGTGGAATTGGATAACCTTTGTCTTTCATTATATAAGATAATTAATGCCACCGTTACGTTCTATATGCTCTTTTAGTTTCTCATATTGGTCATTGCCCCCTGCGAGGGCAAATTTTATCTTTTCTTGCGTGATATTGTCATTTAATCTGGTATCAAGGTAGTACTGGATGCATGGATTTTCTATGTCGAGGATAAGCTGTTTTAGGGGAATTTTTAGTCGTTTGATTTCTATTGGTATGCCATCAAGATTAACAACTATGTTGCTCATGATTTTTATCCTAAAAACGTCTATTTTAACGTTTCTCTAACGGACATCTATTGATCTTATGAGCAACTCTATATCATACTTGCTTGTAAATGACTAGTAAATTGTTTTATTAGATACAAACCATTTAACAAGCCACAGGAATCCTATAAAGACATTTATGAATCTGTTCCGGATGGAAGACCATATGGGAAGGGCGGTCATGATGCCACTCCCTGTCATTGGGAACGTGGTCATCTAGATAAGGCCACTTGCGAAAGGGGTCGATCCCCAAAGCACGGATGAGTTTCCGGTTGCTCATCGTTACGTTTCCCGCCCTCGGAGGCATAGGGCCTGCTTCCTTCCGCATGCATCCTTTAAGCAGATGGGGGACATAACCGCCGACCTTATTTACAATTTGTCCGATCTGATAGAGGCTGAGATGCCGGTGAGAACCGAGATGATAAATACCCCGCATCGTATTTCCCAGGACAAGTTCCATGACCTTATTAAAATCTTCACAATAGAAGGGCGACCGTACCTCATCGTAATATAATGTGGCGGGGTTATTCTTTGTGAACCGTGACAGTATCCAGTCAATGGCCCCCGCATGACCATTGACGCTGATACCCATGGGTAATGATATGCGGAAAATTGCTGCGGAAGGATACCTAAGCATAAGAACTTCTTCCGCTATTGCCATGGTCTTGCCATACATCGTAACGGGGGATACCGGATCCTCTTCGGTATATAATCCTTCTGGTTTTCCGGGAAATACCAGATCCGTAGAAAGATGAATCAGCCGAACGTCACACACACCTATCATTTCCAGCACATTTAAGACCGATTGCACATTCACGCGATAGGACAGTACGGCGTTCATCTCGCAGGATTTTAGAGCGCAGGAACCCGCCCCGTGTAAAACAGACCTGAACCGCTTTCTTTTCATCAATCCGGCAAGTCCAGCACGGTCTTCCATATCCAGGGGAATAATACCTTCCCCTCTGAGGGGCCAATATCGGACGGGACGGATTGCGGTAACATGGTTTGGATATTTTGAGTGAAAATACTGAAAGGCGCTATAACCCGGAACCCCGGTTACTCCGGTAATTAAAAGCGGCAAAAAAGAGGGGACAGACATCGCTCTACCCAGTCCATATTAAACTTATTTCAGCGCCCTCTTTAAAATCTTGCCGGTGGGCCCATGTGGCAACTCTTTGCAGAATTCAATGTATCGGGGAACTTTGTAGTGTGGCAATCGCTGCATGCAGTGGTTCTTTATTTCTTCTTCACTACACGTCGCCTGTTCACGCAACGCTATAAACGCCTTGGGAACTTCGCCGCGCACCTTGTCGGGGACGCCAATAACGGCAACTTCAAAGACCTTCTCGTGTCCGCTGATGACGTGCTCAATCTCGTTCGGAGATACGTTTTCCCCGCTGATAATAATCAGCTCTTTTTTTCTGCCCGTAATCCAGAGAAACCCCTCCCCGTCCAATTTACCGTAATCTCCTGTCTTCAACCATCCGTCAGACGTAATGGTCTCCGCGGTTTCCCGGGGCAGTTTATAGTATCCCTTCATGACATTCGGGCCCTTTACCCATATCTCACCCTCTTTGTTTGCCGGCTGCTTTTCACCGTTATCGCTCACTATTTTCACCTCAAGGTTGTCCAACGGCGGTCCGATGCTGCCCGGCTTGCATTTTTCAGGAAGATTTACAGAGACGATCGCCGTGGCCTCGGTCAGCCCGTAACCCTCAGTCAATGGAACCGGAAATGTTTTACGGAACGTCTCCAGAACGTCTCCCGGCAGGGGTTCTCCCCCCGACGTGCAGAGTTTCAATGTGCTCAGGTCGTGACTGGTTGATTCCGCCGTTCGCAAAAGCACCCGGTACATGGAGGGAATGGCGAATAGCGCCGTGACCCGGTATTTCTCGATCATCTCCAAAACTTTCGGCCCTGAAAACCGCGCAAGATAGACGATCGTCGCACCCACACAGATAGGTAATATCAGGGTCGTGGTCAGTGCATACGTATGAAACAAGGGAAGGACTCCGAGCAATACGTCTTTCTCGGTAAAATGAAAGGCGTGTATACACCCATCCAGGTTGCTCAGAAAATTCCGATGTGTCAACACTACCCCTTTTGGGTTGGCATTCGTACCTGAAGTATACAGCAACGCAGCCTGTTCATCCGCATCCGCCTGGCGGATTTTTCTTTCATCAAATGATGCGGGGGCATGTCTTTCCTTTCCGGCAATGATCTGTTTTATCCGACTCCCCAGCAGCGGTGCAAAGAGGTTGTTTGTGAAGACGGTGTCTATGCCTGCATCCTGGATTACATAAAGCAGTTGAGCCGGCGAAAGCAGGTAATTCAGCGGGACGGGCGTTTTCCCCGTCATGAGGATCCCATAAAATGCGGTCACAAACTCTTTCCCGTTGGGAAGCAGTATCCCGACATTTCTTCCGGTGTCCGCCGAGAGTATCTGCGCCGCACATTCCAGAGCCTCCTGCCGGAGGTCTCCGTATGTTACCGCTCCGTTTTGGTCTATGACGGCAGGCTTTCCGGCCTGTTTTCTGCAGGTATTTAAGAAGGTTTCAACGAGTGTCATGGATCCGGCGTACTTTCAAAGATTAATTTCTGCTGTCATCGTATTCAAGTTCAAAAATCTTCTTCCCCAGATATTTGCTGTCTATTTCTTCTGCTTCTCCATTCTCCGGTTTATCAATGAGATCTTCGACTTCGTATCGTATCTGCGGCGTTTTCTCGTCATATACCTTTTCTTCTTCTTCCTTGCAACTTACACACAGAGTGGCAAACGGGATAGCTTTCAGCCTCGCCTTTTTTATCATCTGACCGCATTGTTCACAAATTCCATAATGACCAGCCCGAATCCTTGCCAGGGCGTCTTCTATTTGCTTCAGTTCCCGTGCATCTTCTTCCGCAACGATGATCTCCAGCTCGTCAGTTGAGGCGTTGGATGCGATCTCTGCGATGTCAGTCATCTTCCCGCTGTTGGCCTCCCGGTATTTTTTAACCCGTTCCTCGAGTTCCTGCAACAAGGTGTTCTTTCTCGCTAAAAGAACACTTTCCATCTGCTTTAATTCTTTCTTCTGCATGAAATCACTGTGACTCCCATTACAAAAAACTAAATATCTAAATTCCTCACTTCTAACGCGTGTTGTTCTATAAACTCTTTTCTCCGCTGAACATCCTTCCCTGCAAGGGTGCTGAAGATTGCATCCGCCTTTGCCGCGTCTTCTACTTTTACCTTCAACAGGGTTCTGGTGTTAATGTTCATCGTCGTTTCCGCAAGCTCCTCCGCATTCATCTCGCCTAAGCCTTTGTACCGCTGTATCTCCAACCCCTTTCTCCCAATCTCACGTATCTTCGACAACACCTCTCCCAAAGAATTTGCATATATTTCCATATCTCCTGACACCAACGTGTACTTTAGTTCCTTGCCGTTGCGTCCATCAAAATACTCGTCTATCAAAAAGCCAAAATTTTCTATCATCCGCATGGTCTTCTCTATTTCCCTGCTTTCGTGATATTCCGTGTACACGATTACTCCTTCTTCCTTCTTCTGTCTGACATCGGTGACGTCTTCCTCTTCCATTACCTCCAGTTCTCTTCCTTCTGCCTGCTGTTTCTCTTTTATAAATTTCTCCAGTTCTTCCTCCGAATAGACATAGGACACTTCTCCCTTATACGTCACCTTATATAACGGAAGGTTGCCGCTCTTCTTATCCCGTAACTGTAAAAACCTGTCCAGAGATATTCCCCTTTTCCTCAGCATTTTTGTGTATTCTTCCATCTGCACCAGAAGGTGCAGCAGCTTTCCCAGCTTTGAGTTGTCCAGTCTTTCTTTTCTTCCGCTGTTAACTTCCATAAAGGTCCCTTCTCCGCCAAGCGAGATGAGCTTTTTTTGCAGTTCCCTGTCGTCATAGATATACTCCTGCCTCTTGTTTTTTGTTACCTTGTACAACGGCGGCTGGGCAATGTAGATGTGCCCTTTATCTATCAAATCAATCATCTGCCGGAAGAAAAATGTCAGCAGCAGCGTCCTGATATGCGCCCCATCAATATCTGCATCCGTCATGATTATAACCTTTCCATACCGCAGGTTGTTTACGTTAAACTCATCCGTACCAATACCCGTCCCGAGGGCTGATATCAGCGTCCTGATTTCCTCATTGCTCAGCATCTTGTCGATGCGTGCCTTTTCCACGTTCAGGATCACACCTTTTAAGGGAAGAATTGCCTGGAATGTGCGATCTCTCCCCTGTTTTGCCGTTCCCCCTGCAGAGATACCCTCCACGAGGAATAACTCGGAGGTCTCGAAGTCCCGGGAGGAGCAGTCCGCCAGCTTTCCGGGGAGGTTTGCGCTACCCAGTGCCCCTTTTCTCCTCGTCAGGTCACGGGCCTTTCTTGCAGCTTCCCTTGCCCTGGCAGCCTCTATTCCCTTGTTGATAATCGATTTCGCCGTCGCAGGCGTTTCTTCACAATAGATTCCAAACTGTTCGTTTACCACTGCTTCCACGAGACCCTGGACGTCACGATTGCCAAGTTTTGTCTTTGTTTGACCTTCAAACTGCGGATCCGGAAGCTTAATACTTATGACTGCCGTAAGCCCTTCCTTGTAGTCATCTCCCGTAGGCGCCTTTTCTTCACTGAGAATTCCTTTACCCTTCGCATAATTATTGAGAGTCCTTGTGAGGGCGGCCCTGAAGCCGCTCAGATGGGTGCCGCCCTCGACAGTATTGATATTATTCGCAAAGGAATACACGTTTTCGCTATATCCATCGTTATACTGCATGGCCACTTCAACGATAGTCCCGTTGCTTTCCTTCTCAAAGTAAATAATATCTTTATGAATTACTTCTTTCCCCTCATTAAGTTCCTTAACAAAAGCCTTTATACCTCCTTCGTATTTAAACGCTTCGCTCTTGTCAGTTCTCTCATCCGTAAGCGTTATCTTCAACCCTTTATTGAGAAAGGCGTACTCCCTCAGCCTTTTCGCTATTGTCTCGAAGCAAAACTTCGTATCCTCAAATATCTCAGCATCGGGTTTGAAAACAACCTTTGTTCCTCTTTTCTTGGTTACCCCTCTGACCTCCACAGGCGACCTTACTTCACCCTTTTCATACCGTTGGAAATAAACGTGTCCATCTCTCTTTACTTCCACCTCCATCCACTCGCTAAGCGCATTTACAACCGATACCCCTACCCCATGCAGGCCCCCGGATACCTTATAACTTTTATGCTCAAACTTCCCCCCTGCGTGTAACATAGTCATAACCACTTCCAGAGCAGACTTATTTGTCTCCTTGTGCACGTCAACCGGAATGCCCCTGCCGTCATCTACTACCGCCAAGCTTCCATCAGCATGTATCTTTACATTTATATTTTCACAGAAACCTGCAACCGCCTCGTCCACACTGTTGCAGACAACTTCCTCCACCAGATGATGCAAACCTTTTATGGTAGTATCCCCTATGTACATTGCCGGCCTTTTCCTGACAGCCTCAATGCCGCCGAGTACTTTTATGGAAGTTGCATCATACGCGTCCTGCCTTACCGCTATACTACTTTCTTCCGCTTTCATCAGTTGTCCCTGCTTTAAAACGAATATCCTCTATACACCCGGAACCCACAATTTCATTAATTCGGGCAATTATAGCATGCCTTTCAAAATTAGTCAAATGGTGAATAAGCGCAGCAGACTCCACATTCACATACAATATCCTGTTCTTTAAATCTTTAACAACAGCATATTTGCTGACATCATCACCCATAACATGCCTCCACGCCTCTTTCACCTTATTATACGTCCTGTCGGCAAAGTCTCTCCGGGGAACAACATCTTTCAATATCTGACCAATTCGTACCGCCCTATTCCTATTATAAAAATATCTCTCCGGGACTTCTTCTACCATGATTTAACAGTCTCCTTGTATGTCTGGTTATACGGTTCAAATATTATTAAAGAGAGGATTTCGCAAGCCAACATTACATCGGCTCAATAGGCATAATAACGTCCATCTGCTCGCAACCGGTTTTAAACACCACGGCTCCTTCACCACCGCTAAACTTCATAACCACCGTATCACTATCAGAAACCTTTATTGCATCCGCCACGTATTCAGGATTGAAATTTATCACAAAATCAGGTCCTTCATAACCAGCGGCAATCTCCATCTCGGCTTCACCAACGTCAGAGGCTCCCGCTGTTACCATCAGCTTTCCGCTCTTAATAATAAACTTCACTATCTGATATCCTTCATTTGTCATAAATGAAGCCATTCTCACTACGGACAACAACTCATCTTTATTTACCTCCACGATCCTGTCATTTCCTTCCGGAACCATATCTTCATACCGGGGGTACGGACCATCCAGGAGCTGAGACATAAGTTCGCCTCTCTCTCCTGCAAAGTATACCCTCGATTCCCCCACTCCTACCCTCAAAGGACCTTTGCATTCTGACACAAACCGCTGCAGAAACATCAAACACTTTACTGAAACCACTCCCTCTACCGGACTCCCCACGGGATTCTGCACCTTGCGTTTTATGAATGACATCCTGTTTCCATCTGTGGCAACCATTACAATATCATCTCCTGAAATTCTTACAAGAACACCGCTCAACACACTCTTCGTCTTTACCTTCGAAACAGCATGAACCACCTTCCCTGCCATGTCGCCAATAACCGAGCCATCTATCTCGACAAAATCCTTCATCTCTGCCACGGTAATATCAGGAAACTGAACGGCATCTTCTCCTGCAATTTTAAAACGTCCGCCTCTGGACTTCAACGTACAACTACTCCCCTCCACCTGCATCGTCACTTCATCATTACTTGCCCACTCCCGCAGGATGTTATTAACACGAACCGCAGGTAATACAATACTGCCGTCTTCAGTACACTCTTTTACCGGCATCAAACACTTAATCAAAACCTCCAGATCGGTTGCGGTGAACCTTACGCGATGGTCCCGAACCTCCACCTTAACTCCTCTGAGTATGTTTTTAACCGTAGAGGAGGGGGCGACGCCAGCTGCCAGATTAAAACCCGTGTATAAATCGCTGCCAGAAAATATCAAATTCATTTTGTTAATCCCTAAGTATTATATTTTTTTATAAAATGAAAACCGTATAACTATTAGAGAATGGTCAGAAACTGAATTAAATATTATAACAAACCATAAAATAACAAGATAAATCATTTCATACCCTGTAGATTACCTGTAAACTATATGGTCTTTCATGGAACAGACATCATGCTCTGATATCTTTAAAACCCACCCCTTTGTATACAAACCGCAAAAACATCACAAACCGTCTCCATGTTATGAACGTGTTACTTTTGCAGTTCGCTTTCTAATTTTTGTAAAAGGAAGATGAGGTTTTTGTCCTTTTTCAGCATCTGTGTTATTTTCCCGTCCGCGTGGATTACCGTTGAATGATCCCTCCCGCCAATATAGCCCCCGATTTCTGTAAGTGACATATTTGTCAGCTTCCTCGAGAGATACATCGCTATTTGTCTCGGTAACGCAAGGTTTCTTGTCCTGCGTTTTGACTGGAGTTGCGATACGCTTACATGAAACCTTCTGGAAACGGCCTCGATAATTGCCTCAATACTGACCGTTTTTTTGTTTCCCGAAAGCTCCTGAACTACCTTCTTGGCGGCATCTATTGTGATGCGGTTTCTCGTTATCTTTTCTTCCCTGCTTAGCCTTGCAATAGCCCCTTCAAGTTCACGGATGTTGCCGGGGAGATTTTCTGCCAGGTACGATGCAATTTCATGAGAAAGATCGATGCCCCATAGGGATGCCTTTTTTTCGGCAATCGCAATACGGGTCTCTATCGTTGCGCTGTCTACTCCACAGAGGAGGCCCCACTTAAAGCGGGAGACAAGTCTGTCTTCGAGGGAAGCTATGGATTCCGGAGGAAAATCACTGGTAATAACAATCTGCTTTTTTGCGTTGTAAAGGGTATTGAAAGTGTGAAAGAATTCTTCCCTGCTTCCCTGAGAATTTTCAAAAAGCTGTATATCGTCTATGAGGAGCGCGTCAGTATTTCTGTATAATTCCCGGAACGAATCCCAGCTGTTCGACCGTATGGTTGAAATATAATGATTTATAAAACGCTCAGATGACAAGAAGAGTGTCTTCATGGCATATTTGGAAGCCAGCACGTTGTTTATGGCATGAAGGAGATGCGTTTTTCCGAGACCCGAAGCGCCATGAATAAACAAGGGATTATATGCGTATCCCGGGGATTCAGAGACTGCGACTGCCGCTGCATGTGCCAGCCTGTTGCAGGGTCCAACGACGAAATTCTCAAAGCTGTAGTACTTGTTTAAAGGTGAAGAGTGATACCCTTCCGTGAGATTCTCCGGGACATGGGCGGAGCTATTCGTAAAAAAAGAGGAGATCGGAGGCTGTTCAAAAACCTCATCTTCTATGGAGATAATCACTTCCCGGGAAGAGTTCAACACCTTATAAACGGCGCTGGAAAAAAGGTCACAATAGTTGCTCTGAAGCCATTCCCGGATAAAATTATTCGGTGCAACAAGTATGATGCTGTTATCAGTAATAGAAAATATCCTGAGACAGGAAAACCATATATCGAACTGTTGCGCAGTGACAACCTTTTTAATTACCGAAAGTACTCCCTTAAGTATAAAATTCTTTTCAATATCGGATACGGTTACTTTTTGTACTGATGTATCTAACATTGTACACGGTTACACAACGTTGTTCACAAAATACTTTAATGTACAATCTATCCTCATAAAGATTATAAAGCGGGGGAACCTCTCCGCTCTCTAGGAGAAAAATCAACTACCTCGAAAACTTTGGGGAATAATATCAGGAAGGCATGAATAAGTCAAACTATAATATTTATAATAAATGCCAATAATAACAAGAAATGACTTAACCCATTACAACAGAAATTTTTAATTTTTTTGTTGACTGAAATAAATTTGCATGTTATATTTCCGTGACCAATTATAGCCAATGTCAGGTAATAGGGAAGTTTTAATCTAAATTATCATAGGGACAACGTCAAAGAAAGGAGGTATTTATAGGAAAAACAACTCTTGATTCTCCTGCTAGGGCAGCTATAGGCAGGCGTGGGGGAGAAGGGCATGGCGAGTGCTTTATTTTTCTCTGCGTTGTGTAGTAAGCAGCGTCCTTTGCAGCAAGTCAACGCTTGGTTTTTCCCATCTCTTATTCTGTCATTATCCGCAAAAAGGAGGTGATAGAGAGGTGAATAGGGGTCGAAGTTGATTGGGAGATTTTAAAGAATAAGAAAATTCTACAAAGGTTTACTCGTGTTTCTCGCATGATATCGGTTAAGTTATTTAGATATCTGCGGGTAGCAAGGACACACTCGCATGTCCGTGCTTAATTTAGGTCTTGATGGTCTTAATAGAGAAAAAGGAGATGTGACAGATATGAAAAGACCGAAAACGATAAGTAACAAAAAGAGAGTTTGGTTTAGCATGACCAGCATTTTTCTGCTGGTATTTGCCTTTGCCCTGAGTGTTACTTCAAATTCAATGGCGGCAACAGGCAGTTTCGACAGGGATAGTTATTTGCCGCCAAAAAACAACACAGATGATTTTGATCGTGCATTTATTTCTGTAATTGACTCTTCCGTTACTTCAGCGGACAGAGATACCATTACGGTTACAGTAAAAGCAGGCTCAAATTCGGTTCCATTCGTGTTAAGGGAAACAGGTACTGACACCACAGTATTCACCACTACGGGCAACGCCCAACCTTCACAAGCAGGAGTTGGCACAAATACTGGGTATGTGGAGGCTTATGAAGGTAACTACGTATTTCCAGCATTAGGTTTCCTTAGCAGTACTAGCGGCGTTACTGGTCTAAATCTAAAGAGCCTTGGCAATCAGGGTGGAAATGCAACGATCCCTGAAGATGGTACCATCCAGGTGTCTGAAAGTGATACGCTGGAGCTCCTTTATGGTGGAACCACCCTTGATACGGCCCCGATCCGATATCATGGCGCCAACAATTCTACAATAACGTTTACGACAGGTGCAGGCTGGGGTGACAATTGGCCTAGCAGTGGTAGTGTTCCTGAAAATCTTATAATAAGCGTTAATGATCCTGATAAAAGCTTAAACCCAAGGGTAAGAGATGTTATTGGTCTTAGTGATGGGTTCACATTAGGTTTACACACAGGCACCGGTTCGTCTCGTGTCCAAATTGAAGCCATTGACCAATCTACCGGAGATACCCTCGATAATGTGCTCACCCAAAATATTTTCCTTGTTGAGACGGGTTTAAATACGGGTATTTTCTCAGCTTCCGGTAAGGTCTATGGATCGACAACTGTAACGACTCAAGGTAATTTAACAGTGGGCTCCACTGCTGGTTATAGTGGTAGCACCATAACGCTAGGAACTTCGCCATTTGTTTCTTTTCGTGTTATTGAAACAAATGCCGCTTCAGGTAGATTGGGCCTTGTAAAATTGGGAACCTCTAGTACAAACAATGTCAGCGAAGCTCTGGCGTTTACAACGAGTAGCGATTTTACAGGTTTTGGAACCTCTTCTTTAGGACCTACGAGGGTTGTTGCTATTGGAACAAACACCGCCGCTTTTGGTGACCCAGGTTCATCTTCTAACTTAGGGACAACTGTTGGAGGTCTGCATAAGTTAATTGATGGTACTAACTTTTGCCTTGTTCAAATCAGTGGTTTAGGTACTTCGACGACAGGTGCTGCAGGTACTGAAGTTGCTGGCACATCTACCTCAGTTAGTAGCTTCGTTTTAACTGGTCCTCGTTCAGGTGATACTATCAAGGTCTCATATTTAGATGAGCTTAATAGTGGGGGTTCTGTAGGCACTATTACTAGTAGCACGGTCTTTGGAATAACAGGTGAGACAGGAGTTGTTTCAGTAGATAAGACCACGGTGGATATCAACGACTTCTTTGTGATTACCGTTGTTGATGGAAACTTGAATTCCACATCTTCATCCAGGGAATCAATAGCGTCAGGAACATGGGGCGGAACAACGACTAATAGCAGGGGAGACCGTTTGTCCGTAAAAGCATATTCAAGGACAGGCCTCTCAATCATTGGAAGTAATACGGTTAGCCTGTCTCATCCTGATGGTTCGATGATCGGTACACAGACTATTAGAATTTCCAATAGTGATAATTCCCTCGTGTGGATAATCCCAACGAGCGGGAGTGGGTTGACAGGCTCTGGATTTGGAAGTCCTTTAACTCTTGGGAGTTCCACGTTTAGCCTTGGTACTGAGTCGGTGAGCGCAATACCGCTTGTGAGAGGACAATCGTCCGCTGCTGATAGTTTCCTTAGCACTGCATCGACTGCATCCTTTACTGCCACGGCTGATGCTGTTGACAATACGGTGGAAATATCACCGGACGGCACATCCTGGATTGCCGTGCCCATAGTGGAGACAGGTGCAAATTCGAGCACGTTTGTAGGTACAATAGGTTTTGATTGTACGGCCGCACGGGTAACAACGAACACATCGACTACGAATAGCACATCTATTTTTGCCGATTCTACGGGAACTTCAACCATAATTTTCCAGGGTACCGCAGGTACGGATTACCCAACATTGGGAAATGTATTTGGTACAGGTTCTGTTGTAAGAGTATCGGACGGCTCTTTTAGTGATATTCGAGAAATTACTGGTGTAGGTGGTGATAGGCTAACGGTAACAAAGATGACTAACACCAGTTTTTACACTCCTTGGAAGACATTCGTTCAGGTACTCGGCAACGATATGAGCACGGGACGCCTTGACACGGTATCAGGAGCAAAGGTGTTTAGGATTGGCGCGCATGCAGGCGCGATATTTCGTATCCGTTATAATGATGCTTTAAATTCCCTTGGCGAATATAGTGGTGGCGCTACCTTGGCGACAACGGCATCTAATGTTGCTTTCCAGACACATACAGGAAGCTTGTCTGTGTCTCCATCGGGTACGGTTGGGTTGAACAGCACGATCGAAGTCACATTGGTTGATAATGACTTGAATACCAGTGTTTCAACGCCGCAGACAACCTTCAATAATACGGCTAGTATAACGAACGTAAATGAAGTTGGTTTAGGTTTGCCGGGAACTGGCACCACAGCGAACAATTCAACATTTAAGAACGGTTTCATCGCAAAGCAAATCTTTGCTAGCCGTGCCACCAGTGTTTCAAGCAGCGATTTTAGTAATACAGCGAACACTGTATCCCTCCAGTTTGTAGAAACAAGTGCGAATTCCGGCACGTTTAGGGGGACGTTTAAACTTACCAATGTTACAGGGTCATCGACAGATAATACCACGTCACCTCCTGTTCTAAAAGTCTCTAATGGAGATAATATCACAGTATTTTACAATGACTCGCCAAATGCCACCACAGAGAATAATCTTTCTTCATACACAACGGTGTCAGTGGTAGGCGTCGGTGGTGTTGGTTCATTAAACCTCAGCAAGCAAGAGCTTTTCTTGAATGGCGATTCAGCAGTAGTCACACTCGAGGATAATGATCTAAATACTACTGGTGGGCTGGATGGCGCTCAGGTTAAAATCACATCTTCGTCCGATACAACAGGATTTGATTTAAATTTAACTGAGACAACCGGGAATTCTGGTATATTCCAAGGGACATTCTCCACGGGGGCATCAACCAATTCAGGTGCCACACCTCCTGTAATAAGGGCGGTGGCTAATGGTACAGTAATGGTGACCTACAGTGATACATCGCCGTTGCAGGATGTTACGGTAGATGCAGACACCAGGAACTTTGGCGCGGTTCTGGAATTTGCAGATGATAATGTTGTAGTCGGTGGTAATGCAGTTGTTTCGCTTTTTGATCCAGAAACAAATACATCAATTACAACAGCGAATCTTGTTAATGTTAATATTAAATCTACAACGGATTCATCCGGAACTACTTTGCGATTAACAGAGACAGGTGTCGACACTGGATCGTTCTTGGGGACAATTGCTGTCAGTTCAGATAGCACCTTGGTCAATACGAGAATAAGGGCCGCAGCAGGTGATACACTGACAACTAGTTTCACTGATAATCCAGATGCAAACGGAGGCGTTTCTACGGTAACGGATACCTCTTCGGTAGTTGAGGCAGTGCCAACTCCAACACCAGGGGCTACGCCAACACCGGGAGTTACACCATCACCGGTAGCTTCGCCAACGCCGACTCCAACAACGGGTTCCATCTCAGGTCAGGTAACTGACGCTGGAACAGGTGCTGGTATAGAAGGTGCTAACGTTGCGTACGGTACATCACCGCAGAATATCATTGCCAGCACGACAACGGATGCGGATGGCAATTACAGGTTTGATGGTGTGGTGCCTGGAACTTATGCTGTGGCAGTGCAGGCGACTGGTTTCCAAGTTCCTGTTCCTCAAGCAGCAGTGGTAATTGCAGGTCAGGAAACGACCGTTGACTTTGCCTTAACTGCAATTATACCGGTAACGCCTACGCCGGTTACTTCACCAACACCAGTACCAACACCAATTCCGGGTATCATTCGTGGTGCGGTTACAGACTCCGTAACTGGCACAGGTATAGAAGGTGCTAATGTTGCTTATGGTACGTCACCGCAGAATATCATTGCCAGCACGACAACGGATGCCGATGGTAACTATAGTTTTGAGGGTGTGGTGCCTGGAACCTATGCGATAGGTGCACAGGCTGCAGGATATCAATTGCAAGCACCACAAGCCGTTACGGTTGGTTCTGGGGAAACAGTAACAGTTGATATTGTACTGACTCCTCTCGTATCACCAACACCGTCGCCAGTGGCTTCGCCGACACCGTCACCAGTGGCTTCGCCGACGCCGACACCTCCGCCTTGCGAACCAATAGAGTTAGATGCTGAACCAGAGCCTCTGAAACTGCTGAGAGAAGAGAGCGCAACGGAAACGGTAACGGTGACATGCAGTGATGGTACGGCGTCTCCAAATCGCTTGATTAAAGCTACGAAAACCAGCGGTAAGAAGCGGATAGTTGTTTCCCCGCCGAGTGCATTAACTGATTCTAACGGCCAGGCACAGTTTACAATTACTGCGACGAGGAAAACAGGAAATGCTAAGGTCAGATTCCAGGATTCAGTTAGGACAAATTTGAGGGACACTATCACTGTGAAGGTAAGAAAGAAGTAATGTAAATAGTCCTGCAGAAAAGTGCAGGGTACAAATGTAGTTTTGATAGGGGCGGACAGTATTGTCCGCCCCTATTTTTTTTATCACTTTTCTCCCGCCGCTGACGCATGAGAAGAAGTTTTTTCTGCGTGTCCTTGTACCCATGAGTCTGCCAATTCTTGTAAACTGTCAGAAAATGTAGTAAAATTATCACTTTGACTCCTATCGGGAATATTAAATAAGGCTCTTTTTTCTTTTTACACCTCACGGGAATGAGCTGGCACTACCCCTCATGAACACCAGGTAAAGGGGAGAAAACGAGGTAAAGTCAGGCGAAGGACTAATTAATGGCAGGAGATCATTTTCATTGCAAAGAGATAGAGATAAGGGCTTTACACTTATTGAGTTGATTATTGTTCTGGTTGTGATGGGAATTATTGGTGGTGTAACCGTACCCAGATACGTCGGTTCTTTTGATTCCGTCAGATTCAGGAAGGCAATGTCAGAAGTGGTATATTTTCTTCGGGAGGCGCGTATTAAGGCCATGTCAACTGCCCGACCGTCACAAGTGACCATAGATCTTTATAAGGGCTTTTGCTGGAATGACGACAAAAAAATCCTTAAATTACCCGATACCATAGAAGTGTTTACTGACAGAATAGAGGCGCGGGACGATCAAACGAGGACATTTACGTTTTTTCCCAACGGGACCGCCCTGGCACAGAAACTCGGTTTTGTTTGTGATAAGATGGTGGCTGTGCTGCATGTGGAACCCCTGGGCGGGCTGGTCTCTTATAAAATCGGAGAAGAGATGGAACAGGTTGTTCGGTATGGAAGAGGGAGTGAGGGGCACGGGGAAGATATAGAAAAATATATTGATAAATTGAAAGATTCTGATACATTAGCAAAAGCTGCCCAGACGGGCAGGATGTATCTAAATAACGATGAAGACGATGATGATGAATCGGATGATGAAGCAGAATTTTTCGACGATGAGGAGGAAAGCGATGAAGATATGGAAGAGGAATAATTCGTCAGCAAGGATAAAAGGGGATTTTACAAAGGGGATGTAGCGCGGGATTTCTCCCGCACAAGCGTAAAATAAAAAAAGCGGCGTGTCTATGCCGTTCGTAAATGAGTGTGTTGCCTTTATTAAATTAATAGGGAGTGATTGAAAATGGGAAATAGGGTAAAAGTGAAATTGTTGAGGCAAGGTGGTTTCACCTTGCTGGAACTCTTAATTGTGATGATAATCATTGGGTTGCTTGCTGCTCTGATTGGTCCCAAGATGATCGGTCGCGTTGGAGAATCCCGGCAAACCGTTGCCAAGCAGCAGATCGAAGGGTTTTCAAGCGCTCTTGAAATGTATAAACTCGACACGACAAGATATCCCACACAGGAGCAGGGCCTGGAGGCATTGGTGGCAGAACCACAGGGATCTGTCAACTGGAAGGGGCCGTATTTAAAGAAGAAGATTATCCCCAAAGACCCCTGGGGGAATAATTATGTTTATGTCTACCCCGGTGAGCATGGAGATTACGATATCCTTTCCTATGGTGCAGACGGAAATGCCGGAGGAGATGGCGAGGATAAGGATGTAGTAAGCTGGGAATGAGGGGACTGTTCGAAATGTCAGGTTGGTGGGAGAAGATCCCTAACCTGTACTGGATTAAAATTTTAGATTTATGATTTTTTTCAATCTCACAGTGTAGATCGTAATTCGTAATTCGTAATTCGTAAATTTCTTAAGTGTTAAATCATGAATCAAACGGTGATTAACAATATTGGAGATGTGTTACTCGAGATGGGCAGGGTAACTCGCGCTGATCTGGAGCGTGCCATAGAGGTACAAAGGCAAACAGGGCAAAAGCTGGGCCGTATCTTGATAGATCTGGGAACTGTATCGGAGGAAGACCTCCGCCTTGCCTATGGCAAATTGCTGCAGATACCGGTCTGGGAAAAGAAGAAGGATGACCGGTACCCGCTGGTGGAAAATATACCGAAGGTATTCCTGGTGGCGAACCGTGTGCTTCCGCTCAGTTTGCGCGATGGGGAGCTGGACATTGCGCTTGCAGATCCGCAGGATTCTTTGCTGGCGGAGACTGTCGCATTAGCCACAAATAAACACATCCGTATTTTTGCCGGCTGTGAAAAAGATATTTTGGCCTCTCTTGAAACAATTTATGAAGGAGAGGTTAAAGAGGAAGATACGGCGACGTCCAGCATCGAAGTGATGGAAGACGTTGAACATTTGCGGGACATGGCTTCCGAGGCTCCCGTTATACGCCTGGTAAACAGCACACTGACGAAGGCGATTGAAATAGGGGCGAGCGACGTGCACCTGGAGGTTTTTGAGAGAAATGCCCGGCTGCGGTATCGTGTGGATGGGGTTTTGCGGGAGCTTGTTCCCCCTCCCCGCGAGCTTTACAATGGCATTATTTCCCGCATCAAGATTATGGCAAAGCTGAATATTGCCGAGAAAAGACTGCCTCAGGATGGCCGGATTAAGATGAAAGTGGCAGGCAAGGAGGTGGATTTGAGGGTCTCGATCATTCCCATGAGCCATGGCGAAGGGGTGGTAATGAGGATCTTGGATCGGACCGCCGTTACGCTTGATTTGGAAAAACTGGGATTTAGCAGTGAATTTTTGGGCAAGTTCCGGCGTATGGTAAATAAACCGGAGGGCATGTTGCTTGTGACCGGCCCGACAGGGAGCGGAAAGACAACCACGCTCTATGCCGTGCTGAAGGAGACCGTTTCGCCGGAGGTAAAGATTATAACGGTGGAAGACCCTGTGGAATATAGCATGGATGGCGTGAATCAAATCCAGGTGAATCCGCAGATAGATTTGACCTTCGCTTCCGGACTGCGTTCCATTTTACGGCACGATCCCGATGTTATTCTTATTGGAGAAATCAGGGACCGGGAAACGGCGTCGATTGCCATACAGGCAGCCCTGACCGGACACCTTGTTTTGTCAACGCTCCATACAAATGACTCGGCGTCTGCATTTACCCGATTGATGGATATGGGAATGGAAGACTATCTGATCTCTTCGTGTGTCATTGGCGTTCTTGCTCAGCGTCTGGTGCGGAAGATGTGTGAAAAGTGTCGTGAATCCTATCTCCCCGGAGAGGATATACGCAAGACGGTAGGTTTGAAAGAGGGGGAATATTTATATAAGCCAAGGGGTTGCGATGAATGTAATAATGCGGGATTTAAAGGGCGAAAGTGTATTGCCGAGTTTTTGTATGTGGATGATGCCATACGACGGCTTATCCTTGCCCATAAAGATTCCAGCGAGATTATGAAAGAGGCGCAAAAGCGGGGAACGAAAAGCTTGTGGGAAGATGGGCTTGAATCGGTTCGCAGGGGAGAAACAACGCTGGAGGAATTATTGCGGGTATCGTCCGACATATGATCTTTCCTGATAAACAGTAAATTAATTATCCGTTGTGCCGATAATTATGGGTGTTAAGGTATTATCGTGAAAATGGCAGATGACAGCAGGTTAAGATCACAGTGATGTTCCCGGCAGCGGCGAATCTAAGGAAGGAGTGGTTATGAATCTTAAATTTCTCGAATCTATTGGCGTCAACGGAATCGATTTAAAAAAGTATCCGGTGGAACATCTCCCTCGCATACTTCACCTCAGCATGATAATCAAAAATACCTGCTTTTGGACCAAAGGAGCCGTTGTTCCTTACCGGTTGTTATCGACAGAAGAGCAAACAAAGATCCTGGAAGAATACGTGCAATACATCATTGCCTTTCAATGCAAAGAGGTTTAGTCCGTCTCCCTGCTCGCGGTATTTCCCGAACGATTCTCTCTGAAGCGTTTACTATTTTCCACTCCATTCGCAAACAATTCCGACCGTAAAAAGGCAAGAGAGGCGATTTAAATCGCAAATCATATGCCTTGCTTCATGGTCCCTTGTTGCCTCTTGCGGCTCAGGCTGCTTCTCAAAAAGAGATTCTTACAGAGCAACACCCTAAGGGAAATTATTCGTTTGACACATCCGACAGGTTAATGCTAAATTAAACGTTTAAAATCGCTCCCTGTTACCGGAGCAGGGTGATAACTGAACTTGCCCCATGGGGTTTCAATTACCCCCCCTAATCATCCTGAAAACGCAAGAAAGCGGGAGAGGAGCGTCGCGGGGCCCACCGTATACTGGGGTATAGCGAGGGAAAGAGTGCCGCCTTTGTCTGCTTGATTTATTTTAAAAAGGATATTTATGAACATTACCATCAAAGTAGGAACCGCCGAAAAAGAACCGGCAGAGGTTGTCGTTTTTTATTTATACGAAGACGCCAAAACCCTCTGTGAATCGCTTGCCAGGGCTGACAAGGCATTGAACAACATTGTTTCTGAATTAATAAGAGAAAAAAGGTTTGTTGCTAAAAGTAATAAGACAATCATCCTGCCCACCTATGGAAAGATTCGGGCAAAGCGCATTATGCTGGTTGGTATGGGAAAGAAAAAGGACGTGACGCCGGACAAAATACGGCAGGCGGCAGGCACTACGGCCACGACGCTCCGTGACATGGGTATCTGTGGAGGCGCGAGCATGATGGACTCGATTGATATTCCTCAGCCGGCAGGTGAATGGTATCAGGCCTATAGCGAGGGTGTCCTGCTTGCACTTTACCAGTACCGGAAATACAAGACCATTCCACCCGAAGACCAACAGGAATTTAAAGCGCTTACGCTTCTTGTGTCCGGCGAAGGGGAGCCTGGGATTGTCCGGGAGTCCGTTACACACGGACAAATTATTGCGGATGCCGTCTCTTTTGCCCGCGACCTTATCAACACACCCTCCCGCGACAAGACACCCGGCATTCTGGCGGATATTGCAAGAAAAATGAGCAGGGAGGTTGGTATTCAGTGTAAGATAGTATCCTTGCCGGAAATAAAAAAACTCGGGATGGGAGGCCTGCTGGGAGTTGCACAGGGGAGCGCCCAGCCGCCGAAATTTATCATCCTTGAGTACAATGCACATGCGAAAAACCAGGATACGGTTGTATTTGTTGGCAAGGGAATTACATTTGACTCAGGCGGAATCTGTCTGAAACAGGCAAAGGACATGGATATCATGAAGAGTGATATGTCCGGCGGCGCTGCCGTGATGGGGGCCATGAAGGCGATATCCCGAATGAAATTCCCCCGGCATGTTGTCGGTCTTATACCGTGCGCCGAAAATATGCCCGGCGGATCGGCGATCAAGCCCGGCGACATTATTACGTTTTACTCCGGTAAAACCGCCGAGGTTGCAAATACGGACGCGGAAGGGCGCTTGATATTGGCTGATGCCCTGGCGTACGCGGAGAAATATAAACCCGCGGCGGTAATTGATCTCGCCACACTGACAGGCTCATGTGTGGTGGCCCTGGGAACCGTCGTTACGGGGATGCTGGGAAACAGCGAAGAGTTGAAAAAAAGAGTGAAAAGTGCCGGTGAAAAAACGTGGGAAAGGGTCTGGGAGCTTCCGCTCTGGGAAGAATATCAGGAACAGATCAAGAGCGATATTGCCGATATCAAAAATGTGGGGGGGCCGTATGCAGGCGCTATAACTGCCGCCTGCTTTTTGAGCAGGTTTACGGAAAAGTATCCCTGGGTACACCTGGATATCGCAGGCACCTCCTGGTGTGAGAAAAACAACGCCTATGCGCAGAAGGGGGCGTCGGGCGTTGGGGTCCGATTGCTTGTACAATTAATCCGGAATTGGGATAGGTTTTCAGAGGTTAAGTGAGAAACAAGACACAAAACACAATCAGCGACGATAAATAGACAAACTCCCTTCTCTTTGTGTCGTTGTGATTTTATGGAGTTCATGAATAATAACGTCATTGCCGTTCGCGGTGCCAGGGAACACAACCTCAAGGGGATCAGTGTCAATATTCCCCGCGACCGCATTACGGTAATTACGGGTATCAGCGGTTCAGGGAAGTCATCCCTTGCCTTTGACACGATCTATGCGGAAGGACAGCGCCGCTATATTGAAAGCCTTTCCTCGTATGCGCGGCAATTTTTGGATCAGATACAGAAACCGGACGTGGAACTTATCGAGGGCCTCCCTCCCACGATTGCCATTGAACAGCGCACCTGTCCGCCAAGTCCCCGTTCTACGGTGGCAACCGTTACGGAAATCTATGACTATTTACGCTTGTTGTATGCAAGGATCGGCGTTCCGTATTGCCACCGGTGTAAATGTGTCATTTTGCGCCAAACCATTGACCAGATGATGCAAAGAATCATGGGTATCCCGGAGGGAACCCGGATTATGCTTCTTGCGCCGCTCATTAAAGGGAAAAAGGGAGAACACCGGGAGATATTTCAGTCGATAGTGCAAAAAGGCTATGTCCGCGTCCGTGTTGACAACGTTATTATGGACATCAAAACCATCCCAAAACTGGCGCGATATAAGACCCATGAGATTGACGTGATTGTGGATCGGCTTGTCATAAAGGAAGACATTCACGCGCGCCTGTACAATTCCATTGAAACCTGTCTCAAGCTGGGGGAGGGTGTCATGCTGGTAAGCCAGGAACACGAAAAGGGTTGGACAGACCATATTCTCAGTGAACGATACGCCTGCCCGGAATGCGGGAGTGGCTATGAAGAATTGACGCCGCGCATGTTTTCGTTTAACAGTCCTTATGGCGCATGTCCCGGCTGTAATGGACTGGGAAATACCCTTGATTTCGATCCTGACCTGATTATTCCCGACAAGCACGTCAGCATCAAGGACGGCGCTATCGATGCCTGGCGTGGCTGGGGTTCATTAACCCAGACGCACTATGATAACCAGGTCAAACTATTTTCAAAAACCTCTTGTGTCTCTCTGAGTACGCCTTTTATAAAATTACCGAAAGAGAGCGTGGATGCCCTGCTCTTCGGCACAAAGGATTTTGAAGGAGTGATTCCCAACCTCAGGCGCATCTATGAAAAAACGGCCAGCGAACGCATTCTGAAGCGACTCTCCGGGTACATGAGTTACCGTACCTGTACCGTTTGCAGCGGTGCCAGGCTCCGGCCGGACTCCCTTTCGGTAAAAATCAATCATAGGTCGATTCATGACATCATGGGCATGACCATAGAGGAGACCCTGCGATTCTTTACAGTGCTGAAACCGGAAGGGCAACAGGCGGTTATTTCCAAACAAATCCTGAAGGAAATTCAAAACAGGCTGTGTTTCCTGATAGATGTCGGACTCCACTACCTGACCTTGGGACGCAGCAGCGATACACTCTCCGGCGGAGAGGCCCAGAGAACCCGGCTTGCCACACAGGTCGGATCGGGTCTTGTGGGGGTTTGTTATGTGCTGGACGAGCCCACCATAGGGCTTCACCCACGGGACAACGAAAGGCTTCTGCGGACTTTAAAGACGCTTCGCGACAACGGAAATACGGTTATCCTCGTGGAACATGATGAAGATACCATTCGTAATGCGGATTATGTCATCGATCTTGGCCCCGGGGCAGGAGAACGCGGAGGCAGCATTGTCACCCAGGGCACGGTGAAAGAAATCACGGATAATCCTGATTCGTTAACCGGACGGTATCTCAGCCACGTTCTGAGAATCGAACTTCCTGCCAGAAGAAGAGATATTAATCTGAAGAACTCCCTCGAAATACGGGGCGCCCGCGCCCATAACCTGAAGTCCATCGACGTAAAAATTCCTTTAAAAACCTTTTGCTGTGTCACCGGCGTCTCCGGCTCCGGGAAGAGTACCCTCGTAAATGATATTCTGCATCGCGCCCTTGCCAGGTTGTTCTATGGCAGGTACGAGACGCCGGGGGAACATGCGAAAATCCTTGGTACGAAATATATCGATAAGGTTATCGAGATCGATCAATCTCCCATCGGGCGCACCCCCCGTTCGAATCCTGTAACATACACCAAGGCTTTTGACCTGATCCGTTCTCTCTTCGCGCAGACGCAGGAGGCAAAGGTCCGGGGTTACACCGCGGGAAGGTACAGTTTCAATATCAGCGGCGGACGGTGTGAGGCCTGCAAGGGGCAGGGTATCAAAAAAGTAGAAATGCATTTTTTGCCCGATATGTATGTTGTTTGCGAAGAATGCAAGGGAAAAAGATATAACAAAGTAACGCTGGAAGTTACCTACAGGGAGAAAAGTATCTCGGACGTGCTTGACATGCGTATCGAAGAGGCGCATCAGTTTTTCAAAAATATTCCGAAACTCGAACGTATTTTAAGCACGCTTAACGATGTCGGACTGGGATATATTAAATTAGGACAATCCAGCACCACGCTCTCCGGCGGAGAATCACAAAGGATCAAACTTGCCGCGGAACTCTCCCGCCAGTCTACGGGAAAGACGCTGTATATTCTGGATGAACCTACCACAGGCCTGCATTTTGCCGACATACAGCAACTATTAAAGATGTTGCACAGGCTGGTCGATCTGGGCAATACGGTACTGGTGATAGAGCACAACCTGGAGGTTGTCAAAACGGCGGATTACATAATCGACCTGGGCCCGGAAGGCGGTGTGAACGGCGGTGAAATCGTTGCAGCAGGCGTCCCTGAACAGATCGCAAAGGTGGAACGGTCCTATACGGGGCGCTTTTTACGGAACGTCCTTTAAGAAAGTAAAACGACAGGAGGCCGGGAAGTCTGGAAAGCTGCCCGGCCAGCGGTGTGTTGAACCATCACAGTATATTCAAAGTGTTCGATGCTGAATTTCGGTAAATATCCTGCACACTGTTTTTCGCCCGTCTATCAGATAATTGTAAACTCGTTATATACTGATGTGAGGGCAAGCGGCCATTTTCCCTTACAAGTCCTGGAGGGCACGGAAAGACTAGTTAAGGAAGAGCTCGTCCGGTGTATCTGGTTTGGACAACATATCAAAAAGGACGGTCTCTTCACCGACGACGGCTTGCGCCTGGAAGTCCTTTCTCCCGGATGGTGGAATTCGGAGGGAGGTCCTGATTTCAAACATGCCGAAGTTCTCCTTGAAGGCAAAGGTCTTATGAAGGGTAGTGTCGAAGTTCATGTGTTCTCATCCGATTGGATGCGGCATCAACACGGCAAACAAAGCGCCTACGACGCCGTGTGCCTGCACGTGGCCCTGTGGAACGACGGACAGGGGGAATCTCTGAAAAACCCGTACGGACAAGCCATCCCTCAATTAACCCTCTCCAAATATTTGGATGCTGAACTGGATGAACTGGTAGAGTTGATCGACGTCGAATCATATTTAAAAGGGGAAAAGGTGAATCCCGGCCATTGCCTGACTGAAAGGGAGAATAGGGGGATAGATGATCAATGGATCGGCCGTTTCCTTGATTACGCCGGAGACGAGCGCATCCTTCAAAAGGCAAAAAGGTATGAGCGATGGTTGGAAAAAGGCACCTTTGAGCAGACGCTTTATGCGGCCATCATGGAGTCGCTGGGATATAAAAACAATAAGGAGCCGTTCCTGACGTTGGCCTCACGCGTCCCACTTGAGGAGATCCGGTATAGAATACCGGAAGATGCGCCGGTCCAAAAAAAGCAAAGAGAAATCCAGGCGCTACTTCTGGGTACGGCAGGATTATTACCCCGGCAAAGAAATGAAAAACCGACATATGACAGGGAAACGGCTGAATATGTCAACGATATTGAACACGTGTGGAACGAGATACAAAAGAAGACAACGCGGTGCTCTTTGGCAAAAAATAACTGGAGCTATGCGGGGATCAGGCCTGCAAATTTCCCGGAAAGAAGGATTGCGGCTATTGCCAATATCCTTTCGGAATGTTCATCCCTCAGCATCTTCCGATACCTTTTGTCGGTACTTGAAAAAGTGGAAGGTTGCGAAGAAGGGCACAAAATCGCCAGGACCTTCGGAGAGGAGATACAATCCCTCTTTCTTAACAGGTATGACCCTTATTGGTCATACCATTATACCTGGTATGGGAAAAAGCTGGCGAAACCCGTTAAATTGCTGGGAAAAGAACGGACTTCCCATATTTTCATCAATGTTATTATCCCCCTCTTGCTGATTTATGCCAGAAAACATGACAACGCGAAAATAGAAAAGATATTACATCTCACGTATGGAAACCATACACCTCTCCCCGGCACCAGCGTGACAAAATTCATGGGTAATCGTATCTTTGGACAATCACAGGTATCAAAAAAAGTTATTAATTCCGTCAGGCGGCAACAAGGTTTGTATCAAATTTTTAAGGATTTTTGTGAAAACGACAATATAAGCTGCAACAGATGTGCTTTGTATCTGTCTATGGTTAAAAAGTAATATTTTGCCTCAGAGCACGCAGAGGTGAAAAGAATAATGAAAAAAATAAAATTCTTTATGGTAGGAGTTCTTGGTT
Organism: Candidatus Brocadia sp.; assembly: GCA_011525665.1. GTDB lineage: Bacteria > Planctomycetota > Brocadiia > Brocadiales > Brocadiaceae > Brocadia. Next base: position 43,823 of record WYAU01000074.1, read on the forward strand.
CCTGGCTCATAAGACTATTGGCCTTAACCATTCGTATTTATGATTCTCCCAGAGGTTTTAATGAAAAGATACAAACCGTGCAGGCCATTTACACCTTCTGGCATTGCCTGATACTCATCCCTGCGTATGTCGGCCGCAGGAAAAATATCCAGGTACTCATCAGCCAGCATTCTGACGGTGAATATATCGCCCAGGTAATAAAGAGACTCGGCTTCGGTGTCGTACGAGGGTCAACAACAAGAGGCGGCGCACGGGCAGTAAAGACACTGGTTGATAAGGTTCGCGAAGGGTATCCGGTTGCAATTACCCCCGATGGGCCGCGGGGACCCCGGTTCGTTGTCCAGCCCGGAAGCATCTATCTCAGCCAGAAGACAAGACTACCTATAATTCCCACTACCGTTGGATTATCCCGTTACTGGAAGCTTCCCAGCTGGGACGAATTTCGGATCCCAAAACCATTTTCCCGGGCATTAATGATGTATGGCGAACCGCTCCACATACCACCCAACCTTACCGAGGAGGAAACAGAATCCTACCGGCTTCAGGTGGAAAAAATTATGAAAGAGATGACAGAAAAAGCAGACGTCTTAGTCCGGGAAAGACTATGCTAAACTACTCAGTGTGTGGCGCGAACTTCAGTTCGCATGAGCGCGACTTCAATGTCGCGCCCAAGTGTCCGTGCGATATTGTTTTTGCCGAAAATATAAACGCGTGTTTATGAAGAAACCAAACGGGTGCTTCCTCAGCTCACGGCATGATTTGGGAACGGGCAGGGGGCGGTTTATTGATTCGATTTATTCTTTCTTTTGCGCCTGCTTATGTAAAAATACATTACCCACAGAACAACAAAGCCGGCTGCATAAATCGTTACAAAAACGGTATGATTCATTATTTCAACTCCCTTTTAATATTTAAATTCACGCAACAGTCTAGTTTTTTGAAAATGCCTTTGCGTCATTTTCCTGTAGAGGCAATTCATGAATTGCCTCTACAGAATAAAAACATTGTCTCGTTACAGGAATTTTTCAAAAAACTGGACTGTTGCGTGAAGATTTATTTTGCTTCTTAAGTTAGCGCATATGCCCCTGATCCCCCCTTGCAAAGGCTGGGAAAGCAAGGGTCGTTTGATTATGGCGGTGCTGCATTATGAAATACTAGCAATTTCATCTGGCAACATCAATAATTACTATAAAAGAAATTTATCCGGTGTTTTTAATCAGTAATTCGGTTGCTTTTGGCGCAACCGGGACGGTTGCGCTACCAGCTTGAAATTCTCTAACGATATATTATGAAAGACCAAAAACCGCTTCTATCGAAAGTCCTTTCCATTGCCGGCTCTGATACGGGAGGAGGGGCTGGCATACAGGCGGATATTAAGACCATTACGGCATTGGGTGGATATGCAACAACAATCATTACTGCCCTGACCGCGCAGAATTCCCTCGGTGTCCATGCCATTTTTGAGGTACCCGCTTCCTTTGTCGGTCAGCAAATAGACGCCATAATGACGGACATCGGTACGGATGCCGTTAAGACGGGGATGCTGTGGTGCAGGGAAATCGTGGAAGTGGTAAGTTCGAAAATCAGGGAATTTAATATCAAACGTGTTGTCGTCGATCCCGTGATGCTGTCCAAGAATAACAGGAGATTGTTATCGGCGGATGCCGTAGATGCCCTTACTTTTCGGCTGTTTCCTCTCTCTTTTATCGTGACACCGAATATTCCGGAAGCAGAATGTATTGCCGGTTTGCAGATACAAAATATATCCCATGCAGAAGAAGCCGCTAAATGTATTTATCAGTTAGGACCGTCATGCGTCCTTATTAAAGGCGGACATGCCGGAATATCCTGGAATACGAAAAACAAAGACAGGGTAATCGATATTTTCTATGATGGGAAATCCTTTGAGTATATTGAGGGTGAATATATACCAACAAAAAATACCCACGGTACCGGTTGTACCTATGCCTCGGCGATAGCTACCCACCTGGCGAAGGGAAGCGGGCCGGGAGAGGCCGTTGTTCAGGCAAAGAGATTTGTGACTGCATCTATCCGGAGGTCATTTAGTCTGGGCAAGGGATATGGTACTCTTGACCAGTTCGGGGCAGCACAATTCCCTTGAATTGCTTAGGCTTTATTGGTATACTTTTGCTAGTATTGTTTTATTTTTTTTAAAAATACCTTGAGATATTCCTGCTATGTGTCCCTGCGATAAATCATTTTAATTACGTCTTCCCGCAATAATACGGGTTTTACGTTGAGGGCGTACTAATATGCAGCAAATTGCTTCTTTGGAATCCAGCGTATTGGTATTAAATAAATTTTTCATGGCTCTTCATGTGATTTCAGCCAGGAGGGCATTTGTTTTATTGTGCAAGGAAGCCGCCGAGGTCGTTTCTGTCGATGACGGGAAATTCAATTCTTATGATTTTGAGAGCTGGAAGGATGTCTCCCTTTACAAGGTAAAATCAGGATTACCCGACGAAGATGAGTCAAGTTGGGTCAGGACGGTCTCTTTTGAAATTGAAGTGCCAAAGATTATCCGTCTTTTGTTCTATGACAAGCACCCGCAATCCAATGTAAAATTTAACAGACGAAACATATTTGCCCGGGATGAAAACAGATGCCAGTACTGTGGGTGTCGGTTTCCAACGTCTGAACTGAGTCTGGACCATATTATACCGAAGGCATACAAGGGGAAGACCACGTGGACAAATATCGTATGCGCCTGCACGGAATGTAATAAATTAAAGGGCGGCAGAACCCCTGAAGAGGCGAGAATGAAGTTGATACGCAAGCCGGTCAAGCCAAAACATAGCCCCATCTTAAGCCTGAAACTTCGTTCAGACAGATATCGCTCCTGGAAGCAATTTTTAGACGAGGCATACTGGTCTGTTCCGTTGAAATAAGAATTGTTCCCGGCAGGTTCATAAATCTGAAAACTTTTCCTTTTTCATAATTAACCATAACCATTTTTAGGAAATATTATTTAAAAATTCTGGAAGAGGGACATTCAGATATACGTTCCCAGTCGATTCTGAAGGCGCTTTACCCTTTCTCAAAAATATACGGGTTTGTAGTTAAAACTCGTATTTTTTTTTATAAGAAGGGTATTCTGAAAAGCGCGCGCCTTCCCGCTCCTGTAATCAGTGTGGGAAATATCACGACGGGGGGGACGGGGAAGACGCCCGTAGTGGAATATATAGCAAGATATTTACAAAAGAAAGGGAAAAGGGTTGCTATCCTTAGCAGGGGATACGCAGCTACCATAGAGCAAAAAAACAGTCCTTTTGCTAAAAAAGTCTGCAATGATGAGTATCTCCTGTTTCGGGAAAACATCCCGGAAATTCCCAATCTATTAAATAAAGACAGGGTGAAAAGTGGATTAGAAGCAATCAGTCAGTTTCAGGCTGAATATTTATTGCTGGATGACGGATTTCAGCACCTTCGCCTTGCAAGGGATTTGAATATTGTAACTGTTGATGCACTGAATCCATTCGGATATGGGCATCTGGTCCCGCGGGGGATGTTGCGCGAACCTCCGGAAGAGCTCAGACGGGCCGACATGATCATGCTAACCCACACAGACCAATGCAGCGATGATGAAATCACGGGTGTTATCGGCCGTTTGCGCGAGATTGCAGAATACGTTCCCATCGTAGAAACGGTTCACAAACCCCTATGTTTGGAATCATTAAATGGTGCTGAAGCGATGGATGTCACCGGGTTATATGGCAAAAGGGTCTTTGCATTTTGCGCCATAGGCAATCCTCTGTCATTCAGGAAAAGCATCGAGCGTTTAGGGGGAGAATTGCTCGGCTTTCGTGTATTTCCGGACCATCATGTATATACCCCGTCTGAATTGAGGGAATTGAATAAAGAGATACAGCGTGAGAGGCCGGATGCAGTAATTATTACACAAAAAGACGGGGTAAAGATGGGCAATAACCCTGATCTGCGGGATTTTCCCTTGTGGATATTAAAGATGGAAATTTATATTGTAAAGGGTTATGAAATTTTTGAAAATAAGATCCATGCCATACTGAATTGAAAGGAGAAATACAATGGCTTATAAAATCACGGATGATTGTATAAATTGTGGTGCGTGTGAGAGCGAATGTCCCGTTAATGCCATATCCGAGTCCGGGGATAAGAGGGTTATAAGCGCTGATACCTGTACTGATTGCGGCAATTGCATGACTGTATGTCCGGTTGAGGCAATTCTTGCCCCGTAGGCATATTCCTTAAAGGAAGAAAATGGAATGGTGAGACACAGTGAGGACGAGGCGAATTTTTTTCAGCCGCTAGACCTCAGCAAAATTAAGACGTACTCAATAAAAGAACGAAAAAATCTCTCGAATATCAACCTGTTCGCCAAACCTGTCTTACCCGCGGATGGAATACATGCCTTTTTCGAATCCCTGCCGGATATCCTGGCTTCGGCTGATTTACGGAGGGTAATTGGTGCAATAGTTCAGGCGTATCAGAACAAGTGCCCCGTAGTAATGGCGCTTGGCGCACATGTCATAAAGTGTGGCCTGTCACCGTTAATTATAGACCTCGTGAACCGCCGCATAATAACCGCCATCGCCATGAATGGCGCTGCTGCGATCCATGATTATGAAGTCTCGCTCATCGGAGCGACTTCTGAGGACGTGGCTGAAAGTTTAAAAGACGGCAGTTTTGGTATGGCAAAAGAGACGGCAGAGGCATTTCAGGCCGCCTCTGCTCACGGGATGAAAGGTGGGAGGGGCCTGGGACGGGCGCTGGGGTACAAAATCATTGAAGAAAAGAATGCGTACAACGACCTGAGCCTGCTGGCCCTGGGTGTAAGGCGGAATATCCCAATTACAGTTCACGTTGCGCTGGGAACCGACACCATACACATGCATCCGAACATTTCCGGGAAGGATTTAGGAGAAGCCAGCCATATTGACTTTAAAATCCTTGCTTCTGTGGTTTCACGGCTCGAAGGAGGGGTGTGGCTTAATGTGGGTTCCGCAGTCATTATGCCGGAGGTTTTCCTGAAGGCAATCAGTATTGCACGGAACCTCGGTCATAAGGTTGAAAATTTTGTAACGGTAAACATGGACATGATTCAGCATTACAGGCCGCAGACCAATGTTGTAAAAAGGCCAACCCGGTACGGATATGCGATTACAGGCCATCATGAGATTATGCTGCCTCTGCTGAGGATGGGTGTTCTCTCAAAGCTTGGTACAGGAGATGAATAAGGCCAAAACTATTATAAAAATATATCAAAAGATGTTTGATGCACTGGGTCCACAGCAATGGTGGCCGGGAGAAACCCCTTTTGAGATTGTCATTGGCGCCATATTGACACAGAATACCAACTGGTCAAACGTTGAGAAGGCTATCAAAAACCTTAAGACCGCCGGCAGGCTTTCTCCCGAAGGCATTTACGAAGTAAGTGTAGCAGAACTGGCGCAGCTTATTCGCCCGTCGGGTTTTTTTAACGTTAAGGCAACGCGGATAAAGACGTTTATCACCTGGCTGTTTTCCCGATACGAAGGTAGTCTCCCCCGGATGTTTAACAGGGACTTGCAATCACTCCGGGATGAACTGCTTTCCGTAAGGGGCATCGGGCCGGAAACAGCAGATTCTATTTTATTGTACGCAGGGAATCTGCCTACATTTGTTGTGGATGCTTATACCCACAGGATTTTGTCACGGCATGGTTTTATTTCCGAAGAGAGCACCTATGATGAAATGAAGTCTTTCTTTGAAGAAAACCTTCCCAGAGATGTGAAGTTATTTAATGAATACCATGCCTTACTGGTAAACATCGGAAAGAGATTCTGTAAGCCTAAGAAGGTCTGTGAACCGTGTCCTTTAAGAGATTTCTTGTAATTTTGTAATAGTTCAGGCGCCAGGACATAAAGCAGATAGTTTTTTGTCTCGGCGCCTTTGTGACTTTGTGGTGAAACTACTGCGGCAAACTGCCGCGGTTATTTCTGGAGTAATACAATGACAGATACTGAGGTATTAATAAAAGGCGGGCATGTTGTGGACCCTGTCGCCGGGCTTGATGGCCGTGCAGATATCTTTATTAAGGATGGCAGGATACTAACAATTTCACATGATATTAAGGCAAGTAACAATACCAGGGTCATTGATGCAACCTCGAAATATGTAATCCCGGGCTTAATCGACTGCCATGTGCATCTCCGGGAACCTGGCCTGGAATATAAAGAAACCATCGAGACGGGTTCCCGGGCAGCGGCAATGGGTGGTTATACGACCCTGATATGCGAACCGAACACCATTCCCCCCATTGACTCGCTGGAGATGGTGGAATCCTTCATGGAAAGGGTTTATCAGAAAAGCGTGGTCAATATCTATACAAAGGCATGTATCACGAAGGGATTATTGGGTGAAGAATTAACGGATATCGGCAAACTGGCAACGGATAAACGGGTGCGCGCCCTCTCAGATGACGGCAATCCCGTATTTTACGAAGCATTAATAAAAAAGGCCTGTGAAATGGCCTCACGATACAAACTAATCATCAGTCCGCATTGTGAAGATTCTCAAATCTCTTTGGACAAGGCGAAAGAAAATGTCCATGTTGCCCGTTTTCCCGGAAAGCCATTTAGCCATGAAACAGACTTTGTCCTGAGAGAAATCAAATGTACGGAACAAGCCAGGGGATGGCTGCACGTTTCGCACGTGAGCCTGAAAAGCACCCTGGAGGTTATCCGGCAGGCAAAAGAAAGAGGTATTGCAAATATCACCTGTGAAGTTACACCGCACCATTTGCTGTTGGATGAAGGATTCAGGGATGCAAGCGGAAACGTGCCGAAGACCAATCCCCCCTTGCGTTCCCGGGAAGACAGGGAGGCGCTCCAGAAAAGCTTGTCCAATGGTTTAGTCGATGTCATAGCCACAGACCATGCCCCCCACACCCACGATGATATAAAGAAAGGGGCGTCGGGTTTTGTGGGACTTGAAAATGCACTTGGCGTTATTCTCACCAAACTGGTCCATCCTGGCGTCCTGTCATTGAAAGAGGTCGTTCAAAAAATGTCTGCCAATCCTGCACGGATATTTAATGTCGCCGGAGGCAGTCTGGCAGTAGGCATGCCGGCAGATATTGCCGTTATTGATTTACATAAAGAATGGACGGTTGACGTAGAAAAATTTGAGTCAAAGGCCAGGAACTGCCCCTTTCATGGTTGGAAATTAAAGGGACAGGTCGTAACCACCCTTGTTGGTGGAAAGGTAATCGTTGAAAATGGCCGGATGGTATGTTAATCATCATCGACGGATATAACTTTATCTTTACTGTACCCGCCTTAGAAAAGCACGTGGGAATCAATCGTATTGAACCCGTACGCGACTACCTAATCTCCCTATTTTCAAAATACAAAGAAAAAACACACTACGATGTGATTGTTGTGTTTGATGGCAATTATACCCAGGCGGCCTTACCAAAAAAACAAACCCGCTCTGGTATTAGCGTTATTTATTCAAAATCGGGCATTAGTGCCGATACAGAGATCAAAAACATCACAAGCCTTTGCCAAAACCCCAGAGATGTTCACATTGTAACGTATGACAATGATATAAAACGACATGTCAGAAAATGCGGGTGTCATATTATTGAGCCGAAGGCAATGTATAAAGAGATCCTGGAGATTTTACAGAAAGACGAAAAAAAAACATCAGATGAACCCGAGAGTAAACAGAAAGGGCCATCGGAAGAGGATGCACGATACTGGAAAGATGTTTTTAAAAACCTTCCCGATGAAGAGACAAAGCCGTGCATGATAAAGACACACACGCCACGAATACAGAAAAAAAAGAAAACACCACACACGGAAGATGAACCACAGTATAAATATCAAGGGCCTTCTGCCGATGAGACACTCTACTGGATCCGTATTTTTAAAGAAAACGGGGGGCATGAATAAAAAGATCGGAGTACACGGGATTTTCAAATCTATATTAACCGTAGCTTACGCCTCTTTCATATACTACGCATCCTCCCGGGACATCTCTTCTGTTTCCCTTCCGACATTCTCTGACAAACTTATACATTTCGGGGTTTTTGGCCTCCTGTGCCTCATGATCTGCTGGACGCTTTCTTCTGTCACCATAGGAAATAAATGGATATATAAAATTATCCTGGCGATAGGCATCACCTCCCTCTATGGCGCATCGGATGAGATCCACCAACTCTTTACCCCAAACCGTTCGGTAGAAATCCTCGACTGGCTGGCTGATACCCTTGGCGCCGTTACCGCCGGTTTTTTCTGGCATGTGATAGCGTATAAACGGCAAACAAAGAAAAAACTCCTTGCAATGGAAAAAAGGCCGGTCAAGGTGTAGGGAAAACCGACCCCTAAATTCTGCAATTGTCTTAAAAGATGTGAATCAGAAATAACACCTAGCCCGGATTTTTCACCGAAGAGATAGAAATCCCCTGTTGTTTATGGTATAAGATGTTTGTAAAGAACAGATTATACACAACAGGAGGAGGGTTGAAGGTGAAAACAGGGTGTAAAGATGCAA
>WYAU01000075.1 GCA_011525665.1 Candidatus Brocadia sp.
GCTGCGCAGGGCGTGGACGAATTTTGATCTGACGATAGAAGAAGGTCTCAAACAATTGGTGACCATTTGTTCAATGGAAGTGAAGGTGAAAGGTCAAAATGCGCGTTGTCAGAAGACACCACGCCCAGGAGGGGGCAAGGGTCAAACCTTCATTTATCAATTATCGCATCCTTTTAAAGTTTTCAAGCTTACGTGGCAAGGTATTTTTCGATTTATTCATCGGTAAATTTCAATTGCCTCTTTTCGGCTTCTTCAATAAATTTTTGGTAGATTAGTTAAGGCTAAACCGGTTTCGCATCCGTGTGACGAATTGCTTTATCGTCTTTGCGCCTTTTTTGACAGAATCTGGGTGTTCTGCGTTTTCATAGAAGTTTTGATGCAGCCCTTCCGCTATGAGGGATATGTTGTTGACGCTTTCGTCTTTGAGCTCCCGTGCAATTTCAGCCATGAAAAACTTTATACCCTCATGGGTTTTCAGCGTTTTCCTGCGTTGTGCGGCAATTGCTTTGACGATCGTGACCGTTGCGCCCCAGAGTTTTTCAGACGCCTGTGACAGATCGCCCTTACGTAGAAGTGTTTCAGCGTCATGTAAGTATTTTTCGCTTAAATTTGTATATTTTTTCATGACTTTATTATAGCACACATAGTCGTATTTACAACCTTTCCCATTCTTTGTTATTGAATTTCGTGATCTTTCGTGTATTTTGTGGGCAATAGGGTGGATTTGCTTATGGTTAATCGTTCGACTGAGTGCGTTCGACTGAGCTCACGCCGAAGGCTCACGACGAAGTCCGTCGTTCAAGACCGGATTCAGCTTTTTGAAAGATATCTTTCAACTGCTCACTCCCAAACGCCTGTTTGGGAGTGTAATGGACGAGAAACTCAGTTTCTCTGCAATTGTGTTCCCAAACAGGAGTTTGGGAACAAGCAGTGGTGGTTATTTAAGGACAATTTTCAAACGGCTAAAATGTTACAGAACTGGATTTCATGTCAGGCATGGAATGACAGCATGGGGAACATTTTCAAGCGGAAATTAACTATAATAAACACAAAAGAAAAGTTGTCATTGCGAGGGCGTTAGCCTGAAGCAATCGTTCGACTGAGCTCACGACGACGTCTCAAGGGTGGGATTGCTTCGCTTTCGCTCGCAATGACTATTACATGTCAACTTATTTAAGACATTCACTATATTTTACCACCTCAGCGGCGCCTGCCACGCCTCTTTCAAGTCGGAAATATTTTCGTTAACAATGAGTTTGTTGTTTAAGTCATAGATTTTAAGTAGTGGATCTGATGTTACCTTTCCTAAAAGCCCGCATGGAATGCCTTTCATTAACGTCTCAAATTGTTTCTGATGCTCAGGACGTATCTCAACAATAAAGCGGCTGTTTGATTCAGAAAAGAGAAGGGTGTCATTCCTGTGAATAGGCCCTTCTGTGACTACGCCAGAAAGGTTAAGCAACATGCCATAGCCTCCGGAAAAAGCCATTTCTGCGGCAGCAACGGCAAGACCGCCTTCGGAACAGTCATGACAGGACATTACAATCCTGCATTTTGTTGCCTGTGATAAGGCATTCATGATTTTTTTCCCCAAGGCTGCATCTACCTTCGGGACGTTGTTCCCTTTGTACCCGTGGATATGATAATAGTGTGAACCGCCCAATTCTGGACGAGTGAGACCCACGATATAAATCAGGTTGCCAGGTTCTTTGGCATCCATTGATACTGCATTCCGAACATCTTCCATTATCGCAACTGCGGAAATAAGTAAAGTTGGTGGGATCACAATCGTTTCCTTATCAGTAACGAATTCGTTATTCAGGCTGTCTTTCCCGGAAATAAACGGGGTTCCGTATGCGACTGCAATGTCATAGCAAGCCTGTGCAGCCCTCACGAGGCTGCCGAGACGGTCTGGTTTGTTGGTGTTGCCCCAGCAGAAGTTATCTAAAAGTGCAACCTGTCCTAAACTTCCGCCAACGGCTATGATCTGCCGCAGCGCCTCATCAATAGCGGAAGCGGCCATGTGATAAGGATCTATGTCGCCGTATCGGGGGTTCATCCCATTGGATACGATAATACCTTTCTTAGACCCCAGCACAGGGGTAGCAATACAGGCGTCGCCTGGTCCATCGTTATGAATTCCCTGAAGCGGTTTTAATACGCTTCCGCCCTGTACCTCGTGGTCGTATTGGCGTATGACCCATTCCTTGCTGCAGACATTCCATGAAGAAAGTATCTTTTTTAAATCGGTTCCAAAATCTTCTTTTTCGGGTAGGGCAGGTTCCTCAAAGACAGGTTTATGCCATGTGGCCTTGCGTTCCAGTCTTGGTATACCTTTGTGGAGAAAATCCATTTCTAGTTCGCCAACCAATTGGGAATTGTAAAACAGGCGCAATATTTTATCGTTTGTGAATCTTCCGATGACCGTTGCCTCAACGTTTTCTGCCTTAAATAGGTCAAGGATGTCGTCTTCTTTTTCCGGTGGAACGGCGAGTACCATACGTTCCTGTGCCTCCGAAATCCAGATTTCTGTGTAGGAAAGTCCTTCGTATTTCAGGGGTACCTTTTCTAAATTTACCATGGCCCCCAGGTCTTGACCCATTTCTCCTACGGCAGAAGATAAACCTCCAGCACCACAATCGGTAATACAGTTGTAGAGCCCTTTATCACGGGCCTGTAAAAGCACGTCCAGTAACGCCTTTTCCGTTATGGCATTGCCGATCTGTACAGCACCGCCGGACATCTGTTCGGATTGTTCGTGTAACTCAGTTGAAGAGAACGTGGCTCCATGGATGCCGTCGCGTCCCGTCCTGCCACCGGCAACAACAATGAGGTCATTGGGATGGGCCTCTTTTTGACATTTATCTTTGGGTATAAGACCCACAGTTCCGCAAAAGACTAATGGATTGCCAATATATCGCTCATCAAAGAAGATAGCGCCGTTGGCAGTGGGGATGCCCATGCGGTTGCCATAATCTCTTACGCCGGCAACAACGCCCTTGAAAATTCTCTTTGGATGTAAAACGCCCTTGGGGATTTTATCCGGTGGGGTATCCGGGAGACCGAAACAAAATACATCCGTATTAAGGATGGGCTTCCCTCCCAATCCTGTGCCCATTATATCCCTGATTACACCCCCAACGCCTGTATTGGCGCCTCCATACGGTTCGATGGCGGACGGGTGGTTGTGGGTTTCTACCTTAAAACAAACATTGTAATAGTCATCAAACTGAACAATGCCCGCGTTGTCTTTAAACACAGAAACACACCAGGGTTTATTGAGTTCTTTTGTGGCCTTCATGATGGTATTTTGCAAAAGATTGTCGATTCTATTCCCGTTGAAATCAATAATACCTTTGAAGGTTTTGTGGACGCAGTGTTCAGACCATGTCTGTGCAATTGTTTCGAGTTCGATGTCGGTAGGTTCCCGGTTAATGGACTTATAATATTTTTGGATAGATTGCATCTCTGGTAAATTTAAGGATAACTGGCCACGGATACTAATCTCTTCCAACTGTGTATTATCAGCATGTAATAACGGTACGGTCTGCTTTTTAAAGGCATACTGAATATTGCCATGATCGTAATTGGGTGTTTCGGGGTAAATAAAGACATCTTCTATCTTTGTGTTTGCAAGGACTTTGGTTGCTATGCTGCGGATTGCTTCATTGGATATATTCCCGTCGATTAGATACTTTTGTGCGGTTTTAACGCCATCGATGTTTATTCCTATATCACGAAGTGCCTTCAAAACCGATTGCTCGATAGGATCCATGACGCCGGGCTTACGGCTAATTTCGACAATATGATGTCCCAAGTCCGCAATCCGAAATCCGAAGTCCGAAATCTGATAGTCTTGTGTAATCGTATCCACCAGGAGTTTTTGGGCAATGGTGTCCAGATCGTTTTTGCTTACATTCCCAAAAATGATATAGACCTGGCGGACCCTGACGTTTGTAACTCCCCGGAAACCAAATGTCTCAATGTCTGATCGTATATTGTTTCCTAAAGGATCGGGAAATTCGTTTTTAAAAAATACTTCAATTCTTGAGTACATGGGATTTATTTGTTTATGCCTTGTTTTTTGAGTTGTTCTGAAACACGCTATCGCGTGATAACTTTGCCTTTTTTAACCTGTCCAGGAGCAGAGTGTCGTTTTTCTTTAAAAGATCGTTTCTGAATCCGGCAAGCTCAGTCATAAATTGGTCAATTGATTTTATTACATTTTCACGGTTTTGATCAAAGATATTTATCCATAGCTCCGGGTCGCCGGACGCTACCCTTGTGGTATCCCTTAATCCGCTGGCGCCATAAACGAGATGTTCCTGTTTGATGGAATTCACCAGACATGAGGCAATCAGGTGGGGCAAGTGACTTACGTACGCAAGTATTTCATCATGTTGTTCCGGCTTTAAATATATTATTTTTGCTCCCAAAAGTTGCCACAGAGAAGAAATGGTTTCCAACCCCTTTGGATTTTTGTTTGAAGGCGTTATGATGCAATTGCAGCCGACAAAAAGGTCCGGTGATGCAAACTCAACGCCTCTTTGCTCTGAACCTGCAATCGGGTGCGCACCGATAAATGAGATGTCTTTCCTTATATTATGGGTAATTTGTTGGACTATGTAATTCTTTGTGCTGCCTACATCGGTGAGGATAGCGTTACTTTTCATGAATGGGATAACTTTTTTTGCAGTATCAATAATCTGGTTTACCGATGTTGCAAGTATTACAATATCCGCATCTTTTACTGCCTCCTCAGGATTTAAAATCCCGATATCAATGGCAAGCATTTTAAGGGCATTTTCGATAGATGAAGCCCTGTGACCCACGCCAATAACGGTCTTTGCCAGATTTCTTTTTTTCAGTCCCAGGCCAATAGAGCCACCAATTAGTCCCGGACCAATGATACAGACGGTTCCGAATTGCATGTAATCACTATCCACTGGAAAAATTTCTCTATTAAAGAAAAGCAAATGTTACCTATCGGGCATGTGTTTGTCAATATTTTAACGGGGCAGTGTCTATGTTGCACTGTGATCTATTCTAAACCACATTTCATAAAGGGGGATAAAGATGTATGCCCCAAAGCTCAGCATGAGGAGGATATTGGAGATGGTAAAGGTAATAACAAAATGAGGGGATGCGTATCGGATAAGCCATGGGGCTGCAAGATTCAATATAATCCCTGTAAATGACACCCCATATATCGTAATCTTTAATCCCTCGCGCGTATGCGTCATCGCCATAATGCGGGAGAGAATAAATACGACGATGGGAATTGAAAAGCTATGTGTATGGGTAACTTCTAACAACTCCCGGTAGGTTTTCGGGAAAAACAGTCCTTCTTCGAGTTTTAATCTGTTTTCTTCTGCCGATAGGGGGGTATCGATTTCATCTTCTTCATCGCCACAATAGTACCGGATCGTTTTTTGTGCGGAAAAGCCGGTCCTCTCATAATAATTCAGGAAGCCAATGCCGATGGCAATGGCCATGATCGATAGGAAAAAGGTAAAAAAAATCTTATTACTGATTGGAAGCGACCACATGCCACCGGACATTGTCTTCTCCTTCAACACGGGTTTTTTTGAATTTATCTGTGAATCCCTTCGTCATATCAATCATGAGTTTTCCGTCCGTTCCCTCGTACGCAATCATGGCATGTGTATCAGGAATATTCCTGATAATCTCCATGCCCTTTTCAGCGCCGAGGACGAAGACAGTGGTTGAGAGTGCATCAACCTCCGTACCTGTAGGGGCTATGATTGTTACAGCAATTGTACCACTTACCGGCCTCCCTGTCCGGGGGTCGATGATGTGAGAGTACCGCTTCCCATTGATTTCAAAGAAACGTTCGTAATCCCCTGACGTGGCCGTGGCTTCATCCTTAAGTTCCAGATAACCCAGGATCTCATTTTTGTCTCGCGGATGTTGTATGCCGATCTTCCACGCATTTTTGCCGTTGGGAGCGCCGAGTACGTAAATATTTCCGCCAAGATTAATGCAGGCATTGTTTATATCGTATTTCTTTATGATTTCCAGCGCCTTATCCACGGCATATCCCTTTCCAATAGCGCCCAGATCAATTTGGGTTTTTGCATTTTTAAAAAATACGGTGCTTGGTTTTTGGGGATCGTTGCTTTTGTTTATTACAACATTTTTATAGGAGATGGCTGGTAAAAGCCTTTCTATTTCTTTATTGGACGGTAAGTGTTCTTTCTCATTAAAAAATCCCCAAAGAGCAACGATAGGTGCGATAGTGACATCAAAGGCACCACTGCTCAGTTCACTATAATATTGCGATTGCTCAATCACACCAAGGAGTTCTCCCTGACAGGGAACAGGTGATTTTACTGCCTTTTTATTTAATTGAGAAAGTTCGCTATCATCTTTGTAATTACTCATAATGCGGTCCATGCGTTCCATTTCATCCAACGCCTCTTCAATGGCCCTGCCTGCTGTTTTTTCATCATGTGAGTACACGGATACCTCAGCAAAGGTGCCCATAATCAAGCGAGTCTGTTTCAGCAATTTTACGTCAGAGGATGAATCCTTCCGGTCATTGTTTGCTTTTTGAATGTCAATTTCATTATTATTTCTGTTTTGAGATTTGTTCGCCCCGCTGTTGGGTTTTTCTTCTTCGGGTGTTACCAAATTTCCGTTTGCTAATTTAATATCATCCCCATTTCTTTTCCCGCTGAGGTAATATTCGTTAACGACAGCAAGTACCTTTCTTACGCCGGCGCACATATACTGCACTGACATGGTGGCCCCTGTGATATTAATTATGTCTTTGTTTATACGGATCGGATTTTTGAGGGATTTGCCAATAAATTGGTAAAGGAAGCGTTTTCTGGCAATCTCTCCGCCGCGACTTTCGCGATAAACGAGGACAGCGACGTTATCGATTTTCCCCTTCGGGCTTACAGAGACGATGAAGGTAAAGGGGTGAAACTTTCCAATCTCCTCCGTAATAATTGCATATCCCTTTACAACATCGTTCTTTTTTCCGGTGTAGACCCTAAATCCATCCTCATAGAGCCTTCTGGCAAGAAGTTTTTCAAGATGTTTTTTTTCTTCGGGAGTCATTATAAATTCATCTGTTACAATCTCTTCACATTCGGGGAAGACAAAGGCAAGTGCCTGTTCTTCTGTGAGATAGGTCTGGAGCTGAAAATTATCGGACGGTTCAGCCTCTGTTTGCGCCTTTGCCGTAACGGAAATAAGGAAAATCTGAACGAACGGTAAAGAAAGAAATATTGTAAGTATGGAGAGGATGCGTTTTGTCATCATAATATATTTGATCAAAGGGTTCATTTTTTAAAAAGTTGACGGGGGTGTTTCAGTAAGTTTCTGTGATACGTATTTGCCGCTTTTTGTGAAACCGGAAGGCTCTTCAATTATAGCTTACGGAGCTATTGCGGAGTATTCACCTGATTATTGAGGATATTTTCCAGTCTTTCCAAAAACTCTTTCTCTATCATTCCATCTGAGGGAGTACGATTCCACCGGTATGCCTGACTACCGCCAGGAGCCTTTTCTTCAATCTGGGTGTGTATGGAAACATAGGTTTTATTTTGGTCGTTAGTCACTTTAACGAAGAGACGATAACGTTCCTGCCATTTTCCTTCCAAAAGGAGTCCGGAAGTCCTTTTGGCCGACCAGCCTTTAACCCACTGGGTTCTTAAAAAGCCGTTTTCTTTATCCTGAATTTCAATGGGAATTCCTTCCGCTGACTGAATTACCGCATCCCATACCGTATCTGTATCACGGTCAAAATAGCGGGAAACAGTCGCCATATTTCTCAGACTACGTCCCCTGGCGGCACATCCCGTGAAGTTGACAGTAACAATGGCAACCGCTAATAACCCGAGTATAATACTGTATCGGGTATTTGATACCCTTTCGTACTTCATAAAGATAAAAATACTAACAGAAATAACAATCTTTTAGAAACACACGGAAAAGCAAAAACTCCTGTATACCCTCGACGAATGATTTCCCTTTCAGGCGCTATTTTTCCCCTTATTTCTTCAGCAATACGCTTATTTCATCATCAAACTCTTTTTCTGACACATAACCAATATGCGTATTGGCCACTTTTCCATCTTTCCCGTAGACAAGAGTTGTCGGGTACGCCCGGAGGTTGTACGCCCCGGCAATATCTTCTCCTCCAAGGTAAACGGGATAATTAATACCCATTTTCTTTATAAACGATGGAACTACTTCTGATCCGTTTTCGTCAAAGGCAATCCCGATAATCTCTACGTTTCCCTTATATTTATTGTAAAGATTTATAAAACCCGGTATCTCTTTTCTGCACGGAGGACACCAGGTTGCCCACAGATCAACAACGACCACCTTGCCCTTGTTCCGGTCAAGCAGGGTGTTTAATTCTGCAAGATTTATCGAATTAACGGAATCCCCAGCGCAGGTAATTACGGCGGGTATAGAGAGAACCATTACAAACAAAAAAACAAAACACCTGTGCTTCATGCTTATTATTTTATTCACGACTTGCTCCATTCGTTAATGTGTAAGAGTTTTTTCACAAGCATTCAAATCCCAATGCCGGTGCATGGGTTAGTATTTTTGTACTGCGCTGTGTATTTCATGGTAAACGAATAATTGATTTCTATACGGCTGTCAATTCACCGGCGGTAAAAACCACTTTTCCGTTTTCCATGTCCGCCCTGATCTCCATACCTTCCGCAAACTTGCCTTCCAGTATCTCGAGGGAAAGCGGATTTTCGATCATTTGCTGTATGGTGCGCTTCAGAGGCCGCGCCCCGAAGTGTGGATCAAAACCCTCCTGTGCCAGCCTTTCCTTTAACTGGTCGCTGACCTTTAAGCGATAGTTGTTTTTGGACAAACGTCGTTGGAGTTCTTTCAACTGTATTTCCGCAATCTGTCCAATCATTTCTTGTGACAGGCCGTGGAATATGATCGTTTCGTCGATACGATTAAGAAACTCCGGACGAAAGGCCTCTTTCAGCGCCTGTTTTACCCTCCTCCTTAACTCTTCCTCGTTTTCAGGCCCTGTAAGGTCCTGTATCCACTGGCTGGCAATGTTTGAGGTCATTACGATAATGGTGTTTTTAAAATCCACCGTTCTGCCGTGTCCGTCGGTCAGCCGTCCGTCATCAAAGACCTGAAGTAATATATTGAAAACGTCACGATGCGCCTTTTCTACCTCATCGAATAAAATTACCGAATACGGCCTCCGCCGAATAGCCTCGGTGAGACGCCCGCCTTCTTCGTAACCGACGTATCCGGGAGGAGCGCCAATAAGCCGCGCCACGGAATGTTGCTCCATAAATTCAGACATATCGATGCGCACCATGGCATTTTCACTATCGAATAAAAAGGCGGCAAGGGCCTTGCAGAGTTCCGTTTTACCCACTCCGGTGGGGCCAAGAAATAAAAAGGTGCCTATTGGCCGGTTGGGGTCCTGAAGCCCGGCACGGGCGCGCCGGATGGCATGGGAAACGGCCCTGATGGCCTCTTCCTGGCCAACAACCCTTTCTCTGAGCCGCTCTTCCATTTTCAGGAGTTTTTCCTTTTCCCCTTCCAGCATACGTGTCACCGGGATACCTGTCCACTTGGAAACGACCGTGGCTATATCGTCGGCGTCAACCTCTTCATTCAGGAGCGACTTGTTCTTTTGCAGGTCCTGCAATTCGCGGTGTTTTTGTTTCAGTTTTTGTTCGCATTCCCGGATAAGCCCGTAACGTATTTCGGCTACCTTTCCTAAATTTCCCTCCCTTTGCGCTGCCTGTTCATCAATGCGGGCCTGCTCAATCCTGGCGTTAATTTCCTGTATCTCTTTGATGATCTTTTTTTCGTTTTCCCACTGGGCGCGGAGGACGTTCGATTCTTCTTTTAAATCCGACAACTGCTTCTCAATCTTCTCCATACGCTGTTTTGATGCGGTGTCTTTTTCCTTTTTCAGCGCCTCTTTTTCAATCTCCAGTTGCATAATCTTCCGTTCGATCTCGTCCAGTTCGACGGGCATACTATCGATCTCTATCCTCAGCTTCGAGGCAGCCTCGTCAATCAGATCAATGGCCTTGTCGGGTAAAAACCGGTCTGAGATATACCGCTGGGAAAGCGTGGCCGCAGCAACGATCGCAGAGTCCTTAATACGTACCCCGTGATGCAGTTCGTACCGTTCCTTCAATCCCCTCAGGATGGCAATGGTGTCTTCCACGGACGGTTCTCCCACGTATACCGGCTGGAAGCGCCTTTCCAGTGCGGCGTCCTTTTCGATGTGCTTCCGGTATTCATCCAGGGTCGTGGCGCCCACACACCGCAACTCACCGCGGGCAAGAGCCGGCTTCAAGAGATTGGACGCATCTACAGCGCCTTCAGCCGCACCCGCTCCCACAACCGTATGCAGCTCGTCGATGAAAAGGATAATTTGCCCTTCTTTTTCACTTACTTCTTTGAGCACTGCCTTAAGGCGATCTTCAAACTCACCCCGGTATTTTGTCCCCGCAATGAGGGCACCCATATCTAAAGACATGACCCGTTTATTTTTCAGGCTCTCGGGCACATCGCCATTCACAATGCGCTGGGCCAGGCCTTCCACAATGGCTGTCTTTCCCACACCGGGTTCACCGATCAGTACAGGGTTGTTCTTCGTCCTGCGGGATAAAACCTGTATTACGCGTCGTATCTCGTCATCACGTCCGATCACAGGATCGAGCTTTCCCTTTCGGGCCAGTTCGACCAGGTCTTTGCTATAGCGTTCAAGGGCCTGATATTTTTCTTCAGGATTCTGGTCAGTAACCCTTTGATTCCCCCTGATTTCTTTTAGCGCCCCATAAATGTTTTCTCTGGTAACGCCGGCTTCATTGAGTATTCTGCCGGCAGACATGTTCCTTTGCCCCGCCAGTGCCAGTAACAGATGTTCCGTGCTTACATACTCATCCTTCAATTTGCTTGCTTCTTCCCAGGCCAGATTAAATGTATCCCGCAGTTCTGCGCTCACATAGGCCTGTCCCGGCGCTCCTGACCCGCCAACCTGTGGCAATTTATTGACAGCAGCCATCGTCTTATCGAGGACGGCATCCGTATCAATGCCCAATTTTTTCAGGAGCGGTACAACGATGCCCTGTTCCTGGGTTAAAAGGACTTCCAGCAGATGTACGGCCAGAATTTGCTGTTGCCTTTTGGATTCGGCCAATTCCTGGGCTTCCTGCACGGCCTCCTGTGCCTTGATGGTAAATTTATCAAATCTCATCGTCTTGCTCTTTTTCGTTAACCCCTAAACATACTATTAAAATTCTGACTCCGGAAAAATCCACGTATCATTCTAAAGGTCACATTCCTGCGGCGGGGAAAATTACGGAGGTTAAATCTGTGGTTGCAACTGCAGAACATCAGACATACCATACATCCCCGGAGGCTTTTTCGCCAGAAACTTTGCTGCACGGATGGCACCCCGTACAAACGTATCTCTGGTGTGTGCCCGATGGGTAATCTCTATGCGTTCTCCCAAACTGCCGAAAACAACCGTATGGTCGCCTATGACATCGCCGCAACGAATGGCATGTATACCGACCTGATTCGCAGGCCTCTCTCCGGTAATTCCGCTCCTGCCGTAAACAATGTCTTCCTTCATCTTTCTGCCTGTCGCTTCGCATATCTTTTCCGCGAGTCGCAAGGCCGTACCGCTGGGTGAATCTTTTTTAAACCTGTGGTGAGCCTCGATGATTTCAATGTCAAATTCCTTTTCCACCATCTTTGCCACCTGAGCAACAAGGGTAAACATAACGTTAACTCCCACACTCATATTCGGTGATACCAGGCACGGTATCAGCCGGGAGAAATGCATTATTTTTTCGTGGTGTTGTGGGTTTAATCCTGTTGTGCCGACGACAAGGGCAACGTTTTTCCTTGCACAAATCTCTCCGATGGCTATCACAGATTCGGGTGATGAAAAATCGATTAAAACGTCTGCATGCGCATCGAATGCCGTTGTTATTATGATACCGGTTTCTCCACAGCCGGCAATCAAACCCACGTCTTTGCCAAGTGACGGGTGACCCAGCCTCTCCAGGGCACCTGTCAATTTCAATTCCGGATCTTCAGTGACAAGGGCAGCGATCCTGGACCCCATCCTTCCGCAAGCGCCATTAATTGCAATCTTAATCATACGTTTACCCGGACGCAACTCGTATATGCATTATTCTTTGCTCTTTTTATACCTCTTGCTGGCATTCTTGAGAAAACTCCGTTCTCTCCATGATAAGTTTCTTAAACCTTCGCGATTTACCTTGTCAAGTATCTCATCGACCCTCGAGCGGAGTTCCTGCTCTTTCATAAGTTCCTTTTCATGCTGGTGTATCTGCCACTTTTTGAGGTAGTCTTCTACCCGATAGGAGTATCGAACAAACAAGAATCCGTAAATAAGTCCGCCTAAATGTGCGAAGTGGGCAATATTGCCGGTTTTTGGAATAATACAGTTAAATATCGTAATGCCGGCAAAGATCATGACCAGGTACTTTGCCTTCATGGGAAAGAAATAAAAAATGACTGTGCTGTTGGGAAAATACATGGCAAAGGCCACTTCAATGGCAAAGATTGCCCCGGACGCACCCAAAATGGGACTCCAGGGGGTAAATATACAACAGCATATTCCGGCAAAAATTCCCGCCGTAAAATAAAGGGTTAAAAATCTTTTGGAACCAAGTACCCGCTCGACCTCACTGCCAAACATCCAGAGACCCAGCATGTTAAATATCAAATGCCAAGGGTCTGTTGTGCTGTGCAGGAACATGTATGTGAAAAACTGCCACAGCCATAAATGACCTACTGTGTCCGGTGGGTAAAGCCAGAACAGCTTTGTGAATTTATCAGAGGCGGGATAATACCACGGCAGTGCCGATGTTTGCCTCAATTGCTCGTCCGTTAAGATATTTATCATCTGCGACGACCACTGCAAACTCACCGTTGAAAACAACAGTTGAAGCATGAACACGCTGACATTGGCAATAATTAAGATCATAATTATGCGTGTCCACTTGCTTCCGATAGTTATTCCGAAAGTGAGCCGATTGTTGCGCATTTCTAAACCGCCTGATAGGACATATTTAAAAAATATTCTGTATTTATACTAATCCTTTTCCACAAAAAGTCAAGAACGTAATATGGTGAGGAGTTACCCGGTGAACAGCCTTCTGAAAACGAACATTCCTCCGGTAAAAAGGATTATATTTGGGCCCCACAGGGCGGGTATCACGGGTACAAAGGTATCCTTTGCCAGCACCATTCCGGTTACCACCAGCGGGTAGTACAGAAACAGCACCACCATAAAGCTGGCGCCGAACCCGATCATGAGGTGTCCGCTCCTGAGCATAATGCCAAGGGGAACGCCAATGATGACAAAGGGTATACAGGAGAGCGCTTGGGAGAGCCTCTTGTGTATGGAAATATCGTTTTTACGCCGTAAGTCCTCTTTTTCGGCAACGGCTGATTCCTCCTCCAGGGCTTCGATATCTTTTCGCAAGGCATCCCTCCAGATGTTTATTTCTGAAATGGCTTGAGAAAGAGAAGCAATTTTTTGCGTTTCTTCACGTTGTATTTCGCCGGCCGCAGCAACTTTTTTTTCGATGTTATAAATCCTTTGCTTCTCTCTCTCGATGGTTTCCTTTATCTGCATGATTTTTTTATCCCGGTCTTCACCCGTTAAAACGCCCGCCTTCATCTCTTTTTTCACGCGAATCAAATTTTCGTTGGCGACAAGGATATAATTTTTTGCTATCTTGCTCTCGTTCTCCAGACCTTCGATCTTTGATGCCTGGCGCGCCAGGTTTTCGGTGGAACGCTTCAATTCCGCGGAGAGTTTGTCACGTTTCCGCGATAAATTGCCGAATTCGTTCCGGCCGTCTGTAAGTTCCTTCATCAGGGCATCCTTGTCTTTTTTTGAGTTCGACGGCGTTTTGGGATTTTTTGCCAATTCGTCGTTAATCTCGCTGTTATATTTGCAGAGTTGAAATACCGTCATATACTTTGAAGAAGATTCCCGTTTCTTTTCTTTCAGAGAGATTTCAAAGGTGGTTTCCCGGAAGACGCCCACGCGGGGAACCTCTTCCAGTTTTTTATAATTCGGTTTGAGAAATTCTCCACGATACAGCGTGAGGAGGATCTTGTTTTCTGCCTCATCCATTGTGATGGATCCCTCTTCGGCAAGGATAACATTCGTTACGTAGTCATTTGCGTACTCGATCACTGCTATGTCTTTATTTTTGTCGTCCTCAACGCTGCCGATGTAAATTTGGTACGGATGCAGATCTATTTTTTTCTGAAAGGTAGCCAGACGCCCTGCCAGAATGTTGTTAATAGCGCGTTCCTGCAGTAATATTATTTTATAACAGGACCGCGGCAAAATCTCGGCGGATAAGGCTAAAGTTATTATGCTGAAGATAACTCCTATTGCCAAAACGGGCGTAATTATTCTCAGTATATGAACGCCGCTTGTCTGGATGGCAATGATTTCATGGTCGGCGCTCATGCGCCCGTATGTCATTGATGTGGCGGTAAGCAATGCCGAAGGTATGGAATAAGGAAATGCCTGAATAAAGAGGTGGGGTATAAGTACCCTCAGGGTAATAATATCAAGTCCTTTATGCAGCAGCTGAATGGAAAATCCCAGGAAGAGCAGCAACTCAAAACATGCTAAGGAAGGTAAAAACATCCTGAACCATTCCGTCATGAGGTAGCGTTGTAGTGTTTTATGAACAAATACTCTGGACATTTTAAAAATTTCTTTTCATCTGTGGTTTTTTTTATAAAAACCGGCCTGTAAACACCGGCGCGTGGTCATCCCAGGAATCTCCTCACCTTTCCTGCCGCAATCATGTTTTCTGTTACGGTTTCTTTCTTTCCGGAGAGGATTGCCTGAATGATCTGGGAAGTATACTCGCTGTGAAGTATATTTTCGGTATGCTTTACCATGCCCAACACCTTCTCGATATCCCGCGCAATTTTCGGAGATAGTAATTGTGTCACATCCCGGTTATAATACGATGCCACCGATGAAAGATCCTCCAGGAATGCGGGATAAGCGGTCTTGAGGAATAGCAAATCCTTTTCAGTCAGATAGTGCAATCCCAGCAGTTCCGGCGGTAGTCCAATCGAATAGAGCGAGGCGCAAAAAGAAATCACCCTCGGCAGGGTAATTCCTTCAACATTCCTTGAATAACCGAAAAGACCGATGTGAAGTTTACGCATTCTCCGTCGGGGAACAAATCTGGCGATCTCGTTAATTAAAGGAGCAAGCTCCTTTATCTGTTCCCGGTAAGCCGACGCCAATCTCTCCGTCATCTCCAGGGCTACTTCTTCTTCCATGAACGTTGGAACCGCCCTCACATGGTTATTAATCTTTTCAATGGCCTCCCTGACCTGTCCTTCATCATGGTCGTATTTGAATGCCGATTGTATTGTAAAGGTCTGAACACTGGGAAATTCCCTCAGGCATTCGTTCACACTTAACGGTGAGAGATTACCGCGAAAGAGATTGGATCCGAGTCCCAGGATGGGATAGAGGGGAATCTTTAGTCTTTCCTGCAACGCGTGCAACCGCTGCAAGGCAATTTTCACCACAAGTATTGCAGGCAGCATGCCATAATTCAATGCGGGATCCGAACGGCCAAGGAATACCCTCTGATAGGGGAATTGCTTGTCCTGGAGATAATTCTGCACCATGGTATCCGCAGAGAGCATATAAGGAATATCCTCGAATAACGGAATCACTTCCAGTGTCTCGGGCTTAAACTCACCAATCCACTCCCTTATGGTAATATCATTCTGAAAACACTTCCTGTGTTGCTTTCCGACAACGAAATCTCGATAATAATAATACACCCGGTTAATTGTTTCCGTATTGGTCGTCATGGGAAGAATGACTTCAAAGATGGGGGGTATGTTATCTTCTCCGTAAAACTGGCTTGCGGTGTCGTATGAACGCGGCGCGCTTTCCAGGGTTTCCAGAAGGATCTTTGCTTCACTTTTTTCCACCATAGGGTTGGGAACACGTAAAGTAATGAAAACGTCCTTCCCGATCCTGCGTTTTTTGAAGTAATTGTCATAGCGGCTCAGCAGTTTCTTAATGACAAACTCATCGACTTCTTTTCCCTCACAATCCCACATCTGCTCGTCGCACCGCAGGTGTGAAAATACATAATATGCCTCTTTTATTTCATCCTCACCCAAAAAACACGTCCCCTCAGTAAAGAACGGCATGGTGACATTGTCCGGGTGCTGGGTACTCATTGTTCGTGGTATTTTTCTCATGCCTGCAACCTCTTGTTTGTAATAAACAAATGTTTTCTCCAAATAATAAATTATATTATATAACATCGTATTTTCATTACATTATTTTAAAAATTACATTTTTAAATGCAATTCCATTTCTTACTTTCCTTATAAACCAAATAATTTTATAATAATGGTTTATAATTTCATTTTTAAACGGGATTTTGTTTTTTTTCCGTTATAGAAGATTAGGAGAATAAAGTATGTCCAATGAGTGTTCTGTTGCCGGGAATAATCTCGACATGAAAGAATTGATAACCCTTATCAACACAGAGCAGTATGACAAACTGGAAGAAGCGTGGCTTGGAATTGTTGAGTGCAATAATAAAAATCTCCGGTCGCTTCTCGAAGTGGTAGACCTTCTCGCACGGCGGGAAGAAAAAAAGCGGGCGCACGATTTTCTGACGATGCTGGTGCCGCATTACCGGCAAAAAGGTCTCTATCTTGACACCCTGGAGGTATTAAAGAAAATACTGGAATATAACCCGAAAGAAAAAGGATTGGCGAAAGAGATTGCCGAATGTTATTCAAACATCTATAAGGACAGGCCTTATGCGAGGGAGTTAGTCGATAAAACGGGCATACAGACGGTGACGGATATTCGCAGCGCCATGAAAAAGCTGGAAAAGTACTTTTATCTCGATCAGGGTGATTACGTCTACCACAAGAGTTGGGGTGTAGGCCAGGTAGTATCTGTTGACCCCGAAGGTGAAAAAGTAAACATAAATTTTGAAAAAAAGGCAAATCACAGTATTTCTATGGATATTGCCCCGGATATACTGCAGAAGCTACGTAATGATGATTTATTGGCGATGATTTACGCACGGAAAGATGTATTGGATAAAATGATTGAAGAAGATCCCGTGGGCTTGATTAAGCTAACCTTGAAATATTTTAAAGGAAAAGCATCGGTCTCTCAGGTAAAGAATCGGCTCATATCCGGTGTCATACTGCCTGAAGGATGGAGCAAGTGGTGGACTAGCACAAAAAAATTACTCAAAAAAGACCCCTATATAAAACTCACCGATGGCGCTCCCACCACGTCATTCCTGGAACTTCGCGTTTCCCCCCTGACGCACCATCAAGAGATACTCGAAAAACTTGCCATCGCCGCGGATACCGGCAAAAAGATAGAAATTGCCAAAAAATACATTTCCGAAATGAAAGACACGGAAACATGCAGAGAGACCTTGGATGAAATTACAACTCTTTTTATAAAGGAAGCCGCTGCCGTGCAGGGAAAGAATCCCTCTCTTGCCGTTGAATGTTTCTTGCTCCTCGAAGAAATACAAAACTTCCTCAAAGGAGAGCCGGAGAAATATAAGGGCAATATTGAATCACTTATTCGTACGGCGGAAAATCTGCCGGAATTTGTAAACACCATAGGTATCCTTGAATACAGAAAACGTATCCTCACGTTAATCAAACAGGTCAAGCCTGAACACTGGCAGGATGAATTTATATCCCTGTTTTTTGTTAATAGTGGCAATCTGTGGGAATTCATTATCAAGGAGTTTATTGCAGAGAATAAGCAGCATGCCATCGAAGGGACGGCCTTAAAATTATTCAACCAATTTAACGCATATCCTGAGCACTACATCTGGTTTTGCAAAAATGGCATGCAGGGGCGGTACCCCGGACTTTATAAGAACATCGATCCCGCACTCATGTTTAACCGGTTAATAGAGTTATCAGATAATATCTATTTTAAGATACAAAAAGGGCGCGACGGGGATTTAAAGACCATAATCACAAAGATAAAAAATCTCTTGGAGGATAAAGGCACCGATTATGCCATAGGCATTCTGAATGATGCAAATGCTGAAAGCATTTTTAACGTTGTCTCCCGCAGCAAGGGAATGGAGGATTGGTTTAAGGTTTCTATCGAGAGCGTCATACAAGACCGTTATCCGGAACTATTCGAGATGCCGGGTCTCCCGAGACTCGATGAGAGCAAGATCTACGTCACGAGAGAAGGATATGAGAAGAAAAAGAAAGAATTTGACCATCTGATGAACGTGGAGTTTGCAGAAAATGCGCGTGACCTCGGAGAAGCGATAAGCCGGGGAGATCTGCGTGAAAATGCAGAGTATAAAGCTGCGCGGGAAAAGCAGGCCATGCTCGTGGAAAAGGCGGAACGGATGAAGGCGGAATTACAGAAGGTTGTCATCATTGATCCGCATTCCATTCATGCGGATGCAGCCGCACCAGGCACAAAAGTTACTTTGCGGCACGAGGGAAAGGCGGAAGTGGAGATCTATACCATACTTGGTCCCTGGGATGTGGACATCGAAAAAGGCATTATCTCCTACCTCTCACCCATCGGAAAGGGGCTGCTCCACAGAAAGGCAGGCGAAAGGGTCACAATTAAACTCCCGGAGGGTGAATCCACTTACGAAATTATGAAAATTGAAAAGGCCTTATTATAAGTCTGCCTTCTCTTATATTTTTACTTTTTTTGCAACCGGAGTCCAATTTCTGCAAGCCTGCGCCCTAAAGCACGGCATATTATAGCCTCATGCTGGTCAATTTCCCGCTGGCTGTCCTGTCCTGCGATATGACCGGGTCCGTATGGGGAACCACCGCCCTGTGTAGTAAATAATTCTTTTACGGAGTAGGGTACACCCACAAGGATCATGCCGAGATGCAAGAGAGGGGCCATGAGGGTAAGAATCGTTGTTTCCTGTCCTCCGTGAAGACTTGCGGTAGAGACAAAGATGCCAGCCGTCTTGCCTTCTAATTCCCCTGCAAACCACAGTGATGTAAGTTGGTCAATCTGGTTTTTCAATTGTGCAGACACGTTTCCAAACCTGGTCGGTGTCCCAAAAGCAATGGCCCCGGCCTCCCTGAAATCGTCCAATGTAACCTGGGGTATATCTTTCTGCATTTCTCTCCCTGCCTTCATATCCTCACGGGACTCAATAACAGATGCAGGAATCAGTTCCTGAACCTTGCGGATAACAGGTTCTGCCCCTTTGATTTCCCTGACTCCCTCTGCCACAAATTTCGCCATCTTGAATACGTTGCCGTAAGTGCTGTAATAGACAATGAGTACTTTCATAAGTTTTCCCTTTTTGATTATGATTGCTTTGAAAGTTAAATACGAATGTGCTTCCTCAAATCATGCTTTACCCCAACCAGTCTTACGCAGCCACGTTTCTAATGTCATCAACTGAGGGTGCAGACCCCGTAATGCTGGAATATCCGCCTGGAAGCCCTTTTCATTGAACCACTGGAACATTAAGGCCAAATCTTCGCTGAAACTTCTAACCTGCTCGATAGACATTTCTACAAAGCGAACGGGCCGACCCATTACCCGGCTAAATATTTCTGACGCCTGGACCATTGTCATCTCATCTCCGGCTAATTCGATCGCTTTCCCAGTAAAGTTATTGGGTTTTTCGAAAGCCATAGCGACGAATGTACCCAGGTCTTCTGCAGCGAGCATCTGTAATGATTTATCAGGTCGGATTGCTAACGATAGCGTACCCCCAAGGATAGATTGCTGGAGATTGAACAAAGGCGAATTAAAGTTATACATAAAAAAGACCGGACGGAAGATGGTTGCAGCCAACTCTAAAGTACGAATATATTGTTCAATCTCCCACTTGCTCTCAAAGTGAGGGATACCGGTATTCCGCTCGGCACCCGCGACAGAGCTATATACAAGGTGTTCAATTCCCGTTGCTTTTGCAACATCTGCCAGGGTTTTGCCCTGCCGTATCTCCCCTGCGGTGCCTTGTTCCATAAAGGCTTGCACACTGAAAACCCCATAAACCCCCTTTAACGCCTGATCCACTGACGCTCGATCATCGAGGTCACCCCTTACTACCTGAACACCTTTTTCTGCCAATGCCCGTGCCGCAGGCTTGGACGGATCGCGGGTAATGGCCCGTACAGACCAGCCGCTAGCCAACAGGCTGCGTGCTACAGCACCTCCCTGGCTACCTGTGGCACCCGTTACCAGGACTATCTTTCCCTTATTATTGATCACAATTGATTCCTTTCTCTGCCCGCCAACTCTTTCAATGCTTTAATCGCAGACATTCTTGGCCACGCGATGTGATTATCCCGTATTTGCTTATCATTCCTCATCCGGCCTGACTTTAGATTCCTCCGGGACGATCTCAAGAACGAGTTTTTCAGAACGTCGGATAATGTTTAGCTGCGATTCCACCCCGATCCGATGCTCGGAGAGGAGCTTGTGCAAGTCATCTACGCTCTGAACCGGCTGGTCATCAAGACCTATAATTACATCCCCTTCCCGTAAGCCGGCCCTTTGGGCAGGGCTGTTGTCCTCAACCGCAATGACCAGTACGCCACTCTCGGCCGGTAAGTTATGGAAAAGCACAAGGCGGCGGTGGAGGAAAATGCTTTGCCCTGCTACACCAATGTAACCACGGCGGATTTTCCCATCCTTGATAAGCCGTGTCGCAACGAATTTAACCGTGTCAACCGCGATGGCGAAACAGAGGCCTTGTGCACCCTGGATGATGGCGGTATTGACGCCAATGACTTCTCCACGGGAATTGACGAGCGGACCTCCTGAATTGCCGGGATTGAGTGCGGCATCGGTTTGGATGATGCTGTCTATCAACCTCCCGGAACGTGACCGGAGTGAGCGTCCGAGTGCACTTACCACACCGGCAGTTACGGTACATTGAAAGCCATAGGGGTTGCCAATGGCAATTACGAGCTGGCCTACACGAATAGACTGTGAGTCACCTAAACGTGCATATGCCAGGTCCGGGGCCTGAATTCTGATTACTGCTAAATCTGTATCGGGATCATCACCGATCATATCTGCAGAAAAACGACGGCCATCCGAAAGTGTCACTTCAATTTGACCAGCATTATGCACCACGTGGCTGTTGGTGAGAATAAATCCATCCGGCGTAAAAATGAACCCCGAGCCGCTGCCAATCATCTGTTGTGACATACGCGGATGAACAGCTTGCCGTTCATTCATTAACTGACGGACATTAATATTCACCACTGCCGGGATAACCTTCTCTGATGCACTAACGACGGCCTTTGAATAGGCATCAAGAATCTCTTCATCTGCAGGGGCAACAGCTTCAGATACCCGCGAACCATCCGGCCCGATTCCCTTGGTAGACACTGTCTGAAAAAGAGGCTCCACAATCATCTTCCTTTATAATATTACCTTATAAAAGTTCTTTTTTAGTAAGTCTTACCCCCCTCTGTCCCCTCCTTACGAAGGAGGGGACAGAGGGGGGGGGTTGATTTGGCTGCGGCATCCAGTTCCAGGCAATATGTTATAAAAGCCGATAGGGATGCGCACGCTTTGTCCACTCACTCTCAGGATACCTGGCCTGAAGTTGTTCGTAAGCTTCCTTAAGTCCCTTTGGATTTTTCGTGTCCTTGTATAAACACACACCTTTCAGGTAAATTGCCTCAGGTGCTGAACTACTTTTAGGAAAATCAGACAAAATCTTCTCCAGGATTGAAAGCGCCTCTTTGAATGTATTCAAGTCAAAATGGACCTTTGCAATACCCAGCAATAATGAAGGGACCAATTCTTCGGGGGAAAGAAAACCAACCGTCCTGTGGTGCTCTTTACCTTCTGTATCAAGTATTATAAGGGTCGGAGTCCACTTCAGATTAAAATCGGTGGCCAGGGGTTGAGCATCATAACGGGCACGGAGTGGAATTACCGAGCTATTAATAAATTCAGCAACATTTTTATTTGGATACGAAACTGCATCCATCTGTTGACAACCGATTCAGCCTGGATTAAAGAAATCAAGTAGCACAGGCTTTTTCTCTGATCGTGCCTTTGAGAGTGCCATGTCCATCTGCGATTCCCAGGTAATTTTGTTTTCCATAATCTTGCCTCCTTATAGTAAAGTTATGGTTCAATAGGATAGCCAGCCTTTTTCCATCCATTAACGCCACCACCAAGGGCCTTTGCAAGCTGGTATCCCTTCTTTATAAATTCCGCTGCCAGACCGGCAGCGCTTGCTTCTTTTGGTCAGCCGCAGTAAAAGACGATTTCCTGATCTTTTGATAATGACACTAACCGTGATTTGAATTCCTGTAGTGAAATCGCTCCCTGTAGTTTCATTTGCCTGAACGTTGCCTCGTCGTCATATGCGCAGACGAGGAGTGTTGTGCCTGATTTCACCTTTTCATAAACTTCTTGCGGAGTAACGCGTAAGGGTTCTGTCATTAAACACCTCCCATTCTTTGCAAAAAATTAGCGGGTTAAAAACAAAAAAGCCTTACTGCAAAGATGTTCTGTAAAACATCTTCGGCAGTAAGGCTGTCTTTTTATAAGCCGTTTAAACTGTTTAAACGGCTTGTAAGATCCTTTACTTTGCGTCCCCTGATTACTCAGGATTTGCCTTTATCGGAATGTTTTTGCTAGTACAACACTATCTGTAAAAAGCCATTCTTTTAAACCTGATATTTATATAGCATGCATTGTCACTTATCTCAAGCAAAAAACATAAAAGAAGTTAAAATTACTATTGCACTATTCCACTTTTATATGGTCAAATAAGAAATTAAAATTTTAATTTATCAATCCAGATGGACCAAAAGGAGGTTTTGTCCTGAACGCGTACCTTGCTCTCATCCTTTGCCTTTACATTCTCAAAGAATCCTTTGAATACGGGATTCAGTATCTCAATCTTTGTCACATGAGAAAGTTTGGCGCAACTGTCCCGCCTGAATTTGAGGGAAAGATAGACGAATCGCTGCTGAAAAAAACAATTGACTACGAAACAGAAAAAACCCGTTTCAGCTTTATCTCGTCAATATTCAGTAATATTGTTACGATGCTGTTCTTCTTCGGTGGGCTGCTGAATATCTATAATTCATGGATTGCATCACTGCACCTGCCGTTTATCCTTTCGGGAGGGTTGTTCTTTTTGCTTTTGGCCTGTGGCACCGAATTCCTGTCTGTACCTTTCAGCCTTTACCATACCTTTAAGATAGAAAATAAATACGGATTTAACACCATGACCCCGCGACTCTGGATATCCGATTTCATAAAAGCGCTCCTGATTTCGACAATAATGATGTCCCTGGTGACATTTGCAGGGTTCTGTCTCATTCAGTGGAGCCCCCATTACTGGTGGTTCTGGGTATGGGGTTTTCTCTTTATCTTCAGCATCTTTATTATGTACATATCCCCTTACGTCATTGAGCCCCTCTTTAATAAATTCACTCCCATTGAAGACGACTCGTTAAAAGAAAGAATCGTTCAATTAACGGCTAAGGCCGGTATTCATGCAAGCAGGATTCTCAGGATAGATGCATCAAAGAGAAGCAAACACACCAACGCCTATTTTACCGGTATTGGAAATACGAAGAGGGTCGTCTTTTACGACACCCTGCTTGAGGGCATGAACCACAATGAAATCCTCGCCGTACTGGCGCATGAGATCGGGCACTGGAAGAAAAGGCATGTGCTGAAAATGATCACTGCATTTGAAGTGTTTTCCTTTATAGCCCTTTATCTTTCATACAAGGTTATCCAAAGCGACGCCCTTTTAACGATCTTTCACATTCATACAAATACACTCTTTTCAAAGTTTATAATCCTTGCATTCCTTGCAGATATTCTCTTGTTACCGTTTACACCCTGTGTGAGCCATTTTATGAGGAGGCATGAGAGGCAGGCAGACAGGGTTTCGTATGAACTCACGAAAGATTCGGAGGGCATGGTAAGTGCCCTTGTAAAACTTTCAAAAGAGAATCTTACCAATCTTTATCCCCACCCTCTTTATGTTACTCTGTACTATTCACACCCGCCTATCCTGGAGAGAATCCGATATCTTAAAGGATTTTCACATAATAAATTAGGATAAAATCTAGCGGGGATGAAGTGTCAGATGAAAGACTGCAAAAATAGTCCCAAAATCCTTCGGAATTAACTATTTGACATTAAGATACTACTTTGATAGATTGAGTTTTCAAATATTTATGACTTAGAGTTTTCCCAAGCAGAACAGAACACTTTGAAATCAACGCTTATCTCCCACTATTATTTTAATATCGTGAGTATAAAAAAACAATTCTGGATATATTTCTTGCTGGCCACCCTTCCCATAGCATGCAGAACCCCTTATTATGCCGGAGTGGAAAAGAAGCCCCAAAAGGGGTATCTGAATTCGATTACCAATAAGTTTACCGGAGCGGCCACACCGGAGCAGCATAAGGCCCTGGGTATTTCCTCCTTTAAAAAAGGGATGATCGAAGATGCCCTGGAGGAATTGAAGCTGGCCGCCGAAGGGATAAAAGAAGATGGTGAATTGCGCCATTATTTGGGAAAGGCCTATTATGAAAATGACAAATTTGATGAGGCCATTGCCGAGTTGCTTGCAGCCCTATCGTACTATCAACCGGATCAAACGGCAGAAAGGGCAGATGCATACAGTGATCTTGGTCGCGCCTACAAAAAAAAGGATGCGGTTGCGGAATCCCTCTCGGCGTTGAAAGAAAGTATTGAACTGAATCCTTCTGTCGCGGATACGAACTATAATCTGGCGCTTCTCTATTATGAAGAAGATATGCTGAACGAATGTATCACGTATCTCAAAAGGGTGATCAAACTTGATCCAAAAGAAGCCGATGCACATTTTATGCTGGGGTTAGCATATTATAAAAAGAAATCGATTGATAAGGCCATGAATGAGTTCCGGCAAACGATTGATTTAAATCCCCGGGACGCACATGCTCACAATTATCTCGGTATACTGTATTATGAAACGGGCGATCTCGAAAACTCAATCAGTGAACACAAAGCCGCCATCCAGATGGAGAGAAATTATGCCGAGGCTTATAATAATCTGGGAGTTGCGTTCTATGCAAAGGGTGATCTCCGTGAGGCTGCGGACGCTTTCAGAAAGGTTTTGGAATTAGAGCCAAAATTTGCAGAAGCGCATTATAATCTCGGGCTTATCTACAGCGAAGAAGGCAAGGCTGAAGATGCCATATCCTCACTGGAAAAGGCAATCAATCTTAATCCAAAAATCGCGGAGGCATACTTTAAACTGGGTGAGGTTTATACGGAAAGGGACATGTCCGAGGAGGCTTTGTCCGAGTACAGTAAGGCCATCGATCTCAAACCGGACTATGCGGAGGCATATTATAATTGTGGCGAACTCTACGCTGCCAAAGGGAAACACGACAAATCTATTGTTGCCTGGAAGAAGACCATCGAACTCAATCCCCGGAATACGGATGCCTATTTTAATCTGGGAGTGGCATATTATAACCAGAACAGGCCGGAGAAGGCCATTTCGATGTGGAACAAAGTTCTGGAAATAAGTCCGACCGATTACGATGCATTGTCCGGCCTTGCTGATGTATATGATATGCAGGGTTCCCTGGACAAGGCTATAAATACGTGGGAAAAGATCATTGAAACGCATGCTGGTCGTGCAGAAATATACTACAAATTGGGCAATGCCTATGCGAAAAAAAATATGCACACGACCGCTATTCCTTATTGGGAAAAGGCGGTAGAAATCGATCCAAATCTTGTAAACGCCTCGTACAATCTTGGGCTTGTTTACCAAAAGATCGGCAAGGAGGATGAAGCCATTGAAGCCTTTAAAAAGGTTTTGGATATCGATGCGGATGACATCGACGCGCATAAGAATTTAGGTGCGCTTTACCAGAAGAAGGGCATGCATGTTGAGGCCGAATCGGAGTTCGCTATCTGCAGTAAATTACAATCCGATCAGGAGATTGAATGATTTCCCAAATTTCTCATGCGGGAAATCTCATCTTTTTGCCCGTTCAACAATGGGTCTTTTCCCACCCTTTTTCTTTTTAAAGTTATTCAGGATTAATTCTGCTTCTTCAAAAGGAACCGTTATAAAAGAGAATTTATCGAATATCTGAATGTCTTTTATTTTTTCGCTATGGACTTCAGCTTGCTGTTTAATGAAAGTTATTAATTTCTTCGGGGTTATGCCATCGGTTTTCCCCAGCGCCACAAAGAGCCTTGTCGTTCCTTTTTTATCTATTGAGACGTCTCTGATTTCGCTATAACTGCTTTCCTCCAGTTCATCCTGAAAGGAGTACTTTAAAAGGGCTGCCAGGACTTTTTCTGCCTCATTTCCCGTTAGCATTTCCTGTGCAAGTCTCAGATACCCGTTAGTATCTCCCGATTGCATAATATGGGCAACTTCCGCTTTTATCCTGGATTTTTTTTGATGTATCACATCCGCTATCTTTGGCAGTTTTTCTTTCCGGATATCGGTTTTTGCAATCTTTTTAATAAAAATCAGTCTTCTGTATTCATCGGGTGTCACAAAAGTTATAGCAGTCCCTTCCTTCCCGGCCCTCCCCGTTCTTCCCACCCGATGCACATAGTATTCGGGATCCTGAGGCAGGGAGTAATTTATAACATGTGTTAAGTTATGAATATCAATACCCCTTGCAGCAACGTCCGTTGCAATCAGGATGTTGACTCTTTTTTTTCTAAATTTATTTAAAATAAATTCCCTCTGGTTTTGAGACATATCTCCGTGCAACGCCTCTGCATCATAGCCCCTTTCTATGAGTTTGTTTGCAATAGTATCCACATCAACCTTCGTTCTGCAAAATATCAGGCCGTAGAATTCGTGTTCGATGTCTATGATCCTGCATAATGCATCAAATTTATCTGAGGGTGCCACTTCAAAATAGATTTGATCCGTCAGATGCGTCGTGAGCTGCTCTTTTTTTACCCCGAGTATCTCATATTTTTTCATATACCTTTCCGCTATACCGATGATTTTTTGAGGCATTGTGGCGGAAAAGAGCAGTGTCCTTTTTTGCGAACCGGTATTTTTTATAATTTTTTCCACATCGTCAATAAATCCCATATTTAACATTTCATCGGCTTCGTCCAGGACTAAATGCGATATGCTTTCCAGTTTCAAGCTTTTTCTCTCCAGATGATCCAGTATCCTTCCCGGAGTCCCCACCACAACATCCACCCCTTTTTTCAGTCTTCTCAGTTGTTCTTCTATCGACTGGCCCCCGTAGATAGGTACTATCTGCAGCTTTTTTTCTCCCTTCAGGGAGTTCAATTCTTCCGAGACCTGAATGGCCAGTTCTCGTGTTGGAACGAGAATGAGCGCCTGAATAGCCTTTGCCTTTTCTTTTACCCTTTCAAGTATGGGAAGTCCGAACGCTGCGGTCTTTCCCGTTCCTGTCTGAGCCTGCCCGATAATATCTACTTCTCCCTTCATGAGGACCGGAATGGTCTTTTGCTGGATTGGGGTAGGCTCTTCGAAGCCTTTTTTCTCTAATGCCTTTAATGTGTTTTCCGATAAACCCAGTATTCTAAATTTTTCTAATTTTTCCATAATATATTTTTCCGATTTTAATATTTTCTGACTCATTCACCACGAATTTATTCAGTAAAATGCATGAGTATAACAAATACGTTGTACCTCTCAGCTGGGGTCGATGATGCTCTCTGTTATTGACCTTGTAGTTATAAAAGGCGGTGTGGCATGCCTGTTTACAGGAGTGAATCTAAATGAGTTTCTCTTCCCGTCCTTTATAATTTCTGGAAGAATTCCATAAAAATAAGGGGGGCTCCCGGATTTTTCTGCTGGATGCAAAGTTCTACTTTGAATTTTTCTGACCCTTGCAATCTGTTGTGGAACATGACGGAAGGCATACTGTATTTCACAGAGTTTTTGCGAAATGCCACCTCAAGAATACACACCTTTTAAAGCTGGCTGACAGATATTGAAGTGATTATTATAGTTGAAGTTTTCCCTGATTGTCAAGGATTTAACTTGAGAAGATTTCAGGAATGGCTTATAGTGTTAGGGTAAGTTTTTGTACAAGAATATTAAAAAATACATTTTTGTCTAACGTTATCTCTTGTTGCACAGTATGGCGAGGTATAAGCTTTTTATGATTCGGAGCATGGGTGTGCTGCAGATTTTTTTCACTGTGTTTTTTTTGCCCATAACCAGTGCATTTGCATATCAGGATACCCTGGAAAAAATAAGGGGCTCCGGGGTGATAACCTGGGGATTTGACGCAGAGGGAGGGGCTCCGTATGTCTTTCACGATTCCATACATCCTTCCAGACTCATCGGTTTTGAGGTGGAGATTGTTGAGGCCATTGCCAGGGAATTGGGGGTAAAGGTGCAGTATTTCCAGAACACATGGGACAGCATCCTGCTTTCCCTCCAGCGCGGGGATTTTGATATTGCGCTTAATGGCATCGAGATTACCCCGGAGAGAGAACAATCCGTATTGTTTACCCGCCCGTACTATGTATATGCCGAGCAGATCGTTGTTCGCGCCTCCGACAATCGTATTAATCGCCGGGAAGACCTTCGGGGCAAAAAGGTTGGCACCTTGTACAACACGGAGGCGAAACGTCTGCTTGAAGAGATGGGAGACGTTTCCGTTACTATTTACAGCGGACAGGTGGAACCTTTCAGAGATCTTTCTTTAAACCGTGTTGATGCCGTTTTTGTGGATTTGCCCATTGCGTCTTACTATGCCATGCCCAACCCGCAGTTGCGTATGGTGGGGGGGCCTGTGGGTGAAGGGTATTATGGTATTGCCCTCAGGAAGGAAGACAGAGCCCTGGCAGAGGAGTTGAACAAAATCATTGAGCGGCTTTTAAGATCGGGGGAATTACAAAAGATCTATAGCCGCTGGGGGTTATGGAATACCTCGCAGGAGAAGCTTTTTTTGCATGAGGGGCTTTTATTAAAGTACACGGAAAGCCCTCCCTCCGTTTCTGAAAAGGCGCCCGTGGCGGTAACGAAATTTCTGCCTACCTTGCTGAAAGGTGCTTTGGTCACCATAGGAATTTCCGTTGTGTCCATGATGCTGGCCATTATTCTGGGACTTGTCCTGGCAGTCATGAGACTGTACGGCAATAAATGGTTACAGATGATTTCTGCGGCGTATATCGAGATTTACCGCGGCACGCCACTTCTTATACAGTTATATATCTTATATTACGGTTTGCCGAACATCGGTATCGCCATGAGCGCCTTTGCCGCTGCCATTTTTGGGTTAGGCATGAACTATGCCGCTTATGAGGCGGAGATTTACCGGGCAGGTATCCAGGCTATTCCGGGGGGGCAAACCGAGGCGGCGCGATCACTGGGCATGTCGCGGCGATTAACCCTGAAGCGGGTCATCCTGCCCCAGGCACTGCGTCTTACCATACCACCCATGACCAATGATTTTATTGCCTTGTTCAAGGATTCGTCACTGGTCTCTGTTATTGCCATAACGGAACTCACGAAGAGTTATGGCATGTTGGCATCTGCCTCAATGAATTTTTTCAAACTGGGAATTATTACCGCGCTCCTCTATTTTGGCATGAGTTATCCCCTTTCCCTGTATGCCAGAAAATGGGAAAAAAAGTTAAGATTGTATGATAGAAATTTATAAGTTATTCAAGGAATACGATCATAAACCCCTTTTCAAAGGATTGAATGTCTCAATAGAAAGAGGGGCGGTTATTACCATTATTGGACCGTCTGGCAGTGGGAAGAGCACTCTTTTGCGATGTATTAACGGATTGGAAACATTTCAAAAAGGGTACATATCTGTTGATGGTCAAAAGCTCTGTGGTGTTTGCGAACAAGATTACCGTAAGGAGCAAGAAAAGCTCCCGATAAAAAACATCCGCAGGAAGGTGGGAATGGTCTTTCAGCAATTTAATCTTTTTCCACACATGACAGTGCTTCGCAATATAACCACAGCGCCGGTTTTTGTATTGGGTGTTGATCCGGCTGAGGCTGAGTCAAATGCCCTTGTTTTACTCAGGAAGGTTCATCTGGAGGAAAATGTCCACAAATATCCCGGACAACTATCAGGCGGAGAACAACAAAGGGTAGCCATTGCCCGCGCCCTGGCAATGAAACCTGAAGTGATGCTCTTTGATGAACCGACGTCTTCCCTGGATCCTGAGATGATCGAAGAGGTGCTCCTGGTTATGAAGGACCTGGTGTCGGAAGGGATGACGATCGTACTCGCAACACACGAAATGGGATTTGCGCGGGACGTTTCCACCCGGGTGATCTTTCTTGATAAAGGGGAAATTGTGGAAGAGGGCAGTCCGAAAGAGATGTTTTCCCGCCCTCAAAACGACCGGACAAAGGCGTTCCTCAGTCGTCTTATGGGAAGGGAGCGTGGCTTGTGCTGATCCGGACGGAATGTATTTATATTAATTCCCGGTATAAACCATCCGCTGCGCGATAATCATGCCTCCGGCGAATACTTTGTCCTTATGGGAAATTGTAATTAAAGAAGATCCCTGAAGGCGATATATCATTAAAAAAGGTAAATATCAGGCGATTATTTCAAATTTGCCGTGCTCAGATAGTGAGCAAATTCTTTCACACAATGTGGACAACCCTGTCTCCTTTCGTAACTTCGCCAATAACCGTACCCGGTTCTTTTGCTTGCCTCAGATCTTTTAAGACAGTTTTCACATCAGATTTGGATACAATCAACACCATACCGATGCCCATATTAAAAACATGCAACATCTCCTGATCATTAATGTCACCAACATCTTGAATGATTTTAAATATCTTTGGGATATTCCATCTGTTTATTTCCAGTTTAACAGCACAGCCGTCTGGCAGGATGCGTGGTATATTATCCAGGAGACCACCGCCGGTAATATGAGCCATCCCCTTTACGATCTTTTTTGTTTTATGCTTATGTAATAGGTTCGAGATAGGTTTCACATATATCTTCGTCGGCCGTATCAGTTCTTCTCCTAAAGTAGTATGTAATCCATAGTGAGCAAGTTTCTGGGTTATCTTCATCTTTTCCTTGTCAAAGAAGATCTTTCTCACCAGGGAAAATCCATTGCTATGAATACCGTTTGAACTTAAACCGATAACCACATCTCCGGGTTTTATCGTTTTACCATGGATAATCCGGTCCTTTTCTACAACGCCCACCACGAAACCTGCAATATCATATTCCCCTGCAGGGTAAAATCCCGGCATCTCCGGTGTTTCACCGCCAATGAGGGCGCAACCCGCCTGACGGCATCCTTCTGTAATTCCATCTATTACTTCATGCAGGACCTTCGGAACAATCTTGCTGCTTGCCAGATAATCCAGGAGAAAGAGGGGTTCTGCCCCTAATACTACGATGTCGTTGGCGCACATAGCGACAAGGTCGATTCCAATAGTATCATGCTTGTTCATCATAAAGGCGATCTTTAATTTGGTGCCTACACCGTCAGTAGACGAAACAAGCACAGGTTGGCGATATTTCTTCTGTCGGGAGTTTAAAGTAAATAGTCCCCCGAAGCCATCGGGATTTTCAATCACCCTCGGGCCAAAGGTCGTTTGCATTTTTGAGTAAATGTCCGTGGTGAATTGACCTTTTATGTCAATATCAACACCGGCATTTTTGTAAGAAAGTCCTTTTTTTGTTTTTTTTGTCATAAGGTATCCACTGGAAAGCAAGGGCGAACGGTAATTCACCCTTATAACAATTACGTTAAACACGGACAAACTTCGCTTGTCCCTGCCAACCCAAAACCCGCTTATTAAAAATGAAAATTTCTATACTATTAAATGAATATTTTTTTCTCTGTGTCTTTGCGGTTCATTTTTCCTTCCATGAAGGCCTTATTGATCCCACCCTGCCTTTACAAAAACCCAGATACATACCATACACATAGGCAAATTCACGAACAAGGGGCAAGAGAGTGAGCGCTGATAACGTTTTTAACGATGCGCTGTCTCCGGTTCTTGCGATAACGATCGCACCTAATGGAAGGTATAAGAGTGTCAACGAACTTAATAAAAGTAAGGAGATTAAGCCAGGCACGGAGTACACGCGCGTTCCATACGGTATTGTTGCCAGAAATGTCAAAAGGCTTGAAAAAAGCGCAATAAATGTCAAGGGACGTATCCATAATTTTACATTGAATGACATTCGTTCACGAAATTTCAGTCCCATGGCATATCCCCAGTAAAACTTTCTCTTCCAAATGCCTGACCATGTGTCAGGATAGTGGGTACTCACTATATTGTTGGGATCATAAACAACCTTTCCTATCCTGCTTAATTTCCATCCCAACTCGGAATCTTCACTCCACCATGAATGTTCATTAAAACCTCCCAAATCCAATAGTGCGTCCCTGCGAATGGCGGAATTAACACCGGACAGCTTATTGGGAACAAGTGACTTCCTGAATACCCCATTCAATATTTGATCCAGAATACTCGTTGCATTTGCCAGGGGTTTATCCTTGTTTTGGGCCTGATAAGCTCCGCCTGCTGCGACCACCCCCGGTCTTTCGAAATGTGGTTTGAATCTATGTAACCAATCAGCGGGTACAACCGTATCGGCATCCGTTGTGATAATAACATCACCGGTAGCCATGTGTAATCCGGAATTTAACGCCGCTGCCCTTCCGCCATTCTTTTCCCGTCTGACCAGAATCACACCTTTATCCAGAAATCTCTCGATGTTCTGTATTGTATGATCGGCCGAGGCATCGTCAATAACAATAATCTCCTTGTCGGTATAATGAAGTGAAACGAGGGAATTTAAGCAGGATGAGATAGATTGTTCCTCATTGTACGCCGGGACGAGAATGGAAAATTTCATCAGAAATTTCCCCTTACCCAGGCCTTCTCCCACAAGAGGAGAAAGGATTTTTCTCTTCTGTCATTAAGGTTGCACAGGGAGTTCAATATTCCCCTCCCTTGAAGGGAGGGGTGTAGAGAAAGGTGAAAAATATTTATACCCTTTTGTGATTTGTTGTACATAAAATCATATCTCTAAAAGAGCTTCCGAAACATGGCCTTTAAGGAATCCAGGGAACCCAATCTGCGTATGTTTTTCAGGATAAAACGGGGTGTTAAAAAAAACTCAAAGTTGGCACGGCGTACGGCGTTTTCCAATTCAGCCTTGCCAAGGTGAGGATAGGCAATGTTGGCCTCTTTTGCCACATTGACGGGTTTATAATCTCCATAAACAAAGAGTTTGTTTTCTTTGGCAATTTTATAAAATTCCGTGCCGGGGAAAGGGTTGGCAATGTTATACATGACCTGATCTACCTTCAGCCGTTTGACCTCTTCCATGTTCTTCTTAATAGTTGCCGCTGTCTCCTGTGGCGATGCACCAAGCATAATATTGATCTTTGCATTAATACCATATTTCTTAACCAATTTTATAGCTTCTTCATTTTTCCTGACGTCAATGTCTTTCCTGACATAATCCAGTATCTCCTGATTAAATGATTCGACACCGAGATCGATAAACTTGCAGTGTGCCGCCGCCATCGCCTTTACAATAGGTTCGTTCAGATGGTCTGATCTCGCTGAGCAACCCCACACGATACCCAGGTC
The DNA here is from genome assembly GCA_011525665.1 of Candidatus Brocadia sp. Classification (GTDB taxonomy): domain Bacteria; phylum Planctomycetota; class Brocadiia; order Brocadiales; family Brocadiaceae; genus Brocadia. Next base: position 33,663 of record WYAU01000075.1, read on the forward strand.
TTTAATACCCTCACAAATTTTAATCGTCCGTTCTTCACCCCACACAAACTGGTCGTCCTGTACGTTCACGGCCTTGTAACCCAGGGATTTAAGCAATTTGAATTCCTCAATTACATTTTCCGGAGACCTCTTTTTTACTGCGGGTTTCTTGCCAACATGGTGTTTGTATTCAAGTTCCCGCGAAAAACTCAAAGAAGATGGAACACAATAGATACACCGGTACGAGCAACCCCTTGATGTACAAACAGCGGTAAAGGGTCTTTTCCCTAACTTGGGGTTGTAATAGACATCCCTTTCTTCCAGGAGATGTCTGGCGGGGAAGGGGAGTGCGTCCAGGTCTTCTATCGGTTCTCGATTGGCATTATGGATGATTTCGTTGTTGGTTCTAAAAGATACGCTTTTTATGCTTTCGATAGATGATTTGGCTTCCAGCGCCTTTACCAGATCAAGCATCGTGTATTCAGGTTCACCCCTGACGACATAGGTATTATCATCCACCACAAACTCTGCGGGTCTATCGGATGGAGCTGGTCCAAAAAAGATAATAGGCACGTCTCCCCGGATCTCCCGGATGTCTCTGAGCGCCTGGAAATCCGCGTTTTGGGAGAGATTGACGGAATAGAAGCTGTATACATCGCTCAGGTCTTCTTTCAGAAATGCCAGAAAATGTCCCCCATCCCACTTCTTAATCGTTGTTTCGATGTATTTGACATCAAAACCTTCTTTCTCCAGGACGGCGGCAGCGTTCAGGAGAAAGACGTTTGGGACATAATAGAGCAGATAGGCGCAACCGGCAACCCGCTCGGGGATTTTTCCATCAATAGGGGGTGGTACGAGAAAGGTAATTTTCATATCAGTTATTTTTTTTCTTCCTGATTTTCTTCAATCTTTTAACGTCTATCAAGTCTTGGTCTCTTCCTGTTGCTATTTTATTTTTTATTAATTGTTTCTTCCCAATAAAATATACAGGTATATGAGAACTTCCAAAAATACCCCGCGTTTTGTTCTTCCAGATTTCTTTCCAGCCTACTCCTGTAATAGAGGTTAGTATGTCTATTCTGTTCGGTTCATAGCCAAGCTGAAATACCAATCCGGGGGTACAAAAATCATCGACTTTCACATCTAAGGCGCCAAACCCAAACTCTTTCAATACGGCAACGATTTTCCCGGCGTTTTCCTTTGAAATATCTATTAAAACATCCAAATCTCCCGTTGCCCTCGGCCGTGAATGTGCAGCCACGGCATGGGCGCCGACTACCACATACTTAACTTTGTGACAGCTTAACAATTTTAAGAACTCTCTGTAATCGCTGCTCATGCAAGTTCGTTCCTTGTACTTCGTAGAAATTTTTCATGATTTGCTCCATAGCGTCTATTTTCTGCTTTATGGATTTGGATGCCCAATATCTCAAGGCATCCTCCTCCTGCTTTTTATCATCCGTTAATCTGTAGGTTTTGAAATTTGTCAATTTATTTTTGATCATTTTTAGTGAAGCATGAATTCTATAATAATTTTATTCTCGGTATTTGCTGACGACCATAACCAATCTTTGGGATGCTCTACATGCAATTTTAAGACCCTTTTATGCTTTTAACGTGGTTTAGGGAGCCAGAAAGTATTTCGAAACGATTGCACGCTTTTTGTTGGGTGCACCTTGCTTCACCCAACCTTTACCCGAGAAGCTCATTTAAAATATTAATCTGTCGATAGATAAGGATTTGATTTGAAAAATATATCACGACTGTCTCATATTTACAAGGTAAAAGAACTGCAAACCGTACGGCTGGGCGCACTTCGTACAAAAATGCGAAAGTTCTAAGGCTAGAAACAAAATTTTTACAACCCTTGCGTCTTCACAAGCAGATCGACGACGAGCCTAAATTCATCACTGGTGAACCAATCTTTTTGAAATTTTTCTCTGACCCGTACACGCATATCCGCAACACAATCTTCCCAATCCCGCCGGGATTTTCGCTCTAAAAGTATCCTCCCTGCTTCATGGCATACAAGGCATTTTTCTACCAGGATCTGAGCAGCTACATCGTCTCGCATCATCTTTCCCCTTTCGGCAAGATACTCTGTAAGGGTCGGAATGTCTTCATCCAGGAATAATTCAGGTGCATTTTCACGCATCCGCAAGACCGTTTCCTCCCATTCTCCCTTTGTCTTGTTCTGCTTCAGTATCCTGTTTATGTTATGACACCTTGTACATCGGTCAACAAAAAGTATATGTATGTCTGTATATTTCTTCGGTTGAGACGTTACGACTATCGTGTTCCTTCTTCCATGGACGATTTCATCAATGATCTGTGCGCCCTCTTCCCTTGTAATCCATGCGGGGCTTTTTCCCATCATTCGGGTGACACACATCCGCCATTCATTTTCCGTTTTAGGCTCCGCAAATACCCGCTCAAGAGTATGGCATTTTGAACATTTTTCTTCATAGAGAAATTGGGGTGCTTGGTATTGAAATTTTTCGTGATTTTCCTGTGCTTGGCTATGGCTTAAGGAAATTAGCAAACATACTATTGGTAACGATATAAAATCCTTCATTCTTTTTTATCGTTCTTTGCGCCTTTGTGTGATTAATTCTCTTGTTTGTAAAAAATATCTTTGTTTACAATGTCAAAATGTTATTTGCAGGGTAATCATCATGTAAAGCCGGTTTTACAGTAATCGCTCTTAATAAAGTAAATATAAACCTTTCAGAGAATATTCGCAAGGTAAAACCGGATTTGTTGCTGAATGGAAAAAAATATTTTTATAGTTTTTTATTGACCCTATGAAAATATATTTTTATAAAGGGGTATGTATGTTTTGCTTAATTACGTATGGACCATGATGTTGCCGCATGGAAAATAAGCGGAATGAGAAAACCTGGTGTGACGGTACTCGTAAAATTGGGAGAAATAAAGAAGGGTGCTTTTACGGAGGGTTTATGAATAGGCTAATGGTGTTTTTGACCCTGGTGGTATGTATTTTGTGTCTTGGATGTAAGACGATTTCCACAAGCGTGACAAATGTAGACATAGATGTTCCTTCCCGCGATGTAAAGACTCTGGCCGTGATGCGCTTTGACGACAAACTTCTCCAGGAAAAGACAGTGAAGGGTTTTTTCATAAAGACGATGAGTAATCCGGATGCGGGGGAGATGCTTGCGGATATAATGATCAGTGAGTTGTCAAGATGGGGAAAATATGAAATTTTTTCTCGTTCTGAGATCAAGGATAAGATATGGGCTGTTGGCGCCAAGGAGCAAGAACTGGTCAGACGCAGGGATTACAGGACACTGGGAAAGATGTTAAAGGTGGACGCTGTGGTCATGGGGAAGATACATGCATTTGACTTGTCTAGAATGCCAGTCTATGAGCGGGGTAATGTGTCTTTTACGGCCGAATGTATCGATACAAAAAATGGCAAGATTCTATGGAGCTTAGAAGCGAGCGAAACCGCTCCTTATAAGGATGAGATTGAAATAGCCGGCAAAGTCATCAGGGATGCGGTCGAAAGACTTAAAAAGGAGGCGGAATAAAGGAGAGACGTAGTACACTACGTCTCTACAGATAACGATAAATTGTTATTTTTTTGCGCATTTACAAACCACACCCTCTTTGATCTCTGTATGGCAGTTTCCACATCGATAACAATAGTTTTCCTCGTCCCAGTAAGTTTTCAGCGTATGACTTTCATCAAAGAATACACCTTTGGGGTTCTTGCCCCAATGTCCGACTCTTTTCATTGCAATCCTCCTTTTTAACGATGTATTTTGCTTCGTGGTGCCAATACCTCTTGAAACCTCATATCCGGCCATCGAAATACAGTGTAGAGGCTACAAAACACTGATGCGGGCGCATAAAAAACAATAGCACCGATGCCGCCTATTGTGGAAAGTTCTTGGTTTACTTTTGCTTTAGGCAACAGGTATTTCCTGTTAAGTATGATTTCCCAGTCTTTTTGATATCTCCCCCAAAAGTCTTTCTTTATTAAATGGTTTTTCTAAAAAAGAGACATTTCCTAATGCCTGGAAGCATCGATACGTTTTTTCATCAAGCGCAGATGCCATGATAATTGGCACGTCTTTATATCGGATATCCTTTCTCAGCATCGCAAAAACCCTGTCTCCGGTAACTCCTTCCATCAGGATGTCCAGGATTACCAGATCATATTTCTTTTCCTTTGCCTTTTTGAGTCCCTCGTCCGCATTTGGGGTAAGGGTAACCGTAAATTGTTCCCCGTGCAACATGTCCTTATAAAATTCCTGCATTTCCATATCGTCTTCTATGATCAACAACTCTTTCATTCTTCTCCGGCTCCTTTGAAAAGATTTTTATCGGTGCCTCGTAAAGTTCAAGTTTATCGCACTGTTTTCAACTCCAGACACAGGGCGGTAAAGATGCCGAATTTCAATGGTCCTATCAATACGGAGAGGCAATTTTCACCTGGCGAAGGCGTTGCCGAATGTTCTTCGATTCAATTATCCCCCCCGATTTTATTCATTACGCGGTCATTCCAGATAAATTCGTAGAACCCGAACTGTGGTTTGTCTTTATTGGCAAGGTGAATTTGAACCGCGAACCCTTTCCCTTCCCTTCTGATTCTACCCAAATCCTGCCTTTGTGCATCTGTATAATGTTTTTACAGATAGCAAGCCCTATTCCCGATCCGTATGCAGAAGGTGTTTCCTTATAAAATTTCTCAAATACCCGCTTTTTTATTTCATCTTCCAATCCCCTGCCCTTGTCTTCTACCGTTAATTCAATGGAATCGGGAAGTATCCTTCCTGATACAATGATTTCATCCCCTTCTGTGAACTTTATAGCGTTGTCCACCAGATGGGTTATCAGGTGGTATATCTTGTCGCGGTCCGCTGTAATAAAGGGGATATTGGAGGGCAGATGGTGACTGAGAGTGTTCCCTTTTTTACCAGCAATATCCGCCATTTCATTGACAATTTGTTTCACCAGGTCAGTAAGTGAAATATCCGATAATTTCAATGGCTCCATTCCCGATTCCAATTTGGACATATCGAGGATGTTTTTGATGGAATTTTTCAACCGGTTGACATTATTTCTGAGCACATCCTGAATTTGAAACCCCCTTGTGTGCGTATTTCCACTTTCTGTCTTCAGGGAGCGTTCAAACATATCAATAGCCATTTCAATCTTCGCAACAGGCGTCTTTAATTCATGGGTGACATCCCGGATCAGATTGTCTTTCAGTTCCTCCAATTTTTTCCTTTCCGTAATGTCACGGCAAAAACCTTCAATTCCGATGACATTATTTCCTTCTTTAATGGGAAGCACTTCAATAGACAACCAGAGGATACGGCCTTCTTTATGAATGATCCGAAACTCAAGATCCATCAAACTGTTTTTTGAGCCGCACAATATCTGGGTGATCTCGCGCTGCACCCTCTCCTGGTCTTCCCCATGGCATAAGGAGAGACCGTAGCCTCTATTGTTATAAAACCGGTCGACCGGGTAGCCGGTGATCTTTTCCACAGAAGGACTCATCAGGAAAAATTCGCCATCCCTCTTACACTCAAAGATAATATCAGGAGAACTTTCGATAACTGCTCTGTATTTTTCCTCGGCCTCTTTTGTTTTGTTAAAAAGCCGTGTGTTTTCGATTGCCATAGCTAATTGAGGGGCAATTTGCGAGAAAAAATTGATATGTTTCTTTGAATAATAGTCCCTTCGTTTGCTCCCAAAATTTACGCTGCCTATTACGTTTTCTTTATACTCAAGCGGATACCCGAGCCTGGAACGGATTCCTTCTTTAAACAATACCGTATCGGTAAGAAAACGGCCTTTCGATGTGTCATCCACAATAACGGGTTCACGAAATTGAACGACTCGTTTCATCAGGCTTCCCTCCATGGGATACAGGACGCCTTCTTTGAGTGCCGTGTATTCGTAATCTTTTGATAACACAAAGTTTTCGTATAAATTATTATCATCCGTAATCAGCGTGACGCTCAGCCGGTCAAAATTGATCACTTTTGAAAGTTCCTGGCTCATTGTCTGGTAAACATCCCGAATGTCCAGGCTCGAGAAGATAATTCTGTTGATGTTAAGGAGTACCTCTTTTTTGTTGATAAACACGGTCTTCTATTTTATGAGTTCTTGTAAGACTTTTTCGTAAGTCTGATAGGCCTTTAAATCGAACAGGACAAAACGCACCAGACGGATATCAGTATGGGTTTTTAAATAGTGTATCACGGTTTTTAAGGCTATCGTGGCTGCTTCATTTAGCGGGTAACCATAAGCTCCGGTGCTGATAGAAGGAAATGCCACACTCCTGAGTTTATAGCGAGAAGCAAGGTTAAGGCTGTTATTGTAAGCATTTGCCAGCAATTCCGCTTCCTGCCGCTTTCCATCGTGGTAGACAGGGCCCACGGTATGAATTACGTACTTTGCCTTCAAATTTCCTCCTGTGGTAATGCGCGCCTCACCGGTGGGACATCCTCCCAATTTTCTGCATTCCTCGAGGATTTCAGGGCCTCCCGCTTTGTGGATTGCCCCATCCACCCCGCCGCCACCCAAAAGGGTTGTATTTGCCGCATTGACTATGGCATCCGTCTCCTGCCCGGTAATGTCTCCTTCAACAAGCTCTAACACGGAATTATTAAGAGTGACTTTCATTATTATTACCCCGGAAATAAGCTGTCTTGCAAAGCGCCTCGTCAAATTATCACAACCGCAGAGGTAACAGACTCTTCTCTTTTTATTAAAAACAAAGATTCGGGAACTGCTCCACGCCATTTTAATAACTTGTTTCGGAGTAATTGTCAAGAGCAAAAACCTTGAAATCTGAAATGACTTATGAAATAATTCAATAGTTTCTTCTGCAGAGGGGGTGCGGGGAGATTGTCCTGCAAGACTGAAAAACGTAAATAAGGGAATGTATTTACAGGAAAACAATAATGCACGAGGGGGATTATAAAAAATTATGGATGTCAGAGATGCTATTCGCAAAAGGCGCAGTATCAGAAAATTCAAGCCGGACCCTGTGTCTGACGAATTAATAGTACAACTTTTGGAGAGTGCACGTCTTGCTCCGTCGGGTTCAAACACACAGCCGTGGCGATTTATTGTTGTTAGGGATGCCGAAACACGGCAAAAATTACAGATGGCTTCATATAACCAGCGCCACGTTGGGCAGGCCCCCCTGATTATTGCCTGTTGTGCGGATATCAGGGCTTTCGGCGAATTCCCGGAACGGATTGATGAACTTATCGCTGCAGGCGCACTGCCGGCGAAGAGCCGTGAGGTTTTTGTCCCGTCATTAAAAAAGGGTGAAATGAGCGCCGATCTGAAATGGCATCTGCTCATTGCCGCTACAGGGAATACGGATATCGCCATTGAACATATGGTGCTTCAGGCCGTAGAGTTTGGGCTGGGAACGTGCTGGGTAAGATGGTTTGATGATAATAAGGTCAGGGAAATACTCGAAATTCCGAAAAGCATTGAACTCATTGCCCTCCTCCCTATAGGCTATCCTGCTGAAGAACCGCCCCAAAGACCCAGATTTGATCTAAGCAAGGTTGTCTATTATGAAAAATATGGAAAGGGTGTGAATTCCTAAGTTTCCGGGAATATGCAATTGGGAAGGGCGTTCAAACGACTTGCGCATTTTATTAACAGGAGTTGTTTGTTCGCAACAGTCCTGTCTCTGGCATTTATGTAAATGCAATTTTACGAAACGCTGAGGGGGGAGAATGTTAGAAACGCGGCAACAACCTATTTTTCTTGCGTAGACTTCATCTTTTCTTTCGCTATTTCAATATTGAATTTTGCCTCAAGATTTTCAGTGTCAATTACCAGCACTTCCTCCCACTTGGCAATTGCTTCTTTATAATTTCCATCCCGGTAAAGAGTGAGGGCATCATCCAATAGTTTTTGCAATGCTTCTTTTTCCTGACTTGCAACGATTGACTCTATTTTTTTATCTTCTTCTGATTTTCTTTCGGATGTTGCCTGTTTAATCATTTCTCGTCCCTGCTCAACCATCTCTTTCGCTTCTTCTTTCATGGCATCGGCCTGCTGATCAATCTTCGAACCAATAAGACGTGACCGCTGTGTCTGAAGGCTTATGAGTTGGTTTTGCAAATCGATTTTTGCCTTTTCAATTTCCCCTAGTCTTTTTTCAATATCCGTTATACTTTTTTGCGTCTCGGTGAGAATGGCCTCAAAAGAACTATCCTTCAACTCAACCCGGGAGTTTAAACTATCCAGATAGCCCTGAAGCTTCGAGTAGCTTGTATCCGTATCTGCAGCCCTTTGTGAAAGCTCTTCAACGCGCTTTCCAAGATTTTGAGCTACGGTATCTAGCTCCGATATCCCCTCCTCGAATTCCTGCATCCTTTGATCAATCGAGGACAAACGCTCCTCATGCACCTTCGATGTTTTTGTGGAAAGTCCTGTGCATCCAACGGTTAATGAAGATATACCTAAAATTATAAAAAGGAATGGAATATTTTTCTTCATACAGTATCCTTTTGACCTTATTTCCAGAAGAGGGCACAAAAGATGCCTATTTCATCTTTGAAAGGTTAAAATCAAATAAGGTTTCATCGCCCCCAGGAGCGACAACAGCAAGGGTAATAAGCGAATTTAAGTCAACACCTTTTGTCGGAAATTTAAAGACCAAACGGGCTGAATGGGAGGGGGAATCTGGCCAAAATTCGCTGGCTTCCGCTAATTCGGGTATAAACTCAAACTCGGGTTGTATCACATCATCTTTATAGTACAGCTTGGCTGAATAATATTTTGAGAAATTGTAATCATCGCCATAAACTGTCACTGAAAAGGTAAACGTATCCCCGATTTCAGCCGCCAGATGAATATCCCTGATTGTAAATTCTTTACGTTCCACGGCAGCTTTTCTTGACTTATAGGCAACATTGTGGAAAGGTGTAAATAATGTTGCGGATCCCTTGCCTTTATCTTGAGAAATAGTCCAGGGTCTTGAAAAGGCAGCAATACCTATGTTTTTGTTTTTCTGTCCGTATTCGATGGCTTCCTGTGCTTGTTCCATCGTCAAGGGTAAATAAATAGCATGAACTGATTTTAAAGCAAACAAAGATACAACCAGACAAAAAAGATATGGTAACGGAATTATCTTTATGGTCACGAATTTTTCATCCTTAAACAGAACCAATAACTGTACCTGAAATTTCTATACTACAAAAATCTTCCTCAGCTTACCCCGGGGAAGATTACACAAGATTTGTTCTTATGATCATTCAGCAGACTGCTCTGTTGCAGCCTCTTCATCCGGAGCCGGCTCGGATGTCGCTTCAGCAGCTTTTTCCTCTTCTGCGGATGGTTTTACGACATAATTCCTTCCCGTTTTCATGAGGCTTGCACCGCACACAATAAACATAATACCAAATACAACCGCACCGACAAAACAGAGCACACCACCTATAGTATTAACAAACCCTTCTACTTTTTGATTGCTCATGATCTTTTCAGACTTTTCTGTAATTACGTGATTCAACTTGTCTATCATTGTCACACTTCCTCCTCATTTATTTTTATAGCATTGCTAAAAAGTAACCCGACGTTCAATGAATTTCATGGCCGCCTTCGCAGTGGCAGGTTTACTTTGCCACTACCTGCCGAATGCCTGTGATTCAAACGGATACTACTTTGCCTTTCAATGAATTCATTTGTTTAAGGCTTCACTAAAGTGTTATATCGGGACAATTCCCTATCAGCATCTTCCTTCATTCCCTTTTCACGATAAAGGGACTCAAGATTTTTATAGGCCTTTACGTACTTTGGATTAATGGCAATGGCCTTTTTGTACTCGCTGATTTGTTTTTCGTACATCTTTTTTTCCCCGTACACAATTCCTAAATTAAAGTGAGCCTCGGCGCATTTGGGATTTAAGTCAAGTACTTTATTGTATTGAAGAATTTCATCATCCAACAAACCCTTTTTCCCATAAGAAACGCCCAAATTGAAATATGCGTCAATATACTCCGGGTCGATTTCGATTGCTTTTTTATATGCCGCGATAGATTCGTCATACATTTCCTTTTCACGATAGGCATGCCCAAGATTATACAGCGCCTCGAAATTTTCGGAATCAAGTTCAATGACTCTTTGGTACGTCCTGATCTCGTCATCAATCATTCCTTTTGCGCCGTAGGCAATTCCCAGATTAAAGTAAGCATCTCTATAATTTTGGTCTATTTCAATTGCCTTTTTATATGCGGAAATCTCTTCATCAAACAGCTTCTTCTTGCTGTACGCTACACCTAAATTATTATAAGCCTTTGCAGAATAACAATTTATTTCAATTGCTCTTTTATATTCTACAATCGCATCATCGATCATGCCTCCCTTGTTATACTCGTTTCCCATCTGATAATGCACATCAAAGTCTCCGAAGCTCTCCGCACTGTAGCTATTTACAGCACACAAAAAGTGTAGAAAAATAACAAAAATAGTCTTTTTCATAAAGCAAACCGAGATATTTCTTTCACAATCAAGCATCATAAAACCAGTACGGCTTTTCTGTCTCTGTGCAAATCTCATGTACGATGTTATAAAATTCTGTTTTAGTAAGGTCATCAAGCTTCTTGCCATATTTCTTTATGACCTGATTAAACTCTGCAATCTTCTCAACAAGATTCTCATGGGTTTCGGCAGAACCTCCCCAAATGTAAAAATTTTCCCCTGTGGTGATTCTCTTGTGATTGTCCGTGTTATCAAAGGCAAAACCACACAGGATGGAATTTCCCGTGGACAAATTTTCCTGACTATTCAAACCGTTATTCCTTTCGATTGAATATTGCCGTGCCTCTTATGAAGGTATTGAAAAAATCGTCTAAAGAATACCATTCCATAAAAAAAATGTCAAGCTAATATGCCCGCCCTTCCCTCTGCGGGAAATGGCGTTCTTAAAAACTTTACTGATGAATTATCTTTGTGGATTATAGCAGACACACCGAAAAACATATTAGGCTTTATTTGCTCTGTGATGCGCTGTATTTGTTTTTTGTAGGGATTTATTATATGACGGTAAAACGGTAAATACTTTGCGGCGGCTGAGACACGGCTGTGCCCGGATGCAGAAATCCGGAATTCGGTATTTACAACGCCTGCATATCTTCTTCTCTCTATGAAGCAGACGGGGAAAGCATCCTGCTGGCGATTTCAAAGTAAATAACAAGCCCCGTGGCGTCTAACAGCGTGGCAATGAGCGGTGCAGAGACGAAGGCCGGGTCCAGTTTTAGGAATCTGAAAAATAAAGGAATGGCCACACCTACAATATTTCCCACACTCACTACAATACACAGGGAGACGCCCACCGTCAAAGCGAGTGTTATCTGTCTTAATGATATGGCCGCAATGGCAAAGGCGATAAAACCCATGATGAATCCCAGTGAAATGCCAACCTTTAATTCGCGAAATATGATCCGCCACCATTCTCTGGATTTTACTTCTCCGGTAGCCAATGCCCGAATGATCAGTGTCGACGATTGTGAGCCGGTATTACCCCCGGAGCCGGTAAGCATCGGGATAAAATAGGCAAGTGCGATTACCGAACTCAGGACTCCTGAATAACTTTTCAGTATGGTTTGTGATATGGTCGCGGCAATTACGAGGATGACCAACCAGGAGACGCGGTTAATTACCCGCTTTGAAAACCCTACTCGAAAATATTCTTCCTCGGTAGTTTGTATGCCGGCCATCCTCTGAAAGTCTTCCGTCACTTCTTCTTGCACAACGTCTAATACGTCATCCACGGTGACGATCCCCACCAGCCTGTCCTCATTGTCCACCACAGGAACGGCAAGGATATCGTACTTTTGAACTACCTGAACTGCTTTTTCCTGGTCATCTGTGGTATGGACATAAAAAACATTCTCATTCATGATATCCTTAATGAGCTGATCAGGATTGGCAAGTATGATATTTTTCAGTGAAGCAACGCCGCGGAGTTTTTTTGTTTCATCGACTATGTAACAGATATAAATCGTTTCCCGGTTTGGTCCCGTTTTACGGATGTGTTCCAGCGCCCTTGCCACGGTCATATCCACCGGAAGATCTACATATTCCGTTGTCATGATGCGACCCGCAGAGTTATGGGGATAGTTCAGGAGTTCATTGGCCTCCCTTCGGTCTACGGGCGGGAGAAGTTTTAAAAGTTTTTCTACGACATGGGCCGGCAATTCATCAAAGAGTTGCGTACGGTCATCCGGCTGCATTTGCACCAAGATTTCTTTTACATGCTGCTCAGTAAACTGTTTGAGAAGTTCTTCCTGTTCAATGGGTTCAAATAGGGCAAAGACCTCGGAAATCTTGTTTTTGTCAAGCAGTCTGAAGCCCATCACGCGCTCTGCAGGGTTGAGTTCCCTAAGGATGTCTACGATATCCGCAGGATGGCGCTCCCGGAGAAAGTCCCGCAGTCCTTTGAAATCCTTGGTCTCAATAAGTTCCTTGATTTCAGGGATAAATATCTTTGTCCACTGCAGTTCCATGTGAATATTTGAGATAGTAAGTGTCGTGCGGAATTACGTGAGAAAGCGCAAAAACAGTCTGGCTATGGACAGCCTATATCCGATTTATCAACGTCCGAATACGCTCATGAATGTCAATAGTGAAACGAAATCCGGTACGGGGAGAATGGACTTCACCTTTTGTACCGTGCAAAACCGTCTTTTTACGTATGTTTTTAACTCTCCCTTAAATTCCTGGAGGCAGATCAATACAGTCTGTCCGAGAATACATTGCCATCTACACTATAAACTTTATTTTGTGTCTGTTACAACAATTGATTACTATGTAGCATTGCCTTGCGCCGCAAAATAATTCTTGTACAATCTGAATAGAGGCGTCCTGTTGCTCCTTTGCTGCGTTAAGATATAATTTTTACTCAACTTTTTCTACTCCCAGGGCCTTTGCCATGCCCAGAAGCGTCCTTCCCAGTAGTGAACGTTTCATTTCGATCGCATGAAAATCGCACACCTCATCACAGCAAAAACACCCAATACATTTCTTTTTATCAACAATTACCTTGCCATTTTCCTTTGACATGGCACCGGCAGGACAATTCCTTACACATTCGTAACATTGCGTGCAGTTCGAATGGTTTACCGTAGAGAATGTGGAACACGTGCTATCAAACATCAAGGCCAGCAAAAAATCCGGCAGATACTTTCCTGCAAAATCCTGGGCACCGCTGGAAGGCTTTTGAAAATCCGGGACGGATACATTATTGATAGTTTCACCGACAACATCGATGGTATCCAGATCACCTATACCTAAACCGCGTTGGTGAGCAAACCGGATAGTCGGCACGGCCATGGGCTCAAATCCGATAATACTGCTGGCTACGGCATCCATAGCAACACTGTCCTTACTGGCAAGGATCAATCCGACCTTTTTGGGCTGGCCGGCATTGGGACCGTTTCCCTCCATGCCTATAATAGCATCCATAATAATAAGATGCGGCGGTACCATCTGATAAATGTCTACCAGCGCTTTTGCAAATACCGTAGGTTTTGGAGCAATTAAATGTACGTTCTTTTTGCCGTTCCCGGGAATGCTGCCCAGCATATTTTTTATTGCGCCTGTGTATTGCGTCAAACCATGTGTCTTGAGTTTTGGTACCGAGACCACAAAGTCCACCGTCCGCAGCGTCCTGGCGATACGAAATTTATCTAGGACCTCATAATCACTGTTGTGAACGTCAATATATTCGTCCTTATCAAAGTTAACGATTTTTGCCCCGGTGTCCTCCGCAATTTCATTGATGCGGGTGATGCGAAAGGCATTAAAGGTAGATGCGTTTTTTACACTGCCTGATGAGTCTCCGAGATAAACCTCACATCCGAAGTCCTCTTGAAATATTTTAACAAGCGCCCTGACTACCGCAGGGTGGGTGTTAACAGCCCTTTCCGGGGGTTGAGAGGAAGAGAGAAGATTGAGCTTTAAAAGTACCTTCATACTTGGCCTAATCAGCTTGTCAATGCCGCTCATGAAGCTTAAAGCCTTATGTATGGCATGATAGACCTTTTCTAATTCATAATCATCGCATTTAACAACCGATACGGTAGGCATAGAAAAACCTCTTAAAAATTTTCCATAAACCACAGCTTCAGTTTTTTTAGAAAGGCTAGGATATAAATACCAATGTCTTAAACCAGTAACATTTTCATTGGCTGCAAAGTCCTGTTAAACGGATTAAAAACCAGACCAGGTTTCAATTAGTAACGATCTGATTGCTCGTTTACGTAAACAGTATGCAGTTGGCAATAAATGCGCCACATTTGCTTACCACCAACTGCCAGATGTCTAATGTTTTCTGTATCCTTTTGGTTTTGGCAATGCCGTACCAGGGTGTTATTATACCCAATTCCTAACTATAGCAAAGTAATGGAATATTACAACAAAATACTTAAAAGAATTTGTTCATGGCCTCTGCCCTTGCCATATCCCTTTTGTACAATTCCATTTCACTCAGGTTATTTCCAAACAGCCTGTTTTTTAGTCTCAGGAATGGCCTCCTGAAATAATGCCTGTAATAATAGGCAAGGGGGTAATTTTTAATAAAGGCAGGTGTGGTGCAAATATAATTGGCATGTTTTTTGTTATACTTCCACCTGAGAAACTGGAGGTCTTCGGGGCTTAAATACTGCGTCTTAACGTTTGCCCAAAAGCAGTTGTATCGGCTATAATCAAACATATTTGTTATCAGCCCCGCATTCAGCAACTCTTCACGCATGCCTGTCCTGGGATAGGGTGTTAGTATCTGGTCTGCAAAAAAGTCTATCTGTAAATTGACAAAAAATTCATAGTTTCTGGCAATGTCCTCTTCCCTGTCATTCGGGTTCCCGATGATCATACCGCCTACGATCATAATATTCTGTTCATGCAATCGCTTGACGGCGAGTTTGGTTTTTTCAATGATATTTCCCTTCTTCATAAGCCTCAAATTTTCTTCTGAAACATTTTCGATACCAAGGAAAACGATTCGGAAACCAGCCTTTGCCATCTTTTCCACAAGGGTATTCGAGGAAGCGATCCCGGTGCTGCTTGCCTGGATGATATAACGGATATCATTATGCCCGGCATCAACGATAGCATCACAGAGGGCCTCAAATCCTTTAATGTCTAACGTAAAATTATCATCAGAAAAGATAATGAAGTTTGCGCCATGCTGTTTGGCATCGACAATATCCTCAAGGATCCTTTCAGTGCTAAACCTGCGGAACGTTTTTCCGTACATCTTGTCCATACTGCAAAAATTGCAGGGCATAACACAACCACGGGAGGATTCCACGATGTCGAGGGTAAAACCATAATATCGATATCCCTTCCATATCCGCCTGGAACGATCCGGGATTTTTATCTTCGCGAGGTCTTCCAAAGGACGTGGACTATTATGGATGAAAAAGCCATTATTCCGAAACGAAACACCCGGAATACTTTCTACAGCTCCTTTGCCGTTTATGGCGTCCAATACTTCCTGAAAACACAAATCCCCTTCACCGCGAATGAGAAAATCAAAGGGGTCGGACTCTTCACTCTTGCATACTTCGTCATACATGAGCGTGGCATGGTAGCCGCCCAGAACAATTTTAATATCTTTATTGATATTTTTAATGAGACTTGCTATTCTCCGGGCTGTGGCAAATTGGAAGCTCATAGCCGTTAGTCCTACAACGTCCGGCCGATATGTTGCAATTAATTCCCTGACAGTTTCAGCGACCCGGTCCCTCCGCAAGATAAGATCAGCGATGTAAACGTTGTGACCCTCAATATTGCCGGCGATCGATGAAATTGCGAGGTTGGGAGGTTTCCACCGCTTGGCATTAAAGTGAGGGGCGCAATCCGGCATGGATATTAAGAGAATGTTCATAAGTGTTTTTTACCTGTTTTTTGTGTCTCGAAGTCTTCGGATTTTTTTTGTCTTTGATTTTACCAGCATTTCCAGGTCATTCAAGGAAATTTACTTCTTGAGACAGAAAGCGGCTTGAGGGAAAAATTGATCAGTTTAAAGAGGGAATTGACGTCATGATTTACATGCTGGCAGGTATGAGAACGGCGAAAACGTTTCTTCGCGCCTTGAACTCTTAAGAGGCCATCACAGGAGTGGAATATAATCCTGATGAATCTTTATTATCATGAATCATGTACATCGTGTTCTGAGCCATCTGTTGTTCAAGCGCATGGGCAGGCAATGGTTTCGAGAATAAATACCCCTGAACCTCGTCACATTGCATTTGTTTAAGTAAAGAGAGTTGGTCTGCAGTCTCAACCCCTTCTGCAGTAACCCTGAATTTCAGGCTCTTCGCCATGGCAATGACAGACGCAACAATCGTCTTATCGTCCGGATTTCTCACGATATCCCGAACAAAATACGGACTGAATTTAAGCTTGTTGACGGGAAATATTTTGAGATACCGCAAAGAAGAAAAGCCCTCGCCGAAATCGTCTATGGCGAGTTGAATGCCCAGTTCGCTTAACTTTTTTAATTTCTGAATAGTAGTTTCAACATCCTGCATGGCTATGCTTTCTGTAATTTCCAGCCCCAGAAAATGCGGGCTTAAACCGGTTTTTATTAATATTGACTTAATCTTTTCTACCAGGTCTTGTTTCTGAAATGTAAGAACCGAGAGGTTCACTGCCACGCACACGGGCTGAAATCCCGCATCCTGCCATGTCTTGTTTTGCGTGCAGGCGGTCTGCAACACCCATTCATCTAATGAAATAATCAGCCTGGTGTCTTCCGCATACGAGAGAAACTCAGACGGAGAAATAAGTCCCCGTTCAGGGTGCTGCCAGCGTACTAACGCTTCCATTCCGATGGTTTGTCCGGTATTGATGTCCATTTGCGGTTGAAAGTATACGATAAATTCTCTGTGCTCCAGCGCCCGGCGAATATCTGTCTCCATCGTCATCCTTTTATAGGATTTGAGGTTCATTGACGGAATGTAAAGCTGATAGTTGTTTCTTCCCTGTTCCTTGGCATCATACATAGCGGCATCGGCATTTTTCAGCAGGGTCTCAACATCCGTACCGTTATCGGGGTAGAGGGCAACTCCGACACTTGCAGTAGCGTAAAGCTCTTGTCCGCTGATTATCCATGGTTGTTTGAAGATATTGAGGATTTTCCGCGCGATAATGTGCACGTTCTCCGGTCGGGTAATTCCCGTTATGAGCAAAGCGAATTCATCGCCGCCGAGCCGTGCAACGGTATCGTCATCACGGACACATTTTTTCAGTTTTTCAGCAATGCCGCCCAGTAATCTGTCTCCAAAGGTATGTCCCAGCGTGTCATTAATGATCTTGAACCTGTCCAGATCGAGAAACATTACAGCCAGTATCTCTTTCGTGCGATGTGCATGAGCTATCGCAAGAGTAAGGCGATCGTTGAACAATAATCTGTTGGGTAAATCGGTAAGGGGATCGTGAAAGGCTATATGCCTGATTTTTTCTTCCGCCTGCTTGCGTTCAGTTATATCCCTGAAAATGCCCATCACATATGTTTTTCCGGCAATGGTTATCAGTGATGAGTTAACATCAACATAAAAAATACTATTGTCTTTTCTTTTCATCGGTACATTGCGGGCAAGCGTATCTTTACTCCGTGCGTGTTTTTCAAACGCATCGATTACGTATGATAAAGCTTCCCGGGGATGAATATCCATAATGGTGAGCCTTTCGATCTCTTCCGTGGTGTATCCCAGCATCTGGCAAATCTTTTTATTTCCCGTATAGAGTTTTTTGGTCTCTGCGTCAGCCATGAGTATTCCGTCATTTGCACTGTCAAATATGGTCTTAAATCTATTTTCAGATTTAACGAGTTCCTCCTGATTTTGTTTGTGAACAATGCCCAGCGCGACTATATCTGCAACTGATGCCAATGCCTTGAGTGTAAATTCAGTTACCGGCCTGCGGGAAAACATTGCGATAACACCGACAAGGCGATTACCTGCCATGAGGGGATATCCGGCAAAGGCGACCATTCCCTCCCGCTTGGCCCAATCCTTGTTACTGACGTGAGGATCATTGAGAACGGAGTTGGTCAGATGTTGCTTGCGTTCCCGGGCGATATAACCGATCTTGAATTTTCCAACCGGTATTCGGCTATGGGCTCCGTCTCTATGAGTATACATGCCGGCGCTTGCCTGTAATTCCAAGACATTTTCTCCTTCGTGCAGTGTCCAGATACGGGCAAACGCTGCATGCAGATGATTAACCACGGCCTCTGCGCAATGTCGGAGAATTTCTTGCAACGTACCGCCCCGGGTAAGCGCAATGCTTACGTCCTTGACAAATGTCGTCAAACGCATCCGTTCCGCTAATTCCGCCGTTCGCTTCTGTTCTGTTATGTTTCGCCAGATGCTCATGATGACACCGGCATCCTCAGTTCCAACCCTCTCAACAAAAGAGGCATTAACGCTGAGGTATCTTGTCCCATTCGGGGATGTTAACACAAACTCCACATCATGGCACGAGCCTTCGGCGTGAACATGATTCTCCATTTCGACCCAGCGTTTGGGTCCGTCGGGGCTGATCTGTGCTAACCAGAGGAATAAATTCGTTTCAAGTACATCACATCGCTGCTTTCCAAAGAAATCGCAAAAGGATTCATTGGCTATTATGATAGTATGCGTTGCGTCAGTAATGACTATCCCATCAGCCGATGCGCGCAGCAGCGTCTCAAAGAACTCAATTGTCCGCTGTGATGCTTCAATTTTGCTTCTTTCGTACAGTTTGCTCATGATAATTTTTTACCAGAGAGTGTTCGCTTTGGACATCTTAACGGCGCAGTATTTAAATTGCGGCTGCTGTGAATGAATATCGTAAGCCGGATTACAGACCAGGTTGGCGAGTTTGCCGTTGCCTGCGGATGCGCTGCCATAATGGAAACTCATGGAGACGGTACCAGCGAGTATACGATCTTTGATGGAGGCGATCCCTCTTACATTGCCTCGGCGTGAAGATATCACGACTTCCTCGCCTTCAGTAATTCCAAGACGAGCGGCGTCAGCCGGATGAATCTCTATTATGTTGTCCGGAGCGATATTATTAAGGTGTGAGATACGACGGGTACGGGTGCCGGTATTGAAGTGACAGGCAAGGCGTCCGGTAATGAGAACGAATGGGTATTCACTATCGGTTGCTTCTGCAGGTTCACCGTTTTCACGGGCAAGGAGTGCGGCGCGGCCGTCAGGTCTGAAAAATCGCAGATCGGTAAATAACCGGGGTGTGCCGGGATGATCGACTTCGGGGCAGGGCAGTTGGAGGCCTGTTTTATCACGAAGGCGGTTATAATTTACACCGCCCATGTCACATATGCGCCCCCGCGTGATTCCCTTCCATTCCTCGAATACTTCCTCGGATGAGACATAAGGAAATTCATTGTGGAACCCCATAGCCCTGGCTACTGTCCAGATGATCTCACAGTCGGATTTTGCCAAGCCCGGCGGATCAATAATTTTTTCTGCCAGTTCAATACGTCTTTCCGAAGAAATAAACGTACCTGTCTTTTCACACCACTGGGTGCCGGCGAGGACTGCGTCTGCCAGGAGCGTCGTTTCTGTGGGATGGAATATATCCTGAACAATGAGGACATCTGCCTTCGAAAGCCCCTCCTCGACCCATCGTGTATGGGGAAGGGACGCAGCGGGGTTGGAAGACATAATCCATAATGCACGTATTTCGCCGGAATGGAGACCGTGGATAATGTCTATGATCGATCGGCCCGGTGTGGGCTGAATTTTTCCAACCGGAATATTCCAGAATTTAGCAACCTCGTGTCTGTGGATGGGATTGGTAACCATTCGCATGCCTGGTAAGAGATGTGCCAGCGCTCCGACCCAGCGACATCCCATTGTGTTAGCTTCGCCGGTAATTGAAAGTGGTCCTGCTCCCGTACGACAAAAATTGCCCGTTAACAAGGATAAATTATGCAAAGTATTATTTTTAAAAACTGCCCCGGGTGATTGGTTGTATCCTTGAAACCAGAAGGTTAACATTGCCTTCGCCTTTCCGATGAGCCGTGCAGCCTCGTAAATTTGTTTTTCGGGGCAGCCGGTTATCTGAGCAACAAAAGATGGAGGGTATTTTCTCATCTTTTCTGTGAGATCGCTCAGGCCGGAAGTATAATGTTTTAGAAATTCTTTATCGATATATCCCTCTTTTAAAAGTACATGGGCAATGGCATTATTGAGGGCAACGTCCGTACCCGGTCTGATCTGAAGGTAGATATCTGCCATTGCTGCGGTCTCTGTTTTGCGCGGATCAACAACAATAATCTTTGAGTCTTTTTTCCTCCTCGCCGAGCATATACGGCGAAACAAAACGGGTACTGACACTGCCATATTGTTGCCTGCTATAAAAAACAGATCGGCCCCTTCGACATCCGCGTAACAGGTGGGAGGCGCGTCGGCGCCAAGGGTGGAAATAAAACCCATTGCCGTACTTGCCATGCACAGGCGGGCAGTCGATTCTACGTGGTTAGAACCAATGGCTCCTTTCATAAGCTTGTTTATGAGGTAGTACTCCTCGGTAAAACAAGCCGCACCTCCAAAAAATGCAATTGAACCAGGGCCGTATTCCTTTATGATACGGTTGAGCCGATCGGCGATGAACGCAATAACCTTATCCCAGCCAGCGGGTATCAACTCATCATTACAACGAATCAATGGTTGTGTCAAACGCTCCTTGGCTCTAAAGAGCGGAGGATAATGCGCAGGCAATGCGCAGATGTCTCCGTCATTAACGGGATGGCCCTTCATTCCATGGATTTTAACAATCCTTCCTTCTTCGACCCCGACCATCAGACCGCAGCCTAAACCACAATAGGGACACGTTGATTTCTTCCATTGAACGGCCATATTAACCCTTAAACCCAAAACAGACCAGGGACATAATGCTCGTTTCCAGGCCACTATTTGGGAACAAGCAAAATTGATTTTTTGAATCCCTTATAAAGTCAAAATTCTAGGGCGTGAAATGATTTCCCCGTCAAACAGGGAATCGAAACAACAATTGCCTGTTAAAGCAATTTATGTACCCACGCGGTGGTTATTCTGAAGACAGTTATTGAGTTTACCCGGCAAAAGATATTAATAAGCATTTTAATAAATACAACTAAAAGGTTTATCATGACATTAAAGGCCACTTCGTAACATTAATATTTAAGAGGCTCACAGTATATTTATTGCTGAGTAAACCCAATAACCATTTTTTTACTACAAAAATGCCCACAAGTTTCTCTAACAGTAAAAAATATAAACAAAAGTGTGCATTGTGGTTGAATATATGAACAACTGATGGAGGCTTCATAATAATCGTTTGTCGTTTGTTGTGACGCGGTTTGAAAATGTAGCACAAAAGGGTTGTTATAGCATCTTCCCGTAGTCCTTCTCCGGAACCTAACAGGATTCCAAAAAGAACACGTTTTTTACAGAACTGGCCAATGGTGTTAGGCTATGTGTGGCTATTGGATGTTGATGGAGGGAGGATGAAATTATTGTAAAGCGGCTGTATCAGAATAATAAAGGCCATTTGCCGCGTCAGTATGTCAATAAGGCTTAAAAAAATTGTTCATCTCAGCAAATCTTTTCATATCTTTTTCAAAAATATCGCGCTCTGTCTTTCCGATTAAGGCGATAAAATTTTTAATCCGGTAATACGGTCTCAAAATCAATACCCGCAAAAGATTAACCATGGCAAAATTAGCCCTAAAGACCGGAGTTGTCTTAAAAAAAGTGGAGTATTTCCGTTTATACTTCCACCGCAAAAACTGCAAGTCTTCCGGTGAAAGGTGCTTCGTCCTGACGTTTGCCCAAAAGCCATTGTACTTGCGGTAATCGGTAGCATTGGTAACGAGCCCTTCCTGGATTAAAATATCCCTCATGCCGGTTTTCGGATAAGGAGTAATGATCTGTTCGCCATAAAAATCAATATTGGCCCTGTCAAAGAATTCAAAATTCTGGGCAATGTCTTCTTCTTTATCTTCTGCATGTCCGAGAATCATGCCCCCTACAATAAGAATATTATTGTCGTGCAGGTACTCTATTGCCCGTTTCGTCTTTTCCAGCATGTTCCCTTTATTCATCAACTTCAGGTTCCGTTCGGACACGTTTTCGATTCCGAGGAATACAATCTGTATCCCCGCCTGGGCCATTTTTCTGGCTAATGTCGGGGAAGATGCTATGCCTGCCGTGCTTGCCTGAACGATATAACGGAGGTCACTGTGCCCTGCGTCTACAATTGCATTACATAAAGACTCAAACCTTTTTACATTTAAGGTGATATTGTCATCCGCAAAGGCTATGTATCGTGCCCCGGATTTTTTGGCGTTTGCAATGTCCTGCATAACACGTTCAAAGCTGTATGTCCTGAAGGTGCGCCCGTACATGCGGTTCATACTGCAAAAATTACACGTCATTGTACACCCGCGGGACGTTTCGACCATATCCAGTTCTTTTCCGGAAAAAAGGTATCCACTCCAGATACGCGCATCCCGGCGCGGCAGTTGTAATGTCTCCAGGTCCTCCAGGGGTCGTGGTGGATTATGCAAAAAGTTGCCGTTACACCGGTAGGACAAGCCGGGAACATCTTTCCATGACCGCTTTCCTTCAATGGCATCCAGCATATCGCTGAAGGTTTTTTCTCCCTCCCCGCGGACAATGTAATCGAAGGGTTCACCATCATCGGAAGAAGCGATTTCTTCATACATGAGGGTGGCATGATAACCGCCAATGGCTATTTTAATCTCTTTCTGCATGCGTTTGATAAATGCCGCAATCTTCCGGGCCGTGTCGAATTGGAAGGTCATTGCGCTCAACCCCACAACATCGGGCTGATAATCCTCAATGGCCTTTTTTATCGAGGAGGGCAAGGTCTTCCTTTTAAGTACCAGATCCGCGAGCGCTACTTCATGGTGTGAGCGTATATTCCCCGCTAGGGAAGAAATAGCCAGATTTGGCGCCCTCCATGTCTTTGCAGAGAACTGGGGAACGGTGTCGGGCATAGAAAACAATACAACTTTCATAATTAATAGTGAGCCAAAAATAAATTGTGAGAAAAAATTAAATATACATTTCCGGAAGATGGCTTTAGGGCTTTGCGGCGGCTTAGCCGCGGCCGGGAAGGATAATGATCCCCTCCGGCAAGCGCGCGGGGAAGGAGAAATAGATCGTCGCCGGGGCCTCGCTGGACGTCACCCACTCTTTCCTCCCTTTCTCCACCTATAAAAAACGGCAGCAAGATTTCTCCAATGATGGCGCGGACCCCTGGCTGAGTCAAGGAAATTTTGATAAGCGAGAGCTTTTTTATACTCCGTGACTGTTTTCCGTGGGCCGACCGGGACAATTCTCCTTTAATTAAAAAGATATCCCCTTGCGTGCCCATACCGCGTAACCCTGCGTTTTAATCTCTGCTGTTTTGTTAAACGATTACCCCATATACCCCAATCCCTTCAGCCTCTCACATATCTTGGCTTCTTCCTCCCGTGAAACATCGCGGGTGGCATCATCTGCTCTATTTGCCTGGATAACCTGGTACTCAACGGCCTTTCGTTTATTGGTGAGAATATCCGTCAATACCTTGCCATCCATATACGTGGGAATTTGTTTGTTCAGAAGGTAAAGGACGGTGGGGACGATATCTGTAATTTCCGGATTGAACACGCGATGGTTTTTTTTAATGTCTTTTCCTATGGCGATGAAGATTCCGTGTTGCCTGTGACAGCCTGAGCGAAACAGCCTATACTGTGTGGCGGGCATGAGCAACTCCTGGGCAAAGCCGATCTGCATGACATAACCCTCTGCCATGTCAATGATCAGGTCAGGGGCATTCTGCGTGCAATCTCCTTTATAAACTTCTTCCCGTTTATAGACTTTTCGGATAATACTTTGAGATGTTTCCGGATCTTTTACAGAGTAGAGTTTTTCAATTATCTGATCCCGGAGAACTTCGTATTCCTTTCCCGGTTCAACAGTACCTTCCTGCTGACGGCCCTTGAGATTGATCCAGACGTTCTGTCCCGACAGAGAACAGAAATACGCCTTTGTTTGTTGCCAATCGATATTTCCCAGCCCCGTATCTATCGCCGGGGTAAGCGACTTAAGTCGCAGCCAATCGGGAACGATGTGATCAACCCATTGTCCGATACCCATTCTGTACGTAAACTTTTTCAGGGTAGTTTTCATTGTTCTTAATATTTCGGTATTAACAGCTATCGGCGGTCTTGGTTTTTGTTTTAAGATACCGATATCGCGAAAATAGTTGTTGATATAAAAATCCTTGTGCAGCCCCCCAAACCCATGATCTGAGACGATTATGAGGGTAGAATCTTCTGAGATAGTGTCCACAAATCGCTTCATAACGGTATCGAGATGTTGGTAGTAATCTTCAATGGCGTTTTTGTATTTTGGGGATTCTTTAGGATCATGAAAGGGATGGTCTGTCTCCATATGGCGCCAGAAAAAATGCTGTAAACGGTCTAATTCATCAAACACGGCCATAAAAAGATCGGGGTCATATTTATTGTAGAGATAATGGATGGCCTTTTCCTGCATATTCGTTGCCTTATAGAGCTCGTCAAGAAAGGCGCCCTCCTTTCCGCACATAATCGTTCCTACGTCGATACTGAACTGCAATCCATGTAAAGAGTGTTTTAACTCTTCTTTAAGGCCGGACGGGTATATAAAATTCGAGTTAGTATCAGGGATGCCAAGACCCGCAACCATAAAACCGTTAACAGCTTCCGGGGGATAGGTCATGGGCACGTTAAAGATGCCTGATCTCATGTTGTAGGAGTTGAGAATGTTCCAGATGGCGGGTGTCTTTCTATCATTGGAGGTAACGTTTCTCATTTCGTAGGTGTCGTTACGGATGGTAAAAAAGTCGAATATATTGTGTTTGCCGGGGTTTACACCGGTAAAGGCAGACGTCCAGGCAGGGGCGCTAAGGGGGGGTATGGTGCTATTTAAATTTCCATAGCTACCGTTCTCAGTAAAATATTTAAATGTGGGCAATTTCCCTTTGCGAATCATAGGATGAATAACATCCCATGTAGCGCCATCCAGACCAATGATGACAATTTTTTTTAATTTATCCATATTTACGAGTTAAGAATCTTTCTTATTTCATCATTCATCTTTACTACCGCTTCCCGGGTGGCGTCTTTCCATGCATTCATACCGTATTTTTCCTTCCAGGGGGACATAGTGTATGCATAAAGGATGGAACGGGAGGCGTTAATAATGGCTCCAAGCCCATCCGGGTTAAAACAATGCGCTATATCCCTTGCCGTGGCGCCTTGGGCGCCGTAACCGGGTACAAGAAAGTAGGCCGCCGGCATAATACTTCGTACTGTCGATATCTCGTGTGAAAAGGTAGCGCCCACGACTGCACCCACCGCACTGTATCCTTGTTTGCCAATTAATCCGTTTCCCCACGCATGCGTCTTTTCTGCAATGATTTCGTAAAGTTTTTTTCCTCCACACATGAGGTCTTGGAATTCACCGGAGTCTGGATTTGACGTTTTTACAAGGACAAATATTCCTTTGTTATGTTTTTCTGCCGTTTGGAGAAAGGGGAGCATGCTGTCGGTCCCAAAAAAAGGGTTAACGGTTATGGCATCAGCGGCAAAAGGAGTTTCTATCATACGGTCTATGTGCACCTCTCCTATGTGGGCATCGGCATATGCCTCAGCCGTGCTGGGGACGTCTCCCCTTTTCACATCGCCAATTACCAGTAATTCCTTTTGTTTAGCGTATTTAATGGTTTCTGCATATGCCCAGATACCCCACCAGCCGTAAAGTTCGTAAAATGCAATCTGCGGTTTGACGATGCCGACAAGCGGCGTGATAAGATCGATAACTTGCATGTTAAATTCCAGGATGACACGTGCGGCATATTCAAGACCCTGTTTTTGCGAAACGGGAAGCTTGTGCTTGGTGGCATCGGGGATGAGGTTGAAGTGGGGGTCTAAACCCACGACTACACAGCTGTTTTTCTTGCGGATGACTGTAATAAGCTGGTCGGCGAAATTTTCTCTGCTGTGGGAGACTGCAGCCAATTTTGTTTCCCTTGTTTTCGATGCCGCGTGAGTATTTAAAGTGCCAGAAAATTTTTAAGAAGTTTTGGACCTTCTTCGGTCAAAAATGATTCAGGGTGAAACTGTACCCCCTCTAGTGGATATTCTTTATGACGAATACCCATAATCTCATCATTATCAGCCCGTGCCGTAATCTCGAGACAATTGGGCAGGGTGTCTTCTTTGACAATAAGAGAATGATACCGGGTCGCTTCAAAAGGATTGGAAAGCCCTTTATAGATGGTTTTACTGTCATGCTTTATCATTGATGTCTTGCCGTGCATAAGTCTTCGTGCACGAACTACTTCAGCCCCGTATGTGTATGCAATACATTGATGGCCAAGACACACGCCGAGGATTGGTATCTTTCCTGAAAAGTGTTTTATAATATCATTGGAAATACCCGCTTCTTTGGGCGTGCATGGTCCTGGAGAAATAATGATATGATCGGGCCTCTTTTCCTCAACTTCCTCAAGACGGACCTTGTCATTTCGGAATACTGCCATCCTTGCGCCAAATGCGCCAATTTGTTGAACTAAATTATAGGTGAACGAATCGTAATTATCGACAATGATTACCATAGCATAATTTCCTTCCGAGAAATGTTAGCAAAATAAATTTTGAATATCAAAGAGATTTTGAGTAATAATTAAACATATTTCTTGCATCCACACGCCGTGGTTGCCAACACGGGAAAAACAACTTGACAATACTCACTTATTTTGCTAAAATTTTGCTACATTGTATTAACCGTTGAATGACACGGGGATAAGAGAGATGCGTTATCCTTAAAGTGCTTTGTATAGTTGTAATCAAATGGCTAAGGAAGGCGATAGGAGTTAAAAGTGGGGTATCCCCACTTTTTTGTTTTAGGGAGTGTAATTTTTCTCAATAAGATGTTTTCCTCCGGTCTTTAAATTACCGGCTTAAATTAGAAGGTATTTATGGATAAAGAAAGTTTACTGCGTTTAGTAGATAGTTTGCACAGGGATAAAGAAATTGCCAAAGATGTGGTGTTTCAGGGTATAGAGGCAGCTTTGACTACTGCAGCCCGGAAACATTTTAAATCCCAGGAATCGGTTTCTATTCAAATTGATAGAAATACGGGAGAGATTTTGGCGAGGGAGGGTGACCGTAAAATTGATCCTTCCGAATTAGGCAGGATTACGGCGCAAACCGCGAAACAAGTTATCATTCAGAAGATACGAGAGGCGGAACGGGATGTCGTTTATGAGGATTTTGTTAGCAGGAGGGGTGCCATTGTCAGCGGCACTGTTCAGAGGTTTGAAGGCTCAACGATAATCGTTAACCTTGGTAAAACAGAAGGCATCCTGCATAAATCGGAACAAATTGACGATGAACATTATAATACAAATGAACGGGTCAGAGCGATTGTTTTTGATGTGAAAAAAGTGGGAACGCGGGTAAGGATATTGCTTTCACGGACGCATCCCGATTTTGTCCGGAGGCTTTTTGAATTGGAAGTGCCGGAAATAGCAGAAAATACAATTGAGATTAAGGCGCTGGCAAGGGAGCCGGGACATAGGACCAAGATTGCCGTATCTTCCAGTGACCCAAACGTGGATTGCGTTGGTGCTTGTGTGGGCGTGCGTGGTTCCCGGATCAAGAATATTGTGGATGAATTAAACGGAGAAAAGATTGATATTATCAGGTGGAGCGATGAACCGGAAGTGTTGCTGCCTAACGCCCTGAAGCCGGCGGAAGTTTCGGGAATTATTTTGTCAGCCGAGAATCAGGTTGCAACCATTGTGGTGCCAAATGATCAACTTTCTCTGGCAATCGGGAAGAGGGGGCAGAATGTGCGCCTTGCTTCGCGTTTAACGTCATGGGATATAGATATTATCACGGAATCTGAATTTGAGGAGAGACAGAAGGCGGGAGCCGCCGGGCTTGCGGAGGCGGCGGAATCGAATAAAAGGCCTTCTGATAATTCAAAGGCAGTAAACGCGGAGACGGCCGGGCATGTGAAAACGGTTGAGGAAGAAGAGAACGTGTGAAATATTTATGAATAGTATTTTCATTATCGTAGGAGTGTAAATGGGGAAAATTCGGATCAGTTTACTTGCTAAAGAACTTGGGGTTAAGAGCAGCCTGTTAATTGAAAAGTGTCATGAAAAGGGGCTGACGCACATTACGCACCATGCGAATACGCTGGTTCCCGAGCAGGCGGAAATGATAAAAAAATTGTTCCAGCCGGGCGCAAAGGCGACTCCTGTGAAGGAAGAACCTCAAGCCGAAGGAGTTTTCTCCCCCCGCGCCGTTGAACAAAAGAAGGACGATAAGGCGACATTGCAAGCCGGCGGTGGGGTAAAAGTTGTTCAGCCAAGCAAGATTGTGAGAATTCCCAAAAGCGCTCCCCCCCAGCAACAGCGGGTTGTAAAAATGACGCCGGTAAAAACATTCTGGAAGAAAAAGCAGCCGCATGGTGTTGTACCCTTCAGAAAAAAAGAACAGAGAGGGGAGGTTTTTGAATCAAAAAAACCGGCAGTTAAAGAAAAGGAGGCGAAGGTTATCATGGAGCCTCCGATAACGGTAAAAGACCTTTCCTCCAAGTTGGGAATTCGCGCAAATGAGATTATTGCCAAATTGCTCCTCGAGCACAATGTGCGCTCAACGATTAATCAGATATTGACCGAAGATGTTGTCCAACTGTTAGGCATTGAATACGGGGTGGAGATTGAAATTCGAAAAAAAGAGACCACGAAAGAATATGATTTTGTGGCTGAGCAGGTGTCTACAAAGGCGGAGGATATGGTGTATCGGGCGCCAATTGTGACTTTTTTGGGGCATGTTGACCATGGGAAAACTTCGCTTCTTGATAGTATCCGTCAGACGAATGTCGCTGCGGGGGAAGTGGGTGGCATTACACAGCATATCGGCGCGTATAAAGTGGAAATGCACGGGAAGCACATAGTTTTTCTTGATACGCCGGGCCATGAGGCATTTACGGCAATGCGGGCAAGGGGGGCAAATATTACCGATATCGTGGTGCTCGTTGTGGCGGCCGACGATGGGGTAATGCCTCAGACGGAAGAGGCATTGAATCATGCCAAAGCCGCCAATGTGCCAATTGTTGTCGCTGTGAATAAAATTGATAAGCCGGGCGCCAACTCATTGCGGGTCAAACAGCAACTTGCAAGCCTGGATTTAATTCCTGAAGAATGGGGGGGGAAGACGCAGTTTGTTGAGACTTCAGCCGTCGCGAAAAAGGGAATTGATACCCTGCTTGAAAGGCTTTTGTTGGAGTCGGAGATCCTGGAGCTTAAAGCAAATCCTAAAAATCCGGCGCGCGGTGTTGTATTAGAGGCCCACTTGAGTGAAGGGCGGGGAGTGATTGCCAATGTCTTGATACAGGATGGTACCCTGCGTCAAGGGGATATTATCCTTTGTGGTAAAACTTTTGGGAGGGCACGCCTCATCACGACCGATCGGGGAGTCGAGGTACAAGAGGCGGGCCCATCAACACCGGTATCCGTCTCTGATTTTTCCGAAGTCCCGGAGGCCGGAGATAAATTTTACGTTGTCAGGGATATACAAAGGGCGAGAGAGTTTGCTCAGGAAAGACAAAAGAAAGAACGCGAAACCTCCCTGATAAAATACCAGCATGTTACGCTGGATAGCCTGTATACAAAAATTGCCGAGGGAAATGTAAAGGAGATCAAGATAATATTAAAGGCTGATTATAAGGGTTCGGTTGAAGTGCTTAAGAAAGCTTTAGAAGAACTTTCAACTCCGGAAATTAAAGTGAGGATATTGCATTGCGGTGTTGGCGGTATTACGGAGTCGGACGTGCTTCTGGCTGATGCATCGGACGCCATTGTGATCGGATTTTATGTGACAACCGAGGACAAGGCGCGTATCTTGGCGGAAGAAAAAGGGGTTGATGTCAGGCTCTACAAAATTATCTACGATGCAACAAACGAAATAAAAGCTGCAATGGAAGGTATGTTAGAGCCTGAATCTAAAGAGGTTGTATTAGGACAGGTTGAGATACGGCAAGTTTACAATATTTCAAAAATTGGCAACGTTGCAGGGTGTTATGTGAAAAACGGTAAAATCACGAGGAATTCTTCCGTCCGTTTGATTCGGGATAACATTATTATTTATGACGGAAAATTGGAGTCTTTAAAGATAGTGAAAGACGATGTCAGAGAGGTCAGGGCGGGATTCGAATGCGGACTAAAAATTGCCAATTATGATGACATTAAAGTGGGAGATATTGTGGAGGCATACGAAGTGCAAAAGATAGCGAGAACGTTAACGGTATAATAAGTGTGTTTCGAACGTTGTCTGGCAATATTCTTTAAAAAAATTGTTATTCCTTCCCGTTATTTCCTTCCTGGCAATTAAGGTAACCCTGATTACATACGGTACGCTATGAACTTGGAGTTCTGTAAATCTGACGATGCGGTGGTTGGGGTTCTCAATATTCGATTAGTAATCCGGAGTGCAAATACATTAAAGGATAAACGTCGCATCATTAAGAGCCTGAAAGATCGGGTTAAAAATAATTTTAACGTCTCTATCTCAGAAATCGGAACATTAGATCATTGCCAGTATTCCAGATTAGGGATTGCAATGGTGGGAAATGATAAAGGGTATGTGAACGGTGCATTGTCGAATTTACTGAATATGTTCCGGCTCGCAACCTCTGTGGAGCTTGTTGGTTATCATCTCGAATTTGTTTAATCCCGTGAGAGGGAATGTGCGTTCATGCGATAAATCCCGTTGAAGCATCGTGTATTTTGTTTATCATAAAGAAGGAGGTTGTTATGCCTTCACGAAGAATGGAACGGATTTCCGAATCTGTTAAACAAGAAGTAAGTAAAATCATACTTTACGAACTCAAAGATCCGCGGTTAAGTTTTATTACGGTTACTAAAGTTGAAGTTGCATCTGATTTGAAAAGGGCAAAGGTGTATATTTCTGTTTTAGGGGATGTGCTTACTCAGAGGAAAACGCTGCGGGCACTGGAACATGCCAGAGGATTTATTCAGTCAAAGGTGGGTGCACAACTCCAGATAAGATATACTCCCTTGTTGACGTTTTATCTGGATGAATCGTTAAAAAAAAGCCAGCATATTTCAAACCTTATTGACGAGGCAGTTAAGGGAAGCGATATTACAATTAAAGGTGAGTTGGAAGGATGAAAAAATTACATTTAGGTTTACCGAAAGGCAGTCTTCAGGAAGCAACCGTTGAAATGATGAAAAAGGCGGGCTATACCGTCCATGTGAGTCCCCGATCTTATTATCCTTCGATCGATGACGATGAAATTTCCGTACGATTAATCAGGCCGCAGGATATGTCCCGATATGTTGAAAAAGGGATTGTTGATGCAGGTCTGACCGGTGCCGATTGGGTGAAGGAAGCAGGTTCTGACGTAAGAGTGGTTGTAAGCCTTGTGTATGCCAAGCAACAGTTGACAAAGGTAAAGTGGGTTCTGGCTGTGCCTGAAAGTTCGTCCATACGTTCCGTGGATGATCTTCAGAATAAAAAGATTGCGACGGAACTCGTGAACGTGACCCGGCAATACCTTGCAGAACGCGGCGTGGTTGCTGATATTGAATTTTCCCACGGCGCTACTGAGGCAAAGGCTCCGGACTTGGTCGATGCGATTGTAGAACTTACGGAAACGGGGAGCAGCCTGAGGGCAAATAAACTCCGTATTATTGAGACCGTTATGGAATCTTCAACTCAGCTTATCGCCAATCATCATGCGTGGAAAGATGATTGGAAACGCACAAAAATAGAGAATCTTGCAATGCTTTTTGAAGGAGCCATTATTGCCCGTGCAAAGGTCGGGTTAAAGATGAATGTCTCAAATGGGGCTTTGGAGCAGGTGTTAAAAAAATTGCCCGCATTGAGAAAGCCAACAGTTTCTTCTCTGTCGGAAGGAGCCGGTTATGCGATTGAAACGGTGCTGGATGAGACGATAGCAAGAAGCATTACCCCTGAACTGAAAAGAGCGGGAGCTGAAGGGATTATTGAATACCCATTGAACAAGGTTATTCTTTAAGGATGGGGGAGTTCGGTTGCATTAAGGATATGCAAAGAAAGATGAAATGGTATGTGTCAGGTCTTTTCCTTTTGTGTTTGTAATACTCTTGTCTGTTGGTTTCCACGGATGCAGCAGTATTGCGGCTAAACATGACAGCCGGTTCTTGCCGGGTAAGGCGGGCGGGCCTTTGCATGGACAGGAAAAAGCGTATGCCTATTTTTGCACCGGCTATTTTTCCCTGCTGGATAGGGAGTGGGAAGATGCGGCCGCTTATTTTGAAAAGGCGATTCAATTAGACCATACTTCTGGAAGGATCTTTCAACATTTAGCCACATGCTATTTTCAATTAGGGAAGAATGAAAAGTCTATCGACTATGTTGAACAATTGGCCAAGATAAAACCCAATGAATTCAGCGTTCATTATACATTGGCTACACTGTATGAAACAGTCGGAAAAACCCGGGACGCCATTGCGGAATATGAATATGCCCGCCGGTGTAAAACAACGAAGCTGGACCATGTGTTTCTGGCGGACACTTTTTACAGACTCGCCAATCTTTATATGCAGGAAGGCATGATGGAAAAGGGGATAGAGTGTTATGAGAGAATGTTTGACATGAAACTGGTAAGCGAACCGGTAAAGATATACTATGAGATCGGTCAGAAATATTTTGAAAAAAATGATATAAAAAAGGCCCTGGAATATTTTTTAAAGGTAAAAGAAGCTGATCCAAACCTGAGTTTCGCCAATTTTTATCTCACACTTTGCTACGACGCGCTTCGTGACTATGATAATGCAATTAAAGAAGCAAAGATTTTTTTGGAAAAAGAACCCGCCAACTGGGTTATGCATTTAGCATTGTCTGAGATATACGAGAAAACAAACAATGAGTCCAAACAAAGCGAAGAAATTGAAAAAATCACGGAAATTCTGGAAAAAAATATAGAGGCAGGGAGTAAGAATCCAAAGGAGTATTTCTTGCTCTGTCAAATTTACAGAAATCAGAGGAAAATTGAGGAAGCGATCGCGGTCGTTGAGAATATGAAATTGATTCCCCTCGATAAAGAAACAACACGGGATGTCCATTTTTTGCTGGCAAATCTTTATTACGAAGGTCAAAGACTTGACAGGGCAGAAGAAGCGTTACGGATGACCCTGAAACTTGATCCAGATTTTCACGAGGCAAATAATTTCCTTGGTTACCTGTTCATTGAAGACAATAGAAATTTAGATGAAGCCATTCGGCTTGTCAATAAGGCTTTAAAGGCACAACCACAAAATGGTGCATATCTTGACAGCTTGGGCTGGGCTTATTATAAGAAGGCACAGGAGGTCGGGAAAGAAGATTATTTAATTATGGCACTTCAAAAATTGTTGGAGGCTATTCAATTCATGGAAGAGCCTGACATCTATGAGCATATTGGGGACGTGCATTATAGTTTGGGGAATTGGGATGGGGCTGTTACTTTTTGGGAAAAAGCACAGGCTTTATATAAAAAGACATTTGGCCACGGTGTGCAAGTAATGAATATTACAAGGAAATTAGAAAAAATAAAGAGGTTACTATCTATAGAAGAGCGGGATTCAAAGAGTATTAAAAAACGTATAGAGGGTGAACGTAACGTTCAACCGTAAGTTTTTCTAAAAATATTTTAAGGAGAAATAAGGGAAATTGGCTGGACATTCACATTGGGCAAGCATAAAACACAAAAAGGGAGCAGCTGATGCAAAAAAGGGCAAAATGTTTTCGAAGATAGCCCGCATGATAACTGTGGCTTCCAGGAGAGGTGGCGGCGACCCGGATATGAATCCGAAACTACAGTTGGCTATTAGTAAGGCAAGGGCGGTTAATATGCCTAAAGAGAACATAGAGCGGGCCATCCAGAAAGGCACGGGGGGTGGTGAGACGTCAGAGTTGTTTGAATGTTTGTACGAAGGATACGGACCTCATGGAATAGCTTTAATGGTTGAGATACTGACGGACAATAAAAACAGGACGGCTCCTGAAATAAGAAAGATATTTGAGCGATTTGGCGGAAATATGGGAGAGTCAGGCTGTGTTTCCTGGATGTTTGAAAAAAGGGGGCTTATTAGTGTGAACAGCAATAATCTCAGTGAAGACGAGCTTATGATGCTGGCCTTAGACGCAGGGGCAGATGATTTACAAAAGGCGGGAGATCTGTTTCAGATTATATGCCCCCAAACGACTTTGGATGTTGTAAAAAAGGCTATTGAGGGCAAAAACATAAAGATCGAAGGCGCCGAGATAAGCTGGATACCGAAAAGTAATATTGATCTGGACGATACGGCCGGCCGAAAAGTGCTGGGACTTATGGAGGCTTTAGAAGACCACGATGATGTGCAAAACGTCTATTCCAATTTTAATCTGTCACAAACACTTCTTGCAGAAATGCAGGCGAGTAAATAAACAGCCCTTTACACTATACATCGCTGCTTCTATTTTCCTTCTTCTTTCCGGAAGTATTGCAGATTTTGCCGGGGTTGCTCAACGGGTGTAATATCGATTTCTTTATGGGCATAGGGGTGTTTCTTATCAATTTTCAGCAATTCAAGGACTTGCTCGCCATCTAATACTTCGTCCTCTTCGAGTTTCTTTGCTAACAGATTTAGTTTATCCTTATTATCGTTGAGCAATTTTTTGACCCTATCATAGTTCCCCATAATAAGATTGGTAACTTCTTCGTCAATAATGACGGCTGTTTTCTCGCTGTATTCTTTTTCTTGTACGAGATCGTGGCCGAGAAAAATGTTTCCCGATTGCCGTCCAAAAGTCTGGGGGCCTAACTTTTTGCTCATACCAAAGCGGCATACATAATTTCGAGCCAGTTGCGAGGCCTTTTCCAGATCATTTTGTGCGCCAGTTGAGATTTTGTGTATTTCCAGTTCTTCCGCAGCCCTTCCGCCCAGCAATACACAAAGGGTATCCAAAATTTCCGGTTCAGTAGTTAAGTATTTATCTTCCAGAGGCAATTGCATCGTGTATCCCAGCGCCGCGGTACCTCTCGGAATGATAGAAACTTTGTGAACAGGATCCGTGTTGGGAAGCAGCGCGGCTACCAACGTGTGGCCTGCCTCGTGAATCGCAACAGCCTTTTTTTCCGTATCGCTCATGATTCTGCTCTTTCGCTCAGGACCGGCCAACACCCTGTCAATGGAGGATTCCAATTCTTCCATGCCGACAGAATTCTTATTATACCGTGCCGCAAGAAGTGCTGCTTCGTTGACAACGTTTGCCAGGTCTGCCCCCGAAAAGCCTGCGGTGCGCTTTGCTATAATTTTTAAGCTGACGTCGGAATCGATCTTTACGTTTTTGGCATGAACAGACAATACAGCTTCCCGTCCAACCAGGTCTGGCCTGTCAACAGTTACTTGACGGTCGAAACGTCCCGGACGTAACAATGCGCTGTCCAGGACATCGGGCCGGTTGGTTGCGGCAATGATGATGACACCCTTCTGGGAATTAAATCCATCCATCTCTGCCAGAAGCTGGTTAAGGGTCTGTTCTCGTTCGTCATGACCGCCCCCCAGTCCGGTGCCACGTTGACGGCCAACACTGTCAATTTCATCAATGAAGATAATACAGGGGGCCTTTGCTTTTGCCTGCTCGAACATATCCCGTACCCGTGCGGCCCCCATTCCCACAAACATCTCGACAAAATCGGAACCGCTGATTGAAAAAAATGGTACACCCGCTTCACCGGCAACGGCTCTCGCAAGGAGTGTTTTTCCGGTTCCTGGAGGACCGATTAAAAGGACACCTTTAGGGATCTTCCCGCCCAATTTTTGAAATCGCTCCGGGTAAGAAAGAAAGTCTATAATTTCTTTCAACTCTTCTTTTGCTTCGTCACATCCTGCAACATCAATGAATGTTGTTTTTTGAGAACCATTATCTGAATACAACTTTATCTTGGCTTTGCCAAATGACATAAAAGGCGAGCCCATCCCTCCCACCCTTTTAAAGAGAAAGAACCACCCCAGCGCCATGATGCCAAAGGGAAATACCCACCACATCAGGATGTTTTTTAAGAAATTATTTTCTGCAGCGCCTTTAAATCTAACCTTCTGTAATTCAAGTTCGTTGACGAGTTCTGCATCTTGTATCGGTACGGTAACGAATGCGATCTTTTCTTCTCGATCACCTTCGACAGATAATTTTTTATAATGACCCCGAATAAGGTTGGAGCCTACCGTACAGTCGGATATATAGCCATTCTTAAGATAGAGCCTGAACTGGCTGTAAGATATTTCTTCAGCCTTGGGGGATAAAAATATCTGTGCCACATACATGACGGCGAGAAAGAGCAGGATATATCCAATAGAAAATCTTGACTTCTTGGTTTTATTTTTTTTATCCATTCAATTTGGTTAAAAAGATTAAAAATGCCTTATATCAAGAACATAAGGTAATTAAAGTAATATTTTTAGCAAAAAATCAAACTGAATTATAGTAGAAAAGACGATCAATGTCAAAATATTTCAAAAGAGATTTAGATTGATAATGGATAGAAAGATACTATAATAAGATAATGTCGGGGTGTAGCGCAGCTTGGCTAGCGCGCTTGAATGGGGTTCAAGAGGTCGTGGGTTCAAATCCCGCCACCCCGACCACTATTTTCAAGGGTTTCAGGATATTAACCATTGCTCGCCTCTCTCAAATTGTATAGTTTTTGTATAGTTGGTTTCGCTGTCAAGATGTTATCCAGCGTATCAACTGCTTTAACCTTGTGACTCGGTGCAAGGTGGGCATATCTTAAGGTCATCTTAAAGTCTTTGTGCCCCATAAGTTCTTTTACGGTAGTAAGGTCAATACAACTAAAGGATATTTTGTTCTAAAAGACGGAATAAACAAGATGTTAACCCATCATTATGGCTTTACCGAGAAAGAATTGGACTTTATCAATAACTACGACATCAATTAGTGCATGGGTAAAGAATTAGGCGCGGATGATTGAAATTGTGTAACTATTCAGCGTATTTTCACCCACCGCCGCTACGAGTGGGTAAAATCAGGCAATTCTCCACGGAATACCATTTGTAATGCCTGGCTCAGATTCACCTCTTGTTTTCGACAGGTGGAAAGATAAGTACCGATAAGGCAGAAAATCTTTGCTCCATCGAGAGATCGAAAACGCCCCGATATCTTCTGCTGTACCTTTGTCATCCTGATATCTTTTTCTGCCAGATTATTCGTGAAGGGGACGCCATAAACCTCAGCACATCGCCCTCATACTCCCGTAATCGTTCCAGGAGATTCCACGCCTTTGTTCTTCTTGCCCCCCCTTTTTTCCTTACGATTCGTTTCATCAGGGGGAGGGCTTTCCGCTTCTGCCCTTTGCAATATCGACCGATACCTGTACCGGTACTTCTCAGACTCGCTGCTTTCCAACATGCCTCCCGCATTCTTTACCGCACGGTTTATCTCTTCAAGCAACGCCTTCATTTCTTTCGCCCCTAACTCGCCACAAAAGTATGGAATTCTCTGGTTGAACAAAACTCCACACCTCTCTTTGCAAAGGCTTCCTATTGACTACGGTGGTCACTTCTACGGCCCTCTATGCCACCTACCATACCGACTGCCTGTTTTTCTCGAATTGAGTGTCAAGTAAATTCTGAAATATTTTCGCTGAATAGTTATCTTTAATTTTGCTATTGTAAAACAAATAATTGACTATTTTGCAAGATTATGCTAAACAGTGCGACAAAATTTGTCAATAATTATATAAGGCGAATAATATGTGTTCAGATAAAAAGTGAACTCTTTAAAATACCTTGAGCATGAATACGCAAATTACACATAGGGATATAGAAAGAATGGAGAAGCAATTATTGGTGCCGGGCAAGAAAATTGACAAACACTAGCACGGAGGATTCACGGGTTGGCTCCTTTGAGGTTGAATGGGGCCATTTTAACGATATCAGTCAATCCAAGAGAACTGTTAACAATCCCTTGATGATGTCAGAGGGGTCAATTATAATGACTTGCGCAGTCACACTGAAACACCTGACAGTCACAGGAAAAGAGCGGAAAAATGTACAAATGTACGGCTTGCACATAAGAGCGTTGATCCGTATACTATATTGAATTACCAGTTTCGGCAAAATTCATTTTGATTGGAGTTCTTCTGCGCCAGGATGTAATACTACAAGTCTGTTTTTCGGGAAAATGAAATAAACTCGTGGCAAAACGTTTTCTAAACCCGTCATTAATAAAATTCCTGTCATATGTAAAGCCTTACCGCTGGTCGATCGGGGCGGCTACCGTCTGCGGGCTGCTGAAATATAATATCCCTTTGATCTTCCCGTGGGTCTTTAAAGACGTGATCGATCACTTGCTATTACCGTCTACCTATAAAACTACACGGTTGCATTATACAATGCTGGCCCTGTTTGCTGTTTATGCATTCTGGGCTGCGGTTACCTATTTGAGGTCATATTTTGCCGATCGTACCAGCCAAAAGCTTATTTTTGACCTGAGGCATGAGTTATATGTCCACCTTCAGAGGATGTCGCTGGGCTTCTACGAAAAACGGCGGGTTGGATCAATTGCGTCACGTCTGCTGGGAGATATCGCGGTTGCTCAAAACTTTGTAGGTGCCGCCTTTACCAATACGCTCATGGATGCAAGTGCGCTGTTTTTGATCGCCCTTCTCCTTTTCCACATGAATTGGCATTTGGCGCTGGTGTCGGTTTCTATTTTCCCCTTTTATGTTGCATTCAATAAGTTATTTAAATCCCGGATCAGAAAGATCAGTTCACTTGCCCGGGAAAAGATGGAAGAGATATCGGGAAATGTGCACGAAAAACTGGGCGGCATATCCATTATACAATCTTATACGCGGGAGAAGGCGGAAGAGAAGCATTTCTTCCAGGATAACCGTGAGTATCTCTCGTACCAATTGGAAACGGTAAAACATCATGCCATCGCCATGTCGGTGGTTGGTTTTTTAACGGCTGTTGCCCCTGTTCTTGTGGTCTGGTATGGGGCGATGCAGGTTATGTACGGCCGCCTTACCGTTGGGGAACTGACGGCGTTTTATGCTTATCTGGGTATGTTTTATAACCCTCTCAACCGTCTTACCGAACTCAATATCCTCCTGGCCAATTCCCAGTCTGCCATCGAAAGGATCTTTGATGTATTCAACACCTCTCCGGAAATCGTGGATCGTCCTGATGCCAGGGAGTTTGGGCCTGTCAAAGGAGAAATTACGTTTAGCAATGTCCATTTTTCTTACGAGGCGTCTAAAACTGTCCTGGACAATATCAATTTGCGTATCCCCGCAAATAGTACCGTGGCGTTGGTTGGACCCAGTGGTGCCGGCAAATCTACTTTTGTCAAACTCATTCCGAGATTTTACGACGTGACTGCAGGAGCGATTACCATAGACGGCTATAATATTCGCGAATTTAAGCTTAATTGCCTGAGACGGCAAATTGCCACCGTGCCCCAGGAGCCGATCTTATTTTCCGGGACCATTTATGAGAATATTGTGTTTGGCAAGCCAACTGCTGCGGAAGAACACGTTCAGGCTGCTGCCATCTCCGCCAATGCCCATAATTTTATTTGCAAGCTGCCAAAAGGTTATCAAACGGAAATCGGGGAAGACGGATTGAAGCTTTCGGGAGGGCAGAGGCAACGTGTGGCCCTGGCTCGCGCCTTTTTAAAAGACGCGCCTATTTTAATTCTGGATGAAGCAACTTCTTCTTTGGATTCAGAAACGGAAAATCTGATCCAGCAGTCACTCAAAAGACTCATGCAGGGCAGAACAACTATAATTATCGCGCATCGGCTCTCCACGATTCAAGCTGCTGATATGATCGTTATTTTTGACAACGGACAGATTGTGGAAGTTGGCAAACATCAGGAACTATTGCAGAAATACGGACTCTATCACCGGCTTTATGAGGAACAATTTAACAGGATGTTTGCAATGGCCATCGGACAAAAGCATTCCGTTGATGAATAGATAGTATTCAATTGTATTCCACGTGAGAAAAACAGATGATGTTTCTGGCCTGATTATTGCTGTATTATCTCGTTATTTTCAGCAGGTTAATTGTTACCAGAATTGTCAAATTGTTGTGGCAGGTGTCAATTACGGGGTTTTTCATATGAGTATCCATGTAGAAGTTGACTACCGTGAAATAAATAGCGGGGTTATACCTGCACTTCTTGCCAAAGAGGATATCGTTGTAAAAGAAAAGAAGCTATCCATTGGTGATTATATTATCAATGGACATATTGTTGTTGAAAGAAAGACGACAAAGGATTTTATTGTGTCTATTATTGACGGGCGGTTGTTTTCACAGGCATCCCGGTTAAAAAGGCATGCTGAAATACCCTTTATGGTGATAGAAGGCATAGATTTGTTTCGTACTGGTTATGAAATTGATCCACAAGCCATCAGGGGAGCAATAGTTTCATTGTCCGTTTCCTGGCAAATACCCTTGATCTTTTCCAAAACTCCTGAAGGTACCGCAGAGATATTGGTAATGGCAGGGATTCATGATATCAGGTACCGTGACGACATATTGAAGAGGATGGGCAGAAAACCCAAACGTATGCAGACACGAAAGTTATATCTGCTGCAGGGATTGCCAGGCATCGGGCCAGGGATGGCAAAACGGATGCTGGAATATTTCGGCAGTGTAGAGAAGGTTTTTACAGCCGATGAGCAGGAGCTTGTCTGTGTGGAAGGTATCGGAAAAAAGAAGGCAGCGAAAATTCGTGAAATTATGAGGTAGGAGCTTTTCATCGGAAATACTCCTTCACGATCATTCTAGGCCCATTGTCTTTGTCTCAGGGGCATTTTCATTATCTTTTGTGAGCCAGAAACTCATGAATGTTTCATTGTTGATATTGCAGGGGCAAGTGAGATGTGTTTTACCACCTGCAGAAATCCTTTTTACTGAAAAGCCGAATATATTTTAATTGCAAAAAGGCAGGGAGGAGATGTATAAAAATTGTAATTGGGTTTCTTCGTTTGCATAATTAAATGGGTTTTTCGGCACGGTTCTTGTATATTTGCTAATCTGATTTTTGTATGCAAAATTCCAAACGTCAAATCTAAACATGGTAAATAAAGCACTAACTAAAAGATTTCTTGTTATTTCTTTGGGTGGTGAAGATACAGAATATACCTCTTTTAGAGATTATTTTGCGCAGGAAGGTTTTGATGTTTTTTTTCTTTATGATGAAAGGGATTTACACAAGATACCGGAAAGTAAAAAGAGTTTCGATGTGGTTTTAGTGGACGTGGACCGCGATCCGGATAAACAGATCGTGGCTGTTCAAATTATGAAAAAATATTATCCTCACACCGTCGTAGTGCCCATAACAAAGGAAAGCAAGATTGATATTGCATTACAAATGAGGATGTCAAGCCTGGGGCTTTTCGATTATATTACGAGGCCAATTCACTGGGGAAGCCTTGATGATATATTGAAAAGAGTATTCCAGAGGATTGACACAAACCATACGTTAAAAAGGATGGAACAGGAGCGGGAGACCATTCTGAATATAAATCGCCTGGTGCTCTCCCACATGAGTTACAAAGATTTTAGCAATGCGTTATGCCTTGAGCTTAGAAAGGTTATAGATTTTGATTACTTCAGCCTTGTATCGAGAATTGAACCATCGGGTGAATATTATACGTATTTGTTTGATTTAGAGCGCGATGTGCACAGTTTTCAGAGAGGTACCGAATTGAAAACAGAGCCGGAAAGTTTTCTTTTTTATGAGGTGTCAAGGTTAAACGCAATCATTGTAAGAAATGAATTATGTAAAAAGAGGGATAAGGGGGAGGAGGAGCACATAGGGGTTGATGGCATTACGTCTTACCTTGTCTATCCGCTCTTTATTAATAATGCCTTGATTGGTTGCATTAATATTCTCAGTAAAAAATGCGCCTATTTTTCCGAGACCCATAGTAATCTTGTCGGTCAGGTGTCAGCGCAAATTACGGTTACACTGATCAATGCCATGCTGTTGGACAGTCTTACGGCGTCGGAGGAGAAATACAGGGACCTTGTCGAGAATGCACCGGAGATTATATTCAAAATGGATAGCCATGGGAGGTTTTTGCACGTGAATAAAATGGGACTGGAAATGCTTGGATATAATGCAAAAGAAATGACCTCGATGTATTTATTTGATCTTATTGCCGGTGATAATACGAAAGACATCAGGAAACAATACGACATCTCGGTTAACTCGCGGAAGGATAATAATTTGGTCGTGACCTTGATGACAAAGGATGGCAAACGGCTGGACACGGAAATTATTTGTTCCATACAGTACGATACCATTCTCAACGATTACATCGTCAGGGCCTTTGTTCGTGACGTGACAGAGCGGCGTATATTGGAAAAGAGAATATTCGAATATCAGGAGCGTTTAAAGGGGTTGTTAAAAGAAAAAACGCTGAAGTTGAGCGAAACCGAAAAAGAAATGTACAATCAAAGAAAATTCCTGGATGCCCTGATTCAAAATACAAATGTATATGTGGTAACCATAACTTCCGCGGGTGAGATTGTGTTTGTGAACCGCGCCATAGAGAAGAGATTTGGCTATACTTTGGATGACGTTCTTGGAAAATCCATCATTGATGTTTTTATTCCCCACGATAAAGCAGAAGAATTATTCGATGACATCCAGATGCTTTTGAGTGGAAACAAGGGCGAACAGATAGAAATACCGTTTGCGTCCCGGGAACAGAGGGTCCGCGATATTTTATGGATCGTGACGTATCTGAAAGACGAATGGAATACTGTCTCGAACATTAACTTGTTCGGCTACGACATTACTGAGCAAAAGATATTGAAGGAACAACTTATCCAGGCAGAAAAAATGAGCAGCGTTGGGACAATGATTTCCGGGGTTGCCCATGAACTGAATAATCCCCTGTCGATTATATTGAATTTCAGCGAGCTTATGCTGATGTGCGATAATCTGTCAAAGAGCGCAACGAATCGATTGAGACATATAATTGATGCATCTCAGCGCTGTACCCGTATTGTGGAGAATTTACTTACCTTCGCAACGAAACGAAAATCCGTCAGGAAGGGGCAATATACCTGTATTAATGAGGTCTTAAGGAATGCCCTTGAGTTGAAGATTAATGACCTCAGAGTCAACAATATTGAAGTGGAGCAATTGTTTTCTCTGTCATTGCCCCGGACAATGGCCGACCGGGTGCAGCTTATGCAGGTTTTCATAAATCTCATTAACAACGCCTATGATGCCATGAAAAGCGCCCATGGGAAAGGGGTGCTGACTATTCGTACACTCCACAGCGGGGATAAGATTGTAATAGAATTTGAGGATAATGGGCCTGGCATTTTAGAACCGGAAAAGTTGTTTACTCCTTTTTATACAACGAAGGAAGTGGGAAAAGGTACAGGTCTGGGTTTGGCGGTAAGTTATGGCATCATAAAAGAGCATGGAGGGACAATTGTCGGCAGAAATTGGCAAAAGGGCGCTATTTTTACCGTAACGCTCCCCATCAAGGTGCAGACGAGCAAAGAAATTAAATCCACAGTGAAAGGGGAGTATGATTTGAATGGTTTACGTTTGTTGCTGGTAGAAGATGAGGCTGGTATTGCAGAATCCTGCTGCGAATTGTTATCGGCGAAAGGTTCCCTTGTAACATCGGTATTCAGCGCAAAAGATGCAATGCTGGCCATTCAAAAGGATCAATTTGATATCGTTATTATGGACTTGAAAATGCCCGGTGAAATATCTGGCATCCAGTTTTATGAATGGATGATAAGTTATGTGCCGGCCTTGAAGGAGAA
This sequence comes from Candidatus Brocadia sp., assembly GCA_011525665.1. Taxonomy (GTDB): domain Bacteria; phylum Planctomycetota; class Brocadiia; order Brocadiales; family Brocadiaceae; genus Brocadia. The sequence goes on from WYAU01000075.1 coordinate 77,586, forward strand.
GGTGATTTTGATGACAGGTGATACTCTTTCTCCAGAATTCAGGACATTCATTGAAAAGAGCAAGGTGCCTGTTATCCCGAAGCCGTTCCGATTCAATACTTTCCTCGAAAAGATAGGTCTTACTGCAAAAAGGGCGGGTTTATATCCAAAGTAATGCCGGCGGGAGATGGTTTACGTCGTTTTTTCCTTCTGCAGAACCTTTTGCCTGATGCCTTCTTGTGCCGATTCGCGTCTCCATATTTTCTTTACTATTTCGTCGTCATCTTCATCGTAGATCTCTCCTACGACTTCTTCTAAAATATCTTCGAGGGTTATGATTCCTATGGTTTGAGCGCCGTGACGTACAATGGCCATGTGAATACGGTTTCCCTGAAAATTCTTGAGTATCCTGAGTATGGATTCGTTTTCATCCACAAAATAAGGTTTACGGAGCAGATTCGCCAAGGAAAATTCTATTTTGGCGTTCATCATGGCCACAAATTCTTTTGTGTGAAGAATTCCGATTACCTGTGGTTCTGCATCGTCGAGCATGACCGGAAGTCTTGTGTGTCCGCAATCAATGATGACCTTTAAGATTTCTTCCTTACCCATAGAACTGCGAATCGCAACCACCTTGGAAAAAGGGAGCATTGCCTCTGATGCCTTCTTAAAGCGGAGCGCAAATAAATTTAAAATATAATCCCTGTGGAAAGGGTATAGTGATTTAAGGGATAGTTCTGACACTCCTTCTTCGGAAGATAGGATGTGGCGGATACCTATCAAGGAAAGGAATTTTAATGTTGATTGCTCAAGGACGTGGACAACAGGTGTGGCGATCTTTGTCAAAATTGTTAACATGTGACAGGAGGCCAAAGAGACCTCTTCGGGATAACGGATTGCAATGGCTTTGGGCACTAACTCTCCGATGACAACGGTAAAAAAAGTAAAGGGAATGACAAAAAGTGCGAACCCGATAATTTCAGCGGTCGTTCCGGAAACTCCCAAAAACTCAGCGAGGTAGGGGAGTATGGATTCCTTTACTTCCGCTCCTCCGACCGCCGCAGATAATGTGCCGATTAAGGTAATGCATACCTGGATTACGGCAAATGTCCTATCCGGACGCATCCTTAAAGCAATAAACTTTTTTGCAGCGGCATTACCTTTTGAAGCCATGTCCCGTAAAAATGGGATATTGGATGAAGCAAAAGCCATCTCGATACAGGAAAACAGGCCATTGAAAAGAAGCAATACAATGATTATTATCCATTCCATAGTTTTTAATACTAAATAATCTGCGTGTTTATTTCAACTACGTAATTTTTAAAAAAGGGTAAATTTTTTAATGAATGTGCCGATATATTAGAGATAAATAGCCGGGTAGCTGGTGCTGTGAGACAACGATTTTATATGTGTTTATTTTATCTAAAGTTAGAGAGGACTCTCCAGCGGAAAAAGTTCCGTGGCGGGAAATCTTACAACAGTGGTGGTCATGGACTGTGAAGGAGTAAACAGAAAATCAGTTGACGGATACAACATGAGGATTTATCATCATTGGTGGTAAGGTTATTTATCAATTTTTGGGAGATTAAAAATGCCAATTGAAGATGTTTCCAAAACCTCTTTGCACCACGGTATTGCTGGTACAAACCGTACCGAGGTAAATCAGTTACAAAAAAAACTGGAAAAGGATGAGGTCCCTGTCCCGGAAAAATTTGATTCAGTGAATATTTCCAGGGAAGCAAGGGATCTTGAAAAGGCGATTGAGAACCTAAAGACCCGTGTGGATGAGATGTCTGACGTAAGGGACGCAAAGATTAAAGAAGTTAAAGAAAAATTAGAAAATGGTTATTATGACCGTCCAGAGGTGATTGAACAAGTAGCGAAGAAGGTTGCAGATGCTTTTCGTATTAAAAAGCACGATTAATAATTTACGGTGGATATCAAGGCAGCAAATATGCAAAGAATCCGTAAAAAATTTATAGGGATTAAATTTGATTGTTGTCATGTATACACGCGGATTTATCCTAACAAGGAAGAAACCGCATATGTGGGAAGATGTCCGAAGTGTTTGCAAAAAATATGTATAAAAGTACACAAAGACGGTGTAGCGTGTAGATTCTTTTCGGCATTTTAATTGCGTGTTTTAATAAGACGGATATGATGCCTCAAAAGCCTGTCGATTTGTATGATCTTGAAATACAAATTAACAGGCTTTTTTCGTTTGCACGAAAGATACCTTTTTCGACAATTAACCTTTGGCGACGGTTATAATGATTTGGAAATATCAAAAATTACTGGCGTTGATTGTCTTTTCGATTGTTACAGCAAGTATTGTCGCGGGAAATGACCCAAAGCCACAGGTTGTTGTTTTTCCATTTAAGAGCAACCAGAGTTTACAAGGCCTTCTTCAGGGAATCGAAGATGTACTGAGGAGTGAATTGATCCGTTCTGGATATTTTATCGTCGTAGAACAAGAGCGTATGTATGAGTTTATAAAAGAGACCGTACTGTACAACTTTATAAAAATTGAAGATGTGGATGTGGAAACAGCTCTTCCCCGTGCAACTATTGTTGATTTGTTTGCAAGGGTTGATTTGAAGGTGAACATTCGGATTGCAGAAAAGCTAAAAGCAGATTTTGCAGTTAAAGGGTCTCTTAATCAGTTTGGAGAAAAATTTCGGGCAGATATTGAAGTCGTAAATGTGAAGGGAAAAGAGACGTTAGGCGCGTTGGTGGGTGAATGTGATTCGCAAGAGAGAATTTCAGAGATGATGGAAGAAATCTCGCAACAAATCGTTGATGTTTGTAAAGGCGCAAGCATACTGAATGATATTGACCATATACAGGGCAGTTATCAGCAAGGGAATTTTACCTACGAAGAAACTTCAGATAGATTAAAAAGTCTTTCTTGTGAGATGCCGGGGTCGTTTCTCATTCACTGTGCCTTATTTTTGCACTATTTGGGACATCATGAAATGCGAGACGGTTTGATTGAAGAAGGTGAAGAGGTAATAAATCTTTTTAATCCTGACAGCGAGGCGGATATCAGGTATTTGTCCCTTTTAGGTATGGACCCCTTTTATGAACTGGCCAATGTGTATAGTACTATGGGAAAGATTGATAATGCAATAAAGGTTTATAATCGGGCAATCCGGGTATATCCCCTGAATCACACAAGATACTACAAACAGTTAGGGGTATTATACAAACGTGAGGGTCAAACTGAACTTGCTATTAGCGCCTTTAAAAAGGTTTTAAACGTGAATCCGGCAGATTATGAGACAAGAGTGATGCTTGCCTCCGTGTATGAAGCCAAGGGCGATATATCAAACGCCCTTGAACAATATCGGCATTCCCTGAATTACGCGACGAATGCGGCAGAAAGTTCACATGTAAAAGAAATGATTAAACGGCTTCAGTCAAAAAAAGGTGTTGAAAAGAAATAATGAGCTGGCATATTGTTTGCCTTTAGATAATAAAAGTTTTTTCTACCAGAAAGTGTTGAATTGTTCCACTTGTTATGGTAACCTCTCAAGTGCGTGTTTAAAAAATAAACATTTTTGTGTGCCAGGTAGATCGTTTTTCTGTAAAAAGGGGGGGGTAAATGTCATCGAAGGCAATAATCCTTGTTGTGGACGATGAGGAAACGATTCGGTTTTCCATAAAAGAGTTTTTAGAAGGACAAGGGTATGAGGTCATTGCTGCGGAAACATGCGAACGGGCGCTGGAAAAAATAAATGAGTTTCTGCCGGATCTGGTGCTTTTGGATTTGAGATTGCCTAATATGGGTGGGATAGAACTCCTAGAAAAGGTAAAAACAAAAGACCCGAATGCCTTGATAATTGTTATGACGGGGTACGGAAGTGTTGACTCTGCTGTAGAGGCAATGAAGATAGGGGCTTATGATTATCTGGAAAAGCCTTTTAAGACGGAACATTTGAAATTGGTTATTGAGAAGGCCCTGGGCACCCAGGCATTGAGGAGAGAAGTGCTGGAATTACGGGCACAACACTGGACTTTTGCCGATGAGCCGGGTGGCACGATAATCGGGAACAGCCGGCAAATGAAGGAGGTTTACGGTCTCATTAAACAGGTCGCAAAGAGTCCGTCAACAACGGTTTTAATACAGGGAGAGAGTGGTACGGGAAAGGAACTTGTTGCTCGGGCTATTCATCATTTAAGCGTGAGGAAGAATGGTCGTTTTGTTGATATCAATTGTGCTGCTTTGACGGAGAGTCTTCTTGAAGCGGAATTGTTTGGATATGAAAAAGGGTCCTTTACGGGTGCCACCACAACCGGTAAGCCGGGTTTATTTGAGGTTGCTGATAAAGGGACCGTCTTTTTGGATGAAATAGGTGAGATGGGCATTACCTTACAAGCGAAGCTTTTGAGGATACTGCAAGAAAGACAATTTAAGAGGGTGGGCGGGATTAATGATATCAAGATTGACGTCAGGGTAATTGCATCAACCAACCGGAATCTGGAGGAAGAGGTAGAAGGAGGTAATTTCAGAAAAGACCTTTATTATAGGTTGAAGGTATTGCCGATTTATGTCCCGCCACTGAGGGAAAGAAAAGAAGACATCATGCTCCTGGTGAAACATTTTGTGCATAAATATAACAGCGAATTTAACAAAAACATTCATCACATACCGCCAGAAACAGAAAGGTTACTTTTGGAATATCATTGGCCCGGAAACATTCGTGAGTTAAAAAACGTTATTGAACGGGCAGTCTTGATATCGAGCAATGGTGCGCTACAACCGGAATTGGGTTTTACTATTGATTCCGGAAAAAAAATGATCATTGGTGAAGATATGAACGACATACGCGACAATGGGGAAAACGAGGATGAATTGAACGTCCGTTCATTGGCCAATATTGAAAAACAGCATATCCAGAGAGTTCTTATTGAAACATCGTGGCGGAGAACCGAAGCGGCCAGGATACTCGGTATCAATAGGACTACATTATACAATAAGATAAAAGAATATGGCTTGAGTCCGTCATAAATCGGCTGATCTGCGTATTCTGGATTGAGCGTTGCATCAAACCTGCCGGGAACATTCTCCTTCTATTCTTTCTACGTTTTAAATAGTAGTGAATGGGCATGAAAAAAAGGATATTGCTGGTTGACGACGAAGAAACTCTACGGTGGGCTTTACAGGAAGCCCTGACGGAAGAAGGTTACAACGTGGATAATACCGGCGATGGTGTTAATGCCCTGGAATTCATTAGAAAAGCCCATTTTGATTTGGTGATCAGCGATCTGAGAATGCCCACAATGGGAGGGTTGCAATTAATTTCTGAGATAAAAAAAATACGTCCGGATATTAAATCTATTGTTATCACTGCATATGGGTCGATAGAGACAGTGATAGAGGCAATGCATATTGGCGTGTCAGATTTTATGACGAAACCGTTTAAAATCGAACAGATTAAAAGTGTTATACAAAGGGTTTTGAATGGTCCTTCAATTTTAAATAATAATGGCGGAGACAAAGGTAGTGCGGGATTGAAAATTGAATATGGCGATCCTTGCAGGCAAACGAATACATGTTTTCTCGCAAAGGATATGGCAGGAACTGAAAACCATCTCCTGTATGATTATGTTGAGAAGGGGTGGTTAAGAGCGCTTTTGTTTGGGATCGTCTCTGATGAGGGAAATGCAAATAATTTCGATCTTGTAGTGAAAACAATCTTCCGCTATGGGGTAAAAGAAAGTAAATTTCCCGCATCTTTGCTCAACGATATTAATCAGTATCTTTGTAATAATATTTTCCCGAGGTTTCCCGTGTCATTATTTTGTGCCATTTCAGATGTGGAAAAGCAAACACTCTTCTACTCGGCATACGGGGAAGAGCTAACTGCTCTTCTCTGTTTTCCGACGAAAGAAGTAAAAGGGTTGGAATCGTTTCCATTTCCCTTGAATATGTTTCCCGGTACGATGATAGGAGAAAGTTCCGCACCTTTTATATCCGGCAGTAAATTGATTTTGTTATGCAGTAGGACAGTGTCGAATGGTCTGAGAAACGGAGTAATTCCTTATGAGGAATTACGAGGTGTGGTTGCTGGCGCCTGCACAGCCAACTGTGAAGACATGGCAAAAGGTATTAAGTTTCAGCTTGGCGGACTTGATAAATCAGTCGCCGGAGAAAAAGGCACCGCGGTGATGGTTTCCGGTCTTGAATGTGAAACAGATATTGCCTGGGAAGAGGTGATATCGATTCCATTCCCTATCCATAATTATGGGAAAATAATGGAACGCTTTGATAAAAAATTATCGTTTCTCGTGGAGGATAATTTCAAGAGATATCAAATTATTACGTCCATCAATGAGGCTGTTTTGAATGCTGCTGCTTTTGCATATAACAAGAATGCGAAAGGGGAAGTTTTGCTAAAATTTTCAAAATTAGGGAATGAAATTGTTATTGCTGTTTGCGATCAGGGTTGCGGGTTTGATATTCGGAATTATAAAGCGCCGGACGTGACGTTGTACGATGACTTAACCCGAAAGAGCGGCAGGGGGATATTTCTTATAAGAAATTTCATGGATCGGGTAATGATACAATCCTCGAAGGAGATAGGGACCGCCGTTCATATGGCAAAACGAGTGACCTGTAATGAAAATTGAGAGACAAGAAAAAGAAAAGGCCACGATTTTGTTGCCGACAGGTGATTTAGTTTATGAGGGGATAGACGAACTTGAAACACTTTTTCAGACATTGAATGATGATGGCCGTTATGTCATACTTGATCTCGCAAATACAAGCTATTTGTCGGCAAAGGCGTTGGGCATCATGGCATTTTATGTAAAACTCTTCCGGGATAAACAACGGGGACTGAAACTTATTCATGTGAACGAGAATATAAAAAAGTTATTTGATGTTACCGGCATACAGAAAATTATTGAGATATTCGAGAGCGAAGGTGCTGCTCTGGCGAGTATCGGGTTACAGGTTGGAAAGCTGGAGAAAACGCTTTTATGGTCAAATGAGCATTTCGGGTAAAAATTCTGATTAAGAGGTTAAATACAAATATGTCTGATACGGTTCAGCAGGATAAAACGGAATTCGCAGGGGAAATTGGTGTGCAGACACCGGAGATGGTGAATGACGTTTCCAAGAAATCCGGGGACAGAAAATTCTCCCGAAGAAGGTTGGATGTTTCCCGCATTATTTTATTGTTTCGGCAATATGGAATTTCAATATCTGTGAACCTGGTGATCCTCGGAGCGGTTTGTTTTTTGTTCCTGTTCCAGAGGGATTGGATGAAGGGGGGGAACAACGATATTGGACGTATTGTGGAAGAAAAGGTGATGGAGACCATTAAAAAAAACCTGTCTTCAAATGAAGTTTTGTCAGGTATTGCAGGAAAGAAAAAAACTAACGGGGATAAGCTTTCAGAGCAAAGAAATGATGAGGAAGAGCAGAATGCAAGGGGTAAATCTGGCACAATAAAGGTTGATAACTCGAAATATATAATCGAGGCGAACAGATTCTATGAACAGGGAAACTATGAAAAGGCAGCAACTTTTTATGAAAAAGGATTGGATAAATCATTACCCTTTGTAAATGAAGATTTTGCAGTGTACCGTTTGGGTGATTGCTATTTAATGTCTGGAAAATACGAGGAGGCGTTAACGGTATTTCAGACATTAAACAGTGATTATGTCAACAGCCCGTATCAATTTAAAAGCCGATTGAAAATAGGCGAGTGTTACGCGGCGATGGGAGAATTTAAAAAAGCGCGGAAAACACTCTACACAGTGGTGGCGCAAGAGGGAAAATGTTGCTCTGATGACGACAGACTGACGGTTGTAGACTCTTATTTTAAAATTGCAGAGTATTATTTACAAGAAGCCGAACGACTTCGCAATGCGGGTGGTGGAGGAGCCGGACATCCGGAACGTCCTCTGGTTTTGAAATAAGCCGATTATGTTTGATGTTAAATGACGCAATGGCAGGGCGACAGGCTCGCTTCTCCAGATAAAAAGTTATTGGTCGTCTAATTAAATGAAAAAAATTTTGCCTTTTACCGTAGTGTTAATCGTGAATGGTTTTCTGACGATATTTTCTTGTTCTCTTGTGCGGGGAGAGGAAAGCGTAAGCATTCCTATCGATATTTATGAGAAATTAGATGCAGAGAAACAGAATCTGGAAAAACTTCAGACGCAGTTACAGATACTTGAAACAAGCGAAGATGAAGGGGGAGAGGGTCAAAAAACTCAGTCTCAAATTGATGACCGGATTAAAAGTAAACAAGTAAACAGGCTTCCGATCGTGATTAATCCGAATGAGAATATTGTGCTGACAAAAGAAGTAGGGGAGTATGGTGTTGCCGTGTATTCAATTGACGCAACTCAGGTACAGGTCGCGGATGTGCTGCAGGCATTATCAGCAAGTTTTGGCAAGAGTATTATTGTGGATGATGAAGTTGATCCCGCCAGCTTGTCTTCTTACGTAAATATTTCCATCAAAAAGAGTCCATTACAGGATATATTGGAGATGGTACTGGGAATGCGTGGTTTGGAATTTATTCAGAATGAGGATTCCGTTTTTGTTACGTCTTTAGCAAAACTTAACATTGACACCGCCTTTGAGTATTATAGGGATAAGGGTATCCATCTGTACCAAAAGGCACAAATAAAATATCCCCATGACCGGAGAATCGTAAAGGCATATTTTGAACTGGGGAATTATTATTATGAGCTGGGTTTTAATTTTCTTGCATTGCAGGAATACCAGATTGTTGTGGGAAAGTACAAAGGAAGTCCTCAGGCCAAAGAATCTTTATTCAGGATAGGCCGGTGCTATGACAATTTAAAAGATTCTGAGAGCGCTCGTCGGGCATATTTCCAATTTATCTATAGTTATCCAAAAGATCCCTTAGTGGCTGATGCGCTTTTATCAATTGGTGACTCCCTGGCGGAACAAGGCCTTTATCATAAGGCAATAGATATCTATGAAAGGGTTATTCGTGACTTTGCCGATGACAATACGGCTACTACCCGGGCACAATTTGCTATGGCAAAAACCTATATGAAGATGGGGGACTACAGGAACGCAATAGCGTTGTATGTGAAGGCGAGGGAAAAGTATTATTCAGATCAGATGAGTTCGGAGATTGAATATCAGATAGGCAATTGTCTGTATCTGTTGAATGAATACCAGGATGCAGGAAATGTTTTGGGGAATTTTTTGGCAAATGAGCAGGGAGGAGAGTTCATTGAAAAGGCCGCTTTTTTACTGGGTGATTGTTTTTATAAACAGGATAATTACCTGGGGGCGTTTCTAATATGGAGAAAAATCACGGAAACCTATCCGAAGAGCAGTAAGATTCCCTCTGCGCTGTATGGCATGGCAAAAAGTCTGAAAGCGATGAATATGCCGGAGTCTGCAATAAAGACACTCCGTGAAGGGATGGAAGCATATCCTGATGATGATTATGCCGGTAAAATGGCAATTGAAATAGGAAGGTGTTATTTTGATAAAGGCGATTATTGGCTGGCATATAATGCATTTGATAGTTTCGTGAGGCAATATCCTGACAGTGAACTGGTTATGGAAGGTATGGTGGGGATGGCGGATTCACTCCTGAATGACAAAAAATATGAAGAAGCGATAAAGAGGTATATCGAGTTGCTAAAAGCGAGTAATGAAGAAAAGATAAGACGGTATGCTTTTAATCGAATAGGCGACTGCTACAAGCATATGGGAAAACTGGAACGGGCGGTCAAGGCATACCGGATGGGCCTAGACAGCAACAAGGATACAATTCAGGAGTCATGGGCTATTGACGATCCCACAGGTACGAAGACCAGCAATGTGCAACATATGTAGCAAAGAGGAATCACATTGTAGTGAACGGCAGCAATGATTCTGCCCTCATGAGAAAAAAAGAGATTTTTTACTTATTATTGCCGCTGACAGTTTCGCGTTAAAATTATGTGAAATTCCCTGTAGCCCACTAGAGGAGATGGAACTGTCCAAAATTGCACATGCCGTTTAAAAAGGAACATCTAGCGAAATTTCCCCTTTTTCCTTCCCGTTTTAATTTTCAACTGATAATACAAAAGGATGTCGATATTTTATTGTTGTAATGTGTCCTCTTTGACTTTTTAAAAACAAAACAATGCGATAAAATAAGCAATAATCTCCTTTTCCATCGTTTCGATTGTGATTGTTCTTAAGCTGCTTCTCATTCATCAGTTACGGTATTTTCAATCCCTGGAATCATCCCTTCGCATGTGGATATTTTTTGTCAATTTGCACCCCTGGCATACTGCTTGCGGATTCATCAATTGGTAATAGTATAGTGTTTTAAAACTAATAATTTAGACAATTCTTATGGTGATTTTATGATAGCAAAGAAAGTACTTTTCTGTATCGGGATTATTTTGGGGTGTGTGCCTTCCCTTTTTGGCGAAAACGAAAACATTGCCTCCCGGAAAATACACAATGCTCCGGAATCATCAAAAAATTCATTTGCACGAGCGGAAGTTGCAGGTGATATTGAAAGACCACTGCTGCGACCCATTCTGGCAGAAAAGAATGGTGCCGCTGTGAAAGACGGGGAAGCGGCAGAATCAGTGTCGAACTCCACGGCAGAGCAGTGCATAGAAAATATCATGTCAATTCTCCAGGAGGAGAGAAAGAAACTTCAGGAATTAGAAAATGAATATAAAAGATTAAAAAATGACGGTGCTATAAATTCAGAGACAGATGTGAAAAGGGAGAACGAACCCATTGTTTCTTCGGCTGGTGACGTTCGTGGTAACGACCGATTACAATTTAATGGCAAATCCCCAATATCAGGTACCTCCTCGGCATTAAATAACATATATTCATTAAAAGATGCGGGTATGAGGAACGGCAGCCCGTCTGATCAGATCTCTGCTATAAAGGATACCAAAAAGGCGGAAGCTGTCTTAAGTGATGACGTGAATCAGCAGTTATCGAAGGCAATTGGGAATCTGAGTAGAATCGATCTTGCAGAGTGTCTTTATAAATTATGCGAGTATGATAAGGCACTGCAGATGTATAAATTACTTACGCCGGACGATATTCCAATGGATCAGTACCTGTGGGTTCAATACCAGATTGCAAATTGTTATAGGAACATGAAGGAATTCGACAGTGCCTTTAGTGAGTATCAGCGTTTTATCAATCAGTATCCCGGCAGTGATTTGGTAGACCAGGCAAAGTGGTACATAGAAGACATTGCCTGGTGGAAGTCCTGGTATGAGAAGAACTCATTGGTTCGCAATCAACTGCTTGCGTCATCAGTCAGCCATGAATCCAAATAGCCGAAGAGGGCAGGAATAAAATGACGGAAAACGTATTTGCAAAAGACTTTTCAAAAAATCGGGATGTCGACCTCGTTGCTGCTTTTCACTTATTCAATCAGTATACCCAGCGGCTTGAAGAAGCTTACAACCAACTCCAAAACAGGGTTAAAGAGATTGACCGGGAAATGGCATATACAAATGCATGCCTGAAGGATAAAGTAGAGGAGTTGGATAGTCTTACGAAATATTTAAACAGCCTCTTGAGCAGTATTCACAGCGGTGTTATTGCGGTGAATTTAAGGGGCGAAGTGACTATGCTGAATAAGGCTGCAGAAAAAATATTAAACCTGGATGCATCGGGTGTGATGGGGAAAAGGGTCGAGTCCTTTTTTCAAAGCAGTGATGGTAGTAAACCGTTGCTGCTCCTGGCTCTTGAGAGCGGGAAAAACTGTATAGATGTTGAACGAAAAATAGAAACAAATAAAAGGGTGTTGAAGTGGATTGAAAGCAGTGTGTCGCTGATCAAGGATGTAAATGAAAATACGATAGGTGCTGTGGAGGTATTCAGGGATTTGTCGGAAATCAGGGAACTGGAGATGCGTCTGAGGAATGCGGATAAATTGGCCGCCATTGGCGCTATGGCAGCATGTATTGCCCATGAAATTCGCAACCCTTTGAATAGCATAGAAGGGTTTTCCGCCTTGCTTGCAAGGGATTTTGAGGATTCGGATCCGAGGAAAAAGCTGGTCAGGAATATCATACAGGGCACAAAGAATTTAAACAAGACGGTAACCGAATTGCTGATCTTTGCCCGTCCGCTCAGGTTGAAATTAAGAAATAATAGTATTTCAAATATATTGGACAAGACGCTTTTTTTTGTGGCAGAAGATATGAGACAAAGGGGCCTTACGAATATTCTTATCCGGAAAGACTATACTGTGGACACAGACTTTTTGCAATGTGATTCTGAGAAATTGCACCAGGCTTTTTTAAACCTTTGTCTGAATGCTGTTCAGTCCATGGCGTGCGGGGGTTGTTTGACAATATTTACCCGCCTGGTGGAGGGCAATGTACAAGGAAACATCCAGGTAGGGATAAGCGATACCGGGACTGGGATTAAAAAAGAAGTTGTCCATAAGATATTTGACCCGTTTTTTACCACAAAACAAGAAGGGACCGGTTTGGGGCTGGCGATTGTAAGCAGGATTATTGAGGCGCACAACGGGAAAATATATGTGGAAAGCATGGAAGACAGGGGGACGACTTTTTATATCAATTTACCGAGAAATGGTAATTGCCATACGGATGTTTTCAATGATGCATATCTAAAAAACGAGACCTTGATACCGCAGTTTGTATAAAGTTATGGTCTCATTGAGATAAACGATTTATGTTTATTTTCTGCTTACTCACATACTCTAGGGGAATATTATGAGTGTTGAAAAGATATTGGTTGTAGACGATGATACGCTGAGTCGTGAATATCTTTGTGAGGCATTGACGAGAGCCGGGTACTATGTCGTTCCGGCAAGTGACGGGCATCAGGCGATAGCCAGGATTGGCAAAGAGGGATACGATTTGATTTTCCTGGATATGAAAATGCCGGAAATGAGCGGCATGGAGGTGCTCGAGAAGGTAAAGGCTAATTTCCCGGAGACCGTTGTGATTCTTATGACAGCTTACGGTACCATAGAGACGGCTGTTGAGGCTATGAAAAAAGGGGCGTATGATTACATTATTAAACCATTTTCCCCGGATCAGATCGAACATCTAATTTCCAGAGTTAATGAGCGGCAAAAATTAATAACGGAGAACAGGTATTGGAGATCTCATTCAAACGCTGATGAAAAATTGAATCCTGTCTTTAGCCGGAATTCCAGAATGTCCCAGATATATGAACAGGTTAAAAAGATCGCGCCAAGCAAGGCAAGCGTCCTTATTCAGGGGGAAAGCGGCACGGGAAAGGAACTCGTTGCACGTGCGATACATTATCATAGCCATCGGTTCGAAAAACCTTTTATAAGGGTTAATTGCGCAGCTCTGGCAGAAACCCTTTTGGAAAGCGAACTGTTTGGACACGAACGAGGGGCTTATACTGGCGCCATTTCAAAACACGCAGGACGTTTTGAATTGGCGAACGAAGGTACTTTATTGCTTGACGAGATCAGCGAAATATCACCCAATGTACAGGCCAAATTGCTCCGGGTTCTTGAAGAGGAAGAATTCGAACGGGTAGGGGGAGAAAAAACCATAAAGGTTGACGTGAGAGTTATCGCGACGACAAACAGGAATCTGATGGACGAAATTCAGAAAGGCACTTTTCGTGAAGACCTTTTTTATCGTCTGAACGTTGTCCCCATCCATTTACCGCCCTTACGGGAAAGACGTGAGGATATACCACTGCTTGTGGACTACTATCTGAAAAAGTATGGTCTCGAAAATGACTCTATCGTGAAATCTGTCGATCAGGAGGCCATGGATTATTTGTGTTGCCATGATTGGCCGGGAAACGTGAGGGAATTAAAAAATGTGATACAAAGGGCCATAGTTATGGGTTCGTCAGAAACGCTTCAGATTGGGCAGTTCACAGGTCTTTTTAAGCATCAGGAAATAAAACGGATTGAAAGTGCATTGCCAGGAGGTGCAGGAAAGGCTATTGAGGATGTGGAGAGAGACCTGATTTTCAGCACGCTTGAGAAAACGGGTGGAAATAAAACCAGGGCTGCAGAGCTGCTAAAGATCACGACCAGGACTTTGCGAAATAAACTTCATAAGTACGATACAGAATACAAATCCTCGTTAGACCAAGAAACAATTTCCTGTGTGAAGTGAAATTTTCCTTCATCCTGGTTACAATATCTATTTTTGTATATTGCAGTAAGGCATTATAATAACGATAGTTAGGTAAATGATATGTGCGGCAGGACGAACCAATATGGCATTTTTTTTGCTTGTCTTTCAGGAGGGTTCTGATGATTACCGGTATAGATGAAAGTATTAATTTATTGGGAAAAATGTTGGATGTTTCAGCGACAAAGCATAAGGTTATTGCGAACAACATTGCTAATATAAATACCCCCGGTTATAAAAAAATGGAGGTAAGCTTTGCTGGGCAGCTTGAAAAAGCGATAAAAGATACCTCCGTGAATAAATTTGACAGTTTTCAGCCTAAGATTGTTGTTTCGAAGGAAGACGCAAATGGTATCGTGCGGAATGATGGTAATAACGTAGATATGGACAAAGAGGTTTCTTCTCTGATGAAAAATACGCTTTCCTATAATATTTATACGCAATTGCTCGCGAAAAAGATCGAAATGGTAAAGTCGGCAATCGAAAATTCTCGAGTTTAAAGGAGGAACGAAATGGGGATAGAGAGGACACTTTCGACATTTGACATTAGTGGCACCGGCCTATCTGCTGAGCGGATACGGATGAATGTGATTGCCAATAATATTGCGAATGCGAATGCTACCGACACACCGGAGGGGGGACCATACCGGAAGGAACAGGTGGAATTTTCCTCCGTGTTCAACAAAGCGATACAGAAGGGTGATGTTAAAGGTCTGGAGAGATTGGGTGGTGTGAAAGTTCAAAGAATTCTGAAAAGCACAGAACCATTTAATAAAGTATACATTCCCGGACATCCGAAGGCGGATGCAAAAGGATTCGTCGAGATGCCTAACGTAAGCGTTATGATGGAGATGGTAGATCTTGTTACGGCGACAAGGTCATACGAAGCAAACCTTGCAGTCATAAATTCGTCAAAGGAGATGAATAACCGGGCCTTGTCGATTATTGGAAAATAGGAGATAATGTATGGATATTTTACCCATTAAAACGAAAGAAACCGGCCTTCCGGACAAAGAACTTGCCAGTTTCTCTGCAGAACGTGAACAGGGTTCCTCATTTAAAGAGACATTAAGCGGTTTTATTACTGAAGTAAATGACCTTCAGGCAAAGGCTAATGCAAGCATTGAAAATCTTGCAACCGGCAAAGTGGAAAATATCCATGAAGTTATGATTGCGATGGCAAAAGCAGAGGTAAGCTTTAAATTTATGATGGAAGCGCGCAACAAACTTGTGGAAACTTACAAAGAAGTTATGCGCATGCAGATGTAGTATTTTCTAAAGATAGCAGCATTTCTGTCAAAGAACAATTCTGATAAACCCTTGATGGATAGATTCCTTTTCCATTAGTTCACACCAGACTCCTTCCTCAATATTTCAATCGCAATAGCGGAATAGTGCAAAATAATTTTCTTCTTTCTTTCCGGTTGTTCATGCACTGTGTGCAGGGTTGTCAAAATACTATACATACGGTACACACATTAGAGCGGAATTATAGACTTCTGCGTTTATCCACATATATCATGCTTCCCGGTAGTCGAGTGTAGCTAATTTGTAATAGAGATTTTTACAACAAGTTAAGACTATTTTGTCTTGTTTAACTTCCCACTGCTTCTTGGTACCAAAATTGCTTTCCACCTCAATAGACAGCTAACTATTATCAGGGATTTTAAAATATGGGGAGAGAGGGCTATGAATTTCGAGTTGAAAAATATAATGAATCAACTAGAAAATATCTGGAAGGGAATCAGCTTCTCGCACAAATTTATTATGATTATGCTGACCATGGGTTTTATGGGGGGCATCATCGGAGTGACAAACTGGGCAAGGAAGCCCGATTTTGGTTTGTTGTATGGAGAGCTGAATCCAAAAGAAAGCGGAGAAATTATAGAGCTAATTAAAGAAGAAAACATTCCTTATCAAATCGGCGGGAATGGGTCTTCGATCTTAATTCCTTCAAAGAAGATACATGAACTAAGACTGAAGCTCGCAAGTAAAGGATTGCCACGGGAAGAATCCGGGTATGAACTTTTGGATAAAGTAGGTTTTGGTATGTCAGATTTCGTGCAACGCGTGAATTACCGCAGGGCAATTCAGGGGGAACTTGCAAAGACAATAAGACATTTGGATTACGTGGAATGGGCACAAGTACATATTGCCATGCCGGAGGCCTCTCTTTTTATCGAGGATGAAAAACCGCCGACTGCATCCGTTATAGTAAAACTAAAAATGAAGAGCGGCGGTATTTTAAAGCCAGAGCAGGTAGCCAGTATTACCCATCTTGTCAGTTCAAGCGTTGAAGGGCTAAAACCCGAGAATGTTACTATTACTGATACCCGGGGAAATCTGCTTTCGAAAAAGGAATCGCCATCATCGAATGCTGGTGTGAGTCATGATCAGTTAGAAGTCAAGAAAAGGATTGAGGAGCATTTTGTGGCTAAAGCTCAGGATTTGCTGGATCGGATTGTTGGAGCCGGCAAGGCAGTTGTCCGTGTAAGTGCGGATTTGGATTTTAAGCGTGTCGATGAAAAGTTAGTCGAGTATGATCCGGAGCGTAGGGTGCCCAAGGTACAGACCGTGACGACACGGGTTTCCGGCGGAGTTCCTTTTTCCGGGGGTGGAGTACCCGGGATGCAGGCCAATCTCAATCTTTCGCAGTCTGGAATTATTCAGTCCGTAGGGTCCTCAGAAGAAGAGGAGACCGCACAGACACAATATGAGTTGAGTAAAACCGAACGCGTTATTGCCAATCACGGAGCTAGTTTAAAAAAAATGTCTGTGGCGGTGCTTGTTGATGGTACGTACGAAGAACAAAAATCGGAGGACGGAAAGATTCACAAGGTATACATTCCCCGGAGCAAAGATGATTTGGCACGGATTGCAGCTCTGGTAAAACAGGCAATCGGAATCGACGAATCCGGTAATCGTAATGATGGTTTTGAAATACAGAATGTGCAATTTTACGAACCCTCCTATGATGAAGAAGAGGCAGCGATAAAAAGAGAACAAAAGAAAGAATTTATGTTAAAAATGGCAAAGAACGGGTCGCTTGCCCTTACCGTATTGGTTTTTTTAATCTTTATCATGAGAAGCGTGAAAAAGCTTAAAAAAATGAATCAGGACGAGTTAAAAAAGGAGAGTGACAAAAAACATGCGGTAAAGGGAAATATGGCGGCAAATGATGGAGTGGAAAAAAAAGAAGACCAAGCGGAACATGTAGATTTGCGCCTGGACGTTATCAAAAACATAAGAAAAGATCCGAGCTTTACGGCGAATTCGCTCAAAAAATGGATGGCTACCGATATTGCGGTTGGCAGTAAATGAGCATGGAAGATTTAACCGGAATTCAAAAAGTAGCGATTTTATTATCAACCCTTGACGCTGATACTGCAGCAGAAGTGATTAAGGAGTTCAATGAAGAGCAAATTGCTGCTATCACGGCGGCTATGTCTGATATTGAAAGTGTTGACAAAGAACTTGTCGAAAAGGTGCTCAGTGATTTATCCGATGAACTGAAATCAAATGAAAGGGTTGTGAAGTATGATAGCAATTCCTTCAGAAAACTTCTTGAGAAGGCTATCGGTGTACAGAAGAGTGAAGAAATCATAACGAGCGTTCAGGAAGGAACTATATTCCCTGTCCCTTTTTCCGCGCTCAGAGACGCGAGCGATGAAGATGTAATGCGCATTCTCGTGGGTGAACACCCTCAGACGATTGCCCTTGTATTGTCATATGTCGATTCGCAGCGCGCAGCAAAGGTTTTGTTACAATTTCCGACCGAGCTTCAATCAGAGATCATTATGAGAATAGCTACGATGGAACCTCCCCCAACAAAACTATTATTGCAGGTAAATGAAGTCATTTTGTCGAAAATAAAGAGCGAAGACCGGCGCCGAAAGACACCGGCAAAGAAAAAGTATAAATTTGCCTCCGAAATTATTGGTAGTATGGAAGGCTCTGCCGATAAAACCGTAATCGATCAAATAAGCTATAAGAATCCAGAACTTGCAGATGAGATCAAAAAACTATTGTTCACTTTTGAAGATATTATTCACATCCAGGATGAGGCGCTCAGAAAAATTCTTACAGAGGTAGACAATAACGTAATCGCTCTGGCCCTAAAAACAGCCAATGCAGAAGTTGAGAAAAAATTCTTCAGCAATATGTCGAAACGTGTTGGAGACTCCGTCAGGGAGGTAAGGGATCTGCTGGGACCGAGGCTTTTGTCCGAGGTGGAAGCCGCACAACAGCAAATAGTTGAAGCAGCAAAACGACTTGAAGCAAAAGGGGAAACGGTTTTGAAAAAGAAAGGTGCAAAGGGGAGTGCTGACAAATTTGTATGAAAAATAAAAAGGTTTATCTATCGCCCGATGTGAAAGGCGTTTATATTTTACCGTCAGTTGTCGATCAAAGACTTTCTCCTCCGGCGGATCAGAAGATCAAGCAGGAAATTGACGAGGAAGAAAAAAGAAGCAAAGAGAAAGAACGGAGAATAAAGGAACTTGAGGCGGCCAAAGAAGAGTCATATCAGAAAGGAAGGCTGGATGCGGAACATGATGGGAAATTGGAAATTGAAAAACTAAAAAACGAATATGCGTCATTGATGACCATGTTTCAGGACGCAGTCAGGCAATTAACAGATGAGCGGGAGAAGATATGGCAAGAAAGTGAGTCCGAAATTATCAATCTTATTTTAAGCATATCAAAAAAAATCGTAGGATATGAGATTGATGTTAATAGTATAAATGTAGTAAAGCACGTAGTCAAAGAGGCGCTTTTCTTCGCGGGTGAGAAGAAGGTTATTGCCGTGCGGCTTTCTCCCGATGATCTTGTAAAAATAAATGCGCTGGAGCCAAAAATAATGGATGAGAGCATAAAGGTGGTGGAAGACGGATCGATTACGTCAGGTGGATGTATCGTAGAAACAAATTTTGGAAGAGTGGATAGCCAGATAGAAACGCGCTGGGAAGAAATACTGAAGGCTGTGACGGGGAATAAAAATGAACAGGCGCTGCATTGATTTTAAATGCTATGTGAAAAAAATATCTGGTGTGATGCCGGTCAAATACACCGGCAGGGTTTCTCATGTCGCCGGTCTGGTGATTGAGTCAAATGGTCCGTCCGTGCCGATAGGAGATTTATGTTATGTTCACAGAGATAATGGGCATGCGCCGGTGCCGGCAGAGGTAGTGGGTTTTAAGGAAAAAAAGATACTTCTTATGCCCATCGGTGAATTGGACAGGATAAGGCCGGGGACGAAAGTTACAGCGTCAGGGGCTCCCTTGGTCATAAAAGTGGGAATGAATATCATGGGAAGGGTAATCGGAGGCCTGGGTGATCCTATAGATGATAAAGGGCCAATAAGGGCGGAGGGGTATCGCTCGATTTACAATTCACCGCCAGATCCTTTAAAAAGGAGCCGGATAAAAGAACCTTTGAGGACCGGGGTTCGTGTGTTAGATGGACTGTTTACCTGTGGCAAAGGACAGAGATTTGGAATATTTGCGGGCAGTGGCGTGGGAAAGAGTACGTTAATGGGGATGATTGCGAGAAATTCCGAAGCGGATGTAAATGTAATTGCCCTCATTGGTGAACGAGGCAGAGAAGTCCGTGAATTTATTGAGAAAAGTCTCGGTGAAGAAGGGCTAAAAAAATCTGTTGTGGTATCCGTTACCTCCGATAAACCGGCCCTGTTGCGTGTGAAAGGTGCTTACATTGCCTCTACCATTGCGGAGTATTTTCGGGATCAAGGAATGCAGGTAATGCTGCTGGTGGATTCCGTGACGCGTTTTGCAAATGCACAGAGGGAAGTTGGTCTGGCGATTGGAGAACCTCCAACATCCAGAGGCTACACTCCATCGGTCTTTGCCCTATTGCCAAGACTTCTGGAAAGATCGGGAACGAGTTCGGGAGGGAGTATAACAGGGTTATACACAGTGTTGGTGGATGGCGATGATATGAATGAGCCTATTGCAGACGCCGTGAGGGGTATCCTCGACGGACATATTGTGCTGTCAAGAGTGCTGGCCAATCAAAACCATTTTCCCGCGGTTGATGTTTTGCAGAGTGTTAGCAGATGCATGGATGATATCGTTACGACAGAACACAGGATGGCTGCTAACGAACTAAAAACAGTATATGCCATCTATAAAGAATTTGAGGATATGATTAATATAGGGGCATATGCACGAGGAAGTAACCCCCAAATAGATTTTGCCATATCCATGATTGACCGGATAAGGGACTATCTGAAACAGGATGTGACGGAAGATTGTATGTTTCATGATGCAGTTAGCAGGCTTTTTACTCTCCTGGGAAAAAAGGATAAAAGATAAAAAATAAAATATTGGGATGGGATTTCATTTTAAATTTCACAAGTTGCTGGAAATTGAAAAATGCCGGGAAGAAGACCTGATAAAAGAATTAAAGGCTTCGCAAAGGCAGTTGCGTGACGAGGAGAAGCTTCTGGGGCTTTTGCAGTCAGTTCTCACATTGCAGCAATCGGAGATGGAAGCAAAGTTGCGTACGCAAGCCGAAGTGGGAGTGTTTATCCTGTTTGAATCATACTTTTCGAAGCTGAAACGGGATATTGCGCTGCAAAAATCTAAAGTAAAAGAGGCCGGAGAAAAAGTGAATCATGTGCGGGAAAGTCTTATGGCCGTATTTAAGAAAAGAAAGATGCTTGAAAAATTACGCGAGCGTTGTGAAAGGGGATACCGGGAGCATATATTACGGGTAGAAAATAAACATTTCGACGAGGTTGCGGCATCCAGATTTTATCAGAAACGTAGAAAAGGAAACCCTCCTTAGTTATTTCCGGAGAATAGAGTATGAAGCTTCCCATAAACAAAAAAATGATAATGCTTCCCGGGGTTGGAATTGCCGTCTTTGGAGTTTCTGTGATGGGGATGATTTTGATGAGAGGTTCTCAACCCCCAGTGAGAGAGCATGCGACGCCGGCAGCATCTCAGGATATAAAGGAAAATGATGGCGTAACTCTGAATCAGACGGGCACATCCACAACCGGCGTTGCAAAGACATCCAAAGAAAAAAAAGGAAAACCGTCGACAAAGCTACCCTCTGTATACAAGCTAAACGCAGCGACACTATTTCAACCTCTTTCCTCAGGAGAGATCGCTGCCATGGTAAAGGAAATAGAGAGGGAAAAAAGCGAATATAGGAAACGGAATGAAATGCTGGATTTTAAAGAAAAAGTTCTTGAGTCCATACAGGCTGATCTGCAAGCGGAGAGGAAAGAACTTGATACCATCAAGCAAGAGTTAAATAAAATTCTGGAAGTTGTGTCTACGCAAAAGGGAGAATTAAAAAAAGAAACAATTCTGCTTAATGAGGTGGAATCCAAAAACATGAAAAAATTAGCATCTGTTTACAGTGGTATGAAGCCGGAAAAAGCAGCAATGATTATAAAAGAAATGGATGAAGAAACTGCCGTTAAATTGTTGACGATGATGGATGGCAAGACGTCTGCCCGTATCTTGGAATCTGTTGATCTTAGTCTTGCAGTCAAATTAAGTGAAAGACTGAAATTGCTGAAAAGTGATTTTAAAAATGGCAAAAGATAATTTTCTTTATGGCAATGGAGAAGGAATATTGTTACTAATATATTTTTTACGTCAGGGTGTTATGAGATATTTTTAGGGAACAAGGGAAAAAGGAGAGGTGCATGTCTATGGCAGAAAATACGGACAAGAGTGAAATATCGGGAGCGCAGGAGGATAATGCCTCAAATCAGCCGGTGAGTAGTGGAAAGGCCAACAAAACGTTTATCATGATGGGCGGGGTCGTTCTGATCTCGGTCGGATGTGCGTTTGTATTCGTTTCAAAGGTCTATCCGTCGTTATCGGGGAATACGCAGCCCATTGTCGCGGAACAGGGTGAAATGACGACGCAGGGGCAGAAACCTGTGGGAAAAATTGAGGTGGAGCAGGTCGCAAAACCGGCAGATACAAAAAAAGAAGCGGAGTCTGTGTCGAAAAAAAAGGATGAAAAGGGGAAAGAAGGTAATAAAGAAGCTGGAGAGGAATCACTGATCGTGCCTGTGGAAACGGTCATCGTAAATTTGAGCGGTTCCAGCGGGAGGAGGTATCTTAAGGCGAAGATAAATCTGGAGGCAAGCAATGGCGAAGTAAAAGAGAAGATCGAGGTTAAGTCTGTGCCGCTGAAGGATCGATTGATTTCTATCCTTTCGTCAAAAACCCTGGAAGACGTCGAAGGGCTGGAAGGGCAAGAAAGCCTTCGAAGGGAAATAAAAGATGCCGTAGAGATGATCTTAAAGGTGGAAGGAGGTGTTCTGCAGGTGTATTTTACGGAATTTGTTATCCAGTGAAGGATTAAAGCGGGGAATGACAAAATGTCAAATGCAATACTGAGCAACCAGGAAGTTGAGGCGCTTTTGTCCGCTATAGAGAGCGGGCAAGTATTGGTTGGACAAAAGATTGAGCTTAAAAAAGAAAGAAAGGTTCAGCACTATGATTTCCGACGTCCTGATAAATTTCCACGTGAACAAAAACGCCGATTGCAAAAGATCAGTGAGGAGATGGCCAAAACAATCGGGATTACACTTTCCCGATTGTTGCGCGTTTCAGTGGATGTTGAACTAATCGCTATTGAAGAGTTTAGTTATGAAGTGTTTGTGAATTCATTTACCGACCCTGTGTGTGCCAATGTGGTGAGTTTAAAACCTCTTACCGGATTGGGTTGTTTGACTGTCGATGTAGGTTTCTGTCTTGCAATTGTGGATCGCGGATTGGGAGGACCGGGTAAAATACCGCAGAAGGTTAGGCCTCTTACCCTCATCGAAGAGTCTGTTGTTGGCGCTGTGTTGGCCAGTGTTGTTGAAGATATTCGGCTGTGCTGGGTAAAGCTTGTGCACCCGGAATGGAAGATAGAAAAGATGGATATGGATATGAAGTCATTACAGATAGCGCCTCCCACAGAACTCATGATATCTATCAATTTTGCTGCGAATGGAGACATGGGAAACGGGACAATTATCTTGTCTATTCCTGTTGTGAGCCTGGAAATGATAATGGTAAAATCAAAAATAGAGAAAATGAAGAGAGAGGATGAGATTGTCATTATTGAAGACGTTGTTCGGGAAACGGAACTGACGAGCTCTGTGATTCTCGGGACGACTCAATTGATGTTTCATGAGCTCATCAATCTGAAAGGGGGAGATGTAATAAAATTGGATAATAAGATTACGGATGCTGTTTGTCTGGAGATTGGGGGAAAGACGAAATATCTTGGCAAGCCGGGCATAATCGGCAAGAAAATGGCCTTTCAGGTGACATCGGCATCCGATTAGAAATGCGGGAAATTACTTATCAAGAGGTAAAATATGGAACAAATAAAAGAGAATGAGACAAAGGGAAATATGAATACTGAGACTTCGATACAATCAGTCCAATTTAGTCAACTGAACGCGGGCAATGCAGAGGGTGCAAAAGACGATGGCAGGCGAAATCTGGACCTGATTCTGGATATTTCAGTGCCTGTTTCGGTTGAACTGGGACGCACCAATATGCTGGTAAAAGATATTCTTGCTTTATCACAAGGCTCTATCGTGGAGTTGGATAAAATAGCGGGTACACCTGTTGATCTGCTTGTGCGTGGGAAGCTGTTAGCGCAGGGGGAAGTTGTTGTGGTAGATGAGAACTTCGGCTTGAAGATTACCAATATTTGCGGTTCTGAAGAGCGTGTGAAAAATCTGGGCTAGCGTATTCTCTTGAAACCGGTAAAAATCAATATCAACCAGCAGCTTCACCGCAGAGAGTGCAGAAATTCAGGGGATAAACAGGGAAAATTGCGCTGGTTTATCTCTTCCTGCATGGTTTAGCAAACCCAATTTATTTCTTATAAGTGGATTTCAGGACATGGCTATACATTATTTCCTTGCGTTTTCGTGTACAAATCAACCAATCAAATATTCTCCGTGAAAATCCGCGGCGGCGGATTCCTTCAAAAAGTTACACGAGAAGTTTGTTTAATATTCCCACCGGCAGTACAAAAACCCAACGATAAATAATTCCCTTCTGATATCATACCAAAAGTAAAAAAAGACCAACGCCTTACAGGGATAAAATAATGTTCACGTATGTTATTGTAGGTATTTATAAGATATATACTTATCTGACAAACAGGCCCCAGGCTGAATGTTTGTGCACATTGTGAAGGATACGAGGCATCTTATTTGCGCTGCCATAACACGAGTTTGCTAAAAATCATGGAAATTCGTTGCTAAGAAAGGCAAGTAAAAATAAATGTTCCTTGCTTTCGGCATCCGACTCTGCCTGTGGGTGAAATAACATGAAAAAAAACTGCTGGGTGGTGATACTTCTTTTGTTGTTTTTTGTTTGTGACAAAGGATATTGTGTGTCAGAAATCGGAGAAAAGAGTTTAAAACAGGAGAGCGCTTCCGCAGAATCAGACACTACCGGAGTTTTATCGCCCGTCAATTTCCCCGCAATTACAAAATTGTTGAAATCTACGGGGATTGTGATTGTTATTATTATTGTGACGGTATTTTTCTTGCGGAAAAAGTTGGGAATTAAAACGGGTATGAGTGGAAAAAAAAGGTATGTTCACATTGTGGATGCGGTGCCATTGGGATCAAAGAAGTATATTTATTTGGTTAAAATACCCGGTAAGGTGCTGTTGGTGGGCGCTACCAGTGAAAGGATCCAATCACTCACTGAAATAACGGAAAAAGATATTGTAGAGACTATCGAAACAGAATCAAAAAGTAGTGAATTTATGAATTTTTTTAAACGGGCTGCTGCAGAACAAACGTAAATTTATTCACTGTTATACAAGGATGACGTTATGAAAAGATGGGTGATGATTCCAATCGTGTGCGGACTTGCGGTAGGCTTCGCCGCCGGAAGTCTTGTTGAGGCTGCCGTTGAATCTTCGATACCGTTAAAGTTAACGATGAGCATCGACAACGTTGGAAAGCCCAAGGAGGTAGCCAGTACTTTAAAAATTGTACTTTTTTTGACGGCGCTTTCTTTACTACCGGGATTATTATTGACAATGACCTCGTTTACGAGAATCATTATTGTGCTTTCGTTTGTACGAAAGGCGCTTTCATTTCAAACGCTTCCCCCCAATCAGATACTCATTGGCATTTCGCTTTTTCTGACATTCTTTGTAATGGCCCCTGTATGGAAACAGGTCAATTCTGAGGCGCTCCAGCCGTATCTGAAAGAAGAGATCACACAGCACGAAGCGCTGACGAAAGGGCTTGCTCCTTTTCAAAAATTCATGCTCAAACAGACGCGAGAGAAGGATATCGCCTTATTTATGAATATAGCAAAAATGGAAAAGCCAAAGTCGGTTAAAGACGTCCCCATGCATATAATAATTCCGGCCTTTATTACCAGCGAGCTGAAGACTTCCTTTCAGATGGGATTCCTCTTATTTCTCCCTTTTCTTGTGATTGACATGGTGGTTGCCTGTGTCCTGACAGCCATGGGAATGGTTATGCTTCCTCCCGCTATGATTTCGATGCCCTTTAAGCTGATTCTCTTTGTCCTTGTGGACGGCTGGCAATTAATAATTCAGTCTTTGATTTCAAGTCTGGCGTAAACCTGCCCCTATTGGCCATTGTGATAATTACAAGGAGTTGATTATGACCACGGAAATAGTTATCCACATTGGGAAAGAGCTATTACAGATAACGGTTATCTTGATGGGACCCTTGCTTGTTGTTGCGATGGTGGTTGGATTGGTTGTCGGGATATTTCAGACAATATCAAGTATTCATGAGCAAACGATTACTTTTTTACCGAAAATATTTGCTGTTATGGGTGTGTTTTTGTTGTGTTTGCCCTGGATGCTGCGCATGATAACTTCTTATACCGTAAATTTACTGGGAAATCTGACCAGATACTGCCAATAAATTATATATGGATTATTTTTTAAATTTTGTAAATGACCTGCCATTCTTCATGGCAGTTTTTTCCCGGGTGGGAGGGATGTTGCTTTTTGCCCCCATTTTTGGGAACGCGAATGTTCCTTTGCAAGTGCGGGTTGCCATTGCTTTGATGTTCGCCTTCATACTATACCCCTGCGTAGAGAAAAATCAGTCCGTACTGCCGTCCGACATTATCACGTATGCCCTTATTGCCTTTAAAGAGATTGCGATTGGTGCTGTGATCGGCTTTGCTGCCTCGATTATATTTTCATCCTTTACGATGGCAGGCTCTTTGATAAGCAACCAAATGGGACTTGATACGGCAGCGATTGTTGACCCTTCATCGGAAACGGGAGAGGAAGAACAGCCGCTATCGATTCTTTATAACATGATTGCAATCCTGATCTTTCTTTCAATTAACGGGCATCATTGGTTTATCAAGACGACAGTTCAAAGTTTCGGTATGATTCCCCTTGGGAGTTTTACCTATACCACGGTGACACTCTCAAGAATCCTTTCTCTGTTTAAGTCTTTTTTTCTGATGGGAATTAAAATATCGGCGCCTTCATTAGTGGTTCTCTTGTTAACAGTGGTTGTGCTAGGATTGATGACAAAGGTTGCGCAGGAAATTAATGTATTTATTATTGCTTTTCCAATAAAAATACTGATCGGTTTTTTGATACTCATCATAGCGCTTCCCTTTGTAATTAATGCAATGAAGTCATATCTGGTTCCTTTCGAAAGGAGCATGGTGTCGTTGTTGTCAACGATGTGAGGGTGAAGAGATGGCATTTGGTTCCAATGCTGAAAAAACAGAACAACCTAGCGGGAAACGGCTGAGTGAAGCACGGAGTAAGGGGAGTATTGCTTTTAGTTCTGACTTGAACAATGCGGCTGGCTTGCTGTTCGGCTTTGTATTGATGTATGCAACGGGAATCAGCACTTACAACGGCATTTGTAAAACCATGAAATCGTCTCTGGGACATTTGGTTTATAAAGATGTTACTCCGGATTTACTCGTGAGTATTGTTATATCCCGGGTCTATGAATTGATGAAAATGATGTTTCCCGTCCTCGGTGGATTTTTGCTGATTGGATTGGCCACATCCTATCTTCAGGTGGGTCTCATGTTTAATTTCGGGCTGTTGAAGCCAAATCCTGGCAAACTCAACATCATAGCGGGTATAAAAAATCTCTTTTCGGCAAGATCGCTTGTAAAATTGATTTTTTCTGTTTTAAAACTCTTTGTCGTGGGCGGTGTTGCCTTTTTTTTTATAAAAAAAGAGTTTTGCCATAAAAACATAATAGACATTATCGGCCTGAGTCTCCCTGAAATACTCGGAATGAGTGTACAGTTGATGTATGGACTGGCGTTACGCGTCTCGATGGCTTTATTTGCCCTGGCTGTAATAGATTTTTTTTACCAGAAATGGCAGTACAAACGCAATTTGCGGATGACGAAGAATGAAGTAAAGGAAGAAAGAAAACAAATGGAAGGCGATCCCTTAATTAAGGCAAAAATTAGATCAATACAGCGTCACATGGCTATGAAGCGTATGATGGCTTCTGTTCCAAAGGCTGATGTTGTGGTAACAAACCCGACTCACTATGCTGTTGCGTTACAATATGACAGCGCCGCAATGAAGGCGCCTACGGTGGTTGCGAAAGGCGCAGATCTTGTCGCAAAGCGCATCAGAGAGATTGCAATGCGGCATAAAATTCCTCTCGTGGAAGATAAACCCCTTGCGCAAACGCTTTACAAAACGGTTGAAATAGGAAGAGAAATTCCGCACAAGCTCTATTATGCGGTTGCCAGAGTTTTATCCTACGTGTATCAGTTGAAGAAAGGAAACAAGAAAACATAGTGTGAGAAGAGACCACTGTGGCGAGGTTTGAATATGGTGACGGATAAGACAAATTCACTGACAAAAACTTCTTTAGGTAAATTGTTCTCACAAGGAGAGTTTGCGCTGGTTGTGGGGGTAATAGGCATTTTTGTGGTGCTTATTATACCGATCCCTTCCTTTTTGCTTGATCTCCTTATTACGGTGAATATCTCAGTTACACTCCTATTGTTGTTGGTTACCCTTCATGCAAAAGGGCCGCTTGACCTGTCTACATTTCCTTCTTTGTTGTTGTTTTTAACGCTTTTCCGATTATCACTTAATGTGGCCTCCACCAGACAAATTTTGTTACATGGGTATGGGGGACAGGTAATTGCTTCATTTGGCGAGTTTGTTGTGGGAGGAAATATTGTTGTCGGAATGGTGGTTTTTTTAATAATAATTGTCATTCAATTTATTGTCATAACAAAAGGTGCCACGAGAATTTCTGAGGTAGCTGCGAGGTTTACACTCGATGCAATGCCGGGAAAGCAAATGAGTATAGACGCCGACTTAAATGCCGGGCTCATCACGGAGGAGCAGGCACGGAAACGAAGGGAACAGATCTCCCGGGAGGCAGAATTCCACGGGGCAATGGATGGCGCCAGTAAATTTGTGAGTGGAGATGCCATTGCGGGCATTATTATTGTATTGATTAACATTGTGGGCGGAATCGTTATGGGAATGCGGCAAGGGATGCCAGTCACGGAGGCATTGCAGCATTACACGATTTTAACGGTCGGTGATGGCCTCGTGTCACAAATCCCGTCTTTCATTATTGCAACCGCTTCAGCTGTCATTATTACAAAAACTTCTTCCCGTGAGAATTTAGGCAGGGATTTGAAAGGTCAGATGTTTAATCAGCCGAATGCGGTAGCCTTTGCTGCGGGAATCCTTACGGTATTTAGTATAATTCCGGGACTCCCCAAATTGCCTTTCATGATTCTTGCGGGCTTTTTCGGGATTTTGTTTCTTGTCCTCCGAAGATCGAACAGGAAATTAACGACGGAGGAAACGATGGAAAAAGACGTAAAAAAAGATGTACAAGAAGTGCAATCGGAAGAGAGCGTTGAGAAACTGCTCCACGTAGACCGTATGGGGATTGAGGTTGGGTATAAATTGGTACCCCTCGTTGATCCGCACAGGAACGGGGGCATTCTGGAAAGAATTAATGCGCTCCGGAGACAAATGGCCAGAGACATGGGTTTGATCGTACCTGCAATTCGGGTAAGGGATAATCTGCAGTTAGAATCGAATCAGTATGTGATTAAAATACGGGGACAGGACGTTGCAAGGGGGGAATTGTTTCCTGATTGCTATCTTGCTATCGATTCAGGCGCGACTACCAAATCGGTTGAAGGGATAAAAACATTTGATCCTGCATATGGTTTGCCGGCCCTGTGGGTTTACGGTACGGTAAAGGAAGAGGCAGAGGCGTCAGGGTATACAATCGTTGATCCCGCCTCGGTGATGATTACCCATCTGACGGAAATTATAAAAAATCATGCATACGAAATCTTGTGTCGTGAAGACGTGCAAAAGCTTATTGAAAATTTAAAGAAAGAGTCACCAGCGATTGTTGAGGAATTGACACCGGGCGTGATGCCCCTCGGGAATGTGCAAGAGGTTCTAAAAAATTTGTTAAAAGAACAGGTGCCAATTCGCGACATGGCGACCATACTGGAAACAATTGCGGATTATATTCCAACGACAAAAGACACGGAGTTATTAACAGAATATGTGAGACAGAGACTTTCCCGGACAATTTGCCAAAGATACCAGAACAAAGAGGGTAAAATCGGTGTCATTTCATTGGACCCACACCTGGAGCAGACCATTGCCAATTCGATTCATAAAACAGAAAGGGGAAATTTGTTGGCTCTGGACCCGAATATGGCACAAAAATTGATTGAAAAATTAACGGAGGCGGTGAGGGATTCTCTCTCGACAGGATATGAGGTGGTTCTGCTCACGTCGTCTCATGTAAGAAGTCACATCCGCCGACTTATAGAAAACGCATTACCTCACGTTTCAGTATTGTCCTATAAAGAGGTATCATCAGGCGTTAAGATCGATTCTGTTGGAATGGTGAAATTATAAAAAAAGAATCGACAAGTATACGTTAAACAAAGGAAAGGCGTTATCCCAATACAAATGTGTTTTATGAATACGTGTCGTTAAGGAAAATATTTCCCCCGTTCTGTAAATGACTGGGAAAGTATGTATTGATTGAAAAGGTATACGATTTTGTCTGAAAGAGGCACATATGGCCGCGGGATTTTCTAAAGTGAGAACGATTGCAATAACGAGCGGTAAGGGAGGAGTAGGCAAGACAAACATTGCTGCAAATCTGGCGATGATTTTCCGGAGATACAAAAAAAGGGTCTTATTGGTGGATCTCGATTTGGGACTTGCAAACATCGATATTTTGCTGGGCTTTCACGCTGAGTATACATTACGCGATGTCATTGCCGGCCGCAAGGAAGTAAAAGATATAATTCACCATGGCCCCGATGGAGTAATGATTGTGCCTGCCAGTTCCGGCGTTGAAGAACTTACTCAGTTAACTGAAATGCAAAAAGAACGGCTTTTTAAAGGATTTGGCGGGCTGGATGAAGAAGTAGATATTGTTATCGTAGATACGGGCGCGGGGATTTCGTCTAACGTGTTGAGTTTTGCGCTTGCTGCCAATGAAATATTGCTGGTAACTACCCCGGAGCCAACGGCAATAACGGATGCATATGCCATGATTAAAGTTCTTTCCAAAAAAAGAAGGGATGTGAATATCAAACTGCTTGTAAACCAATCTTGTAGCAAGGAAGAGGCCGAGTTAACGGTGAAGAAAATCACCTCGGTAACCCGAAGGTTTCTGGATGTAAACATAGAATACTTCGGATATTTGTTGCGGGATCCAAACGTACCCATTGCAACCCGGCTTCAAAAAACATTTGTAAAAGAATACCCCAACACAATCGCAACCACGTGCCTCGGCGCGATTGCATCTTCATTCTTAAAAAAAGATAACGGAACACAGGCGTTGGGAATAGAGGATTATTTCAGACGAATTGCTGATGAAAAAAATATGAATACTTTAAGCCTGAACTCCTGAAATGAACATGCGTGTAATCGCATGAGTAGGTGACTCGCGTTTTTTTATCGTCATGCATTGAGTATGAATCTGTGAAATTGATGTCAGCACATCGGAGGATATTTGGATGGAGAGACTATTGGGTGGCGTTCGGATATATCTTATGGTCTTTGTGTTTTTTTTATCGTGTTTTCTGGGAATAATCTCCGGAGTATCATTTCCCATGCTTGCCATCAGGAGTATGATAATTGTGGGTATCGTTGGTGTTTTGAGTCGTTTGTTCATCAAATATTTTGTGAGTGTGGCAAAAACTGTATCGTCTGAAGAATCTCAGCGACCGCATAACTCTGTTCTTCAGAAAGCAGACCATACTATCGATCAAAATAAAAAACGGGTTTTATAAAAGGGGGAAAAAATGAGTACGATAAATAAAAGCAAGCCGAGTTATGCAAGCGAAAATTTAGCGAGGCGTGATAAATTAATTACTGACAATCTCTCGTTAGTAAAGTACGTCGTAGGGAAAATTATGGTGTATTTGCCTTCATTTGTGGACAAAGAAGACCTCGTAGAATATGGCGTGCTTGGTTTGATAGAGGCTGCGGAAAAATACGATTCAAAAAATAATGCAAAATTTGGAACATATGCCCTTTCCCGTATCCGTGGCGCAATCCTGGATCACCTGAGATCTCAGGATTGGTTGCCGCGTTCCATGCGTGACAAGGCAACACGGGTAAAAGAGACGTACATTTCACTGGAACAGAAACTCAACAGGCCGCCGCGTTCGGATGAGGTTGCCGCGGTACTTAAAATGAGTCCGGCAGAATGGGATAAATTACTAACGGATATCAGCTTGGGCACTTTTTTTTCGCTTGAAGAGTTTTACCAAAAATCTGAAAATGCAGCGGATGGAAATAGACGTCAGGAAATCAACGATCCCAAACTTCACGATCCTTTAAGTGATCTGGAGACAAAGGAAGAGAAATCCATCCTCGCAAAAGCCATTACAGAACTGCCGAAAAAGGAAAGATTGGTAATTACTTTATATTATTACGAAGATCTTATGCTGCGGGAGATAAGTGAATTAATGGGCATCTCGGAATCGAGGATATCCCAGCTTCATCATCGCGCTTTATTCTTGCTTCGGGCCAAAATGAGCAAGATTACCCTGAACACGTTTTAAGGTATTTTACCTTTTTAGGTCAAGTGTATGTCAGACAATATTAAACGGATACGGGAAGAATTACCCTTCACCTGCACCCCTGTTGGGCAGGTTGTTAGCGAACGAAAACAAGATGGGCATCATGAATTTGATAAAAAAAAGAAGGGCAAAAAGGACATGAAAGCGCAAGAGAGGCAGACTGTATCTGCAAACAGGGAAACAACTAGTGATGCACATGAGGGGGCACAAGATGAGCACAAAAAGATTCTTGCAAAAGAAAATCAATGTGGAAATATAGTAGATATAGAAGCGTAGATAACAATGAATACAACAGATGATTATATACCCGTATCATTGGACACAATTCGGGTCGGCACAACTGTCGGATGTGATCTGTATCTGCAAAACTGTATAGATGGTGTAAGTAAATACATACTGTATTGCAGCGGAACGAATGTTATTAAACCGGACAAAATTGAAGAGCTGCAGAAGAACAAAGTGGATAGATTATTTATACGGAAAGAAGATCAAAAAGAATATTTAAAGTATGTCGAATCACGCTTAAAGCACATTATTAAAAATGATAAAATACAAAATAAAGAGAAGGTTCGTGTGGTATATGATGTTGCCAAAAATATCATGATGGATGTTTTTGAAGACCCGCGTTCAGGCAAACAGGTGGAACGGTCTAAGGAATGGGTGTCAAATGCTATCGATTTTATTCTGACAAATAAAGCCTTTTTACCAAACGTGATAAGTATAATATCTTATGATTACTATACCTACACGCACTCAGTAAATGTGGCTGTGTTGGGTTTATTATTTTCGAAATACCTAGAAATTCACTATGAAGAAATGCATGCGCTTGGAACCGGGTTATTGTTACACGACATAGGGAAGACCCAGATTGAGTGTGAGATAATTAACAAAAAAGAAAAGTTGAACAATGAGGAATATGCACGGATTAAGATGCACGTAGAATTGGGTGCCAATATACTTATGGAGATAGGAGGCATTGACAGCATTTCATTCTTCCCCGTAATGCAACATCATGAAAAATATAATGGAAAAGGTTATCCAAAAGGGTTAAAGGACGATGATATCCATACATACGGCAAGATAGCAGCCATTATTGATGTGTATGATGCCCTGACAACCAAAAGATCTTATGCCGATGCAAGAAAGCCATTTTCTGCATTAAAAATTATGAAGGAGGAGATGGGGGGGAGTTTTGATGAAAGATTCTTCAGGGAATTCATATTATTTCTCGGCTCACAAGGTGAAAAGACATCTTAGAAGTGTGCCTTTTCCATTGAAACGGGTTCTGTATCCCTTGTACGCCATCCCGTGAGGGAGCGTGTCAGAAGATTTGTTCCCCTCTGTTGTCGTAACGGCCTGCATTATCACACGGGCAGGTAGATTGCCTATTTTCCCCGGAGTTCGTTAATTCATGCTTCCATTCTTCAGATGTGCCCGTTCGGATTTTTTTGAGTTTCATGCCGGAAATACTGCAACTTCCTGATGAAATAAATGTTCCTGAATGGCAGTATATCTTTTTTTCCCGGTATCGGAAAAATTTACATTCCAAATGTTCCTTGTCTAATAATATGACCTTCCACCATCTTATTAAATGCAATTCTATACAAGTATAACACATTGTATTATCGAGAGTTATTATTAGATTAACCAGAAATATTATCAAAAAAATATTTGGCACATACATTGCTAAATTCAACACCAGCAATTAATAAATTATTTTGTGTATCATTGCGAGGATAGCTATATGACGACGAGTACATTGAACATATCGGTTCAGGAAGATATGAAAACAGTTAACGACACGTTGCATGATATCAAATGCCTTTCAAAACTTTATTATATGCTTCATCATCCCCGAAATACGGATATTTTGCGGAATGATTCCTTCCATAGTCACAAGGAGCCAAATTTAAGGGAAATTGGACATGCCTTGATTTCGGTGCTTGATCTGGAAAGGCTGTTTCCGCTTGTAAACAATCTGACCGTCCGCGGGACCGATAGCTTGTCCGGGATTGTTGCATTAGTTATCGGAGAAGATGTGTATGTGAAGTCTTCCGTGGGTATCATGAACCATGTGTCAAATGGTATGGCGTTCAAAGTGGGTGATGGCGCGATCGGGTGGATTGTGAAACACAGGGAATCAATTATTATCAACGACATTGAAAAGGACGAACGTTTTCAGAAGCAACAATTCATGTGGTATCACGGGAAGACACTGATTTGTGTGCCTATAAAACTGCAAGATCGGGTCGTCGGGGTAATCGGCGTAAACAATAAAAAGCAAGGGGAAATTTATACCGATAGTGATGTACGGTTTTTGGAAACTATTGCGGCATATACCGCTATTGCCATAAAAGATTCGGACTTGTACGCGAAAATAAAAAATCCGAACAGAGTAGAGCAACTCACATCCGCATATCAGGATAAAAATAATAAATATTTGCCTGTGACACTGAGAAGCATAAAAACCGGTGCCTTTGCCGAATGCGATCTTTATTTACAGACAGTTACAAATAATGAAGTTAAATATTTGTTATATTGTAAAGGCAACAGAATATTTGATGATGAACGGAAAGAGTCATTTGTTAAAAAGAATATTGGTAAGATCTATGTTTCAAAAAATGGCAACGCGCAATATCTGCGATATATGGAATCAAATCTTGAACAGATTGTTCATGATGAAATGACTGCAATGGACGAGCGGATTCAAATCACTTATGACGTTGCAAGAAATTTGCTGGAAGACACCCTAAAAGGCTCCAACATCTTTGTGAATATCGAAAGGGCCAAGGATTGGGTGACAGTGGTACTGGATTTTATGCTGCGCGAAAGAGAGGTTTTTTCCCATCTCAGGAAAGTATTGGCCTATGATGGGAACGTCTTCAGCCATTCCGTCAATACCGCTGCAATTGGATTACTGTTTGGATATTATCTGGGTCTCTCTGCCAACGATCTTTTGGTTTTCGGCTCAGGCTTATTGCTCCATGATATTGGTAAAATCAGGATGGATCCTTACACACTAAGAGATGGGTTTGAAAAGTTAACAAAGGAAGAAAGAGAACTATTGCGGAAGCATACAGATTTGGGTTTCATTCTTTTATTCAACAGCGGAAATTTAGCCAGAGAAGCTTGTCTGATTGCGAAACAACATCACGAGCAATATAACGGGAAGGGGTACCCGGAAGGATTAAGGGGGGACGAGATCCATTATTATAGCCGCATATCACGCATACTGGATGAATTTGAAACGATAATGCCGAAAACCAAAAAAAATGACGGAAACCCCGTCTTTCAGGTATTACAGATTATGGTAAAAGAAATGGATGGTAATTTTGATAAAGAAATATTAAAGAAGTTTATTGATTTTATGCGTGTGAGCACACTCGAAGAACCCCTGGTCGCCGGGAACAGCCGACTCACCGAATGTGTAGGCTGAGGTATGGAGAATGACAGAAGACTCCAGGTTATTTCTAAAATTGGATAATTTATTTACCATTAATTGTTAGCAAGGAGGTTTACGTATGGGTACAAGAATAAACACCAATATTGGCGCTTTGAACGCCCTGAAGTCATTGAATGATATTTCGAATCGAATGTCCGTAGCTCAATTACGCCTGGCGACGGGTAAAAGGATAAATACCGCTGCGGACGATGCTGCCGGCTATTCAATTGCGAAAAAGTTTAACGTCCGTGCACATGGTCTTGGTCAGGCGTTAAACAACATTGGTTCAGCCAAAAATCTGTTATCGGTTGCGGAAGGCCATTTGAATAATATCGTTGATATCTTAACGCAAATGAAGACGAAGGCTACACAGGCAGCAGATGACTCGCTTGGCACGGCAGAGCGTATGGCAATTAAGGCGGAACTTGCTGCACTGGCTACCCAGGTCAGCCTTGAAGTAACACAGGCTACATGGAACTCTAAGTCAATATTTAGCGGCACTGGTTCAAGCAATGCCACTGCCGGAAATGTACTTTTCAGATTCCAGATTGGGGCAGGAAACAGTACTACTAATGATTTACTGCAGTTTAATCTGCTGAAAACCGGCAACGTCAGCTTAGAGAATGGAAATACTGGTTTTCGGGCTGCTCAGTTAAGGCTTGATGCAAGTGGCGGCACACGACTCAGCGGCAATACACTTGCAGGTTCACTGGTAGGCTCCTCAGCATCTGCACAAACGTTAATGGGTAGGATAGATAGCGCTGTTGCTGACGTATCAGAGGCATTGAGCTACATTGGTTCCGTAGTGAACAGACTTACCTACCAGGAAACAAGCTTAACGGTGGCAAAGACAAATACCGAGGCTGCAAGAAGCAGAATTGAGGATGCCGATATGGCGTATGAACAGCTGGAATCAACGAAATTGCAGATATTGCAACAGACAGCCAGCGCAATGCTCGCCCAGGCAAATACTGGCCCTCAGGCCATCCTGAGCCTCTTCAGATAAAGAATGAGATGCTTGCATATCGTATGAACTCCTGTTTTGGCGCAGGAGATGGTTGGCTACAGAATGTACGGAGTAAGAGTGACACTCTATGTATTTCTGCGATGACCCTTATGCCCGTGTGAAATGTCGCCTTTATTTCATCATAATACGTGAAATTCTGGAAACAAATGACCCAGCTTTCTGCCTGCCTTATTGTCAAAAATGAATCCCTGTTTCTCTCCCGCTGCCTTGAAAGTATCCGTTCATTTGTGGATGAAATTATCGTTGTGGATACCGGGTCGGATGACAATTCAGTGAAGATTGCCCGTAGCTATGACGCACGTGTTTATCACTTCGCCTGGACAGATGACTTTTCAGCCGCCCGCAACGAATCGCTGCGTCATGCCACGGGGGACTGGATACTTTATATTGATGCCGACGAAACCATTGATACGGCACATGCAGCCATGATTCGTCAGGTAATTACACGAAAAGATATAACAGCTGTTACCGTACGCCAGCGTGTTCCCCAGCAGGCGGGAAATGTTGCTACTGCCTTTTATAGCGAATATTGCCGCCTCTTTCGCCGCCATGCTTCCATACGTTTTGAGGGTAAGATACATGAGCAGATACTTCCCGCTATCGAACGGCAAGGAGGCAAGGTGTTATGTACCGACATTGTAATTCATCACTGGGCATATGCTGCCAGCGAAGAAAAAAAACGGCGCCGCGCAGAACGGAATCTCCACTATTTATTAACTGAATTGGAACAGGCTCGGGATGACCCGTTTTTGTACTTTAACCTGGGGATGACATACCGGGAACTGGGGCAGCGGGATGCAGCCATTCGTTCGCTGCACTATGCGCTTGAGAAGGATGATGGGTGCATCAAGCGTAAACTTATAGGGCAGACACATCTAAATCTGGCCAAACTTTATTTGGAATCAGGAGATGTCTCAATTGCTGCGCGACATGCGCGAATGGTTGCCACTTTTGACCCTGAAAATCCACTATCAGACTATATGCTTGCGGCGCTTGCGGTCGAAGAAAAGCAGTTTACAAAGGCAATCTTACATCTCGAGGGTGCATTGCGCATGGCCAGAGCGGAAGCAGGAGTATTTCCGAGCGTTGAGTTAAACCTTGCCCGGATCTATTTGGAACTTGGCAGTTGTAGGTGCGCGGCAGGTGATTTCTTAAATGCAGAATGTGATTTTACCCGATCTGTGAATATTGATCCTTCTGTGGCATTGTCGTATCTCCTGCTGGGAAACTGTCGTTTCATGCGTGGAGATCTGGCGGGGGCTGCCGAGATGTTTAAATGCGCCCTTTCTTTGGATCCGTTACTGGAAGAAGCCCATAAGGGTCTGGTATTATGTCACCAGTATGAATAATAAATATGGTGACATTTTCCTCTTTGAGAATGTCTTGACAGAAATCAGGTTTGATCGTCTGTGTAGCGCTATCTTTACTTTACAAGATTCAAGACATCGTGTTGCATACGCTATGTCTCTATGTCAGGATATTTTTCAAAAAAGTAGTTTTTTTTTGATGCAAAATGTAAAAATTTGTTTAATTAGTGCACTAAACAGCTATGGAACAACAGGCGGCAATTGAGAAATTCATCCAGGAAGGAATTCGGCTGGTGCGACAAGGAATGTTGCATCAGGCCCTTGCACTTTTTGAAAGAATTCTCACTATTTGTCCTGGTGAACCCCGGGCGCTTTTTAACGCGGCAGTAGT
Source organism: Candidatus Brocadia sp. (assembly GCA_011525665.1). Taxonomy (GTDB): domain Bacteria; phylum Planctomycetota; class Brocadiia; order Brocadiales; family Brocadiaceae; genus Brocadia. Next base: position 115,975 of record WYAU01000075.1, read on the forward strand.
CCTCGATCAGCGGGATCTCAGGGAAGATGCATTGACATTGTTACAGCAAAGTATGGATGCCGACCCGACCTTCGCCAATCCACACTATTACCTGGGCAGAATGCGCCTGCAGGAAGGAAACTATTCGGGCGCATATTCTGCATTTCGCGATGCAATTGCCCGCGATGTAGAATTTACACCCGCTTACGAGGGGATACAGATAGCATTATCTGCCATGAATCAGACTCCAACAGACGACACATCGGACATTGTTTTTTATACTGGCGGCCATCCGTTTCATGACAGAACAATAAATGAAAAAGGGCTTGGTGGAAGCGAGAGCGCTCTTATCTATATAGCCCGTTCATTTGCAGCAAAGGGAATGCGGGTACATGTATTTTGTAATTGTGATCAGCCAGGAGAATATGCTGGTGTTCGTTACGACAGATTGGTTGACTTTTACATTTACCGAAAGCAGCATATATTGCCGATGATCATTTCATCCCGCTCTTTACGTCCGTTTAAAATAGCACTGCAGGCACAAACACGCATTCTGTGGATACATGATGCTGCAAATGTCCCCTTTTTAAAGGGCGAAGATCCTGTCCGTACATCCATTGACCGAATTTTTGCCGTCAGTCATTGGCAAAGGAATGATTGGTCATCTCACTTTGGCATTCCTCTCGAACGTTTTTTTGTCACCCGCAATGGTGTTGATTTGTCAGTGTTTCGTCCAGGCGGAAAGAGGAGCCGGTGCCGCCTTATTTATGTCAGCCGCCATGATCGGGGCCTTAATGTGCTGCTAAAATTGTTTCCATATATCCGGCAGCAAGTCCCTGACGCTGAGTTGCATGTTTATTCCTATCAACTGCCGGATGACAGAGTGGATGAGATTGTTTTGGAGGTACAACAGCCGGGTGTTTATATACGCGGGAGTTTACCCAAAACAGATCTTGCCTCAGAGATGGCCAGTGCTCGACTGATGGTTTATCCCAGTACGTGGCCGGAAACTTCATGCATTTCAGCCATAGAATCTCAGGCATCAGGAACGCCGGTTGTTACAAGCACCCTGGCGGCTTTATCAGAAACCGTACACGATGGAGTAAGCGGATGTCTTATTCCCGGAGACCCTAACACTGCTGAATTTGGACGTTGCTTTATCGAAACCGTAGTAAAACTGATGAATAATGACGAGGTATGGACAAAACTCAGCCATGGCGCCCGTCATCGCAGTGAGTTGCTCTACGATTGGAATAACATTGCTAATGAATGGGTTGGGGAATTTGAGAGGCTGATAGATATAAAGAAACGGGGTTTGTAAGAATGGATAACAGTTAAGTTTCTAAAAAATGTCGTATTCAAAAAACTAAATTATTGCACGTTATTTTAAATGGGTCTTCCTTTAATATTTTATTGCACCACTAAACGGCTGTTTATAATAAATACTTAATAATTTTATCCTGTCGATTGTTTCCTTCTGAGGTATTTGTCTGATTACTTTATTTGTATTTGCGTCTTTAACTGTGGTAACAACGATGTGCAAATCCTTTTCAATAGAAAAGGCAACTCTTGTTCCGACGTGATGGGATGTGAAGGACGATGAAATATCTTTGTGTGGATCGTCTGACTTTTGTACATCAAAAGAAATTATATTCGTTTTATCAAGATCTTTTTTTAGAGGTACATTTTTGTTGACAAACAGTGAAGTATGATCCTTGTACGTGGTGACAGAATGGATATCGCGTGTTTCCATACAGCAACTCCTGCAAATTTATATTACCAGGATTGTCATAGAATTTTCCATTATATACATTTGTCCATTCAGTATACAGATGTAAACGCTATTTTAGGGTTGTGAATCATTTTTTTCCTGTCATATTTCGACAAGTGTGGTAATCCGGACATTGCCTTTATAGACTGCAAGGTTGCAATGCTTCGGTTTGGACACTATCCTGTACCTGAATCCATGTTTCCCGTAATTCCTTTAAAATCTTTAAGGTGGATTCAAAATTACCACTTTTAACTTCCCGTATACAATACTCATACAATCTGAATAAGGAATTGGCGATTTCTGCATAATCAAAATTGAGGGAATCAATTAGCTCTGCAAGCACGGTACATAATTTGGACTCGTCTTTGCGATTGCAAGCTGCAATTCCCGCATCATAGGCTTTAATCAACAATTGAACCGGATTTAGGGTCATAACCTCCTGTTCGAGGTAGTTATTGCTCATCTTTTTTGTAGCGACCATAGGTTTTATTTCCTCCCTATAAAAGTGTTTTCTGCGAATTTTATAAAGGAATATGTATTAGCCACAAACATCAATGTAAAAAGGTGTGTTATCTATATGTTTTTCCATGGTACTCATGAAATGCCTACCCTCTTTAATCTTTTCAAGGCTGAGGGTAATGTCAATAATACATTGCTTCATTAAAGATATATTTACTGCATCAAGCGAAATAATATCATCTAAAAGCTGTCGAATATTTTGTACCAGAGTATAGATTTGCAACTTCCATCTACTATGATCGGTAATATGGGGAAATTCTTTAAAGGTATCCAGATATTTTTTTGAAGCGATTAGTTTGTCTATCAGTAAACCTCTCTCTTTTATTATTTTCTCAAGCGAATCCTCATTACATTCTTCCAGAAGCATTTTTTTTAGTTTCCGTGTGTAAATAAAAAGGAGGTGATAATCTTCTGCTTGTTTTGTAATAATATTCAATATCTCTTTCACTTCTTTTGATTTTTCAGGGCAGCAGATGGCCTTCATATGCAATATGGCCTTTACAATTTAACTTAAAAAAGTTGCGTATTATACACGGATTGAGTAAGAGATGTTATCTGATTGCCTTGAAGTACGAGATTGTTCAGGAGTTCCTGCATTTTATAAAATTGCTGGCGATACTGATTTTCTCTTAGCTTTAACCGCGTTTCCATTCGGTCCATCCTGACATCTATATCTTCTATCTGCTTATTAATAACATTTTTTGTTTCGTCAATAAGGGAATTTCTGATAGATGAGGAGCTCTCCACAAAAGGTTTTAAAAGCGTTTCTATTTTTTTTGCAACACCATTTGTGGAATTAAATAAATCTTCAACCGCTTTTGAGTTGGAAGTAATGGCATTGTCAAATTTCGTTGTATCTGACAGGCTTGCCTTCAGGCTGCTGCTGATGGTAACGCCAATTTCATTAAGGTAGTCAGGATTTCCTGATGTAAGCCCTGTTATCTGTTCACTTAGTTTTTGAAATAACTGACTTCTGAGAGAAGTAAAAGTTGCATTTCCAGCAAGCGGTCCCCGCGTCTTAGCAATTGTATTTACGCTCGATTTGTCTTTTATATATTCTGTTACTGCATTAAATTTATCTAAAAAGCCGGTAATTTTTGATTGTATCGTGCTGCTATCCTGCCGAACCGTTACTGTTGTATATGTAGTATCCGTATAATCTGTGACATTGGTGTTTTTAAGTGTATAGACGATTCCATTTGTCGTAAAGGTGTTTGTGTTTTTGGTTATCTCATCGCCCGCAGAGGAACTATTTATTGTAAATTTCGCATCGGTACCCACTGTTGCGGTTGCATCAGATAGCTTTAATACACTCATAAGATTACCACTGACATCAGAAAGTGTAATTGTGTCTGTGCTCCCGGTAGTTTTAGATTTAAGAATGACCTTGTCAAGAGAACTGTCATAAAACGCATTTACATTTGCCGTAGAACTATTTATCCTGGAGATAACATTATCTAAGGTGTCTGTATCGGTATTATAGGTAATTGTTACGCCATTGATTTTAAAACTGCCAGAAGTCGTACCGGTCAGTGTAGTATCAAAATTGGCTTTGGAGAGAAGCACGTCGCTCTGTATGCCGGTGGAACCATTACCACTGTAAGTGCCAGCGGTTATTTTTGACTGTGTCAAAAATGGATTTGTGCCTGTCTCGGATATAACCAGATCCGTTCCCCCGCTCTTTTGTTCAAAAGTAAACGTATTCTCGTTTTTGTTATAGTAAATGTTTGCGTTTGCAGTAACGTCGTTGTTGACTGCATTTAAAAACGCTTGCACCGTGCTATAATCGGATAACGTAAAGGTTTGTCCATTGATAGTTACTGTGCCGTCCGGTGTACTGGCAAATCCTGCATCTGCAAAACTTTTTGATACGTCGATGGTGCCTGCACCGGGGGCTACCTTCGTGGAACTTCTGGCAGCAGCTTTCGTTATTAATTCGCCGGTGCTTTGGATTGAAGCGCCGGTGGCTAATTGTTTCACACGAATCTGAAATGTTCCCACGGCAGCACCAGTGCCTGCAGATGCAGTCAGTTTTGTTTCATCGCTGGAGGTGGATGTTCGTGAATTATATATGGAACTTGTGCTGGTGCTTGACAAATCTCTTGAGGCCGTGAGCAGATCGGAGAGTTTGGATTTTAAATCGTTGTAAATATTTAAACTGCCGTTAAGGCTGCTTTTTTTTGTGTTTAGTGACGTCAGCGGCCTTCTTTCCAAAGCCATAAACTGACTAACCAGCAAGTTAATATTGGAGCTGGCGCTATACGAAGATGTGATAGAGGATGATATGGCCATAGTATAAATTCCTGAAAAATAAGTAATCTGGCAGATTTTTTACAATGTATGCCGGTGGTGGTTTCAGAAACCATCACCGGCATCAAGTCAATTTTACCTGAAAAGGCTCAATATGGATTGCGGACCTGAATTTGCCTGGGCAAGCATTGCGCTGGCAGTCTGTTGTAATATCTGCAGTTTTGTCGCATTTAATTGCTCATACGCCATATCGGCGTCTTCAATTCGGCTCCTTGCAGCCTCGGTATTCGTCTTTGCTACAGTCAAGCTTGTTTCCTGATAGCTCAGCCTGTTTACCACGGCACCAATGTAACTCAATGCCTCCGATACATCAGCAACGGCGCTATCTATCCTCCCCATTAAGGTCTGGGCAGACGCCGATGAACCTACCAGCGAACCGGCAAGGGTATTGCCACTGAGTCGTGTACCTCCACTAGCGGCGTCAAGTCTTAGCTGGGTAGATTTATAACCTGTATTGCCACTTTCTAAACTGACATTGCCAGTTTTTAACAGATTAAATTGCAATATGTCGTTTGTGGTGCTGTTTCCTCCGCCTATCTGGAACTTAAACAGTGCGCCGCCGGCAGTGGCATTGCTTGAGCCCGTACCGCTGAATATCGCTTTGGAATTCCATGTGGCTTGCGTGACTTCAAGGTTTATTTGCGTCGCCAGGGCGGCAAGTTCGGCTTTAATTGCTGTGCGCTCCGATGTTCCAAGCGAGTCATCGGCAGCTTGGGTCGCCTTTGTTTTCATCTGTGTCAGGATATCAACGATATTATTCAAATGGCCTTCTGCAACAGACAGCAGGTTTTTGGCAGACCCGATATTACTTAACGCCTGGCCAAGACCCTCAGCGCGCGCATTAAACTTTTTTGCGATAGTATAACCGGCAGCGTCGTCACCCGCAGTATTGATCCTTTTGCCCGTCGCCAGGCGTAATTGAGAAACAGACAAACGACCAGTGATGTCGGACAGCGATCTCAGAGCGTTGAGCGCATTAAGATTTGTATTAATTCTTGTAGTCATCATTAACCTCCTTGTTGTAGTGTTTTTTCCCGTATTCCATGACGGAAAGAAAACCAGGTTGTTTTAAAAGAAACATACAGTATTTGACCGACCTGTCAGGTCTTTTGCAGTTTTCGGTACCTGGTTGAATTATCGGCAGGGGTTTTAAAAAGTTTAGGAGATTTAATGAAACATTTCACTAAAGGAGTTCGATTGTGTACGCTTTTTGGGAGTGACCATCAGTGTCAGGCACCGGGCATAATACTGGACTTGTTTTCTAACTTCTTTTTTAAAACAGCAAGATTTTGTAAGGCGTAGTTGCATGCCGGGTCTATTTTTAGTGCCGCCTGGAGTCCAATTATCGCTGATTCCAATTTTCCCAATCTGGCATAACAAGTGGCGATGTTTGTAAGAACGGTTGCATCGGCAGGGGAGGCGTCCAGGTGCTTATCCAATAGTTCAATGGCTTTCTCGTATTCCTCAATTTCTATACAGAGATTTCCGAGATCGTGGTATATGCTGCTGTCTGATGGGGTGATGCGTAAAATGTTGTTAATAAACTGAACGGCGCTTTTTTTGTCACCATTTTTGTATTTAATTCTTTCTGAAATACATTTGAGTCCCAGATGATCAGGATGATACGGCTGTATTGTTTTCAAAGTCATTTCAGCCTCGCACAGGAGATTGGCCTCTATCTGCAAATTTAACAGAAATATGTGAGCATGTATGTTTGTATCATTATTTTTAAGCAATTGTTTTATTGTATTGATTGCTTCATGGGGTTTTTTTCGCATTGCTTGTATCTTTCCAAGCAGGAGGTAGATCTGATGGCTATTTGTATCCAATTTGAGGGCAGAGCGAGCCATGGTTTCTGCCTCTTCCAGGCGATTCAGGGAAACATATAAACTGGCAAGGTTTGAATAATAGAGCGATTCCGTATTATTAAGTTCTATTGCCTTTTTGTATGCCACTTCAGCTTCATTGATCCGTCCCAGACTCTCGTAGCACACCCCAATATTATCATATGCCTTGTGTTCATAATAATAGGCGTCAACGATGTAAAAATTAAAGGCGGGTTTTTTGTTTTCTTTATCCTTTTCAATAAGATATTTTTTAAAATAGTGTAAAGCATCGGTAAAGGACTCTTTTTTTAAGAGTATTTCTCCCAAAACAAATAGTATGTCGAGGGAATTGGGATTTTCCTGAAGCGCTTTTTTACAAATTTTTTCAGCCCTGTCCGGCTGATTTGTATTGAGCAGGGCATATGCAAGGTCAATGTAGATTCTTTGTTTTTGGCTTTGAGAATTAAAGTCTGTATGCGACAAAGAAATATTTATTCCCTTTTCCCCTAATTCAATGACCTTCTCAAAGTTATATTCATTTCTGTAATTTCGGACAAGATTTGCCAGAACAAAAATATTGTGGGGATTTTCGGTAAGTTGTTGCCTCAGGAGGTCCCCTGTCCTTTTGTATTTCCTCTGCATTTCGGATGCAGACAAGTTGTACCCATAATGATAAAATCGTATTTCCGATTGAAATGCCTTACCCTCAAAGATGAGCTGATTGTGTACAATTCCTTCAAAGCGTGCCTTTCCCCTGCGAAATACCCTTGTGTAATAGTGCTTTGACCGTCCTCCGGGGAGTTCGCTATAGATGGCGACAAATATGGCATTGTACGAATCATCAGCTATCAGGTGGTGTAAAAGTGGAATGTCGGCCTGTTCCAGGGTCTCGTCCGCATCGATTTGCAGAATCCAATCACCTGTTGCATAGTTCAGGGAATGATTTCGGGCCTCGCTAAAGCTATTTTTCCAGGGATGATAATATACTTGTGCACCGAAAGAAAGCGCGATTTTCACTGTTTTATCGGTTGAACCTGTGTCGACAACAATCATTTCGTCCACGACATTTTTTATGCTGCTCAGACACTGAGCTAAAAATTTCTCTTCGTTTCTTACAATCATACACGCAGAAAGGATAGGCCTCTGCCTGAATGTCTTAACAGGGGGTGAGACAATATGTTTTTCCGTATGAAAATCTGGAATTGTCATCGATTGGTCACCTTAGTAAGAGCACGTGCCGCCATCTTTTTTATGAGGGAGACTCCCTTGTGAATCGTCGACGCGACGCTTTTAAAATCTCGCCATTGAAGGCTTTATATCCTGATCCTGCCGATGAATCAGACGAACAAAGACAATGAAAGGAGATGCCGGCCTTCAGTTATTTTGCAAATTGGTTGCGACAATAAAATCAAAATAGATAATCAAAAACAGTAATATTTAATCATAACTATGCGGTGTCTCCAGCAGTGGCGCAATCCGGAGTTTTTATTTTGTTTAAAATATCAAGATTTTGTAGGGCATAATCACACCCCGGGTCGATTTTCAGTGCCGCCTGAAATCCGAATTTTGCAGATTCTAATTTCCCTAATTTAGCATAACAAACGGCAATGTTGGCAAGAACGGTTGCATCTGCAGGAGATGAATCAAGGTATCTTTCCAGTATTTCAATGGCGGTGGCATATTTTCCCATTTCAATGCACAGGTCGCTCAGATCGAGATAGACATCGTTATTCTGAATATCGGACTTTAGCATATTCTGGACAAATATATTGGGGCTCTTCCAGTCACCCTTTCTATGCATAATTCTTTCAGAAAGGCATTTAAGACGAAGGTTATCAGGGTAACAAGGAGTTATTTCACTTAACGTCTTTTCCGCAAGTGCGATCTGATTTGTTTTAATAAATAAGATGATCAAATGGATGTATGCAGTTATATTCTTACTGTCTCCCTGAATGGACTGTTTAAAAGCGTCGATTGCTGCCATGTATCTTCTTTGTGAACTGTAAATCTTTCCCTGCAATAGATAGATGAAATGATTACTGATGCCGAGTATTACAGCAGAATTAACTGTATGTTCAGCCTCGTCCAAACGATTTTGAGAAATATAGAGTTGTGCTAGATGTGAGTAGTATAACGGTTCCTTCCTGTTCAGCTCTATTGCCTTTTTATAAGCTATTTCAGCCTCACGAAAAAGCCCCAGGTTTTTGTAGCATTCGCCGATATTGTTGTAGGCGCCGTGTTCGTAGTGGTAAAAATCGGCTGAGAGCACCGTGAAGGAAGGTTCCCTGTTTTCTCTTTCCTTTAAAGCAAGATACTTTTTGAAGTAATTCAGCGCATCGCTGAATGCCCTTTTTTTCAGCAATATTTCTCCCCGTACCAGGTGGACATCAAATGATTCCGGGTTTTCTTCCAGCGCTCTTTTACAGACTTCTTCAGCCCTGTCCGCTTGATTTGTATTTAACAGCGCATGAACGAGATCGATGGATATTCTTTGTCTTTGAATTTTAAAGACGAGATCTGTTTGTGAGGGTAACTGATTTAACCCTTTTTCTCCTAATTCAATAACCTTTTCAAAGTTGTATTCATTTCTGTAGTTTCGGATAAGATTTGCCAGGACAAAAATATTATCGGGATTTTCGGCTAATTGCTGCCGTAACAGATCGCCTGTCCTTTTATATTTCTTTTGCATCTCGGATTCGCATAAATTATACCCATAGTGATAAAGCCGTATTTCAGATTGAAGCGCCTTGCCTTCAAAGACGAGCTGATTGTGTACAATTCCCTCAAAGCGTGCCTTTCCCCTGCGAAATATTCGTTGGAAGTAATGTTTTGCCTGGCCTCCGGGGAGTTCACTAAATATGGCGACAAATATGACATTGTAAGTATCGGCGTTTATTAACTTTTGTAAAAGAGGTATGTCCGCCTGTTCCAGCGCCTCGTCCGCATCTATTTGCAGAATCCAATCTCCTGTTGCGTGACTCAGGGAGTGATTTCGAGCCTCACTAAAGCTATTCTTCCAGGGGTGATGATAAACTTTTGCCCCAAAGGATTGCGCAATTTCACATGTTCTGTCGGTTGAACCCGTGTCCACAATAATCATTTCATCCACGACATTTTTGATACTGTTTAAGCACTGTGGCAAAAATTTCTCCTCATTCCTCACGATCATGCACGCGGAGAGGGTAGGCGTTGCTTGGCTCTGTACAGTCTGATGACCTGAACTTGACAGTGTTTTGTGCTTTCCCGGTGACATAACTTGCCTGTAGCTGTTAAAGAGTAACGTAGTATGGGGAAATTATTTTATTTATTTTTTATTAAGAGGGTTTCGTCCATTATGGATGCATAATAATTTAGCGTGTTGTTTCCTGGTTTAAAATCTGACCTCTGGTTTTCGCTCACCCTCTTCCCTGCTCAGGGCAGTTTTGTGACCAACAAGGGCTGCCCCCAAATTTCCCAATTGTTCATACGATTGAGCAAGTGTTAGCAAGGCTCCTTTATCTTCGGGGTGTTTTTTCAAATACATTTCGAAACAGTGTACAGCTTTTTTATAGGCTTTTTGTTCTCGGTAGAACTCTGCCAATTTTAACATTACATCATCGTCTGCTATGCCCTCAGAGACGGCTTTTAAGAGGGTATTGGCGGCTTCAGCGATATCCTTAACTTGGAAATAGCAGGATGCCAGGTTTTTATAGGCAATAAGGTATTTGGGGTTATGTGAGATGGATTTCAAAAAATATGTTATGGCTTCTTTCCATTTCCCCAAATTTCCAAAACAGTAACCTATCCCATGATACGCTGCGTAATCGTATCCCAGCGTATCAACCAGAAGAAGATTTGTATTAATATTTTGAAGATACCACTTTCGTAAAGACAGAAACCGATTAAAGTGGTCAATTGCTTTGTAGTGGCACCCTTCCTGCGTGTAGGCGCAGGCAAGGGTAAAAATAATGTCTATATTATCCGGGCTGTTTTGCAGTTTTCTTAACTTTGATAGGGCGGTATTACACAATTCCTTAGTTTTTAAAATATTTTTATTGTGGAGGTAACAATTTGCCGTTTCATAAATTATCATGGCATAGTGGTGTAAATTGACTGATGTCTCTTGAGATTTGACGGGGAGATCTGGATAAATTAACGAAAGCGCTTTCTCGCCAGCCCTTATGCCATCCTGAAACAGTTCTTGTGTCCGATAGTTACGTATCAGGTTAAACCATGCAAAGCCATCAAATTTGCTTTGTTCAATTTGCTTTTTCAGCAGGTATGTCGTTCGCTGCCATTTTTCCTCCATCTTTTTTTTGTCGAGATTGTACCCGTGATGGTAGAGACTTATTTCTGTCGGCAGACGCTTGCCTTCTGTAACGATTTGTTCGTGAATAATATCTTTGTAGAATCCCTTGCCGCGCCTGAAAAGGCGCGTGTTGTAAAATTTATGGGTGTTGTCTTTTATGATGCTGTGGATGGCTACGACAATAGCGGTATATTCAAAATTATTAACGGCAGTCTGAAGGAGGGGAATGTCTGCCTGTTCCAACTCTTCGTCAGCGTCTATCTGCAGAATCCAGTCACCCGATGCATACAGGAGAGAATGGTTTCTTGCCTCACTAAAACTGTCATTCCATAAATAGTTATACACCTTTGCCCCAGAATTCTTGGCAATGGTTATCGTATTGTCTGTTGACCCCGTATCCACAATAATTATTTCGTCGACGGCATTTTGAATGCTGCGTAAACAGCGAGGGAGAAATTCCTCCTCGTTTTTTACGATCATACAGGCTGATATTGTTTGTTTCCGTATACTTTTCATTAAGTTTGACCCTGTTAAATTACGGTGGTTAATCTGCTTTGCAGAAAGAGTGTCAAAAGTAAATTTATGATAAGCTTTTTCCAAACGAACCAAGCAGAAACTCTTTATCTCTTGAGAATATGTTTCTGATGTATTTCGTAATTATGAAAGGGTATTTCATCGTATGAAACTTGTTCGGTAAAGAACTGAAATTCTTTTCTGAAAGTAAGGCTATCGAGGTGGAGCAGGGGAAAAACCCTCTCTTTCACCTTTTCTTTTTCTCCCCTGGCCAATTCAATCTTTGAAAGCCAGAGGTGTGCGTTTTCGTTGAGGGGGGAATACTGCAAAAGCCTGCGAAGATAAATTTCAGCCGTATCCCACTGTTCATCATCACAGTAAAGCTTACTCACTTTTTCCAGAATAAATTCGTTGCGGGGGCAATATTCTAAGGCCGACAGATATGCGCGTATCGCGTTATCCCTGTTATTTAATTTTTCATAATAGTTTCCTTTGTACTCCAGGATTCTCCATAAAATGGTCCTTGTAAATCCGTTTTGATATCGGAGACCCTGATCAGGGAAAGACTTTAATAAAGATTCAAGCTCCAGAAGGAAAATGTGACTTTCCGGCATTTGTTCTCCAGAATTTTCCAAGTAAAAAAATAATTCATTACCGGAAAACATCGGCAGTGTGATTGTTTTGTTTGATATGTTGCTTATTAAAGAATCTGCTAAGTGTAAAAATCTTTCGTGGTTAAACTGAACAAATCGGTAAAAAGAAATCAAATTAAAAACTGAAACAACTGTCTCTGTCCCTGGCCGATTGGCTATCATGAGCAAAGGTTCAATGAGGGGACTTGTTTGTTTTTTTAAGAATGTTTGCACCATTAAACAGACGGCAAGGTTGTTGTAATATGTTTTATTGTTCTCGTTGATCATGATAGCTTTGGAAAACCGTAAAATGGCCAGATCATATTCTTTGGCGTAAAAACTTGAGATTCCCAGTGCATTGAATTTCATGTCGTCGGTTAATTTATTTGCGGGTTTTGATGTCACAATAACTTTAGATTGTTCGATTTCCTGAATAACATTTTTCATAAGCGATACGATATTGGCGTACTGATAATTCCTTCTGACAGCCTGCTTGACTATTTGTCTCCTTTCTCTGTCATGGTTTAAATAATACTCAATGATTTGTTCAAAATTATCTTCAGTGAAAAGCACAACCTCTTTATCCGGGACAAAAAATTCTTCAATGGAGTGGTCTCCCGCTTCATGCAATAATAAAGCACCACATGCAATCGCTTCGAACGGTCTCAGGTTTACTCCACCTTGTATACTGGGACAATGGATGACGATTTTTGCCCGTTTCATAATTTCATAACAGTCACCGAGGGAAGGCACTCTGCCAGCAAAAATCCTGTACCGTTGCGCCAATTTCAGGAGTCTCCAGACATACTGACCTCTTTTCCTGTAGAAATGATTGCAGAGCGTTCCAGTGATCACTACATCGTATTCTTTCTTGTGATGAGGCGGAAGGGGCTTTATAGATTGCCAGGGGATTAATCCCTGAATTCCCGAGTTGGAACTGTAGAGTGTTTTTACATTTCCCAGCAACGCATAAGCAGGGCAGAGGCATTTCACCGCCGGCATTACTGCGTCAAAGAATTTTACATCACAAAACGATTTGTAAAATTTCCACGGATCACCGGGTAATCCAATAACGGGATAGGGAGATTTCTCTAATCCTGCAGGCAATGAATGTGTCTCTGTCAGAAAAAGCAGCACATAGTCCGGTTTCCATTGAGGGGGCAATTGGCTGATCACATCCATAAACGAGTCCTTGTGGAGTCTGTAGTTTACGACACTTGCATGTAGTCTCTTCAGATGGGATCCCGGCACAAATGAAATGGTATCTGCATGAGGAAGCAGGCTTAAGCCGATCCTTCCCCCAACAATGTTCGTTAAAATCCGCGGGCGCGCGTCTGAGAGTTTCGCTCCGTGAATAACCCGAAATTCATTTACCAGAGTCCACAGTGCTGCCCCCTGACTGTGATGGCGATAAATATTTAATAATATATTGTTAGCTTCGCGAATTAAGCCTAACCGTTCATAAATAATTCCCTTAATACATCGTGACAGGAGAGGGAGCTTGTCTTCAGGGATGTTATCGAGAGATTTTCCCAGTACTTCCAGTTCTTTTTTTGTTTTTTTCTGAGCTTGTTCAATGCTTAACTGTGATATTTGGTTCATTTTTTTATGTTTACCGCTTTTTCCGTTTATATGCCGTGGGTCATTTTCCGGCTTTTTGTGATAAAAAATCCTCTACAACATCAAGAAAATACTCGATGTGTTCTTTTCCCAGATCTTGATGAATGCCAATATGAAGCCCGTTGTTTCCGATGTACTCCGCATTCGGAAAATCCCCTGTTTTGTATCCCAGAAACCGGAAGCCGTTGCATTGTGTTGGCATGGACGAAAATAAGTTTCGAGTGTCAATTCCACGGTTTTCGAGAAAATTCACCAGTTGATTCCTCGTAAAGTGAGCCCCTTCCTGAATGATAACGGGAAAGGCATGCGGGCCGATTCTCTCGAAGGATTCTTCATGAATACTCTCCAGGTATGAACCAAATTTTTTAAATTTATCCAGCAGATACATCAAATTGTTTCTTCTTTTTTCCAGGATGGTATGGTATTCATCGAGATTTCCGATACCTACAGCCGCTTCCAACTCATTCATCTTTGATGAATATCCTACCCGTTCAAAGGTAAACCGTATGTCTTCACCATCTTTCCCTTGAAATCTTCTGGCGCAGTAACCTGACGTTATGTTTAATACGCATTGTTCACATTTGCATGCCCGTCCATGAGACCGAAGCGATCTCAGGATTTCTGCGAAATCCGAATTATTCGTTGTGACAATCCCTCCTTCAATGGTAGTTATGATGTGAGCGATATATAAGCTGAATGCCCCCATATCACCGATCGTTCCAACATTTTTTCCCTTATAGAGCGCCCCATGAGCCTCGGCTGCATCTTCAATGACGGAGAGACCATTTTTTTTTGCAATATGAGTGATTGTATCCATCTCCGCCGGTTTTCCCATGAGATGCACCGGCATGATTGCCACGGTTTTTTCCGTGATCGCCTTCTCTATTTTCCCCGGATCAATGTTGAGTGTTTTTCTGTCAATGTCCACAAAAACGGGAGTAAAGCCTGCATGCAACACCGCATTTCCAGTTGCAACGAAGGATAACGCCGGCACAATTACCTCGTCTCCCCTCCGGGCGCCAATGTCATAAAGAACAGACAACGCCAGAACATCGGCATCTGTCCCGCTGCTGACAGCGACCGCCTCTTGTACGCCGAGAAGTGCAGCAAACCCCTTTTCGAATTCCCTTACGTATTTTCCGTTAGAAACCCTCTTTGACTCTAGCACTTCAATAATGATCGTTTTTGACCTTTCCGGTATCGAAATTGTCCCGAAAGGCAGGCGTATTTTTTCAGCCATTTTGTGCCTCGTGATTTAAGTAAGTAATGTTTGTAAATACTTTCTGTGCAAATTCATATCTTTCAGGCGTTCCAATATCAATGAGTTCCTGATTTGCAGGAAAACCATAAACATCCTTGGTATGAACAAGAGCAGGGAACAGTTCATATTCGAGAGAATAACTCCTGTGTGCCGGTATGAGAGAAAGCATCTCCCGGTTGAACAGATAGAATCCCGCACTCACAAGGCCTTCCTTCTCCGCCTGTCTTTTTTCCTGAAAACTGATAAGCCGATAGTCATCATTTATTTGCACGGCGCCGCAGTCCGCAGACCTCTTTTTTGTCAGCGCGATACATGCAAATGCCTTTTTTGAAGCGTGGAACGCAAGAAAGTTATGCATATTCAGCTTGCAGAACGAATCGCCGTTCATTGCTAAAAAAACGCTGCTCTGTATCAGTATCTCTGCATTTTTTATGGCTCCTCCGGTGCCTAAAGACACTTTTTCTTCAGAAAAAATAAATGTCTTTTGGACATTTATTTTTTCATAGTATTTTCTGATAACATCCCCCCTGTATCCGGTACAGAGGATGAAACGTTTAAATCCCTGTTTGGCGATATAATCTATAAGAATGTCGAGAAAAGGTCGGTGATTTATTTCAGCCATGGGCTTGGGACGATCGGATATAACCTTTTTCAATCGTGTGCCCTGACCTCCGCAAAGGATAACAACGTCCATTGATTCAGGGTTCAACAGAGCATGTGAGTTCATAGGAGCGTCCCGAAAATCGTATTTTTAGGTACGGCTTTTTAAAATAAAAACGTGAAGCTACAAAGCAGGCATCGTACTCGGCCGTTTTTTTTATTCCACAAGTTTGCAACTTCTTCTATGCGTTTCGCTGTGCACTGTTCAATCAGTTTGACTGTTACTCCGCTATGTTTGGCTGATTGTGCTAAGGAAAAGCGATTCCTTATGTATCATTCTTTCCCGTATTTTCACGACATGAGGTCTTGCAATAAGCTCTCTGTTCTCGACTCTTTGTATTTGCGGCTGGTAAACAATAATCTGGCTGCCATTGTTCTCTAATCGGAAAGGAACCAATAAAACCCCTTTCAGGCATTTTTTGATTTTAGGCTGATCTTCCGGTTTGGCAAAGACAAGCATAAAGCCGCCTCCACCGGCGCCAATTAACTTTCCACCGATTGCACCTGATTCGCGGGCTGACTCGTAAATTGCATCGATTTGAGGTGTAGTTATCTTATCTGAAAGGCTTTTTTTTAATTTCCATGACTCGTGCAGCAATGCTCCAAACTCTGTAATATCTCTCTTGCTGTTGTTCAGTATGGTTATTGCTTCATCGACCATCTGACGGATAATCCACAATTCGTGTCTCCGGTTGCTGGTATTTGCAATCTGACTTTTTGCAACTTCTGAGGCGTATCGCGAAAATCCCGTGAAATAAAGCATCAAATGATCCTGTAGCTGACGTACTCTGTCATTGTCAATAATTATGGGATTTACATGAAACGAATTGTCGGATTTAAACAGTATTTTATTGAATCCTCCAAAGGATGCCAAAACCTGGTCTTGTGAGCCAACGTTTTCTTTAATAATATTTTGTTCAATATTTATGGCATCCTGCGCCAATTGTGTCTTTGTAGGCATGATCCCCTTTAAGGCATAGAGGGCATGCAACAATCCTACTGTAAATGATGAGCTTGAACCAAGTCCAGTCCTGGCCGGTAGGTCTCCGTCATGATGAATTTCCACCCCATCCGTGACATCCATAAAGTGCAAAGTTGCCTTTACCGATGGATGTTCAATCTCGGAAATTTCTTTTACTGCTTCTATTTTCGAATAGACAACACGATGTTTGTGCTCAAAAAATGGGGGCAAATACCTGCAACTGATGTAACAATACTTGTCAATGGTTGTTGCCAATACGGCACCCTCATTTTCCCGGTACCATACGGGATAATCCGTGCCACCTCCAAAAAAGGATATTCTAAACGGTGTCCTGCTAATTATCATGGCAAAGCTTCTCGAAAAGAGTTTTTCGTTTTATTCATTGGTATGCAAATACATCGCAATGATGATGTGTTGTGTAAAAGCAAACATTATGCCACACATAGATAATGACATTACATGGATAAAGGCCATATTCAATTATGCGTTATTAACTTTTGTATACACATAATCATATCTTCAAGATACTGAAAGTTTTCCAGATGTCACACTGAATTAGAATATTTCAACAGCACTGTCTTGTTTTTACACAGAGTGATTATTGTTTAAACAAATATGTAGCTTGGGCGCATCTGCCTCGAGGCCAAAGAATGAGTCAAGAGCTTAGCAAACTACGGAGAGTGGCAAGACGCGCCTTGCCGTGAAGCGGTTGCACGGTTGCCGAAGGCCTGATTTACTGTTTTTTATTTGATAGGCATGTTGTTTGCGAAATTCTGCAATGGCAGTCGTTTGTTACGGTAAAATTTTATCCCGAACTTTTTTATCGAGGAAAATGTGATTCATGAAGTTGAACATTTTGGTTACGGGAGGGGCGGGCTATATAGGGTCGGTACTGGTTCCCCACCTGTTAAAATCGGGGCATACGGTAACGGTATTAGATAATTTTATGTTTGGTCAGAACTCATTGCTTGAATGTTGCGCATTCGGAAATTTTAATGTAGTAAAGGGTGATGCGCGGGATGAGGATACATTAAGACCTCTTTTAAAACAAACTGATTACATTATTCCCTTGGCGGCTTTAGTCGGTGCCCCGCTTTGTAAGCGGGACAAAATTGGTGCAACAACCACCATCAGAGACGCGGTAGTCTCTCTAGTAAAACTCACGTCGAGGGAGCAGGGGATCATTATACCCACAACGAACAGCGGTTACGGTGTTGGCCAAAAAGGGGTCTATTGCACGGAAGAAACTCCGCTCAACCCGATTTCTCTGTATGGAAAAGTCAAAATGGAATCGGAGCAGATTGTGCTCGGCAGGGGAAACTCCATAAGCTTCCGATTAGCCACTGTTTTTGGTATGTCTCCGCGGATGAGGATTGATTTATTGGTAAATGATTTTATTTATCGTGCCGTTAAAGACCGGTTTGTAGTGATATTTGAGGGACATTTTAAGAGAAACTACATTCATATTCGTGATGTGGCAAGGGCGTTTATGCATGCCATAGACAACTTTCATACGATGAAGAATCAGGCATACAATGTAGGCTTATCAGATGCTAATCTTTCCAAGCGTGAACTTTGCGCTAAAATAAAAGAACACATTCCTGATTTTGTATACTTAGAGTCTCCGATTGGCGAAGACCCTGACAAAAGGGACTATATTGTTTCTAATGAAAAGATAGAGAAAACGGGATTTAAGCCTGAATACACGCTTGATATGGGCATCAGAGAATTGATAAAAGGCTATACGATTATTACGAACAGTAAATATGGTAATGTCTGAATAATCTTCCGCGCTCCTGGTTTTATACGTAAGGTCATCAACGGAAAAATCAATGAAAAGCGATGTTTTATTTATACACCCGGGCGATCAGAAAAAAACCTATCAGGATTTATCAAAAGAATACACTGCCGTTGCCACACCTGCATGGACGTTACTCCTGGCCAGTTATATAAGAAATAAAGGATATGCTGCTGCAATCTATGATGTGAACATCAGCGGCTGGGATGAAGGTACGGCGAAAGAACTCATGAGCAGGTACAATCCTGAATTAATAGTTATTATGGTTTACGGCCATAATCCATCTGCATCGACCCAGACCATGCCTTCAGCGGGTAGCATTGCTCGAGAGCTTAAAAAATGTAATAAGGATGTTCCCATTAGTATGGGTGGTACCCATCCTTCTGCGCTGCCGGAAATGACTCTCAGGGAGGAAGACATTGATTTTGTAATACAGGGTGAAGGCGCATACACGGTGGAAGGCCTAATAAATTACATAAAGGGCAGGGGAGATATCGAAACAGTAAAAGGTTTGTGGTTTAGAAATAATAATTCTGTGCTCTTTACATTACCTGCGCCAATTTTTGCGAATTTAGACGAAGTGTTTGAAGATTACGCCTGGGATTTATTGCCTGATATTAACCGGTACAGGGCGCACAATATGCACTGCTTTCAGGATTTTGAAAAGAGTAAATCTCACGATTTCTCTGACGTGAGGTCACCCTACGTTGCAATGAATACTTCTTTAGGATGTCCCTATGCATGCCACTATTGCTGTATCAATTCAGTTTTCGGGAAAGCAGGAATAAGGTATTGGTCTCTGGAGAGGGTCGCGTCATGGATTGACACTCTTGTGAATAAATACAAAGTAAAAAATATAAGATTTGACGACGAACTCTTCATATTGTCTCCGGGAAGAGTGGAGAGATTCTGCGATTTGATGATAGAACGAAAATATAATCTCAATATCTGGGTATATGGAAGGGTTGATACCATAACCGGATCCATGCTTAAAAAGCTCAAGAAGGCTGGGGTAAACTGGATATGCCTGGGAATCGAGTCCGGCAACGAAAAGGTGAGAAATGCGGTCAACAAAAATATTAAAAGAGATGTAAAGAATGCAGTAGAAATGATACAGGCGCATGACATCTATGTCCTCGGCAACTACATGTTTGGCCTGCCTGAAGATGACATGAACACCATGGAAGATACTCTTTTGCTTGCAATGGACTTAAATTGTGAGTTTGCGAATTTTTATTCGGTGATGGCGTATCCGGGGTCGAAACTCTATGAATGGGCTGTGCGGCACGAAGGATACTTACCGGAAAGCTGGAAGGGTTTTTCTCAGCTTGGTTACGAAACACAGCCACTTCCTACCCGATATGTATCGGCAAAAGAAGTGCTAAGATTCAGAGACCATGCTTTTTTTACGTATTATACAAGTTCCGAATATTTAGATATGATTGCGGAAAAATTCGGAGAAAAAGTAAAGAATCATATAGCAAAGATGATTAACGTAAAAATGAAAAGAAGAATAGTGGAAGATACTCAATAACAGGGAGGCACAAAAAATGAGCGCTTTCGTTTCTCAATTGAAGAAAAAATCATATCACATAAGAAAAACCGTTCTCGAGATGTGCGTCAAGGCGGGCACAGGGCATGTAACTTCGTCATTATCAGGCATTGACATCCTTGTTGCATTGTACTACGGGAATATTTTGAAGTTCGATCCGGCAAACCCTGAGTGGAAAAAGCGAGACAGGTTTATCCTGAGCAAAGGACAGGCAAGTCCCGCACTTTATGCCATACTCGCCGATTTGGGCTATTTTGACCGAAAGGAACTGGACAAGTTTGCCCAAAAGGACGGCAAATTCGGCGTTCATTTGCAGAAAGACGTACCGGGCGTGGAAATAACATCCGGATCGCTGGGACAGGGATTTGGCATTGCCGCAGGGATCGCATTAGGCGCAAAAATGAATAAGGAACTTTATTTGGTGTTTACAGTGCTTGGAGACGGTGAATGCTATGAAGGCTCGGTATGGGAAACGGCAATGTTTGCAAGCCACAATAAATTAAATAATCTGATAGCAATTATAGACAGGAATTATCTGTGTGTTACCGATTTTACCGAGAATCTCATGGAGTTGGAGCCAATGGAGGATAAATGGTCGTCATTTGGTTGGGAAGTTTGCCGAATAAACGGCCATTCTTTTGAAGACATTCTGGATGCGTTAAGCACGGTAAGATCAAGGAGGTCGGGCAAACCTCTGGTTTTGATAGCCGATACAGTAAAAGGGGAAGGAATTGAATATCTCTCAAACATTCCTTTGTGGCATGGCGTCGCACCTAAAGAAAATGAGGCGGACCTGTGCAGAACGGACTTAGAAAGGAGATATAATGGAGAATAATATTTCACAGAGAGACGCTTTCTGGAATAAGGTTTATGAATTAGCAAAAGCCGACAGAGACATTGTGATCATCACTGCTGACATGGGCGCGCCTGCTCTTGATAGAATAAGAAAAGACCTTGCCTCACAATTCGTCAATGTAGGAATAGCGGAGCAAAATGCGATAACCCTTGCGGCCGGTTTGTCATTGACGGGAAAGCGTGTTTTTGCTTACGCGATTGCCCCATTCATTACTTTGCGATGCCTCGAACAGATACGGGTTGAAAACGCCATTATGAAGATACCGGTAACCATAGTTGGCGTTGGAGCTGGATTTGGCTACGAAGATTCTGGCCCCACCCACCACCTAATCGAGGATATTGCTATTATAAGGGCAATGCCGGACATAACGATACATAGTATAACGGATAGTGTGATGGCATCTGCGTTTGCGGAACTGTCCTGCACGATGCAGACAGCTAACTATATCAGGCTGGACAGACAGGTGATGCCAAATATTTACCGTGAAAACACCGATTTTACTGCGGGCATTTCTGTGCTGAAGGAAAATAAAAACACGTATATAATTTCAACTGGCTGTATGACCCATATGGCCATTGATATTGCATACAGGCTTGAAAAACAGAAAATGCAAGTTGGGGTGATCGATGTATATACCCTGCCGATAAATGACCGTTTACTGCTGGAGGCACTCAAAGGCGTAAGAAAAATCATCACCTTGGAGGAGCATTTCTTGCCGGGAGGTCTGGGCAGCGCCTTGTGTGAAATTCTGAATGATAACAATTTATTTATTCCCGTAAAGCGTTTAGGGCTATCTACCAGTAGAGGATATTGCTATAAATACGGCGGAAGGGAAGCTATTAGAAACTATTACGGAGCGGATAAAGACAGTGTGGAAGCGAAAATAAAAGAATTCCTGGCGTAACCCTGCCAAAGAAAGCCCGCCGAAGCGGATTTTTTCTCTGCTGAAACATTTCTACTTGCAGTTCCCCAGGCGTGATAATACAGCGGATATTTTTAAAAAAGTGATTCCTCTTTTATATCAGGAATAACGCCGATTTCTTTCCCCTCATTTCGCTGGGCATACCTTTCTGCGCTCAATTCTCCCCGGAGAAATGCCTTTCTCCAGTCGTAAACAATCTGTCTTGTCTTATCCATAAGGGATAAAATATCTTTACCCCGTTCTTCCATAGGTGCATGCCATTGATGAATACCCTGGAAACCCGGTGGATTATGTATGGAATAACCAACGGCCAGAAGGCGAAACATGAGATCAAGGTCATCATGGCGAGGTACGGGTAAGTTTTCGATAAAACCGCCAATCCTGAGAAACCCATCCTTTCTGAACGAGGCTAACAGGGGTAACCAAAACTTATAGCCAAGCCGGGTGCTTTCCTTGCGGACGTAAGAATGTGTCAGTATTCGTTCTATATCCTCATGCCATATTTTGTCGATTTTCTCCTGATCCTCTTTTGTCAAAACAACTCCCATTCTGGCGCTTACCCAGAGTTTGTTTTCCCATACATGAGGCTTGTAGAATTCCTCGAGCATTCTTTCCGAAAATAACACTTCCGGGTGTGTCCACAGGACAACGTCACCGCGCGATTGTTTTACAGCAAAGTTAAACCATCCTGCGTTTGGACCGGGACCTTCCTGCGGGATGAAAAAATATCGGACATTTAAGCCGTATTTTTGTACGGCACTACGAATAATTTCTCTCGAGTTGTCAGTGCTGCTGTCAATTATTAAAATCTCGAATGCCTGTCTTGGAAAGGTTTGTTTTCCGAACTGATACAGTGATCTTGCCATATATTCTGCTCTGTTAAAATTAAGCATGAAAACCGATAACAGAATTTTTGAGGTGTCGTAGTCTACTTTTTTTATGGAATACAAATCTTCAAGATTATTTCGGACCTCGTCTTTGAAATCATGTCTATGATCGATAAGCAAACACCGCAGAAAACAGGAAATAGATTCATCGTTGCGGCCCTGTTTCCGGTATAATTTACCAAGCAATACAAGACCGGCACTATTGTCCGGATGTTCTTTAACGCCTAACGATAACCATCTTTCCGCCTCAACAAGATCGCCTTTTTGGATGAATATTTGCCCCATCGAATTATAAATGCCGGGGCTTTGACGATGCCGTTCGAGCGATACCCTCAGGTGTCTCTCTGCTTCATTTACATCTCCAAGATTTAGACAAGCCTCTCCCATCCGCCGATCAATCTCGTGTGACCGTAGCGGAACTTTTAGTGCGCTTTGTAATATATCTCTGGCTTCTCGGGGTGATCCTTGCCCTGAATAATAATCGCTTAATAGGAGATAGGCATCGAGGCATTTGGGATCATGGTAAATGATTTTTTTCAAATAGGGAAGTGTTATAATTCCCACACCCCTGTTATGCAGATATTTTGCCTGGCCCAATAATACGCGATCGGAAGTGCTATTCGTAAACTGTTTTATCTCATCATGATATAGTGTCATTCTGTCATGTGTATCACCATTTAGGACGGAAAATATTTCGCTTGCAAGAGACTCTTCGCTCTCCAGCCAAAATCCACGTCTTACGCCTTTTGTTTCGGCAATTTTTACATAATCCAATGAGGCGCCGGAAATAAAACATACATCAGTTTCTCCGTTCAGTGTAACAGCCCATTCTGGCATTTCATCGTTGTTCTCTGCCATATCGGGATGCCACCATTGCATTATGACGGGGTGTAACGTTTTTTTTATCTTCCTGAGCGTGTGCGGATAAATGTCCCTGCCCCCCAAAAGCAGCACTATATCAGGACGAAATTCCGATGTGCCTTCTACAAGCAGATGATTCATGACGTCGGCGTCCATTCGTGCTGTCAAATCAGTGCTAACAACATGGAAAACCGTGTGTTCATGTCTTGACAGACGGTCAACAGCGTTTTGTATTGTTTGGTGAAAAGTATTTTTGTCAAATGCATAAACAACGAGAATTTTGTATCGCTTGATTTCCGGCGAAGCGGAATTTGTGTTTTCGACGTATGCATCCCACTTTCGACAAAACAATTTCTGGCTCTTTTTCAAAAATTCCTTCGTTGTTTCAGCGGCTTCCGCATCCGCTCCGTGATCAATAATTACGCTTGCGGGACAATACATATTCTTGTACCCCGCGATGCGAACCCGCATTCCAAAATCGGCGTCAGCGCAATATTTCCCGAAGCTTTCATCAATTCCTCCGATTTTTTCCCAAACCTCCCTTTTCATGACCCAGTAATACCCATACTCCACTTCCCGAATATGTTTGCTTTCAGGAATCTGATCGGGTTCCAGTTTTTTTGTAAAATACCCTTTTGTTCCAGGGATCGGCTTTAACTGCGGATACTTTTTGCTCAGTATTTTATCAATTATTCCCATGGAGCGAATGCATCCATCTGCTGTAATAATCAGTGGTGTGGCGGTTCCGTATGAGGGATCCTTTTTCAGGAGTGAAACAAGTGCGGTATCCCATCCATCCATAACTTCAATGTCATCGTTTACAAATCCGATATAGATGCCATGGGACAGATGAAATCCTCTGTTCATGCTTCTGTGCTGTCCTGTGTGGCATTGGTTATGTATGGTTGTAATATTCGGGTGTTTTGTCTTCATTTCGTCCAGCCATTCCCGTGTGCCATCAGAGCAGGGGTCGTCTACGACAATGATTTCAATATTTTGTTCGCTATTTCTTAACAGGCTTTCTATACATCTCTGAAGATGGGATTTGCGGTTGTATGTCGCGATAATAACCGATAAAGTCGGGTGTGATGAGGTGCGTATTCCGGAACTATGGGCAGCGTGTTTTGCCTTATTTATCGTGTGCACAGAGCAGCCGTCCTGAAACACATCATTAAATATCTTTTGCAGACGATGGTGAAAAGTATGTCTGGAGTTCACTTCCCGGTAGCCAGCCAGTGCAATAGTCTCCCGCTCTTCTTCATGCGACAGATAATATTCTGCCAGTTCTTCAATGTTGGCGTCATGAAAATAAACAAGCTGGATACGATCCCTGAATAGTTTGGATTCTTCCGGTATGCAGTTTGTGAAAACAAGGCTGCCGCACCCCATGGCCTCAAAGACACGCTGTTGTATCCCCGTCTGCCCGATGCCCAGATTTAAGACAATCTTCGACTCGTTAAATCGTTTTACCATGTCATCCATAAAGGCGCGGCCTACAAAAAGATTAAATCGTTTTGCCAGCCGGTTGATCAGTGCCTTCCTGTTCGGATATACATTTCCGATAAAGCAGATATCATGCTCCTTTTTCACAAGAAACATTTTTCTGTGGACTTCCGGACTCATTGCGAGCGGGAGGTATCGTGGGTCACGTACCCCTAATTCACGATACCGTTCCAATGCCATTTCGTCAAACGAATAGACCGTGTCAAATGCCCATCCATTATGAGATATGTGTTGCGGTGCATGATCAGTTGAAAAAACATCATCCTGATACCAGAGTATCGTTTTGTACGGCAATTTGCTGATCAATTCCGGAGGAATGCCATTGCCTTTTATAACAAGCATGACGTGGGCTTCGCGGGAAAACAATCCGGGCAAGCGATCAAAGTCCCTCCTAAAATCGGTATCAATTATGGTCACGCCATGCTTTTCGAGTGCCCGGTGGATTTCATTTTCCATTCCCCAGGGATGATTGGACCATCGCGCGCCTACAAGATGGATAACAAGGGGCTCTTCATAGTTATCTTTTCTGATGAATTGCCGCCCGTCTTCCTGCCGGACAAGCTGACACCCGGCATAGTCCTTTGACATAAGCTTTAATTTTGAGGCTGAGCCGGTAACAGAAATGAAAGTCGGTGCTGCGTCATTGTTTGTTTTCTCAAGGACACTGTTCTGCCGTGATGAACTTTGTAATATATTTTTTAGTATTTTATTGATTTCCCGGCGGAAATTCTCGATGTCCCACTGCATCCTCACAGAGGAATAAATTTTCTCACTCATTTTTCTGCGCAAGGCGTTATTCCTTGCCATATCTCGCATTTTCTGTGCCATATCGTCGACGTCTACATGGACGCCTTCAATAAAAATACCCTGATAATTTTTTCGTTCAGCGACTCGGCACAGGAATCCTGTTTCACCGTTGCGTACAAATTCATTCATAGGGGAGGCGTCAACAGTTATAACCGGCAGAGCACAGCCGATAGATTCAAGAAATGTCAGACCCAACCCTTCCCATTTGGATGGAAGCACCGCAACATCGGAATTTTGATACATTGTGATGATTTCTTTTCTGGGCACTGTTCCGGAGATGATTCTGACGTTATTCCTTTGCTGAATGCCGGAACCGTTCTGTGTATGGATTAACAATTCCGCATTTACATCATTCAGCCTTTGGAATGCGTCAATAACAAACTGAGTTCCGCGACGAGCATGCAACCCACCCCATCCGGCAGGATGGAAAAATCTGACCGGCTTATTTCCCTGTTTCTCAATGGGTTTGAATAGGTTTAAGTCTATTCCCCATTGGACATACACGATATTATCCATCCCCAGCTTTTTAAATTTCTCGTAACAAGCGTGTGTAGGACAGATAATTTTATCGTAGAGGCGTTTGCACGCGGTGGCTAATTGGGGGTCAAATAATTCCCAGACGTAGTATCCGGCAGTCTTTAGCCCGCACTGTTTTGCAATTTCTACTAATCCAAGATCATATTCTTCATTGAAAAAGACGACATCGAGATTGTTGTGTACCACCCAGTTTTTAAATATTTCATGGGGTATTTTGTATTCAGGGTATGCCGTAAGATTGGCGGTTTCCCATTCACCGGTAGTTCGTAACAGAGGTTTATCAAATGTTCCGCCGTTTCTTGCAAGGATAAATGTTGTATAATCGTAATCCAGTGCATCCCGGATCGTCTTTGTCACGTATGCCTGTCCTCGTTCGTACCACAGGCTTACGAATCCTATTTTATGGCAATGATGTATGGGCGTTTGCTGTAATAGAGGAAAGGGGACGTTACTTTTTAATTTTTCATGTACTTTTTTCAAATTATCCTGTGCTTCTTTGTAATTTCGTTCAAGCACAAGTGCCTTTTGAAAATAAAACTGTGCCTCGTTTAAGGCATTGTTTGCGTAAAGTATGACGCCTATGTTATTAAGTGCAGAGGCGTCACCGGGGTCTAGTTCGATGACCTTTTTAAGATGAATGAGGGCGTTATCAAATTGATGCGCTTTGTGATAAAGAAGGGCGAGTGTATAGTGTGCGCCACTAAAATGAGGATCTATTTCTATGGCTTTTTTGTAGAATTCAATTGCCTTCTCCTGAAATCCATTTTCCCTGTAGGCTTCTGCCTCATCAAAATATTTTTGAGCTGGCGCTGTTGGCATAATGTGACAATATGTGTTTAACGGAGGCAAAACGGAACGGTGAAGTATCCCTGTGTCTGTCTTACAAAGGTTAACTACAGCAATATTTATACCAAAAACCTGCATTTACGTGCATGTTCGTTTTGTTGTGAAAATGTAAGTCGTCTCTGCGTCGGCTGGATTTTACGCCTGCCATTACATCAAAAAAAAGAGCCCTGCGGTTACTGTGTGATGTTTTTTTGGGTTGAATGGAACGGAGGGCTGTATACGATGAAAAATAATTGTGGGAAAAATCGATGAAATTGTTGAAATTGTAAACGTTTTTCGTATTTTATAGTTTGCTCTGTAAAAACTTCTTTTTTTTGTTAAGTTTTTACCGCTCCTTCGTCCCCTCCTTGTGAAGGAGGGCATGAAGGGGCGATTGTCTTTGGTTGCGGCTATGCTGCGCTAGGGTATGAGAAGTTTAAACAGTTTGCTGGCTAGCGTCAGTTTTCAGCTTTTTTCTCCGATGCTCTTGCTATTTTTTTGATATTTTCCTGCGCTTCTTTATAATCGGGTTCTAATGCTAATGCCTTTTCAAAACATACCCTGGCATCTTTATAGAGGGCATTTTTAAAATATAATACTCCCAGATTGTTATACAGGGAGGCGTCGTCACCACTTAATCGGGTTGCTTTTTTATAAGCCTCCAGGGCGTCATTTATTTTTCCGCATCTTTGATATGCGATCCCGATGCCGCACAGGGCTGTCACATCGATAGGATTGGTTTTCAGTACTTTTGAGTAGAGTTCGATGGATTCCTCGATATTTCCTGATTCCAGCGCCTGTTGCCCTTGAGTGACGAGGACGGTGTTGGTATCAATCAAACTACTGTGTAATTCAAGCATCTGCTCATAGTCAGCAGTGGGCCATTTTTCTCTGAACTTTGACTCATTGAGAGAGAGTGTGTTTCGATAATCAATCTTGTTTTCTCTAAAGGTCTGACTTCTGAAATGATGGATAAATACACTCTCATCCACCATAATGGCATAACCTTTTTCGCGGACCATTAAACACAGGTCGTCATCCTCGTAGTTTCCTGTGCCAAAGGTTTCATTCAGTCCTCCAACTTCGTTATAAAGAGTCTTCCGTATAAGAACTGCAAAACCTGCGATACGGAGGCGGGGGGTTAGCCTTCCCCGATATGTTTTTCTGATTTGGTGGGCAAATTTATGGAATCCTTCCTCGTCATGATATGGAATGGATATTACCTGCTGTCTGCCACTGATGGAGTTTGTGATGGGGCCCACCATTCCGATTTTTTCATCCCTCTCAAGACTTTCCACCAGGCCTTCCAGCCAGCCGTCGGAAACAAGGACATCATTATTCAGCAGCATCACGAATTCTCCGCAGGCTGTTTTAACACCCTGGTTATTGGCGGCCGCAAAGCCCCTGTTTTCCGAGTTTTCAATAAGGCTATAGTCGGGATATGCTTTCATCAGTTTGCGAAGGTACTCAACGGTGCCGTCTGTTGACGCGTTGTCCACGAAAATGATCTCATGGGGATAGCGCGTGTGATCCTGGATGGAGCGGATGCATCTTTTTGTATATTCCAGGGCGTTCCACGTCAGGATAATAACGGAAACAACCTTTTGCGGTGTGTTCGTTGACGATCCGTCTTTACCAACAGGGGGCATATAATAGCGTTGTATTTTCTTATTTTCATTCATTTCGATTAATCCGGTTTCCCTGATGACGATATCCGGTGCAATCCTGCCGAGCCATTTATCATGCAGACGTCGAATGTTTTCGTAAAGTTTTGAAAACCGTTCCGGGCCGCTGGTGGATTCATGATGGATGACGACACTTTCTGGCTGATAGACGAGTTTCCATCCCTTTCCCTGAAGTTTGAAACACAAATCGACATCCTCATATCCATTCCAATATCCTTCATCAAATTCTCCGGCATCATTAAATGCTGATTTCCGTACAAGCAGACAGGCGGCGGTAAGCGCCTGATAGGTTCTTTGCTGGTTTGCTTCGGGCAGATCCGCTGGTTCATGGGCGTAAATATGTATAGCCGATAAAGGGTCATTTACGCTTTTATTATCAGTAATAATAACTCCTGCATGTTGTATGGTCTCATCAGGAAACAGAAGTTTACTTCCTGCCGCTGCTACAGAATCGTCTCTCATGAGGATTTCAAGAAGCGGTTCCAGCCAGCCAGGCTTGGGTTCCGTATCGTTGTTTAAAAAAAGAAGGTAATCCGTCGATGCCGTTCGTGCCCCCTGATTACAGGCCCTGGCAAATCCGCGGTTCCTGTCATTGGTGATAATTGTAATATTGCCTTCCATACACTGAAGAAAATCCTTCGTGCCATCCGTTGAAGCGTTATCGATGATGATGATTTCATACAATTCTCTCGGAGTATTTTTCATTAGTGCCGCAATGCATTTTTTCGTATATTTAACCTTGTTAAAGACGGGAATAATAAGAGAAACTCGTTTATTTCCCTCTTTAGTGTAAGGAGGATAAACCTCTGCGTTGTCTTTCGATGTCGGTTTTTGCCAGAAATTTGTCGTCATTTCCTTCTGTGCTTTTACTACATGCGGTTTTCCCGAAGAATATTCTCTATATTTTTTATAGACAATCGAAAGGGTATTGAAAAATTCAGCTCTTTTTATGCTTGTCATACTTGTGCCATCTGTTCTCCAGGTAAATTCGCAGGTGATTTTTCTGATGTGAATAAATTGAAAAAGCCTTGACATGCGAATCCATAAATCCCAATCCTCAAGGACTTTCAGAGATTCATCAAATAATCCTGTACTGTTCAAACAATTCTTTTCATGCATAACGCAAAGAACGGGAATGAAATTACTCACAAGGATATAATCATCGTTGAAATCATAAGAATAAGGCACATCTCTTCTTTTCGTGACATACTTTCCTTCATCCTTTTCCTGATGTACACGGTATGCATCGGTATACGCCACTTTATGGCCTCTGTTTTCCAAAAAATTAACGAGTGTTTCCACATGATCATCGTAAAAAATGTCATCATCGTCAAGGTAGGCAATATATTTCCCCTGTGCAGCGTTGATTCCCGTATTTCTGGAGGATGCAAGACCTTTATTTCTATCGTGAACACAATATTTGACAGATAGCCGGTTGCGGAAAGTGTCTATAATACCTGCGACATCTTCTCCCGCATCATTTACTACAATTGCTTCGATATTTTTGTATGTTTGTGCTGCAATACTTTCCAGTGCTCTTTTCAGTGTGTTGGGTCTGTTGTATGTGGGTACTATTATCGATACGAGGGGGGAGAACGGCACTTGTTTGTGAGTGCAATTTTCCACGATGGATTGCGCTTCTGCTATGATATTCGCGCTGTAAAGGTTCGGGTGATTCAAGACGATCCGGGCTGTTAATTCACTATGATGTCTGAGGGCATTAGTATACATGCTGCTTTCTTTTACACGATACAAAAATAACGGTTCCGGTATTCTCCTCCCATAAAAACCTTTTTCGCCACAACCGATCCAGAAATCCCAGTCCTCATACCCCATGGCCATATTAGGATTATATCCTCCTACCGCTATCCAGGCTTCTTTTCGATACAGTGAACAATAATTAAGATGGTTTTGTGCGCGGAGGCGTTGAAAATCATATTCTCCACTCTGGACAATTTTATTCGACTGGCCAAAATATTTTACATCGGTATACGCAATGGCAATTTCCCGATACTGCTCTAATAATGAAACTGTTTTATGTAACATTTCCGGGTGTAACAGATCATCCGCATCCAGGGGTAGCATATATTTTCCGGTCGAAGCTTTCATCCCGGTATTTCGTGCATTTGCCAAACCGCTGTTTTTCTGGTTTATAAGCCGAATTTTCTTATCAGTGTATTTGCTGATCAAGGAACGGGCAACCGGGCATGTGTTATCGTTACTTCCGTCATTGACTATTATACATTCCCAGTCGGTAAATGATTGTTTGACTACCGATTCTAATGCTTCCGGCAGGTAGTTTGCCTGATTATAACAGGGAATAATTATTGATACAGTAGTGCTCATTGATTTGTATTAACAAAATCAAGGGAAATTTCCTGGTGGCAGGCATTGGGGGTAAAACCTGCGTATTTTTCGATGTCTATTCTGTATCCTTCTCCAAATTTAATTGCAAGCATTTCACGGGAATAGCAATGCTCATTTCCGGAGCGATTCTCGCAAACGTCCTGCACTTTATTCACCGGCGCACAAAACGTCAGAGATAATTTGTTACACAGAAGCATAGGCCTTGCGGATGCATATATACGTTTATTGGCATCCATTTGATTTTCCAGGATGTTGGGATTTGAGAAATTAATCTGAACAAGCAGAGGGTAGAGTTCTTTGACCCGGTACAATGAACTAGAAACTTCCAGAGGATAACCAAAATCCCGCTCTGCGGACGTCCAGTCGTATTTTAAAATATCATCCGGAATATGAGTGAATGCCGGTATATTTTGTGGAGAATCCACAGTGTAACAATACGCGGTATTCTCGCCGAGCCGCAAAGAAAATCCTATGGCGTTTGTATTTTCTTTCAGAATGTCTGCTAAATGAGAAATATGAAAATTTCTCAAAAAAATATTATCATCCACCAAGAATAGAACATAGGTATACTGTCTGAGAAGCGACAATACCTGTTCTTTAAAATTTTGTTCCGTTATAAATTCTGTATTGCCGTAATATTTTTTCAAGTCTTCATAGTGATTTTTGTGCAGCGGATGGGATGCTTTATAAATTACCTTGGTATCAATTACCGCCGCATCTTTGCAATGCATATAAAATGATCTCAGCGTACCATCCAGTTGCATCGCTCTGTCCTTGCTGAATATCAATCCTAATATTTTATGAAAAGTTTTTGCAGATGAAGTTTCTTTCAGGATCTTATTCACTTTCTCAAGATTATCTCGCGCCTCTTTATAAGTATCCTGCATGAGCAAAGCTATTTCACAATAAGTCTTTGCATCCAAATACCTGCATTTTTTGAATGATAATGCACCAAGGTTGTTATAAACAGAAGCATCATTGGGGCACAAGTGAATTACTTTTTCAAGAATTTCAATGGCATTCTCTGTCTGATTTGTTTTCGCATAGGCAATTGCAAGGCTGAAGTATGCGTCGGGAAAATAAGGATTTATCTCAATGGTTTTTTGGTAATTGTAAATCGCCTCCTTATACGTCCCCTTGCTAAAATATTCTTCTGCTTTTTTAAAAAAACTGAAATGGGTATCTGCCGGCGTGCAGTCTTTATTTGCCGGCAACCGATCATCGTTTGAAATAACCTGTACGATGGGTAACTCATTGTTTACTGTTTTTTTAGAAGCGTTTGCGGGGTTCGATTTTTCCATATCCACGTGATAGCCGACAGTAAATTGATCGATAAAATGTTTTTCTTCCAGTGCGAAAAGATACCGTGGAATCCAATTGCCAAATAAATTTCGTATAATTTCAACATTAGTATCATGCAGATGCTGGTGTTCCGGGAGGGTCCATGCCACCCGTGCACATTCCTGAGCCAGCAGCTTAAAAAAGCCGCCGTTAGGAACTATTTCCTTTATTTCCAATCCGAATATATGGCTGAAATGTCTGTACCATTGTGGTGAAAATCCGCCGTAATAATGATAGGGGAGTTGATGTAATCCTGAACCTAATGGTGCAGTAACCAGCATTCTTCCACCCGGCCTTAAAATTCGTGACATTTCGCGTAAAGCAGCTATCGGCTCAGGAACATGCTCAAGTACTTCGGTGCACAAAATAACGTCAAAAGAACTATCCGGTACCGGTATATCGGTAATTTCAGATATATAGTCAATATTTCCGTATTCTGTAGTATTGCCAAGCTTAACTCCCTTATACTTTTTAAAATCATGTGTCTTATAATCACAATGATCAAAGAGGGAACGATACGGACATGTTCCTGCTCCAACATCTAATACCCGTGACCCGGCCGGAATACTTACAGCCTTTTCCCGAATCCATTTGTCACGTGACTTCTGGTTAAAATCGTGAATTTTTTCTAAAGGAAGTTCAGAAACTGCTGTAGATACCAAAGGAGGGATATTCGTGAATGCCGAAATGTCTGGGAGCGGTATTTTATCCGGCGCTTCAATACAGTTTTCTTTAATCACCGCGTGAAGTTGTCTTGTCCATATTTGGTGAGTAGAATTTTCTCCATCGGTAACCGTACTTTCCCGGAGCAATCTCTCAGCGGTAATTAGTTGATCATCTAAATGAACATTTCTGGATTTTATTGCGACTACTTCTACATTTGACAAATAAGGTTCATGTTTCCATGACCAATGACGAACGTTACGGCATTCAAATCCTAATTCTTTAAGGGTGTGTTCAAATCTCTCCGCAAACCAGTGGTCCTTATGATACGCCAAGGGTGCGGCCTGATCTCCGGCTATATGGCGAACAACACCCATCTTGATTTTCAGGGATACGCCGGAAATCAACGTCTTTGCGCTGCCAATTAAATCAGGTGCCTCAATATGCAGCTTACCGCCGATTCGTAACCATTTGTGCCATTTAATAATCGTTGCCAAGGCGGTTACCCGGTCAAAATGCTCAAATAGATGATGGGATCGGATTTCATCCACGCACTCCGCCGGGCAATCAAGCGTGATAATATTTGCATACATATCCGCTTTCACATCCATCACGTTGTGTTCGGAGGGGGGGTAATCAATATTTACGTATCCGTCAAGATTCTTTTCACCGCATCCAAGGTGAAGTCTCAGCGGCTGTCCATCATTCCACATTCCGGCCTTACGCAATTGGTCTAATATATTGCAATTAGGTGTTATTGTATAAGCGTGCTCCGTCGATCTGGGATTAAGAGATGCATCCGTATTCCTGAAATCTGAATCGTTCAGCATGTTCTTATTCCAGATTAAACGTCTTGGTTCCGGTAGCTTTATTGGTACAAAATGTTTCCATCTTTCTGAATAAAGCTTTATATCAAGATTGCTATACCGAAGATTTGCTTTCTTCTGATTATCCAGTATATTATTATGTTTCACAAGGGAGCATGGAAGGGGAATCAATGTTTTGCCGTTTTGATAGAGTTTTAAACAAAGGTCACTATCAGCACAGTAAAACTGGTAATCTTCATCCAGTCCGCGTACCTCGTTGAAAGATGTTCTTCTTAACAACCCGTAATTCATTAGTAGCTTTTGCCCATAGGTAAAATCTATACCAAATACCTCCCATCCGGGATCGGCGATCACATTTTTATAGAAGAAAATACCTCCGGCAACCGATGTATTTTGTTTATTCAGTATTGTAACAGCCTTCGTTATGCATTCGTCATTAAAAATAATGTCATCGCTTGCATACATTACCCATTTGCCCCGAGTTTTTGAAAAACCGAAGTTATATAATTGAGGCCAGGAATGTCTGCCTTTACCCAGATATTCTGTTTCATTATAAATTTGCGTAATACCATGTTTTTGCAAAATTTCTAAGGTATTATCGGAGGAATTGCCCTCAATAGCAATAACCTCATAACGTAAACCAGGGGTAGCTTTTGCCAGGCTTGTAAGCATTTCATCAAGAAGATTGGAGCGATCTTTTGTTGCGATAACAATGCTAACGTCAACTATGCCGGATAAATTGCATTCCTCCCGGAGAGGGGAGCTATCAAGAGAAGACACTTGATTGAGCAGTGTAATGTTTTCTTTTGCTATTATGTTAGTGTTATCAATACGTAAGACTTTTTCCAAAAGATGCCTTGCTGTAGTGTAGTTTTTTTCATGAATGTCAATGACAGCAAGATTGTTTAATGCATCAATATGTTTATCATCGGCCTCTAGCATTCTCTCCAGTATTTCACGCGCCTGTGAATAATTTCTTTGTTCAATTAATTTTTTCACTTCGTAGAGTGATTTATGAAAATATACCTGATTCTCTAAGTATTTGGCATTTTCGCGTGCAATCTGATTGGCCGGATCGATTTGAAGGACTTTCTGCAATATCTCTTGCGCAGATTTCCAGTCTCTTTCCATCATCCTCGCCACGGCAAAATTATTAAGCGCTTTCACATTGTAGGGAGATTGGTGAAGAACTTCTGTTAATAGTTCTTTTGTTTTTTGAACATCGCCACGTTGTAATGCTTGTTTGGCCTGTTTATTTATTTCATTCGCGCTCTCTCTTACGGATTGATGCTTTTCGTATATATCTTCATACAGTCTGCGGTATTTGTTTGCCTGGATTTCAAGCGCATATAACTCCTCAGCCTTTTTACGACAGCGCTCAGATAATTTCACCATCGTCTCTTCAGAGGAAGACATTATCCAGTTAATCCCTTTAGCCAGATCTTCAGCGTCCATCGGCTTTGCAACGTAGCCATTTTCCTTGTGGTCTATCATGTCGGAAATCCCGCCGATATTGAATCCGACAACCGGCGTTCCGCATGACAGAGATTCAACGACTGTATTAGGAAGGTTATCCTCGACTGACGGTATAACAAACAAATCCGCCATACTATACGCCATAGCAAGTTGTTTTGTCTCTGTAATGACGCCAATATTTTTAACCGGATACTGTATATTTACTGCTACGTTATCGGGGAGATGTCCGAATGTAACAAGAACAACTTTATGCTTTTCAGTATCCGAGAGGTTGTTCAGGGCTTTTAAAAGATAGATAAACCCCTTTCTCTTATTAATTACAGAATCTGCTCCAAAAAGTATTATTTTTGCAGATGTGTCTATCTGAAAAGACTCCCGCGCATCTTTTTTATTATAGGGCTTGAAAGTATCGACAGGGCAACTGTTCGGAATAATGCTTACGGGAAATTGTGAAAACAGGCTGCTTTCCGATGCGCACTTTGCAAGCCACTTGCTCGGAGATACGATATGTAAATTCAGTAATGGATACGCGTCGTATTTCTTTCTCCATCCGATGTTTGAAAGGTCATGTTCATTTTCCGATCCCAGTTGCGGGCATTTCCCGCATGCCGTTGTGTAGCGTCTGCAATCTCCCGTATAATGACACCCGCCGGTAAAGGGGTTCATATCGTGTATTGTCCAGACAATGGGCTTTCCTGCCAGAGAAAATGGCGCTTTCTTGCAGTCAAGCACGCCGTTTACCCAGTGCAAATTTATGACATCTGCATCCTGAACCTCTTTTATAAGCTCAAGCCGAACGTCGGAATCTGCATCGCGGAAAATCTCTAATCCTTCGGGTCTCTTTGGGTAATGAGTCAGTAACGTTCCCCATCTCTGTGCCTGCTTCTGCCACGTTAGCGAATCATGGTTCGGAATATCAATGCACGGCGTCATAGGACCAGAATAGGTATCAGGTATTACTTTTACGCTGGCATCTTCGCTCATTTTATTCAGGACAAGCAGTGTAGAATTCACGCCGACCGACAGAAGTCCACGATGAAGCCTGTATGCAGCCCCTCCGGCTCCTCCAAAGTCCTGCATGCAGAGGTGAACAATTTTTATTGCCCTTTTCTCATTATCCCTTATCATAATGAATTTTTCCTTTTTAATTGCCTCAACGAATAGTGAGTCGGGTTTACGCACTGAGCCATCAGGTTCAATATCCAGTAAGTAAGAGTTAAAATCCGGGATAAGGGACTCATAGGCGCTGCATATCCTGATTTCTTCAAACCCGGCTTCTTTCAGCAACGCGGGTAGTGAGTAACGGTCATACATCCACTGATGGTTTTGACCGGAAAGCATGAAGCGGCCAATCTGCTCTGGCGTCATTTCTGATTCAAAAGCAACGCGGTCTTCTCTCCGGGAACCGTGTGAATGGTTTCTCAGGTAATTTATTGCATGGAGCGCCTCGGAACCGCATCTTTCTATAACAAACGATTCAGCGGGTATAGGGTTTTGTTCCCAGTATTTAAGCATTTCACCACCCGATACCCTGCGCACCATCTGATCGAAAAGCTCAAGCATAATCCATTCATACCGTTTCTGCGCATCCTGGTCTCCGTTAATGCACTTTTCCAATAAAGTTGAGTACCATTTAATTATTTGTTCAAGATCCGGGACAACCACGCGAATAATTCCGCCATCTTTGAGAACCCGGCGGCATTCGTTCATAAATCTTTTGGCGTCGCTTTTTGAGAAGTGCTCAAGGAGATGAGAATGGTAAACTACATCAAAGGAATTGCTGCCAAAAGGGATGCCACTGCTCAGATCATGAGCAATTACGCCCGGTCCGGTTGAATTAAAATCAACATTGATCCAGCCCTCTTTGTAATGTGAACCGCAACCGAGATTGAGTAGCTTTGCAATTCTCTCTTTCTCCTGCCCGTCACCGGCGCCATGTCTATTTTCCTCACACGCTCTATCGTCCTTCTCATGAAGCAAAATATCCGATATATCAGCTAATATTCTTTCATAACATCTTCCAAATTCGTACCGATAAAAATTTTCAAGGCAGTTCTTTGTAAAGTGCGCATAATGTTGCATTATTTTTTCAAAAATACTTTTTCCTAGTTCTCTTGCGTCATTAACTACCGTTCCGCAGCCGTTGTTCTCCACGAGTTCCTGCATTCCGGGAATATTGTTACCGATAATCGGAACCCCTGCCCTCATAAAATCATATAATTTTCCTGATGATCCGGCAGCGTACTTTAAATTGGTATCGACTGGCTCAAAAAAAACCAGCCCGATGTCGGCAGATTGAAAAATCGTGTATTTCTCTTTTGGGTGTACAATATCTGTAGATAAAAATATTTTCCCCTTTTTTGAATGCATTCTGGAAAGAACTATAGATTCAAACTTTTTATCCGGGATCCACCCGTGGAGCACTAAAACAAACTCGTCCGGCCAGTTATCGACGGATTCCAAAATTTTGTCCACGCAATGAATAGGGAGCAGGGTGCCGGTTGCCAAAACTATTTTTTTGTCTTTAGGGATAGTGAATTTTTTATGAAAATAATCACTCTTTTCAGGTAGCGCTTCTCCAAAAGCGCTGTTGTAAGCTATCTTTATCTTGTTTCTTTTAATGCCATTCAGTTGTGATAAAATGTTTGCCCTAACATCATCCTGTGTAAGGGTAAGAATTGCCCTTTGGGAAAACCATTTCTCTGCGTTTTTTTCTGGCCCGGAGCGGTCGTTTATTTCGAGAGAATGATAAACATAAGGGACCTTCCAGTATGAGCTCAATAAACCTGACCTGGCCAATCCTTCCGGATCGAATCCGATTATCCAATCATAGTGTCTTGGAGGCGATATATAATGAGAAACAAATTCTAAAGTATCTTGTGAAATGTGTATATCCGGGGGGGGCGTGACGCTCATGTGAGTATCTGCTCTGCTTTTGTATATACGGATGTTCTCTTCATGCAAATGGGGAATGCCAATTCCGAGAGCAGTGCATATTTCATCATCGGCTACGAAAATATCTACCATGTAGCCCTTTTGGGAAAGGAAAGTGGCCGTCATTATAACAGGCGTGGAGATACCAACCCATCCGTGTGCTGTGACAAGAGCTACTGTCTGATTGTCTTTTCCGGCGGTTTCTTTATTCATTCAGTATCCTCAGCACGTGTAGTTCGCTTTTATCTGAGGCACTCCGAGAAAATAGATACCCCACGTATCAAAACCCGGTGATTTATTGCTCATCCATTCGGCACAATATTTTTGCTTAAAACCGGATAATGTTAAAAAATACTCAACTTCCGGTATGAAGAGATATCTCATACTGTGTGTTTCATTAATTTCTGAAACCCTCCCTGTTTTTTTATCTGTGACCACAAGGTGATAATTTACATCGACCCTGTTCTCATTTGGAAAAAGTCCCGGTTCGGCAATGCGAATAATGCTGATTTTTTTATTTTCAACTCTTTTGATGCGTCTTTCCGGCTTTTGTGTCAATACGGCAGGACCATACCAGCAGTCAAAAATAAACAGGCCGTCCTTCTTCAAATGCGCTTTGGCCGTTTCAAAAAACTTCAAAAGGTCATTGTTTGTCACCTGGTAACTGATTACATGAAACAGAGAAATAACAACGTCGTAGGTTTTGTTTGTTCTGTAGGTGCGCACATCGCCTTTATGAAACTCCAGGTGCCTTTGAGATTCACCGGTATCTGTAAGTTTTGCGTGTACCTTTCTGATGTTATATTCTGAGCAGTCTATTCCTGTAATATTGTATCCTTTTTGCGCTAAACGAAAATCATGGTTTCCCGTGCCGCAACCGAGATCCAGGATTGTTTTTGCAGAGGGGTGGTTTTTTTTAATAATAGTATCGATAAAGCCTGCCTCGGAAGCATAATCCTTGTCGTTGTAAATAATATCATAATACTCAGCGTATTTATCAAACACCTTCATGCCAGCACCTCGTGAAGCGCCCGGGAAACTTCATTTATTTGGTTCTCCGTTAAGGCCAGGCCGCTGGGGATATAAAATCCACGGCGGGAAATCCTCTCAGCAACAGGATAGGACTCTTTCTCAAACAGTGCTGTTTTCCTGAAGGCTGGTTGTTCATGCATCGGCCAGAAAAAAGGACGTGTACCGATCCCTTTTTTGCCCAGTTGTTTCATGACTTCCTCTGCATCAAGGGGGATTTCGTCTTTTAGTACAATGCCATATACCCAATAGATGTTTTCTGCATAATCAGTTCTTTGTACCGGCAGGTCAATTGATTTGATATCAGACAGCATTTCAGTATATTTTTGCCCCATTTTATGTTTTTTAGCAACAAACGCGTCCAGCTGTTCTAGCTGGGCAATTCCAAGGGCTGCCTGAAGGTTGGTCATTCGGAAATTCCAGCCGAGTTCTTCATGGATAAATCTTTTTTTCTCCTGAAAACAAAGGTTTCTCAAAGAGCGACACTTCTCTGCCAGAACGTCATCATTTGTCAGTACCATTCCCCCTTCACCGGTGGTTACGTGCTTGTTAGGGTAAAAACTCACAGTACTTATATTGCCAAAGCTGCCGCAGGGCCGCCCCTTATAAGTTTGACCGAGCATTTCTGCAGCATCTTCAATAATCAAGAGATGATATTTTTCTGCCAGTTCTAATATAGGGTCCATGTCCACCGGAAGGCCGTAAATGTGAACAACCATAATTGCCTTTGTTTTTGATGTGATCCTTGCTTCTATCTGTTTGATGTCCATATTCCAGGTAATTGGGTCAGAGTCTATCAATGCTGGTACTGCACCGGCACGAACCACAGCAGCAGCACATGATATTATGGTGAAGGTAGGTATGATAACCTCATCTCCCTTGCCTATGCCGAGGGCTGCAACCGCCATTTCCAGCGCAACGGAACCGTTGCTTACGGCGATTCCATGCCTTCTTGATACACGCGCAGCAATACCCTGTTCAAAACGGCTGACGAACGGCCCTTCTGATGATATCCACCCGGTATCGATGCATTCTGTCAGATATTTTTTCTCATTACCGTTTAGTAGTGGTTCGTTGACGGGTATCATGATTTAGTATACCCAGATTTAGGTTGAGATTGAGATTTAAATTGAGGATTTAGGGACTTAATAAACCGATGGATTGATTCATGTACTTTATTGGGTTTCGAGACTCTGGAAAAATAATAGAAATTAATTGTATCGTTTCCGTGGTATCGAACAAATGCCTCTGCACTATTGGCAGAGATACTTAAGGATGCTCGTCGTATTTGAGAAGTAAGACCGTAATCCTCCTTCTTTGGAAGGGATTTCGTTCGCCGGAAAACCGATTCTGCCATCTCCATTACCTCGCTCCCTATAGGCATTTCCCTGAAACTTTTATACAGTCTTCAACCACAATCTCTTAAAACCTTTCCTTATCTTCTTCACCGGCATATGGTCCCTGCTTTACCTCGATCATTTCCGTTTCTTCAAGCATCAAAAAATCGTGGCCTCCCGATACAAGCAGGATTACATCTCCTGTTTTCAATGTTCTGGAATCGAGATACTGTTTTTCTTCATTATAGAAATTTACCTTAACCCTTCCTTTTTTTAGAAACAGGGTTTCCTGCGTATATTTAACACTTCTTTGAACGGCCTTGTGGATATGTGCCTGAATCGTATATCCGGCAGGCCGTTTCATGTATGCAAGCTGCTGTGAGAAATTATCCGGCGTTAAGAATTCAATGCCCTCTTTTTCGTATTCAGCATAGATGATAATTGCAATCATCCGATAGTCGTCGAATATTTGCTCTATTTTATTCATATCATACATTTACAGTTTAGGGTACGACTCTTACACGTTATCCGCCATAATAAAAAAGTCGTCACAATATTTTCTCCATTTGATCGCTTAAAATTCCCTCCTTTTTTCAAAAAAACTAAATTGTTATCAAGTATCTTATAGGCTATCGGCTTATTATTGAAACTTTTTATCAGGCCTGGCTAAGTCTGGACTTTAGTATGCGTTCAACGAACCGAACTGTCTTCTGTGGTGCTGTTTTCAGTTCACCTAATAACGCCTGCTGATTTTTCAATAAGATATCCACTGCCTGTTTATTATTGGGCTGAATAGTTAGTTCAGTAATGGCCGCACGTATTGCTTCCCGTGAATGGTTGAGTGCGGACAAACAAAAGGCGCGGGTTAGATGTAAGTTTGGCATATGGGGACATAAATTTGTAACCATATCCAATCTGGACAGTGCGGTAACTATATCGTCGGACTTAATGATATCAAAGGCTTCCCTGAACAGATCCTGAGCCATCATCTGTGGCCATTGTGGGTGTGCAGGGCGTCTTTGGATGCGATCGCGTACCTCGTGAATTTTATCATGCTCCCGGGGGTCTAATTCAGGGAGCCGGTAATCCAAATAGTTTCCCTTTAGTACCCACTCCAGAAGTGTTTTGCTTTTTCGTACTGCCTCCTGATGAAAAAGAAATCCGTCAACGTAAGCATTATGAATCCGCGTATAAATAATGTGTTTATATTGATCATAAGCGGGAAGATTTGGTGAAGTTCTATTCTCTCTCTGGTAGTCAGGGATGTTTATATTTACTATCCCCTTATTTTGCCTTATTTGTGCATAGGAATCACAAACTCCCTGGTAAAAAAATCTGTTTTCAAAGTAAGTTGCGGTGAGTCTTTCCCGTGGAATGTGGTGATATACCTTTGCGCCCGGGGCATAGACCGCCTTAAGCCCTTTTGCCTTTATTTTCATTGCTAGTCCCGTTTCCCCATCACCCTGAAAGTGTTGTAAATATCTTGGTATATTATCGGGATGAAATCCTCCTAATTCAAAAAGCGTTTTTCTTCTTATTGCAAAATTCAGTCCCCAGACACATACGGGATCTATTTCCATCCTTTCCTTTCCTTTATCGAGGAGACTCAGTGAACCGCATGTTAACTGGTCCTCTTTCCAGGAACAATATTTATCGACCCATGCGGGAGGGTCTGCTTCATACCGGGGAAGGCTGGGGCCACCGACCAGGTGAACAGAGTCATCTTCGAATTCAGCCATTATTGCCGATAACCACCCCTTAACCGCTTCAATGTCATCATCGACAAAAATAAGAATTTCTCCTTTTGCTTCCAACGCGCCACAATGTCTGCCGGAGAGGAGGCCGGGAACGGGTTCATATATATATCTAATCGTGTATTTATTCACTGATGCAATGTGTTCCGTTATTTCTCTTGTGTTGTCTGTTGAACCGTTATCTACTACAATGATTTCGTATTGGGAGGAAGGGAAGTCTTGTTCAACAAAAGACCGGATTGCGGAAATTAGCCATTTGGAACGGTTGCGAGTTGGCGCTATTATTGATGCATTCATCATTTTATCCTGTTCTTGTTTTTCCGGTTTTCAGCTTCCTTGTTATTTCAATGGCCGCATCATAAATATCTTTCCATTCTATTTCGTAGTTAGAGGTAAAAGCATCATCTCCGCTGTCATACTTTACACGTACAGGAATAGCCAATTCACAGTTCTCTCTCCTGTTCATACAAAAAGGTTCGTTTCGCATCCACGTGCTATGTGTATGGACTATTCCGGTCTTGTTGGCTAGTGAAGTGAAATTTGTTCCGTTACCGTAAGGAGCTATATAAAAATCTATGGCATGAGCCCAAACGACGGTCTCATGTATCTTACAGTCTAAGGCATCGTATGTGGCAATACCCTGTGTTAATAAACGGCGAATGTCTTCCATTAATGGTCTTTCCGCAGGCATACCATCAAAGATGATGCCCAAAGCGGGAAAGTTTTTGTATAAAAGATTAATAATATTGGCCAAACCATCCTTTTGTGAAAGCCATATCCTGTTGTGGCTTCTTAAGGTTATCCATACAAGAGGCCAATGCCTTCTCGATTCATCTACTTCCTGAAAAAAAGACGTGGTGCATTTGGTCGCAGATGTGTGGTATATTTTTTTTGCCAGTTCTTCCTGGATAGGGCCGCGATGGCACAAGCGAAATGTAAAACAGTTATTCTCCAGAAGAATTTTAAAAAGAAATATACTATTCTGAGAAGCAGTACCACTTATAGGGAGTTTTGGGAAAATATCCCCTATGGTGAAATAATCATGGCTGCCTATTAGGAAGGTGTTTATTTTATTGATATCTCCGGTGTCATATAATTTCTGAACAGCGGACAATTCATCTGCCAGATGGTGACCCAAATTGGATACGAAACCTATTAAACAGACGTTACGCTTTTTCTTCGTTTGTGAGACATAGTGTTCTCTATTATTCCAGCAAAAGAGGATATGCTTCTTAAAATCATTTATCCATTTTTCATAGTACTCTTTGTTATAGGGAGCCTCACACGATGGACAATCATTATAAAAAATGAAATTTACCATCAATTCATCTTCCGGCATATACATTCCTATCTTTCTCTGTTGTGAATCTCCTATGAGTAAATAAAATATCTTGCAGCAACAAAAACGATAAAATATTAGTTGGTGATATGAATTGGTAAACATACAGAAAGATTGATCGGTTTTGCATACTTTACCGCATGAGGGACAAGGAGAAAAAACATATCCGGTACACAGCATGCTTTGAAGAAAGAAGGGAATTTCCCTCTGCCGTCTGATAAGTTTTGGGTCAAAGTTCATCCTGGTCAGATATTCTTTCTCGCGTTTACAATTATCCTCGCTGATCAGTTTCAGATACTCCCTGGAATATCCGCTGTTTTTTAAAAGAATTTCTTCATCGTCTTTTAGTCTGAACAGTTTGATGTAAGTATATTTTTCCCTTAAAGGAGCGATAACGCTTCGATTATCCTCTGCATCCAGAATATCAAGCATATCCACCTTTAGTGACTGTGTTCTTTTTTTATGTAAGACACCATAAAAATGATTATCTTTTCCACAGGACAAATAAATGTCAATACTGTCAAGGAACTCATCAAGGTTTACAAATACATTATGGCCATGAATTCTCCCCATTTCATCGTGAACATAGGTAGCGGATATCTTTGTTTCAGCAAGAATGCGCAGGATATCCGGATTTAGACTTTCAAATCCATAAGGGCAGATACCTGCTCTTTTATTGAATAAGATTTCCTTTAATTTCTCAAATTTATATTTGATAATATCGGTGATATCCATCTTTTTACTATTTCCATAGTAACTGCGGTTCAGCAGAGTTCAGTACTGTCGTTGTCGGCATAACATGTTATCCTTCATTGTGTTTCTTTTCACAGTAAAGCATAAAGAAACAATAAATTCTTTGTCCCTTGTAATATTTATTTAGATTTTCTATGTTGTTGAAATATATTATCCGGGCATCTAAATTTTCTGGAATGTTGGAATGAATTCGTTGTTCGAATGATTCGGGGGAATAAAAGCGATCAAAAGGAACATTATACTCATCGTCACGCCAAACCCTCAGCGCCTCTTTTTCTATAGGTATGTTTTGCTGATCGCATAAAAGGCTTGTGGACACAAAATGAGTATCTTCTAAATAAAGTGGGGCAATAGCGCACCGTCCGTTTATTTTTAAAATTCTCTCCGCTTCTTTTAAAAATCTGATATCGTCGTCACCCATGAAGCATTCAAACGCGCAATGCAAAGCCAGTGTGCTGCAGAAACCGTCAGGGAGTCTGGAATCACATGCATTTGTTCCGATATTGATTCCGTTTAAACCC
Source organism: Candidatus Brocadia sp. (assembly GCA_011525665.1). Taxonomy (GTDB): domain Bacteria; phylum Planctomycetota; class Brocadiia; order Brocadiales; family Brocadiaceae; genus Brocadia. Next base: position 160,910 of record WYAU01000075.1, read on the forward strand.
TGAGGATATGCCATATCCAGACGGTATGACCTTATTCCCCTGCAGTTTAAAACTTCCGCCCACGGGCTTCCTGATGCAGCTATATCAATAAAAATATCACTGCGGGCAATGTTTAAATAACGATACGTTACATAATGTTCCAGGCACTTTTCTATAAAAACGTCGCCATGATTTCGATAGTGGTTTTTAATCTCTGAAAACTGATTCAACCATTGATTAAAATCATCGATCTCAATTTCCTTCTCTTCCACTGTCATACCAAGTGAGATCAGCCTTTCTTTTATGTCTCTATAATAATCTATGTTCGACAGCGGATCTTTTGTATGATCATAGTATGATTGTCTTAATTCCTTGGGAACGTTATGAAGGCTGTATAACTGGCAGGTTTTTTCAGAAGCTTCTTTAGTTGTCATTCGAAATGATTTAGACTGTAAAGTGTGTGATCTCGGATAGTGCTTTTCGAAATGAGAGAGATTTTCCCACAGGGTTTTGTTATGAGGATCAAGTATCAGGACATATTTTAATAATTCCGCTGCCGAGTCTCTGTATCCTTGATGAAGATCCACGATACCTAAATTGACTAATAAATCAACCTTGTCCGGCGATTGTTTTAGGCGTTCTAAAAGGAGAAGTTTTTTCCCCTGTAAATTTTCTGTCCCTGTTTTTTTCGTAACCTCTCCGCTGAGCAAATCAGGAGATTCCGGGTATGTATTTTGCGCTCTGTTGCATCCTTCATCGTTTTTTGGTTGCTTCCCGTAGATGACAAGACTTGTTCCTTCTATGTGTGTTAACGGAAATATTTTGCTTACCGTTTCAAGAGCCTTTATCACGCCGGGTGCATATTCGGCATAGTCGTGCCAGATGATCATACCATCGGGTTTTATCATGTGAAAAGCATTCATACTGTCCTGTAGCACGAAGTCGTAATGATGGCAGGCATCGACAAATATAATATCCATCTGTCCATGGTATGGTGAATAGTCGAAACTTCGGGTGTCTCCATAGAGTTGTCTGATTCTGCAGGCATATGTGCTCGAAAAATGTTTGACGCCCGGCCGTTCCGGATAGACGTCCAGTGTAGGATCATTGATGGCAGGGGGGTGATAATCCATATGGCCCTTTGGCGGCAGATCGAGCGTATATACAACCGCATCGCTGTTTGCCGCGAGGCAGATTGTGGTTGATCCCTGAAAGGTGCCGATTTCAAAAATTGCTTTTGGATTTTGATTTTTTATTATCTTGCACAGGATTTCCCTCTCCTGCACGGGCATTTCTCCATAATCGACGTTTTTATCGGTATCTGACAGGGTGATGGAATGGCGCGGCGGCAGCAATTGATCCACGCTGCATTTAGTAATCCCGCATGGAGAACATGCGTGGAGAGCAATAAGATCGGAGAAGGTTTCCCTGGCTGCGTCCTCAAAACGGAGTCTGGGAAATACCTCAAGTTTTCCACCGGCTGTACAGTTATATATTTTTACGCCTAATTTCTTTACTTCATGATCTACAAGGGAAAATTCCTCGTTTCCGCAAGATGAATTTTCTCTGGATGTCATTTCCTTCTTTCTAAAATAATCCGGATATAAATTCCTGGCCGTATTATTTAACTGCAAAAGATTCGGGTAGTGTTCAGCGGTTCCGTAAAAATGTGCTTTTTCCATACTCAAGTCTTTATAATCATTGTCGCAACCCACTAAGAAAATTTGTTTAAATCCCATATAAACGGCTATCGGAATTACTGCCTGAATAACGACAGATACCCGTGTTCCATGTAAACATTTAGTAATGTCCAGATTATAGCCAGCGTCAACAATTAATGGCGATTCAGTAGTTTCAATATAGCAGATATTATCGTAAGGATAGCCGATTATCGGTTTTGCTTCACTGTTGAGAAAGCATGTGATGTCATTTTTCCGCAGCTTTGGGATGAGGTCATCTTTTAAAAAATCAGACTTCATCAATCGTGGATTTGTTGCAACATAATAGGTGGGGAGAAGCTGATCGAAGTCTTTGTGGGTAATGAAGGCATTCACCGCGAAAGTGGTCTTACCCTTTAACAGTAAAAGATTTGTCTGATTAAGAGAAGGACCATTACCGATGATCCAGCAGGTTTTACCTTCATGCAGCCTATAAAAGTCTTTTAATTTTTCTATTTCCTGTTTGTTTAACAATTTTCCACCACACGTTTGGCAATTCGCCAAGAAATGCTCTTAAAAAGTAAGTTGTGTTATTTTTTGCTTCGTCAACTGTCTCTTAAGATTTTTCTTGATTTTTCAATTCCACAATTAAAAAGCAGATCAATACTGCTGAGATACGGGATAAACTCTCCATGCGCTTGTTGGTACACGGGATGTCTGAATTCCTGCCATAAAATTTCAATGCCGGCGTCGTCGAATAGCGTATAATCTAAATAATCTTTTGCCCCGATTCCTGATAAATATCTGGCGGCATTTACCTTCTTTACAATATCAACCAGCATTTCAGTTTTTTTACCTGCCGGATGGAGGGAACGGGAAAAAATCATATCTGTTTTAATATCAAACAATTCACAGAGCATTTTTACCGACACCATATTGAAATCTACCAGCTTACTACAGGAACAACTGTATATGTTTTCAATATAGGGAAAGATTTCCCTGTAAAAGGGGGTTTTCCTATATGCCTCCCGGATTTTATTTAAATTATTTGTTTTCCAGTCAGTGGTATTGGAAAGAACCACCTCATTAATCGGCGTTTGCATTTCGCATTTTTTTACCGGAAGGGTTAACCATTTTATACCGTTGGCTGTCTTTATCTTATCTCTGTGGATCCAGCAATCGCTCCCTCCCCGGGTAAACTGTACATGATCCAGGATAACAAAAACGTCTGCATAAAGTAGCCGGTGAAAAAAACCGAGATACGGCAAAAAATCAGGTTGATGAATTACTGCCGTTTTTTTCATAAAGATGCTATTTGTCTGAGAATGTTTTCAGATCCGGAGAGTTTAATATGTCGAATCCCTGCCATGCTCATTTTTTCAATATCCAAATTCAGATCAATGAAATCGTCTCTTATTTCTTTGTAATACCCTGCAAAAGTAGAAGAACCCAATCTCTCCAAAAACTTGCCATTGCCCATTTCAAACGGCTCGTTTGCCACTATTATACAAGGAAGCCCGGATGCATTGGCCTCAAAAGGCGTTATGCCACCACCGGTAATGGCCAGATCAAAATTGTAAAATTCTTCAATGAGGGAAGGAACGGCATTTTTAATTTTAAAAAGATCATTGGCAGCGTGTGCCAGTTCATCCCTGTGCGTAAATGAAGGACCTGTAATAACAGTTGCGTAAATTCCTAATTCGCGCAGAATCTTGACTACTTTTATTGTTACGCCATAAGTGTCCGATCCGCCCAGAGTAATCAAAATATTTCTAATTTCTTTTCTGATTCTTTTTTGATTAGCGATTTCTTTATTTAAGATTAAATATTGGGTTCCCCCTAAAATATTTTTTCCCTGTAATCTTTCCGATGTATCTAATGCCATAGCGCAAAAATTTAAATCTGCCAACTCTGAGCCACTCCCCGCATCGTCGAGTGTGACAAGCTTAATCTTGTTTTTTTTCACGTTTAGGGAATGTAAAATGTCCGTATTCAGTCTGTCATTTATCCAAATGTCTATGCTGTATTTTTTAATGAGATTGGACTCCCAATCACTTTTTAAATCCTTTAAGTCCACAATTTCATAAACCAGATTATGTGATCTGATAATATTCACTGCAACGGGGTCATTATTCACAAATACAATGAAACGTGTATTCAGAGAACGGAGGTATTTTATAAAATTTAACATGCGAAATAAGTGACCCATACCTTTTATGTGTGAGGATTCTATGCAAATTCCAAACATAAACGAATTGCCTCTTCCGTTGTGATAAATTTACATTTGCTCTGTTCAACTATGTAACATGCTTTCCTGTAATCTTCTTCTGTATCCACTGTCAGGCGTATATCCGGTCTCTTCTTGTTTTCGGCGACATCCAGAATAATGGTTTTGAAAATTTCCGGATGTTCCAGCATATACTCATTTACATGCTCGATATGATGAGGTTTTTTCCCTTCACAATAACTTTTTTCAAGGGCATCGAATGTAAATATCTCTGCTCCGACTCCAACCGGCAATGCTTCGAAAGAATTTGCAAAATCTGAGCCAGCCTCAAGATGTGAATCTATCAATCTGTCTATCTCTTCGATGTCCGGGAACGGATTATCCGCTGTCAATCTCACGATATGATCAAATCGATAATATTTTGCACACAAATAGTATCGTTCGAGTACATTATCTTCGCTCCCCCTGAAACAGTGAATATTATTCTTCCGGCAAAATATTTCGACAATATCGTTTTGTGGTAAATTGCTTGTTGCCAACACAACGGTGGCATTATGTCTGAGAAATTTAAGCCTGAAAAATATGTGCTCCAGTAGAGACATGTTTCCTATTATTTTTAAGATTTTTCCGGGGAGCCTGGAAGAACCCATACGAGCTTGCAAAACGATACCAATCTTCATATTAAAAGTCGTCCCACGTGAGGACATCCTCCTTAGCAAGGTCTTTGCTTACCACTCTGCCTATCACCTGTTCAATGTATTTGGGTGGTATACCGTACCCCGGACGTTTGAGTACAATATGATTTTTTGTGATTTTTTCTCCCGCTTTAATAGCCATGTCCATGACAATGCTTTTTCTGGTATTAATCCGGGACGTTTTTTCACTGCCTGCGGGCTTCTTGATACCGTTCCCTCTCATAATTTCAAATTCGCGGATCCTCTGGACAATTTCTTTCATCTCTTCCGGACATGCCGAATGTATATGATCAGGTCCTTCCGCTTTTTTGTCATAGGTAAAATGTTTTTCGATAATCTGGGCGCCCATGGCGACGGCGCAAATGACTGCAGTTGTTCCCAACGTGTGATCGGAATAACCAACAGGGATTGAGGGGAACTTTTCAATCATGGATTTTATAGCCAGGAGGTTGATGCTTATCGGATGAGCGGGATAGGAACTGACTGCATGTAACAAAAACAATCGGTCATTCCCTTCTTCTAGAATAGCGTCCACAGATTCCTGCACCTCCTGCATCGTGCACATACCGGTTGCAAGAATGATTGGCTTGCCTGTTCTGGCCACATATTTTAACAGAGGGATGTTACATGCGTCGTCTGAGCCAATTTTATAAACCCCGACACCCAGCCTTTCCAGCATATTTACATCATTTTGATGCGAAGGGGTGGAAAACCAGTCCAGATTTTGTGACGATGCATACTCAAATACCTCTTTATGTAAACGTTCGCTGATTTCATATGTTTTAAACAAACCATATTGGGGTATAGTGCCGGTGTTCTCAAAATCAAACATCGCCTTTTTGCTCGTAAGTGTATCGGCCCGGTATGTTTGTAACTTTATTGCATCAACTCTACATTTTTTTGCTTCGTCAACCAATTTTTTTGCCTGCTTAAGTGTTGTGAAGTTTCCCCCTATTTCTGCAATGATGTAACAGCGATTTTTATTATATCTTTTAAACATAGAGAAACACCTACCTCCCGACATCCTGTGCTCTGTTTACATAGTTATGTATTATAAATTTTCTGCCATTCACGGTCGCTTCTTCATCTCCATGTGTTTTTCGTGGTAAAAAACATTTTCTACACACCGAGATGTTTTTGAATCCGTCGTTCCGTTTATGAATTTCCCTGATGGAGTTAAGTTTTTTCCCATGCCATATCTGATAAATCGTCTGATTGTTGGCATTGCCTATATGCTGGGTGTTCTCTTCGTCATTGGTGCACATAATTGCTTCTCCGTCGGCGCCGATAACCAGCCGCTCATATATTTGAGGGCAAAAAAAATTGTCAATGTATTCTATTACGGTTTCTTCATCTTTGCCTAAATAGTCTATCAGGGGATTAAAAGCAATAAGGTTGACATAGGGCTTAAACGTATTGTAAAATTCCTCTGCATTTTCCCGTATCGCCGGCCAGACGGACTGAATCTTGATAACCGGACGATGTCTGTTATGCTTTATTTTTATCTCGTTCATATTTATGATTTTCTGCAAAATCTCTTCGAATTTCAGAGGACGCCGTATATTATTATATGTGTCGTACAGTCCATCCACGGAAATGGTAATCCAGTCAACGCCTGCCAATAATAATTCTTCAAAAAGATTTTTTTCTAATTTACTGCCGTTTGTAAGGAAGGAAATTTCCTTAATACCTTTTGCCTTGGCATACTTTACGCAGTCAACAATCCTTGGATGTAAAGTGGATTCTCCGCGCAGGCTCAAACGGAGTGCTTTGACCTTGCCTCCGATTTCATCTACGATTCCGGTAAAAAGGGCATATTTCATCAGCACGTTATCGCTTTTTTTGCTATATGCATCCTTGCTGCGAAAACACATTGGACATTTTAAGTTGCAGACATTGGAGAGCTCGGCGTCGACTTGGAGGGGATATTCGGAGACTATCTGCTTTTTGGCAAACTCCGACCAATTTTTACGATATTCTGCATACTCTTCTTCCCAGCCCGCAGAGCGATATTTATCAAACTGTTCTAACCTTTCCGGTGGTTCCATGCTGCTGTAATTACCTTTATTGATGGGGATACATTTCTTCATAATAACTTTTTCATTGACGAGATGTTACAATTCAGGCATAAATTGCGATTCTTTTTTTCTTTCCTTGGTATTTACCGTATAGGGGGCGCTGCATGTACTGCATAATTTAAGTTCATTATGCCGTCCTTCTCCCATTAATTTCAACAATTCCAGTCTTTTTTCTCCGTGCCATATTTCCACCAAAGTTTGTTTGTTTACATCGCCGATTATCATTTGAGAATTATAGTCAATGCAACAGGACTGTACCTTTCCTTCCCAAGAGAGAACGAAAATATTTTTCATATCGCCGCAAATAAAAGGTTTTTCTTGAAAAATTTCTCTTTCGCTAAGTTCTGGTAAATTTAATGTTCCCCTCCAATTACTTGCATAAAAACTGCTAAATTCAGCACCTTCGAATTTTTTTTTGAACTGCTCTGATATTTCAAGATTTTTATTCACACCCCTGAACTTTAATACTTCAATAACTGCTTTCGTACCTTTTTTTATTGCCAGAAATCTTTGAATATTTGTCTTCACTTGTTCATAGTTGGAATTAAGTCTCATTTTTTCATAAAACTCAGGGTCTTCGCCTTCAAAACTGAAAGATATTTCTGAAATCCCGGCTTGCACAAGCCGTCGGCCTTTTTCCTCATCTAGCAGTACCCCATTGGTGTGAAGAAGGACGTACAACTCCCTTTTGGATGCATAGGCGACCATATCGACAAGACTTTCGTGCAGCAAAGGCTCGCCGTTTACATGCAAGGCAACTATTGGATAATAATCTTTTATGGATTCAATATCGTCAATGACCTTCTTATAAAGACTAAAATCCATGGAGCCTTTATTTTCAATCAGGCCGTATCCTTGCGGGCACATTCTGCACCTGAGATTACAGAAGTTTGTAATATCAAAATATACCCGTTTTGGAAGTTGGAATAAGCTTTTGTCTATTTTTCCAATCATAGGAACCTGTTTCTCACGGAGATCAGTCATATGGCTGCAAAAACTCGTTGTCAGCCAGATATTTTTAAAAATATTCCCACGCATTCATAAATTATTCACTGTCTCTGAAAACTAGTTCTTTGAAGAAAAAGTCAATTTCATGCGTAAGGCTGGGTAATCTTAAGAGTTCATTGCGAACGTTTTCCGCCCCCGGTTTTTCTGGCGTTTGCACTTTGACATTCCTTAAAACCTGCTTTATACAAAATTTCATCAAAGGTGGTTGGTGTAAAATAAACTCAATGTCCGGGAGGTGAACAAGTTTAATTTATTTCAGTAATGATTGAAGTTGTCATTAAATCCCTGGCTTTTTTATAATATTTAATATCGTAAAAATAACTTTCTATCGCTTTTGAATCAATCTTTTCAGCCAGTTTGTTGTTAATTATTAACAATTTCTGACGGATCATTTCTTGTGACATTTCTTTTAACTGCGCTGACGCTGTCATGTCTCTGTAATATTTCTGAATCCATTCCTGCAACTCATCGGCAGGAATCACGGGAGAATTAAATAATAGATCGTCATGCAAACCAAGATTGCCGCTTCCCTGAAATTTGTAACCGAACAATCTCATTTCAGGAAAACAGAGCTGTTCAATAAATTCTATTTCTTCCTGAGACAACACTTCCTTCCATTTGTCAATGCGCGTTTGATCAAATATTCCTTTTTTGTCATTAAATACGAGATATCCGTCCTCCTTCCCGACACAATTGTAGCTTGAATTTTGTATCCACTTATTACCCCTACCGTCTTTAAAGTCATCTGGATCGAGCATTTTTTCATCCAGAGGAATATTAAGAAATGCGCAGATTTCGCTGATTTTTTTGGCTGGAGAACGTAAAAGCTCTTCGTATTGCAGATAATATATCCTGTGCTTTAACGGAGAAAATTCTTTTAAGATCCATGAAAGAATGGCCAGTTTTCTCCACTGCCTTATTAAAAATAGCCAGGGATATTTTTCGTTTTTTACTTTATCCGTAGCTTTTAGGGAGCCAGCGTTTTTTGAGGCGCATACAGCCCGCGGATCCCTGTTCACAAGAATAAACTTTGCATGAGGGTATGCATAAGCTAAGGCGGGGAGAAATTCCGTCACCCAAACTTCCTTATTTCCACAAAGTCGTTCCCGGCTGTTACCGTAATATCTTGGGATGAACTGAATGAGTCCTTCATATACTTCCTTGAAAGTATTTCCATATAGATGATTTAAATTTTCGGTTATTTTGGGACAGGTCATTCTGCCTCTTGCCTTTAATTTCTTTACTAATTCATCATCAATAGAATGGTCAAACTCTATATCCAGTGAAGATTTCATGATCTCCTTAAGTAAATCTGACTGTATTTCATCTGCAAAATAATCACCGATATATTCAAAGGGCTGTGTCTTTATCCCTTTTTTTTGAGCTATGCGATCCCTGAAAGCGTTAAAAAAAGGGGTAAACATATCAGGGATACATGAAATATCATCGTGTGCATCTAATATTTTGGAAATCAGGGTCGTACCGGAGCGAAACATGCCCGTGATCATAAAGTAGTTTTCCATATCGCTGTCAAAATGTTTCATTTGCCTGAGATTTGGCGACTCCTGCAAATATCATTTCATCCGAAAGTTTTCCCGCATCCAGCTGTTCCTGCAAACTGTTAATTACCCGCTTAAGTATTTCTCGCGTTTCATTATTTTGAAGCGCAAAGGAAGTCTGTGATACAAGTTCGTAGATATCCATTCCAAAATACCATGCGGCTACAATATCAAATCCATTCTTACGAAAACACCCGGACAGTGAAAAATCCGTGAATATTTGTATATGACCGATTGGGTCGAGGTGTCTTACGACAGAATCCGGAAATGTTTTTTGAATAGCTGTCGAGAATGAATTCCAGCGTGGTACTTCGACGATAACCATGCCTTTTTTTTTCGACAGGACACGATATGCGGCTTTAATCATTTCCTGGGGATAGGGAACGCATTCTAGTACTCCCCAGAAAGTGACAACATCGTAATCGGAGTCATTGAATTCCCCGGAGTCGCTTAAAAAGTCTTTGTTCATCAGTTCAATACCAAAGTTATTCCTGCAGAACTCTATTCCTTGTTGGCTGATTTCAATTCCGTCAGCGCTAATGCCTCTTTTTCTGCACGCATACACAAAATGGCCTGCTCCGGCGCCGACGTCTAAAATCGCTTCAGGCCTGCGATGATAAATCCGCCCGAATTCCTTCAATACCCACTCTAATTTTGGCACTGACACCTGATTCACCCGTGCCTGAATTATTTTATTATCCGTATAAGTTGCTCTGTAGTATTCATCGTGCTTAAAATACTCTTCCAGCTTGTTCTTCGATAGCCGCCTTAGTAAAAAACAATGGCTGCATTTAGTGCACTGATAATATGGCTGTCCGTGTATTTTTACAACTTCCGAGGCACTATCAGTTCCCGTTTTACAGAGGGGACACAATTCCACTTTTTCTAAGTTCTCTGTATTTAGCCATAACTTCACGGACTCTTTCTTTTTGTGAACGCTGTGAGCAAAATCTTCAATGGTATTTTTTTTTACTGTTAATATATCAATCGGTTTTCCGTGGGTTACCTGTACTTTGTATTCATTCCCGGCAAGAAACCATTTTTCCATTTGACAGCTATGGGCGACAAGAGGGATTTGTCTGAAATTTTGCATCATTGTGTTTTTTTGTTTGAAAGAATAATAGGTAAAAATTATATCAACAAAACCCGGCAGCTATTTGTCATAGTAAATATCTGATTGCCTCAAATGTTTCAGCATATTTAACCCCGATCTTTTGACCGTCATTTTGATTCTGATTATTGAAAAACTCCAGCCAGCTGTTCCTTACTCTTACGAGTTCTGACTTGTGTGCTCGAATAACCTGCCTTTTTTTTCCCATGACATGAGAAATATCGGAATAGACATTTCCCCTGAACATCTGGTCTGTGTCGTAATAATTAGGCCGATACATGAGATATCTTTTCACATGCCGCCCGGCCATAAGGGCATTTTTACCTACGTATTGATGATCTCTGTGGAGATCGTGTATCCAGGGCGCATACAGGATATCTATGTTTTTATCCTCAACAATACGGGTAATCTTTTTTGTCAACTCTTCACTAAAAGGAACGAGGAAGGTTTTATAGTTTAAGCAGATCAGTTCTGCGCCAATGATTTCCGCTGCTTTCTGACCTTCTTGAAATGCGGTTTCAGTATCCCGTATCAATTCACCGCTCGGATTTCGGTAGGAAGAGTCAGTAACAACAAGCATCGTTACGTTGTCCCCTTTTTGTCTGTGTTTAATTAAAGTTCCGCTGCACCCGAGCTCAATATCATCAAAATGGGCGCCGATGGCCAATACATTCATTGCATTTACTTCCTGATAAAATAGTCACAAATGGCACTGCACACAAGGTGAACATCGTCTTCATCCATAGATGGGTAAAGGGGCAAGGTGACTTCTCTTTTCGATACATCTTCCGTGATCGAAAGCATTCCTTCTTTGTGCCCGTACATACGACGGTAAAAATCAAAGAGGTGTGCCGGAGGATAGTGAATGCTGGTCTGAATGCCATGCTGTTTCATATACTCCATAAATTGGGCACGGTCTGTTTCTTTTGGCAGAAGAACAGGGAGAATATGACTGGAGGATACGGAAAATTTATCACAGGAAATCATCGAAAGTTCCAGAATCTTGGATAAAACTTGCCGGTATTTTGCTGTCAGTATCCTGCGTCTTTCGTTATTTTCCCGGAGTTTTTCAAGCTGGACAATACCAAGGGCGGAATGGATCTCGTCCAGACGATAGTTAAATCCAAGCGCTGTGACGTCATAACTGTAAGCGTGTCCTTTATGCCGGTCAAGAGTGAGGGAGGTCATGCCGTGGGAGCGCAAGGACTGGATTTTTTTGGCAATGGTGCCATTATTTGTGGTAATCATTCCCCCTTCTCCCGTGGTCATATTTTTATTAGAGAAGAAGCTAAAACATCCAATATCTCCCAGTGCGCCGCATTTTTTCCCTTTATATTCCGCTCCGGGAGAGTGGGCACAATCTTCAATAACGAAGAGACCGTGCTTTTTGGCAAGCCCTGTAATGCTTTCCATATCGCACGGTATTCCTGCATAATGCATAATCTGAATGGCCTTTGTTTTTGCCGTGATTTTTTTTTCAATATCTTCGGGTGAAATATTCAGGATTGTCCTGCTGGTTATATCTGCAAAAACAGGTTTTGCTCCCGTGTAGAGAACGGAGTTTGGCGCAGCAACAAATGTTAGAGAAGGACATACAACTTCATCGCCTTCTCCTATATCAAGGGCAAGAGCGGCAAGGTGCAGCGCGGAGGTGCAGGATGAAACGGCAAATGCATGCTCTGTGCCTATATACCTGGAAAAACGAGTTTCGAAATCTTTTGTAACCTCACCCATGGTAAGCCAACCCGAAGAAAGCACGTTTTGGACTGCTTCTGATTCTTTTCGGTCGAAACTAACGTTGGATAACGGTATTTTCCACATTATTTTTTCAATTCCTTAAAAACAAAAACTCGTTTTTTTCAAATTCATCAATGGCCTGTATATAATCATCCGGTCTTCCGATGTCAAGCCAGCAGCCGTTAAAAGGTTTTACCGTTGCGGGCTTTCCTGCTTTAATTAAATCGATCATGAGATTATCAAAGCCGTAAGGTTTGTTATGGGGGATGTATTCAAGTATGGTTCTGTTTGCCATGTATATACCCATGCTGACGTTGTAACGGATGACCGGTTTTTCCTTAAAATGCCTCAATTTTGCGTTTTTATCAAATTCTAATACCCCAAATTCACTTTTCAGTTCTCTCTTATAAGAAGAAATTGAAAAGATGCATTTGCTGTTGACATGAAACTGATAGAATTCCGAATAATTTAAGTCCGTTAGTATATCGCCATTCATGACCAGAAAGTCCTCCGGCAGATTGCTTATTAACTTTAACGGCGCAATTGTGCTGAGAGGCTTGTCTTCAAAGGAATAATCGATTTTCACATTCCATTTTTTCCCTGTTCTGAAGAATGCCTGAATAATTTCGGCCTGATGATTTACGGCCATAGTAATGTGGTCAAAACCGTGAAATGCAAGCTGTTTTACAACAACTTCAAGAATAGGGTATTCTCCGATCGGCATTAATGGCTTGGGCAGAACAATTGTATAAGGCAACAATCGTTTTCCCTTGCCGCCTGCAAGTATGATTGCTCTTTTAGACATTGTAGATATCCATTTTATATTGTGATAGGTTTATCGGATCGATAAACCAGTTAATGGTCTTTTCAAGGCCTTCTTCAAGCGTGTGTTGGGGAGAAAATCCGGTAAGTTTTTTTAGTTTAGAGTTATCACAACATAACCTCAACACTTCAGATGTTTCCGGTCGCAATCTTTCCCTGTCCGTCGCTAAACGTGCGTCGCTTGCCATTATCCTCTTTACCATGTTAAAAATCTCATATACAGACGTCTCATTGCCAGAGCCGATATTTACTGTTTCTCCAACGGCCATATCGCATTTCGACAGAGCAATTAACCCGCGGCAGGTGTCTTCTACGTAGTTCATATCTCTTGTTGGAGATACATCCCCCAGCGCAATCTCTTTTTTACCGCCGGCAATCTGAGAGATGATTGTCGGTATTACCGCCCTGGCAGATTGTCGCGGTCCGTATGTATTAAAAGGCCTTGCAATAACTACGGGTATTTTGTACGAATAGTAAAAACTCATGGCAACGGCATCTGCCCCGATTTTACTTGCGCTGTAAGGTGACTGTGGTTTCAAGGGATGTTTTTCATCTATAGGAATATATTGAGCTGTACCATATACCTCGCTTGTTGATGTGTGAATCAATCTCTTGCAGCCATTCTCTAATGCAGCCCTGCACATGTTAAGAGTCCCTTTGATGTTTGTATCAACATAGCTGTCCGGGGAGATGTACGAATAGGGTACGGCTACCAATGCCGCTAAATGGAATACCATGTCGACATTTTTTGTAATACGATTACAGAAATGGGAGTCTCTGACGTCTCCCGTGATAATCTCTATTTTTTTTTGACAGCCTATACTTTCAAGCCATCCCCAATTGTTAAACGAATTATAATAACTCAAGGCCTTTACAGCCGCCCCTTCTTTTACCAATGCCTCCGTTAGATGTGAACCTATAAAACCGTCAGCACCTGTTATCAGTACGGTAGTATTTTTCATCCCCTCTCTTTCCGTTTTCCCGAAAAAGATTCACGGTAAAAATTCAGCCCCTTGATCATTGTATAAACCATATATAATCCGTTTCAAATTATAGTTAAATCGCAGTATCCAAATTTTTATGTTAGCAATCTTGATACCAATACGTGAGTAAGTATAGCAGCAGGATATAAATCAGGAAATGCCAGATCTGGGTAGGAAAGGGGAGGGAGAGAATGGGCATAAATCAGTAAGTAGCAGGGTGGAGAAAAAAAACATATGCGGCAAGAAAATCGCTTTAAATGGCAGATGTCTAAATACTAATGACCGGAAGATAAGACTGTTTCATGGATAACTGTTAAAGTCGGTTGACTTGAAATGCAGGTTCTTCCGTACTCAAATTTCACACGCTTCATTCAGAAAAGAGTTTTTAATAATAGCATAGTTCACGGAAGTAGTGAAAATTTTTATGAACAACGACTAAAAATTTTTCAAAAACGGGGAAATAGGGGGGAAATATGTACAAAAAATATACATAATGCCAAAAAATAAAAGACCGGCCAAGAATTTATGGAAAATTGAGGAGGGGTGATTGAAAAGTGATGGATTGTGGAGGTTCAATTGGGGTTGCCTTTTGTTGCAGCAAGTCTTTTTCCATAGCGATTATTGGTCAGCGGTGATAGAGGATACATGATGCCTTCTCGAGGGGGGGGAATAGGAACTTTACTGAGTAAAAAAGTTATCAAAGGGTGTATCTGTTTCAACCTTTCTCCTGAGGACATATTTTCGGTTAATCTCTGCCGAATGACAGGAGAATATGGATTGGCTTCTCCTGCCATTGTAATGATGAAAAACAATTTCCTAGTCGATTACGAGGCTCACCCGTTTATGTAGCGGCTGTGGCAGAACGGCTAAAGCGTCTTTTATGTCCTGCTGTTGGGGTTGTATGGCTAATGATTTTTCCCACAGAGTGCGTGACTTTGCCGGGTTTTTTGCCATTTTATAGCAATGTCCCAGTAAATTATAAAGTGGCACAATTTTTTCATCATCCATAGGCGTGGTTTCCGACCACAGTGAGTTGATGCTGTCAGACGCCTCTTTATTTTTCACAAATTCTTCCAGAGTTGAAATGGCATCTCCGTATTTTTCTTGCGTGTAATAGAGATTTCCCAGGTTGTAAAATGCCTCCAGGTATGAGTTGTCAAGTTTAATGGCCATTGCGAAAAAGGTTTCCGCCTGTTTATCCATACCAGACTCCACGCAGCACTCGCCCAGCAGGTTATATGCTTCTATGTTGTTTTTATCTTCGAGCAGCGTTTTTCTAAGGTAATGCATTGACCGGGTATACTTTTTTTGAATTTTGTAGATAATGCCGAGCAGGAGTGTCACTTCAGGCAGAGAAGGATTATTCATGAGGATATGCAGCAGTATGTTTTTTGCCTTCGTAAAGTTGTTTTTCTTCATAAGGAGTTTGCAAAGGGATATTGCCGGTGGTATGGATTCCGCCTTTAACCTGTGAGACTCCGAAAGGAAGGATTCTGCTTCATTTTCCATATTATTATGGATGCAGCATAATCCCATGAGGTAATAGGTTTCATGGTCGTCGGGATTCGCAACGACGACCTCTTTAAAATGGGAAAGAGCCATAGTGTATTCCTTACGTTCCATGTGCAGAACTGCAAGGTTGTAATGTGCTTCTGTCAGAGAAAAATCAGCCTGTAATGCTTTTTTAAAATTATCGATTGCCTCCGTGTATTTTTTCTTTCTGACGTAAAAAATACCAAGATGGTTGTATCCTTGTGAATATGCGGGATTCATAGAAACGGCGGTTTTTAGATACGGATATGCCTCCTCCCAGTTGTCTTTTTCAATGTGTGTATTTGCGAGCGCTACGGTGACTTCAAAATCGCTATGATGATTTTTGGGTTCCTCTGTGACGGGTAGAGTCTGTAATGAATTTTTTTGCTTGAGATTTACCATGGCTGTTTTCCTTTAAATAAGATTTAGAGAGAAGAGACGGGTTCTTTTTCTTCAGAATTTGTTTTTTTGGCGTCCTTTCGCCACTGTTTTGCGATTTCAATTATGGCTTGTTTCGGTATCGCCGCAGATTTTTTGTTTTCTTCCTGAATCTTTTCAAATATTTCTTCCCGATGAACCTTAATGTCCTTCGGCGCAATGATACCCAGTTTGACCTGTTTGCCCTGACAGTCGACAATGGTAATTTTTATCTCATTACCTATGGTGATGCTTTCTCCTAACTTCCTTGTCAGTATTAACACGATATTTCACCTTTCCAAGAATTGATGGACTATTTTCGAACAAGTGGATGATGTAAGCTATAATAGTCTTCAGTCAATGCATATTGTTTTCCCCTTTTATTTTTCATGTTGATAATGATAGGGCCTTTGAGGTTTATGGTGACGTCCGAGGGGCTGTTACCTAATGTGACCGTACAAAATATTTCAGCGGTTTTCGTATCCTTGATGCCTAATGACGACAAATCACCTATGGATTTCAGTGGATGATAGTCGGTAAAAAAAGGCATGGGGTTAAGGATGGGAAAGGCAATGAGGGGGTCTTTTATTGAAACCAGCCATTCAAAAGGCAGACACTCTTCAATGTCGATTATAATAAATTGCCTCAAATCTTCGAATCCCAGTATGCCATTTTCAAATGTGATGACGTTTTCCTTTTCGATACGCAAATTGCCGAATTTTTCTGTCGATAAATTGAGCGTGTCAGGGATTTCTCGTTGTCTGTTTTCCATTTTTAACATTTTTACTCCTATCGGAAAAAGGTTTAAAAAGTGGTAGTTTTACGATGACAATTTAGCAAACATTGTACCATCTGAAATACAGTCGTAAACAATGAAGCAATAAAGTCCTATCGTATATTTTGGTAAATAGTTAAAGATTGTTTTGTGCTCTCAGTGTTTGTTAAAAATATGATCGTCGGGAAGGGAGGGGGGAAAATTCTTCCGGCTGGGTGTGGGCCATGGAAGAAGGGGGTATAATTTCTTTACAATAATGATAAATTTTGCAACGGGTTTTATCGCAAGAAATCGAGGAGGGTCGGTTGAATAATTCGCGCGCCGGTTTCAAGCGATGATTGCAGGATATTTTCCTGGTGCTTCAAGTCCATGATCAAAGATGCGATGTCCGCATCTTCCGTGTACGATATTAGCTCTTTTAATGCTATTCGTGAGTTTTCAAGGCTATGTGCAGTCAAATCCAGTCTGTTTGCCTTTGCGCCGAATCTGGTGGTCTCAGATAATAAGGTGTCGGTTGTGGTGTCCAGATCGTTTCTCAGGGATAAAAAGGCTGAAGAATCAAAAGTGTCTGATTCAAGTGCGTCTCTCAAGGATATCAGGGTTGAAAAAACCCCGTTGTTTTGAAAGAACGTTCCGCCGGTTATGTTTACCTGGATATAGGTGTTTGGACCTATCTGGTATTTAATTTCTTCATTGTTTCCGTTGTACGATACGGAAGATATTTTTCCGTTGCTATCACGTGTGGGTGAAAAGGGGATTGAGGAGGTTTTTGTCCCGGAAAATATATACTGGCCATCGTTATCCATATTTGAGAATTGCAGGACCGATTCCAGTAATTCATTCAGTTCACCGGCGATGATCCTTCTTTCGGATTGTCCCAGCGTGTCATTTGTAGCCTGCATGGTTAGCCCTTTTACCTGCGCAAGGATTTCCTGAAGATTTTCCAGGGTATTGAAGGTATAGTTTATTTGCTCCTTTGCCGCTGCCGTGTTATTCAAATATTGCTGAAATTGAATTTCCTCCGTCTTTAATCCAAGGATTTTACGCGTGCCTGAGGGGTCATCCGAGGGGCGGTTTATTTGTTTTCCGCTCGAGAGTTTTTCCTGTATTTCCTGCAATTTTTTAAAATTGAGATTTATGTTGGAAAGGGTGGTACGGTTTATACTTTCCTGGGTTATTCTGAATGACATGGTTTACTCCTTTCTCATTATAATGCCTCTTCGTATTAACCAAAAGAGCTTAATAATCTCTCAACAAGACCGTCAACGATAGAAATATATTTTGCGGAGGCTTGATATGCCTGTTGAAATCTTATCAGGTTGACCAATTCTTCATCCGTGGATACTCCGGATATCTCGTCCCTGCGATTACCCAGGCTTGTTTCCAGGGCGGAAAAGCTTTCTTCTGATTTATAGGCATTGCTGGATTCTTCTCCCAATGATGATGCAATCTGGTGCAGATAATCCGAGAACGTCGTGTTATCAATGGCGCTGGTATCGTCCTGTAACGCGGCCAGGCGCAATGCATTCGTATTGTTTCCCTCCTCGGCGGTGGAGGCTGCAATCAGCGACACGTCGCTGCTGATGCCTGAATGCACCTTTATATCAGAGGCATCGGCTCCGCTGAAGAAGGTATTTATTCCCAATGCAGCCAGCAGATCCGTTGTATCCGAATCGTTTATAACGTCTACGGTAAGTGTGTCTCCCGCGGTAATAGCGCCGCCGGAAAGTGCAAGGGAAACCCCGTTCCCGACATTGATTATGTTGCCCGGGGTGTAATCACTGCCTACATCCAGCGTTGCTATAATCGCGCCACTGCTGTCCTTTACCTCAATTTGAAGTCCGGCAGTGCTGCCGATTGTGCCGGTGCCGAGGGCGGTAAAGGTGTAAGTATCGTTGGATTGTCCTGAGTAAATACCGGAAACGGAAAGCGTAGATGTCCCCAGTGACCCCGGATCAGGGTCTAACGCGTACGAAAAATTATATTGGTAGCCTGAGTCGGCTTTGATGAGAAGTTTATTGTCCACTATGGATGCTGAAATGTTTGCAAGACCGTCTATGGAGGCCTGGAGGTCGGTGAGGGAATCTGTTGTAACATCCACAGAAATTTTGTTCTTTGTCACTGCTCCCGTGGTTGTATTGATTACCGTAATATAAATGTCCCCCGAAGAGGGTGTAATGTCCAGTCCGGCAGCATTAAGCGCAGCGGTGGAGCTCGATACTGCATTGGTTGACAGTATACTGGCGAATCCACCCGATAGTCCCACGCCTTCGCTATGAATGCGATTGACATCCTTTATAAAACCGAACGCCAGGGCGTCGAGCTTTTTCTTGTAACTAACAATGGTCTCGTTGTAAAAACCCTGTAATCCTTTTATTTCACCGGTTTTAAAAATGTATTGAGTGTTTTTACTCGCGGAATTTATGATAGTGATGGCTCCCGATGCATCTACTTCGGAAGTGATGGTTGTAGAACGGGTGCCGGATACGAGCGTTCCTCCAGATGTTGCCACATTCACGATTCCATTATCCTGGGTGATAATGGTGATATTGATCAACTTGCTGAGATCGAGGAGCAACGCCTCCCGCTTATCTAAAAGATCATTTGATTCGATGCCTTTCACGTTAAGGGCGGAGATTTGTTTATTGATATTCGCTATGTTTGCCGTCAGATTATTGACGTCTGATATTTTGCTTTCTATGCTTTGTTTTACAAAGAGTTTCATCTGGTTCAGTTCATTTACTGTCCTGTGAAAGGTGTCTGTAAGGGTATTGGCTTTTTCCAAAAGGGTTGCACGGGAGCTTATATTCTGCGTGTTTTGTGAAAGATCGTTTATGCCTCTGAAAAAGGATGCCATCGCATTGTTTAAGCTGGCTTCTGAAGTTTCATTGAAAACGGTTTCCAGTTCTCTGAGGTACTGGCTTTCTATGGATGCCTTGCCAAGGGACGATGAAATATCCCTCAAGCGGCTGTTGAGGTAGTCGTCTTTGTGTCTGATGATCTTTGCAATTTCTACGCCCTGTCCAATAGTGCCTGCGGTCGTCATCACCGGCAGTCGTGTGGCCATGATGGTAGACTGTCTTGTGTAGCCTTTTGTGTTTGAGTTTGAAATATTGTGAGCCGTGACCAGCATGGCGCGCTGGGCGGCTAATATTCCGCTTAAACCGATTTGTAAGTCAGAAGACATTTTCCCGTTCTCCTCAGATTTCCGTATCGATTAAAACCATCGGCATTTCATTCTCTTTGATTTTTCCGGTGTAATGGTATACTGGGTATTGAAACGCAGGGGGGCAGAATATCTTTATGATATCTTCCGTAATCTCAAGCGAATAGTGCGTAAGGGTGGCATTGGCCCGGTTGACCTTCTGGAGTTGCTTTATCGACTGTGTCAATTTGTTTAACTGGCAGCCGATCTTTTCGCGGCGCGAAGCATCCATCTTATTTATCAAAGACTTCATGGTGGCATTTTTCACGGCTGTGGTGTTATTTTTGCAATAGCGGACTATAATGTTTTGTCTTTTTTCTTCAAGGAGGCGGGCGATTTCAGACTGATTCTTTTCCTGGTAAAGAAGTGTCTCCAGTTCTTCAATATTTCCTGATATCAAACAGCGTTGTTTTGCCTTTGCAGTTTCTAGCAGTTCATCGTAAATGATCGATATTCGGTCAAAAGTTTCAGATAATTCGTCTAACAAGGTATTCATGATGGATTAACTCCCGTGGTATCTTTTTCGTTGTTTCCCCGGACGCACTCATTTGCGTCTGTCTTTTTTCCCTCGCGTATGATGTTTTTGTCCCTGGTCAGAAAAAGTGCGTTTTGTGGCTTTCCGGCAATTTCTTTCTCGTGCATCAGTTGTTTATAAATTACCGATGCAACCCCGAAGCCTCCTTTGGAAACGATGTCGTGTGCAAGGGCGGTGTGCATCATTTCAGTGTAGGTCTCCATTCCTGCAGTGTTTTCGTCGAACAAGCCTGATTTTGGTATCGTTTTCCACATGGCATCGATGACGAAGTTAACAAGAATTGATTCGAAGTCCTGTGACGCCTTCTGCAGAGAATGCGCTGTATTATTTGTGGCCTCCCCCTGGCGGAGATTTTTGATTGTTTCAGCCGAAGAAGGCTGAGAAAGGAGCAATGGGTTTATTGCCGAATAATTTTCCATGGCGAACTCCATCGTGTAAAAAATTGTTCGAAAAGTGAAGGGTATTAAGAAAAGCACTTACATAAGGATAAGTTCCGCGTGAAGGGCTCCGGCCTTTTTGATTGCCTGGAATATAGAGATCAAATCCCGGGGTGTTACCCCCAACACATTAAGAGCACGTGCGACATCGGATATCGTCACTCCCTCCTGGATTACGTTTAATTTTTTCTCTTCTTCTGTTACTTGAATATCCGTCCTGGGTACTTCGGTTGTTTGACCGGATGACAATGCTCCGGGTTGTGAAACCTCGGTTCTTTCATTAATGGTGATACTTAAATTCCCGTGTGCAATAGCAACCGTTGATATACGGACATTTTCACCGGCAACGATTGTTCCCGTGCGTTCGTTGATAATGACCCTGGCAATACTGTCCGGCTTAACATACAATTCTTCAATATTTGCCACAAATCGTATAATGGAATCCTCCGATTGAAAATCTTTTGGAGGCATTATTGTAACGACGGCAGCGTCTTTTGCCCGTGCTGTGTTGGGGTAGAAATTATTAATTACTTCTACCAATCGGCTCGCAGTAGTAAAATCAGGGTCTCGGAGAACCACGCTTAATGACGCACCATACAAAACGGACGATTGTATCTCTTTTTCTACAATGGCGCCGTTTGAGAGATATGCCGTCGTGGATATATTTTTGCGGAGGGATTGGGCCTGGCCTTCCACGTTGTATCCGCCAATGGATACAGGTCCCTGTGCCACCGCGTATACCTCATTGTCCGCGCCCTGTAATGCCGTTTGGAGCAGGACGCCTCCTTCGAGGCTTTTCGCATCGCCAAGAGAAGAAACGACAACGTCAAGTTTGTCCCCCGGTCTTGCAAAGGCCGGAATATTAACGGTGACCATAACCGCAGCAATGTTTTTTGACAAAAAATCTGAATCCGATATGAGTACCCCCAATTTTTGGAAAATATTTACGGCCAGCTGTCGTGTAACCCTGAATATCTGGCTATCTCCGCTTCCCTGAAGTCCCACGACAAGTCCGTATCCATAAAGCTGATTGTCGCGAACGCCCTGCACGTAGGCTATATCCTTGATTCGAACGGCTGCTTGCGTATATTTGCAAAGCGATGTCATCAACAGGGAGGCTACGATAACGAATGCAACCACACGGCACTGAATGATTGTGTTCATGGTGGATACCTTGTTTTTCATAATTTAAAATGGCCACACGGCTTCATAGATCCGATTCCACCATCCCCGTTTTCCCGCACGCGTCAAAAACCCTTTTCCCTCAAGCGTAATATTGGCATTTGCAATTGATGACGATTGAATCACATTGCCGATACTGATGTCGATAGGCCGCACTATTCCCGATACCTTGATGTTATATTTTTCACCATTGATATTGACGTCACGATTCCCTTCAATAATCAAATTTCCATTAGCCAGTATTTCTGTGACAACGGCAGTAAGCTCTAAACTGATATTGCGGTTGCTCTCATAGGCTCCTTTGCCGCTAAAACTATGATTCGTATCAGCCGAAAAATTGGGTAAATAGCCGCTCGTATCTCCCAGCGGTTTTGTAAAGAAGTTTGTGGTATCTACTTTAACGCTATGGCTTTTCTTGCTATCTGCGCTGGAATCTTCTACTCCTGTAATTTCTGTTGATTCATTGATTCGCACCGTTACAATGTCTCCGATTCCTCTTGCCCTGTTATCGTTGAACAGGTTTGTGTTCAGCGTCACCCGTTTTTTCCAGATCGATTCGGCCTGAAGGTTGTTGCTTGTGGCTAACAGCGCCAGGCTTACAATAAGATACGTGAGAGCCTTTTGCCGGAAAAACAACATTATTTTCTCAATTTTTTTTGTCCCTTTTCCCGGGAGGGGAAAGGCGGAGGGGATAATGTGAGTATGGCTGAACTGGGTTGTGATTGTGCGTTCCATAAGTTACTTCCTTAAAAAACGATCTTGACTGAGGTCGAATCCTCTACCCTGCCGTAGAGTTCTTTATTCGAATCGATGTTTTTTATTCTGATGATCTTCCCTGAATAGCCATCTTCCTTTGCCACTCCTTTTGTTACTACATGAAGATTTCCTGTTTGAATAAAAATTTTGATGAATTCACCCTTTTTTATGACAGGGGGATTGTCCACTATCTCTGCGGTGATTGGTGTATTGGGCAAGATCGGATGTATGGCGCGTTTTCCCCGGAGGTCTTCAACACTGTTAAAGGCCAATCCGGCAAGCTTTGTCGTTTCCATTCTTCTTATCACAAGGTTATCCGTACACAGGATATCATTTCTGTCTATTTTTCTCTTGGAAGTAACAATGTCTTCGTACAACCGGATATGAAAGAATACTGGTATCTTCAGGTGCTGTTTATCATTAACGAATATATGAACAATAAGTTGCACGTTGCCTCTGTCTTTATTGGCATCAATTTGTGATACCTCCAGACGGATGATTCCCTCATTTGCGGGTAATAATTTGTCCCTGGGAGGCCTGTCGGATTCGATAATTATTTCACGATCAGGATGATTCAGTCTGGCCTGAAGATATTCTTTTGCTTTTTTTAAGATGTATTCTCCCGGAATGGTTATTGACTCAACGGAGACCAATGAAGATGTTGTACTGCCGTAAGCAATATCGTTCACATTGATGCCTTCGTCTATAAGACGCGCATTAATGATATCCCGTTCTATTTTCCTGACGTTGCCAGGCCATGGGGTGTTTCCGATGAGAATACCGCTGATCCTTTCCACAAGGGAAGGATCAGCGCATGAGACGGATGCAATATCTCCCACGGTTATTTGCTTTTCGGGCAGGGTTACCCTATCCTTGACTTCGATGGCAATTTTTCCGCCCATTGCGGCATGTAAGGCGAAGAAGATTGCCAGAGGTAAAGGTATGAAAAAATGCAATTTCATGATAAATCTCCATCGTTCATCAAATGCTTTCGCAGATATATGGTAAAAGAGAAAGAAAGTATGACATATCACCCTGTATAAGACGTTTCCTCTATTCACCTTACTTCATTGCCTTCCTTAGAGGGCAAGGGGCAGAAGATGGATGAAGTGAGGTCTTGCTGCGCTACGTCATATTGTTAATGGTAGACAACATCTCGTCGCTGGCCTTTATTGCCCTGGAATTAATTTCGTAAGCGCGCTGGGCTGTGATGAGGTTAACAAGTTCTGTGACGGTTTCGACATTGGAATTTTCAAGGGCTCCCTGATAAATCTCGCCGGTTCCTTGTTCACCGGGCACCGAAACTACGGGGGCACCTGATGCGACAGTTTCCGCATACATATTTCTTCCAAGACTATCCAGGCCTGCCGGGTTAGGAAAATTCGCCAGCATAATTTGTCCGACATTCTGAAGGGTGTTATCGGAGCCCTTTATGAATACAGTTCCATCCGTTCCAATCGAAATTTCTTTGGCGTCCTGAATGGTGATACTCGGCGTCAATGGCAAGCCCTCGGTTGTAACTATTTCTCCCTTGCTGTTCAATTCAAATGCGCCATCCCTTGTATAAGCAATAGTGCCGTCCGGCCGGCTGATTTGAAAGAAACCATTTCCCTGAATGGCAAGGTCCATGGTTCGGTTGGTGGTCTGTTGATTTCCCTGGGTGAATACCTTTGAGGTTGAAATGGGCCTTACACCACCACCCATCTGGATGCCCGAAGGTATCTCGAAGCCTTGTGCAGATTCAGAACCGGCGATAAATTTCTTTTCGTAGAGAAGGTCCTGGAAATTGACCTGGCTTCTTTTGAATCCGGTAGTATTGATGTTCGCTAAATTATTTGAGACATTATCTAAGAATAACTGTTGAGCCTTCATGCCCGTAGCAGCTGTATATAATGCCCTTATCATATTAATCTCCTTTTACCTGGTATTATGCCTGTATCGGTTATTTACTGTGTTATTCGTATTTTTCAAACGTCTAAATCCTTATGCATCCTCATAGTTCGTTCTTATTTGCCCATGTGCTTATGTGCTGTTATGTTGCAAGTTTAATGAGTTTTTTTAGCGTTTCATCGATGGAGTTTGTGACCTTATAGCCAGACTGATAGCCTCTCATATTGGCTATCATGTTGACCATTTCGTCTATCGCATTTACGTTTGACTGTTCCCGAAAGCGGTGTGCTATTTTAAAATCCGTTGAATCTTCCGGTTCTTGCGCATTATCAGACAGCTTATAAGCGCATCCCACGGTGGGTTCGAGAGTGGCCGGGTCAGCCACTGTAACAACTTTAATCTTTCCGATTTCCTTGCCGCCGGCAGAAATACCCCCATCTTCTTTGACCGTAATGTCTTTTGCATTTCGAGGGAGCTGTATTTCTCCGCCCTTGCCAAGGAGATACCATCCCTCGGGTGTGACGATCTTCATGTCCCGTGACAGCATAAATTGCCCTTTTTTTGTATAACGAACGCCATCATTTGCTTTTACCACAAAAAATCCATTTCCCTTTATTGCAATATCAAGATCGCTGCCGGTGTATTCCAAAGCACCTTGAGAAAAATCCGTGGCAATGGTTCCTAAACTGCTTCCGACACCACGGGCGGTATTTTGACCTTTTTTTTGTGCAGCCGTTACATAGGACTGAAAAACAGCGACATTTTTCTTAAACCCAGTGGTGTTAATATTCGCCAGATTCCGTGCAATGACTGCCTGGTAATCTCCCTGACTGACCATACTGGATGCGCCTGTATAAAGCCCTACAATCATGAGTGCCCCCGTATAAAGAAAACGACAGATTAATTTGTTTACCTTGAGAGCAATCCTGATACCAAAGAGGCAAACGGGCGTCTTTAATATATTTTTTTCCATAACATTCCTTTTGACAATAAGTTCTATTTGTTAGTGACGGCATACAAAACAGATCAAAAAGAATTTATGAAATACAGGTGAGTAAATATTTCATGGTGGCTTGAATAAATTTTCCCATCACTCGTATGGACGTTTAAAAAATTTACATGAAAAACCATGAATAAGGAAAGGGATTTAGGTGTGATGTAAAAAGGCAGATAAAAGATTTTTAGGGGCGAACGGATGTTCGCCCCTATCGTCAGTTTGTAGTTTCGTTATCTCTTGAGGTTGACAACCTCAGCCAGTATTTCATCGGCAGTGGTGATGACCTTTGTATTGAGCTGGAAGCCTCGCTGTGCCGTAATCAGTGAAGTCAATTCTGTAGCCATATCCACATTGGATCCTTCCAGGTAGCCGCTCGAAACAGAGCCGGCACGACCGGAATTAGCATTTACGTAAATAGGCTCTCCGGACGCCGAAGTTTGTTCATATAAGTTATCTCCTACTTTATTCAAGCCGTTGAGGTTGTTGAATAAAGCGAGTTTTAGAGTCGCAACAGTGTCCGTGATACCGTTGGTGTAC
The DNA here is from genome assembly GCA_011525665.1 of Candidatus Brocadia sp. Lineage (GTDB taxonomy): Bacteria > Planctomycetota > Brocadiia > Brocadiales > Brocadiaceae > Brocadia. The sequence goes on from WYAU01000075.1 coordinate 187,031, forward strand.
AATGCCTTTATGGTACCGTCTGAATTTACAGAGACGGAATCAAAAGTGCCATACTCATAACCATCCTGTTTTGTGACCGCCGCCGTTGAGTCGCCGCCATTCTGCGTAAGGCCATCATTTTTCCCTGATGTGCCAAGATCAAAAATAACGGACTGTGTGCTGCTTATGCCATTAAAATTGAATTGAAGCGTAGTATCACCGCTTGTGCTGAATGTTCCGTCGTCATTGAATGTAATACCCGTTATCTGATTGTCACTGCTGGCGAATGTACCTTCACTGCTGTCCATTGAGGCGGTGAGGTCCCATTCGTTGTCCATTTGTTTTGTAAATCTGAGGGTAACCGCATGCCGGGTTCCCTGGGAATCAAAGATATCTACAGAGGTAATATACGTGGAGCCGCTGAAGGTGTGGTCTGTCCACGTCGTTGCGCCGGTATTGGAGCCACCATCTGCAAGGGTGAGAGATAAATCGTCATTTCCGGTCGTGTCTGACTTGAGGAGAATCTTTCCTGATGAATCAAGGCTGGCGGTTGCGTCTCCTGAAAAAGCGGTGTTTATTGCAGCGAGAAGCGTGGCAACCGTATCGCCGGCTGCATAGGTATACGTTGCGGAAACGGCGGTTCCATCAGATTTAGTTCCGGTAATCAGAATGGTGTCTCCGGCGGCGTAGTCGGTCGTATTAGAGTCCAAACTGTTTAAGGTGGTTGCCGTAGTCGCCGCTGAGCCGCCTGAGGTAAGGGCGCTTGACATTATCAATACCTCGGCTGTGGAGCTTGATGCCGATGCATCGAGATTGCCGGTAATGTAAGCCCTGGAGGTAGCCTTGCCGGAAACCGTTGAATCATAAGGTATGGTGATTTCTTTCCCATTTGTATCTAACACCTTATATCCTGTACTTGAGTCAATGAGATAATTGTCTTCATCGGTCGAAAAGGCGCCGACTCTTGTAAAGTAGTCCTTGCTGCCTCCATTAACAACAAAAAAACCCTCGCCCTGGATGGCGAGGTCAAATACGTTATTGGTGCTTTCTAACGTCCCCTGGCTGAAATTCGATGTGATACTGGCAAATTTTACACCCTTTCCCACCTGCATCGGATTGCCGTTAGTTCCAATTGCTATGGTTTGACTAAGTAAGTCGGAAAATAATAACCGTGAGGATTTGTATCCGTAAGTATTAATATTTGCCAGATTGTTTCCTATGATGTCCAGCATGTTTTGATGGGCGCGAATACCGGACACTCCTGAATATAATGCACCGCCGAGACCCATGATATACCTCCTTTCAATTATTTCCTGTCAGATGATTCGGATTGAATGTTTGATGTTCCCTATGTTTTTGTTGTTGATGTCTGAGTCACCTCTATGAGGTTCGAGATGGAGACGGATTTTCCATTGATGAGAAAAGATACCGTTCCGTCTTTTTCGAGTTTTATTCCCTCTACAACGCCCGTTTGTGTTGCATTGCTGTTATCTTCACTATCGCTGCTGTAAGTAATTGTTTTGCCAATAAAGGTGCTTGCCATGGAGATTTGATCCAGTTGCAGCGAGGCCGCCTCCATGCTGCTCATGCTTGACAGGTATCCTGTCTGTTGTTGCTCTTGCTCCAGAGCGCTAAACTGAGCTAACTGAGACATAAATTCAGAGTTATCAGTAGGGTCTAAGGGGTTTTGGTTTTGTAACTGTGTTACAAAGAGCGTCAAAAAATTATCCATACTGATTTCAGAACTCAGACTTGAAGTGCTCGATGTGCCCATGTTTTACCTCCTTAAATAATGTAGTCAACCGTTAAGGTTGACGGGTTAATGCCGATTTCTGTATGTAAATTGCTGCTAACATTTTCAGCAAATGATTGCCCTTCCTTTTTATCCTGCTCGTTTTGCATTTGAAAATGCCGTTTATTTGGGTCATGGTTTTCTGATGATTTTTGTTTGTGCGCATCGTTGTTTTGTATGTGTACTTCTAATTTATGGATATCCACCCCGTTAGCCGCAACGGATTCTTTGAGACGATGGGCATTGTTTTCTATGACGGCCTTGATTTCTGCGTTCTCTACAAAAATCTTTGCCTCAATTTCATCATTTTCTTCGGTGAAGTGGATTTTTACGCTGCCCAGCTCCGGCGGAGTCAGGTGCATCATGATTTCTGATTTATCTCCCGTATGTATCAGGCTGATCTTTTTAATGAGTTGATCCATAATGGTGTATGTCTGCTCTGTACCCGCGGTGGAATTACCGTGAAACGGATGGCTCAGCTTATCTTTCCGACCTTCTGAGGAAACCGGTTGGATTGGACCACCGAGGGGAGATATTTCTGTGTTATGAGGGGGGGTTGTTGCATGTGATGGTATGCCATCGGTTGTTATGTGGATATCGAAGGGAAAGGGATGTCTGCTGGGGGTTTTTTGCATGTGGGTGTCATGTGGTGGTGGGTTAAAGAGATTTTGTTCATGGGTAAAATTATTAAATGAGTTCCACTCCTCACGTGTTTGGGAAACGCCGGAAACATCGTGGACGGAAGGTGCCTTGCTGTTTATTTCCGCCAAATCATTTTCCCGGGTTTTTTCTGTCACGGTTATCCGGTTGTTTGTTTCATACAGGGGCATAGCGAGTCTGTTTTTTGTGGAAACGTCCTGTGCTTGTGATTTAAACAGGGGGGGCAATTCACTGATTGCGCCTGGTTTATAAGAGCCAGTAAATTCTGTTTCTTGTATGGCGCCGGAAATGGATTGATCCGGTTTTTGCAAGTTTTCGGGATTTTGTGACACTCCGGCGCTCCATTCCGCCGTTTCAATCCTTAGTGAAGGAGAAAGGTTACGGTGGGGGGGGGATACGGTACTTTTTTGCATATTAACTTCCCTTACACCCTCTTTGGGGAATGGGGATGCTGAAAAATTTTGATTAATCGTTTTTACGTGTTCACTGGTTATCCCGGCCGGTATGTTTGCTGATTGGGTAGTAGCGTCTGATAGTTTTTTCCCCGAAATGTTCGGTACAAGTTCTTTCTCACCTTTCTCCTCCACGGGTAGAAAACCATCGATTCCCCCTTCGAAAGGGATAAGTATGTTTGGATTTTTTGCGTTTCTTTGCAGGTTTTCGGTGGGGGGCGTTTCAGGTAATACGGCGGTGTTTATTCCGTTACTATCCTCCTGAAGTAGTTTCGCCGCGCTCGATTCTCTTGCAGGATGACTTGGTTTGTGGAGGTTAACTGCATCCCGGGTTGTTAAACTGATTATATGTTGACCAAGTATTTCCTGGAATGCAATACTCTCTAAATTATTCTCACCTTCTTTTTCACTGATTTCTGATTGAACAGAATCCGTGTCCGCAGCATGAAAACGAAAATTGTTCAGAGGCGGGCGAGTACCGGTAAACAAATTTCCAAACAAATCATTTTGGTTGGATAGTTCTACGGTTGTTTCTGACATGGCTGTTTCCTCTCCTGGAATCATGACGGTTCTATAATTTGATTTATTCTGTGAGCAACATATATACCGTATTTATTGCGATGGAGAGATGGAATCGATGGTGGTGTATACTTAAGTGTTATTGAATTGCTCGGTTATATACAGCAACAAAAGAAAAATATTTATTGAGTGAATACTTTATCCAATAAATGAAGATATAAGCCCCCGGGTCGTATTTTCTCGGAATGAGGTAAAGTTTTCCGTATTCGGAGCAAGTCCGGATGTGGTGTGTTGCGAGGTCTTCAAGGTTAGTGTTGAAGTGTTTCTGTTATCTGATTCGCCACAAATTGCGAGTAGCGTCTCAGAGAAAGCAGGATAAGCTTCCAGCCATAGAGGGCACTTTTTTGATGTGTGGTTTCAAAATAGCGTTTTACAAGTTCCGCAACCTCATTTTCGTTGCTGTCAAAAACGCCATCCGCGCTCCAGACAACAGCTCCGGTATCGGTGGAGATCATACCGACCTTGACGCCAAGTAACATAGGTTCGTAGGGGCGGTAATGGGTAATATTCCCGAATACGATGGCATCCACTTCATATTTCTTTCTCAAGGTCAAAAGGGTGTTTAAGGTGATGCTTCCCCTGATCCATATTTCATGCCCGGTGGTTGCAGTGGCATTGTTTTCCTGAGGCGCCACGACCTCAAAATTGCCTGTTTTCCGCAATTCTACAGCAAATGCTTCTGTTACCTCGTCTATGATGGCTTCCCGGTCTACGGTATATTCGAATGGCAGAAGTAATACGCGGCGTATGCACATTTTTTCGTATTCATCCGATTTGTTATAATTAAGGTTTGAAGAGCGATGCGGCGGCGTACTTGTACAGCCTGTGATTGCTAATAAACAGATAAAAAATATATTCCGGATATATTTCATCTCAATAATTCCTCGCGTGCAGCGGCGCCACAACCAAACTGATATAATATGCGCATAGTGTCAGGTTGAACCCCAAACAATTACGTAACAAATCATGGCACGGGATCACTTCACATGACGTGCACAAAAAAAGAGACTCATTGAGAATTTTGTGGTCTTTGTTTCTTCTTTTCCACCAATTGCTCTATCTTGAGGCCAATAAGTTCCTGTTTTGCCCTTGTCTCTTCAATCTGTGCCTTTGTCAATTCCACTGTCAATTCCCTGATCTTTTTTTCATACGGCTCTTTTTTTTGTTCCAGCAGCTTGCCTAATTTTTCATTTTCTATAATAATTTGCCGGGTGGCTTCCAGGTGCTTTTCCAATTCTTCCAGTTCTGTTTCAAGCGTTGCTTTTATCGCCTTTTCACTTTCCAGTTCCCTTTCGAGCGCTGCGATTTTTTCCAGAGAAGACGCCAGGTCTTTTCTTGTTTGTTCAAATTGTTCAAGGACGGATACCTTCCTGTTTTCCTCACCTGTATCGACATTTACCGTGGCGCCCTTGGCCAAATAACCTTTGCCTTTCGGTGCCGATAGGGTTTCTTCTGAAGAACGAGTAACAGCGTAAGGGTTTTGCCTTTCTTTTTTCATAAGTGATTCGCAGCTTGTCAGCATTAATATAAATATACAGAAAGGAATGAAAGGTACAGTTTTTCCCATATCCCACCTTTTCCTCATGGATGTTTAAAATTGCAACTTTTCCTGAACAGATTAGCCCTGGATTTCTGGCAACGTCCCACCCGTATTTTTATCTTAACAATTTACAATAAAGCAAGTTGTGCTTATTTTTTATTGGTTCGGGGCTATCTTTTCAATAGATAATTCGCAAACATTATACCAGTCGAATTATTGTAATGGGAACCGGGCATGATTAACGAGCCGGTTTTTAAAACAACGAGTCGCGTGAATGATATCGTCACTGCAAATAATTGCAGAACAGATTGCGATGCAGGAACCGCCCGCACAGAATATTTCATGAATATTTTCAAGGGTAATGGCACCTATAGCGACGATAGGAAGGGAGACTTCTCTTTTTACCCGTTGTAAATAGTCGAGGCCTACAGGGGGTTCATGTCTTTTTGTTGTGGTATAAAATATGGGACCGGCGCTGATGTAATCCGCTTTGTCTTGTTGTGCCGTTCGCGCCTGGGCTATAGTATGGGTAGAGATGCCTAAAATTTTGTCATGGCCAATGATCTTACGTGCGGTATGGATGTCCATATCGGACTGTCCTATATGCAATCCGTCTGCATCAACCGCTTTCGCGATTTCAGCGCGGTCATTTACCATGAAGATTGTTTTTGATCGTGAGGTAATTTTTTTAAACTCCCTGGCGATGGCAAGGAATTCGCTATCAGACATCGACTTTTCCCGTAATTGCACTGCATCCGCTCCGCCCTGGATAACATCCCCCAGTGTTTCCAGCACAGGTTTTTTGGCAAGGTTGGAACTTATTATCACGTACAGTTTTACGTCTGAGAAATCCTTGGGAAAGCCTTCCTTCGTCGACTTTATCATTTGGCCTCCGTTTCATTCATAAATATATTGACACTCATTCAATGTTTGATATAATTTTTACTGTTATGTATTTTCCTGCCGAATATGTTATCCAACCAGCCTTATGAATCTTCGGGTCACAAAAAGGTCGATAAAATTATGACGCACACATGCGTATTCAGTTCAGGCAGCCCGCAAATGGAAAGATTACCTCTGTACCTTTTGAGGAAAAAATCGTGTGGCACGGCTTATTTTTTTAGAGAGTTCATGTATAAAGAAATAAGAATGTGTGTCTTTTATTGTAATTTTTTAATAAAGTAAACACAAGTTTTATCAGCATACCGGTGCGTTAACAGCCAGATATTTCTCCTGAGAGGCGGGATAAAAACGTGTACCGGAAAGGAGACGGGTAGAAGAAAAATGACGGATGTCAAAGAGCACTGTGGATTATTTGGAGTTTACGGGTGCGAAGATGCCGCAGAGAGGGTTTACTACGGTTTGTATTCTTTGCAGCATCGCGGGGAAGAAAGCGCCGGAATTGCTTCAACAGATGGGAAAGACATTGTTTGTTACAAAGGAATGGGGCTGGTAAGCGATGCCATAAAACCACAGATGCTCAAATCTTTAAAAAATTCAATTGCGATAGGGCATGTGCGATATTCGACCATCGGTTCCAGCAATCTGGGCAATGCTCAACCCCTTGTGGTGGATTATTATAAGGGGAAGGTGGCCGTTGCCCATAATGGTCAGTTGACCAACGCAAAAAAGCTGCGCGACGAATTTGAGGCCAATGGCTCGATATTCCATACCACTTCTGATACGGAAGTCATTGTGCACCTTATGGCAAAGCCTTTGCACATGATGCAAAAAAATTTGTCTCTCGTACTGCAACAATTACGAGGTTCCTTTTCGCTACTGTTTTTGACTCCGGAGGAGATTGTGGGGGTGCGTGATCCCCATGGTTTCAGGCCTTTGGCCCTGGGAAGACTGAACAATGGGTATGTAATGGCCTCCGAGACATGTGCTATGGACCAGGTGGGCGCCGAGTATATCCGTGAGATTAATCCTGGCGAGGCAGTTTACATAGGCAAGGATGGAATCCGGAGTGAATATTATTGCCACCGGAAACAGATTAAACCTGCCTTTTGTGTGTTTGAACTGGTGTACTTTTCAAGGCCCGACAGCAGCGTTTACGGTGAAAGCGTGCATGTATTTCGTAAGAAACTGGGAGCCAAGCTTGCCGATGAGTCGCCCGTGGATGCCGATGTGGTGATTTCCGTCCCTGAGGGGGGGAATTCCGCAGCAATCGGGTATTCTCATGCCTCGGGGATACCCTTTGACAGGGGATTTATCCGTAACCATTATGTAGGCAGGACTTTCATCTTGCCCGAGCAGGATCGGCGACATCGTTTTGTTGAACTCAAGCTGAATGCCTTAAAGGAGACTGTGGATGGGAAACGGGTTATTGTTATCGATGACTCCATTGTACGGGGGACGACGTCAAAGTCCCGGTTTGGGTTATTGAGGAAGGCTGGAGCAAAAGAGATCCATGTCAGGATCAGTTGTCCTCCGCATCGTTATCCCTGCTATTATGGAATTGATTTCCAGCAAAAAGGAGAACTTATTGCCGCCAATCGCACATTAGAAGAAATCCGGCAATTTTTACATGTCGAGAGTCTCAGTTATCTCAGCGTGGAGGGGATGATGAGTTGCACGACGCAGCCTCGCCACTATTTTTGTAATGCCTGTTTTACCAGTGATTATCCAACTCCAATTGATGAAGAAACAAAGAAACTCACCGAGCGGAAACAGTAGGAATGTCTTGATTGTACGGGGATTTGATTTTGTTTGAACGGGTTTGTAGAGTAAAGAGCCTCTTTGCTCACGGGGAAAAGTCGCTGCGGGCTTCTGATTATAAATAGATAATGTGTAATTTCGTAATTGTGTGAAAATAACGAATGCTCAAAAATCCCCTGTACCTCATAAAAGGTATTGTAGGCAGAACCTTTTATATCATTCCCCAACGGCCGGAACGTATCCAGATAGAGATTACGAACCGCTGTAACTACACGTGCGGGATGTGTCCCCGTGAATCCTTCAACCTGCCGGAAAAAGATATTTCCCGTGACCTTTTTCAAAAAATCATCGACAGACTGGAATCGCCATATAATGTAACCCTCACCGGCTGGGGTGAGCCTTTACTGCATCCGGCATTGATGGATATGATTGTCTATACAAAGGAGAAGGGGCATAACGTTGGCGTAACGACTAACGGTTTGTTGATGTCTCCCTTTATTGATAAATTTATACAAACAGTAGATAAATTAACCATTTCATTAGATAGCATAGAAGGAGGAAATGAGGTCATCGAGGGTCATCCCTCCAATAAGGTCGTGCAAAGGAATATTGAATCGCTTATTAAACATCGAGACAGCAATCGTAGGCCGGCCATTACCATTCAAATAACCATGCATGATAAACGGCAGTGTCTGGATACCATCAGATTTGCCGGAGAAGTGGGGGCAGACCGGGTATATTTGGTGCGACTCAATAACCCTTTGAGTAATAGCGGTTTTAAGAGGCCCTGCTTGGAAGAAGAATTGGAGATTTATAAAGAAGCAGAGGAAATGGGCAAGAAGTACGGATTGCAGGTCGATAATAACTACACAGCCTTTGAAAATAGTTTACTTCGGTTGGTGTACAAACAACTGCGCCCCATCATGTATCGCTTTGATAAATACTGCCCGAAACCTTACGACTATCTGTATATTAACATCGATGGCAAGGCCACCCCCTGCTGCGACCTTCCCCGCTATGAGGTAGGTAATGTATTGAAGCAAAGTATTGATGAAATCTGGCACGGTGAGAATATGCACTATTTCCACGAACATCAGAATGATGTGTGCGGCAATTGCGATGCACTGAGGCTGAAGCATCTGAATAATGGTTAAATGGCTAAAGAGCTAAATGGTTGGATGGTTATTATGGGAGAAAAGTAGCCATCAAAATATCTAACAATTTAGCCATTGCTCGATTAGACCTTCAAAAACCTAACCCGAACGACTCGAAATGAAATATAACGTGAGAATAGCTTTAATACCCTTATAAGGGTTCAGATTTGCAACCTGAACTCTTAATTTGAGGAACGAGAGCTTAGCATCTGAAATTATGGCTGTGGCAGATTGCAATGGCAAGCGCATCCGAGGCATCTCGGGGCTCAGGGATTTCGGGTAGGTCGAGGATGATCTTTACCATTTCCTGTACCTGTTCCTTCTGTGCATTGCCGTTCCCTACAACCGCCTTTTTGATAACCGTGGCGGCATATTCGGTAATAGGAATGTTTGCCGCTGCCGCACACAAGAAGACAATACCCCTTCCTTCACCAATCCTTATTGCCGACTTGATGTTTTTACTGTAAAAGACCTCTTCAATTGCCATCTGATCAGGCTGATGTTTCAATATAATATCCATGATTTTATCATGGATTGTCTGGAGCCGTTGTGCAAAGGTTTGATTTTTGTTTGCCTTGATAGAACCATAATCGATGGTTCTTATTCTTGATCCTATCCTTTCTATCACACCATAACCGGCGACTTGTGTGCCCGGATCAATTCCAAGAATTTTCACCTCAAAATACCTCCTCATCCGAACAAGCCGGAAGTGTAAAATGAAAAGTAGGGGCGGGGCCTACCCCTCCCCTTCGTTTGTGTCATTTTGAACACGGTCAGCGGAGTTTCCGCCGGGCAAAGCGAACGCGCTCAGAGTATAAACTCCGCGAAGAGTCCGGTCTTTTAAAATATTATAGGGGTTTTTTTGATTGTCAATAGCGAATTTTTGCATTTGATTTTCACTTTTTATCTATATAATAGTGTACTTTATTTTTAAAGCGATTAAATTTTATTTTTTCGTTTTCAATAATCGTAATGTCGAATATAAGCCTGTCTGTCAATTTATGTAATATCCAATTGACTAATCCAACTATCCTGGCATCCGGGATATTAGGCACGACAAAGGCGTTGCTGAAAAGGGTGGCTGAAAATGGTGCGGGTGCAGTAACGATTAAATCCATTGGCATTGAACCTCGGGAAGGGCACAAAAATCCTACCGTTATCACCTTTGAGGCAGGGATGCTGAACGCAGTAGGTTACTCGAATCCCGGCGTAGATGCGGCTGCCAGGGAATTTTCCAATCTTCGGGATATACGTGCACCGGTGATTGCAAGCGTCATTGGCACGCAGAAAGAGGATTTTGTACGGGTTGTTAAAGGCCTTTCCGGAGCAGAATTTTCAGCGATCGAGATACCCCTTTCCTGTCCTCATACCCCTGGATTTGGGTTGCTTGCAGGGCAAGGCACCCCCGAAGCTACGTTTGAAATAACTTCCGAGGTAAGAAAGGTGACCAAATTGCCCATATTTGTGAAACTATCTCCCAACATCCCCGAGATCTGTACGATTGCAAGGGCTGCCGAGGATGCCGGCGCTGATGCCATTACGGCCGTAAATTCCATGGGGCCCGGCATGATCATCAATATAGAGGCACAAAAACCTGTTTTGAGTTTCATGGTGGGCGGTGTCACAGGTGATGCCTTACGGCCCATTGCCGTGCGATGCGTGTATGATCTCTACAAGGCCATAAAAATTCCCATTATTGGAGTCGGGGGGATCTCTACCGGCCGGCATGCCATTGAGATGATGATGGCAGGTGCTTCTGCAGTGGGAATTGGAACAGGGGTTTACTATCGCGGTATCGATGTTTTTAAAAAGGTGCGCGAAGAAATGACCCAATGGATGGGAGAGAACGGTTTTGACAACATTAATAACATTGTAGGTCTTGCCCATGATTGAACAGCCCGGGATGACAAAAATTTGTGATATTGAGGAAGAATCTCCAGGTGTAAAGACATTCTTCTTTCAATGGAATCTGGATTTCGTCCCTGGTCAATTTATTATGGTATGGATACCGCTTCTTGATGAAAAGCCTTTTACTATATCTTATACCCGAAAGGATATTGCGGGCATCTCCGTTTTAAAAAGGGGAGTATTTACTCATGCGCTTCACAATAAAAAAGTAGGAGATCTTATTGGAATACGCGGCCCTTATGGTAAAGGGTTTCATGTGAAAACAACATCAAAATCCTGCGTGGTCGGGGGGGGCATCGGGATGGCATCGCTGGCAACTGTTGTAGACAAATTACCCGACATAACAATTATCCAGGGTGCAAGAACCTCATCAGAAATAATCTACCAAAAACGTCTTCCCGAAATGAAGTTGTGTACCGAAGACGGGAGCATTGGTTTTAAGGGGACGACGGTTGATTTTTTAAAGGAAGTGCTAAAAACACAAACCTTTGACAGTGTCTATACCTGTGGTCCGGAGAAGATGATGTATAAAGTAGTTGAACTCTGTAAAAGTCATGGGATAGATTGCGAAGTTTCATTGGACAGATACATGAAATGTGGTTTTGGTATCTGCGGACAATGTGATTGCAGCGGCCGGCGTGTATGTATTGACGGTCCTGTTTTTAATACGGCAGAATTAAACACGATGGAAGACTTCGGCAAGATCACCATAGTGAAAACAGGGCAAAGGGTTAACATTCATGAGAGGTACTGTAAGTGAAGTTTACAGCTTTTGTAAAATATAGCGTGATGTTTTAGTGTTTTACAGAACATCCTGACTCGATTGAATTGCGGCATGTCGCGCGATATTTGAGTCGATGTCCTGCGCACTGAAGTTCGCGATAGTGCGCCTGAAAGTGCACAGTGACAGAAGGATGAAAATCCCATTCGGGGGAAATGTTTTTTAAATTCTGTAACCGACCGTAGCTGCATTGTTGTGAGAGGGGCGGGGATCTAGGGGAGGTGAAAAACTAGTATTGTAACAAATTAATTACGAAACATAGTGCCTTGACAGCTTTTGATCAGCATCTTGTCGTGTAAACTTCCAATCTATTGTTGATTTGGCCTGATTGCGTCGGTCAGTCCACGCAGCAA